>JBBIOB010000005.1:0-100995 GCA_037443565.1 Armatimonadota bacterium | reverse complement strand
ACCGCCAACCAGAAATCGTAGGGGACTCCGTACTCCAGGTGGTTGATCACGATCAGCCAGGGGAACACGCCATAGGTGTCCCTGCGCTTCTCGTCGACCCAGCCAACGACCTGGGCGGGGGTACCTATCGCCGGCGACCCTCCCGTCTCGGATCGGTCCCCGCACGACGGGATGAGCTGCGCCACAACCAGGAACGCCACAACTACAAGCGCCTTCACCATTTCACCGATCACCTGTCGTGGCCGACTGTCGTGGTCGACCTCGTACTGGGGCTCATTCTACACCATGCCCCGGGGCCCGCAAAGGATCTGCGCCTATTCAGCCCATTGAGGTTCCGCTGAGGCGGCTTGAAGGAGTCGCAATGAAATGCCCCCCGGGGAGAGAACCCCCCGGGGGGCCGAGAAGGAGCTGCCGTCCTGTTACCAGGAGTACGACACCTCGGCGCGATAGAAGTTGTAGTAGTCGGCCCCGCCGAGACTACCCCGAGTGTACTGGATGTAGCCTGTCGTGTTCGCGGCGATGGTGTGTGTGAGGCGGAGCCACCACTCGCTGTACGCCAGGCCGGAGCTGATCTGGGTCCCACCCTCGTACATGATGAACGCGCGGGTCCGCGGGGTGAACGTCAGGTTCAGCCTGACGAGATAGCCCCGCTGGTCCCACGAGTTCGCCTGACCGAAGATGGTTCCGGCGTAAGTGTAGAACGGCGGGAACGCCCCGGTCGCCAGCGGCCCGAACTGATGCCACTGCCAGTCGATGGTCGGGTTCCAGGTCGTCATGCCGGCGATCTGGGCCAGGTTGATGTTGCCGCCCACGCGGTAGGCCGTGGAGGCCGCCGAGGTGAACGTGGCGCCGGGCTCGTAGACCGACCTCCAGCTCGCGTAGTCGACATAGAGGGTGATCCCGGGGATCAGTGTCCCGCTCAGATCAAGCCCCCAGCCGTTCCCACCCTGCCAGAGGCCGGGCGGGGTGTTGGCCACCACGCCCTGGAGGTAGTAGGTGCCGCCGAGGGTCCATCCGGGCAGCAAGGCGCGAGTCGTCGCCCGCACGGTCTTGAAGTCCCAGTAGACCGTGGTGAACGTACCGGTGCCTGGGACCGCAGGGGCGTTGGTCTGGCGGAACATGCCGACCTCGAGGTTGACCGGGCCCACTGTCCAGTCGGTCCGAAGGCCGTCAATGGTGCAGGGAGTAGCAAACCAGCCCACCGCAAGTCCTCCACAGCTGTTGGCCGGGTCGAACAACAGACCGCCGCCCGGGCCGTAGGCCGCGATGGAGTAGGCCTGGCGACCGAGGCGCCAGAGGTCCGCATACCAGGTGTTCCGGAGGTCGAGGTACAGCAGGTCGAACGACACGTTGTTGAACAGCAGGTCGTTGCCGAAGCGCGTGTCGAAGTTGTTGCTGCCGGCGCTGTTGAACGCCAGGAGGCGCACCACGGCGGTCGTGTTCGGTCCGACCGTACCGGTGAAGGTCAGCCGGGCGCGCAGTCGGTGATCGGGCGTGCGGAAGGTGCCGCCGCCGCTCACTGAGCCGACCGGGTAGAAGTTGAACCGGTACCGCATGTCGCCGGTGACCCGGGTGTTGTCGAGCCGGGCGCGCATCGCGGCCAGCTCCTCCTCGACCGCGGTGACGCGGACGCCGAGGGCCGCCAGCTCTGCGCGGAACTCCGCCACGAGCCGCTGGATCGTCGCGAGCTTCGCGGTGAGCCGCGTGTCAACCGCCCGGAGCGCGGTGGTCTGCGCCGTGACCGCCGCGTTGATCGCGGTCGTCATGGCCGGGGTGCGGACCAGGTCGCCCGGGAGCGGTGGGATCTTGATGGCCTCGATGCGCGCGAGGAGCCGCGCGACCACCATGGCCATCTCGTACCGGGTCATGGCGCGATCGCCCCTGAAGGACCCATCGGGATACCCCTCGATGAGGCCCTTGGCCGCGAGCTCAGCGATCGCGTCGTATGCCCAGTGATCGGTGGGCACGTCCGCGAACGGCTGCGCCGCAGCCGGAGCGACCAGCGCGAAGGACAGGATCGCTGCCAGAACAACAGCAAGCTGCTTCAAGGCTGGTGTCCCCTTTCGTGTGTGTGTTGTCGGCCTCGGGGACACTGCGCGGTCGGAACGAGTGTGCATGTTTCCTCTTCCGTCTGCGATGATGCCCGTCGGCCTTCGTGCCCGCCCTCCCGTCGCGCGGCCCTGCCGCTCCTTCCCTCCTTCCCGAACCCGCGCCGTACGGCCTTTGCGGCCTTGACGGCGGTGTACGTCCGTTGCTGGACTCCGGGGGCGTGACGGCGCGAGCGCCTGCCGTCACTTGCATAAACGTAGCACGCCCCGCCCTTCTTCTCAAGACTCCGGCAACGGGCGAAGCACCCGGCAATTATCGAGATTCCCTTCGACGCTTCGGGGCAGACTCCTTCTCGCAAAGTACCTCTCCCTCCCCCACCCGCCGCCGCCCACCCAGGGGTCCTCACGGGACGGGTGGGCCGCCGGCGGGCAACATCAGTGCGCGCTCGGCCAGCAGCACCGCCACGTAGTCGTCGTGGGGCTCAGGTGGCGTCTGGAGGGTCCGTGGGATCAGGCGGCGCCAGCCGCGGGGCGGGTGCTCGGCGAAGTACCGGGCGCGCGCCGCGAGCGTCGTCCCCGCCTCGTTGACGCTGCGGATCGGAACCGACACTGCAGCGGCAATCGCCCTGACGACCGCATCCGATCCGGTCCTGTCTCCCACGACGATGTCCGTGACCCCGAACCGGCGCTGCCATTCGGCGGCGGTGGGCCCGACGTCGCCGACAGGGACCACGGCCCGAGCCAGGATGCCTGCCGCTGAACACACCGCCATGCCGCACTTGGCGCGGCCGGGATCGACCGCGAGCACCACGCGCGCCTGGTCCGAGACCATGACGCTACGGTCCCGTGACGAATGCCACCCAGACCAGCACCACGCTGGCAATGGGCACGCCGTCACGCCGCGCGGGCAGGAACCGCCAGGCCCGGGCCGCGGACGCGGCGGCCGCATCGAGATCAGGCCGGCCGGAGGGGACCGCCACGGTGACCTCGGCGACCACCCCGTCGTCGCGGACGAGTAGCCGGAGTCGGACGCGGGCCGCCGGAGCCTCTGGCCGCGCGCCGGCGACCAACCCGGGCGCCTCGACGACCACCCGCCAGGCATCCGGGTGCTCGGGGGGGTCGAGCGCCACGGGCACGGGCGCGGTCAGGACCGGCGCTGCTGGTGGAGTCTCGGGGCGTGGCGACAGGCGCGGAGATGGCGCCGGCGGCTCGGGTGTCGAAGGGAGTCCGGGTGACGGTGTTGGCAGAGGTCGTGGAGACGGCGCAGGGAGTGCTGTCTGTCCTTCGCCACGCGGGCCGGCCCCGGGCCCGGGTGTCCCAGAGCCGGTCTCGGATCCCGTTCCGTGGCCGGTGCGGGCTCCAGGGGATGGACGTTCAGCTCGCTGTGTGGATTCGTCCGGCGGCGCCGTGGGCGTCCCCACGCTCTGCGGCGCCGGGCTGACTCGACCGGGTGTTCCGTCAGTCGACGGGCGCCGAGGAGGTTGGGGGGGCCGCTTCGGGGTGGGCTGGGGGTCCGCCACGTGCTCTGCCGGAGTCGGCGTGGCCCGCAAGGCCGGAGCAGGCGCGGCTGGCACATCGAGCGGCCACCCGGCCTCATGCTCCGCGGACGGCGCGGGGATCCAGGAGTACCCGCCGGCCTCCGGCGGTGGAGCAGGGGCAAAGGCTTCGGGGTCGGTTTCGAGGCCCGGGCGCGTCACCAGCACCACGGCCGCCATCAGCGCGACGCAGGCCGCGAAGACAACGGTCGCGCGCGGTCTCACGGCCGCGCCCTCCCAAGCACAAGCTCCACGAACACCGTCCGGCCCGGTGCCGGATAGCCGGCCACCGGCTCGTACGCCGTGTCGAACAGATTCTGAACCGAGAGGCGAAGCGCAGAAGCGCCACGCAGCGGCACCTGCGCAACGAGGCCGGCGGCCAGGTACCCCGGCAGGCGCACTGTGTTGGCCTGGTCGGCGAACCGCTCGCCCACGGCTAGGGCCGTGGCGGTCACCGACGCGCCGGCGGGGAGTAGATACGTCAGCGCGACCGAACCCGAGACCCGCGGCCGGTTGGGCAGGTCGAGTCCCGTGGCGCGGTCCGTGGCCCGCATCCACGTGATGCCGGCCCGCGCGCGCCAACTCGGAGCGATGACGCCGTCCACCTCGAACGACGCTCCGAACACGTCGGCGGAGCCGACGTTCTGCGGTGAGAAGACAAACATGGCATCAGGCACCCAGACGATCAGGTCCCGCACGTCGCTCCAGAACGTCGTGGCTCGCACAACCAGACCCGGCCCCAGCGTCGCCTCCAGGCCCGCATCCACCGACCACGCCCGCTCCGGCCGGAGGCCGGGGTTGCCGACGGCGAACCCGTCAAAGGGATAGTACAGATCCGCAAACGTCGGGCCGCGGTAGGTCCGACCCACGGCCAGGCGCAGCCTGAGGTCGGGCCGGGCGAAGTAGACCATGCCGATCCGGGGATTGACTTGCACGCCGTAGACCGAGTGCCAGTCGGCGCGGAGCCCGCCGGAGACCGCAAGCCGTTCGCTCAGCGCGCGGTCATCCTGCAGGTACATCGCGCCGCTGATCGCGGCCCGTTCGCCCACGCTCGTGCTACTCAACCGCTGCACCGTCGCGTCGGCGCCGATCGCCACGACCCGGCGATCCGAGATGCGCACTGTCCGCTGCCACTCCGCGCCCCACGCCGCGCCGTCGTGCCGGTCGTCGAACCACGGTGGGTCGCGGTAGCCGATCTGGTCGAGATGCGCGGTCAGCCGCCACCGGTCAGTCATCACATCGGATGTCCGCTGCACCGTGAACACAGCGGCGATGCGGCGATCATCCTGCCGCGCCAGCGGCGTGGGCCAGGCCGTGGAGCCCGGCACTCCGCGGGCCGCCGCCGTGACCAGCAGGCCGAGGTCCCATGATCGGGTCCCCGTTGCCTCGCCGAGCCGTAGCGAGAATGCGCCGCTGCGCAGATCGCTATTGGCCCGGTCGCCCGCGGCGCCCTCGTGGCGCAGCGAGACGCGCGCCTCGCTCCCGCCGGAGACTGCGATGCTGAATGCGCCGAGCGATCCGCCGCCCGCGGCCAGTGACGGCGGTGCACGGCGCCGGGTGACGATCGAGATGACGCCGCCGAGCGCGCCGCTCCCGTAGATCGCCGAGAAGGGACCGCGCAGGATCTCGATGCGCTCGACGTCGTCAACGGGGATCGTCGACAGGTCCACGGTCCCGGCGAAGACGCCGTTGAGCGGGATCCCGTCGAGGAGTACCAGCACCTGCTCCGCGCTGCTGCCCCGGATGCTCGGGGTGATGAGCCCGCCCGGGCCGCCGTAGGCGCGCGCCAGGGTCTCGGGCACGAAGGCGATCGCCTCACCGACGGTGCGGATGCCCAGGCGCCGCAGGTCGGATGCGGTCAGCACCGAGACGCTGGCCGGAGACGCCGCCGCGGGCTGCGGCCGTCGTCCGGGCGAGACGACATCCGGGATCTCAAACTCGGGCGGCGGTTCCTGAGCGTACGTGGGAAAGGACGTGCAGAGCGTGGCGACGCAGGCGATGAGGGCGAAGATCCGCACGTTCATCGGCCCACCTCCTCTTCCGCGAAGGTGTGTGCCAGCGGTGCGGGCAGGTCTTCTGGCTCCGGGTCATCGTGCCGGCCGGCCTTCCCGGGATCGCTCCCAGTGGCTGCCCCACAAGGGGCCGGCGCTCTCCGTCACAGCGGCGGGACCGCGCCGGATTCGCCCTGCCTGCGCAGGGCTCACCGGACTTCCCTATTCTGACGTCCGGGGCATGCCGGACGTCCACCCGTACCGTATTGGCCGTTCGTCACAGAGGTTCGTGTGCGGGTCCACCGATCCCTGCCGGACGCGCAGGGCGAGCGTCAGGGAAGGACGTTCAGGCCGACCACCAGGGGCATCTCGGTCATGATGTCGCGCGCCGCGACGACCTGAACGCGGACCTCTCGCCGCAGTTCCGCAATCTGGGCCACGGCGGCCCGGTGGACGTCCACATCGATCTGGCCGCGGGGCGGGTCGGTGACCCGGGTAAACGGCGGCGAGAGCAGGCTGCCCGTGGCGCGGTCCGACGCGGCGTCGATCAAGGCGAGCAACTGGCGGCCCACCTGCTCGCGCGCCGCCTGCCCGTCCACCGTGCCGCTGCCCACGACTGCACCCCGCCGGTAGACGAGCCGGCGGTCCACGAGCAGGACCGAGACCCGCAGCGCTTCGCCGCGCAGGGTGTTCTCCAGCGACACGATCCGGACGATCGTCTCACCACGCCGCAGCGCGATGAGCCGGGCGATCGCTTCCCACGTCAGGTTGGGCGGGTAGAGGCTGAACACGGCGCCGGTCGTCAGGTCCGGCCCGGCGCCGCCGGCGACCGCGAGATCCACGGCGCGCAGGCGCATGGCGTCGAGCTGGCTCAGGACCTCAGACTGCGACAGCCGACCGTCGATGATCTCGCGCAGCACCTCCTGATTGCGCAGGAAGGCGATGTCGCCCCCAGTAACCTGGGCCAGACGGCTCTCGGCGACGTCGATCTGCTCACGAAGATCGTTGAGACGAAAGAGGCCGACCCGCGCATCCTGTGAGACGAGCAGCACCGTCCCCAGCGAGATGACCGTGATCAGCATGCCGGTCACCACGGTGATCACGTGAGCGGTGTAGCGCGGCCGAAGCCCGAACAGCGAGAGCCGCCTGCGGCCGATCGCCCGGCCCACCTGGTTGCCGAGGTACGCGACGACGCCGCTGACGACGATGAGGACCGGGACCAGCAAGAGGCCGGATTCCACGTCAGATGTCCTTCAACGGAGCGGTGCTGGGGCCCTGGTGCAGGAGGCCACGCGCGTGCCCGTCATGGCGCAGGCCAGACGGGCCGTCACCACGCGGTGAACAGCAGGTAGGCGCCGGCGGCCGCCACACCGAGGTTGGGGATCCACGCCGCAAGGACCGGCGTGAGCTGGCCGCGCTCTCCAAGGGTCACCGTGATGGACATGGCGACATAGTACCCGAGCAGCACGAGCACGGTGAGCGCGAGCCCGGTGGTCCGGCCCGACCGATGGGGACGCAGCCCGAGCGGCACCGCGAGCAGCGCGAAGATCAGGCTGGACGCGGGCAGGGCGAGCTTGAGCTGCAGGTTGATCGCGTAGCGCAGCACGTTCTCCCCCGCCGCCCGCAGCGCGGCGATCTGCTCGCGCAGTTCACGGATGGTCATCTCTGCCGGATCGCGGCGGGGCGCGGCCATCTGCTCCGGCGTGCGCCGCAGCGCGACATGCATCTCGTCGAACCGCGTGGTCACGCCGCTCGCGCCGCCGAGCAGGTAGAGAATCCCGTTGTGCAGCACCCACCCGTCCGGACCGTACCGCGCGCTCTCTGCCTCGATCAACCGCACCGGCCTGCCGTCGAGGAACTGGGTGATGACGACCTGTGACATCGTCCCGTCGCGCATGTCGAGGCTGCGCGCGTAGAACACCGACTCCACTTCGCTCACGCGTTCGCGGAACAGGACGTGGCGCTGCATCCTGCGCTCCGGCGACCGGACCGCCTCTGCGAACACATCGCGGTACCGCGCTTCGGTCCCGGGCACCACGAACTCGGTCAGCCACAGCGACAGCCCGGTCACGAGCACCCCCACGCCCAGCACAGGCGCCGCGATGCGGCCCAGGCTCCACCCGGAGGTGCGCATCGCCGAGATCTCGTTGCGATCGCTCAGCCGACCGAACGCCAGGAGCGCCGCCAGCAGCATCGACATCGGCAGCGCGAACGCCGCCAGATAGGGCACTCGCAGGAAGAGCAACTCCAGGCTGGTGCGGATCGCGATGCCCACCTCGGCCGTCACCCGCGCCAGGAAGAACAGGTGGTTGACGAGCAAGAGTGAGGTGAACACGGCGACCCCAAAGAGGAAGACGCCGGCAACCTCGCGGACGATGTAGCGATCGATCAGGCGCATGACCCTACAACCGGAACGACTCCCCGAGGTAGAACCGCCGCGCGTCCTCGCTCGCCATGATCTCCTCGGCGGTCCCGGCAAAGAGTATCCGGCCCTCATGGATGATCTCGGCGCGATCGGTGATGGCCAAGGTGTCGCGCACGTTGTGGTCGGTGATGACCACGCCGAGCCCGCGTTGGCGCAGCCGCACCACGACCTGCTGGATCTCCGCGACCGACTTGGGATCTACGCCGGTGAACGGCTCATCGAGCAGGATAAACGACGGCTGCATCGCCAGGACGCGCGTGATCTCGACCCGGCGCCGCTCGCCGCCCGACAGGGTCGCGCCGACCTGCCAGCGGAGCGACGTGAGGTCGAACTCCTCAAGGAGGGCGCCCACGAGATCGGGCCGCTGGACCGGTGGGACCCGACTGGACTCGAGGACCGCCTCGATGTTCTGCTGCACGGTGAGCCCCCGGAAGATGGACGGCTCTTGACTGAGGTAGCCGATGCCGCGCCGCGCGCGCAGGTGCACGGGCAGGTGGGTGATCGACTCGTCGTCGAGCCAGACATCACCCCCATCGGGCCGGATGAGCCCCACGACCATGTAGAATGTCGTCGTCTTCCCCGCGCCGTTCGGCCCGAGCAGGCCGACGATCTCGCCGCGCTCCACGCTCAGGTCCACGCCGGCGACGACCGTACGCGTGCCGTATCGCTTCGAGAGGCCTTTGGCCGCGAGCATGCTCACTCAGGGAGGCGTGATGACGAGCCTCGGCGACCCGCGCGCCGTCGCGCGGATCCCATCCAGATCCACGTCGATCGTCTCGGCGGTGAGGCGGTCTGGACCCCGCTCCACGCGTGCGCCGCCGAGCAGGGTGGCCCGGTTCTCCCGCGCCACGACCTCGACCCTGGGCGCGCGACCGACCAGATCGCCGCGGCGGAGCACCACGGTGCCCTCACCGGCGGCCCGCTCCTCGGCAAGCCACACCGTGATGGTCTCCGCGGTCATGACCGCGTCGCGAAGCGTCGCGGTGGGTTCCCCGGTCACGACCGCCAGGCGCGCGCGGTCATCATAGTCGAGCCGTTCGCCGGTGATCGTCCAGACATCCCGCATGACCCTCACACCCCCGGTCGCCGCGAACCGCCCGGTGCGCAGCGATCCCTCGGTGGCCGGGGCCATGATGGCCACCGGCGGCCCGTCACGCGCGCTGCGGATCGTCACGTTCCCGCTCACCTGAACACGCTCGTCGGCCAGCCCGAGTTCCCCACGGTCAGCCGCCAAGGTGACGTCGTCCTGGCGGACGATCACGCCGCCCTGGGCCGTGATGCGCGCGGCGCGCGTGTCGTAGCGAACCGCCCGCGCCCGCAGTTCCATCGCGCCGCGCCTGATCACCACTGGCTGGCCCTCGGCGACCAGGACACCTGACCGGTCGTCGTACTCCAGGCGGACCGCACCGGTGATATCGATCGGGGACGAAGGGACCGGCTGTGCCTGCGCGCCGCCCGCGCTCGCCGCCAGCAACCCGGCGATCACCATCCCCGCGACGGCGACACTACTCGACGACCGTGACACGGATGTTCCCGCGCAGCCTGGAGTGTTGCAGGGTGGTGTCGGAGGTCAGCCGGTCGGCCCGCACAACCAGAGCCTCCTGACGCAGCACGACATTGCCCCTGGCCTCGATCTGCCGGTTTCCAGGGATCCACCTGACCGCATCGGCCTCGAGCGTGCGGCCGGTTGAGGCCCGCGCGCGCACTCCACCCTCGAGGGCCACGTTCCGCGAGGCGATGAAGAACGTTCCGCGCGGCGCGGTGAACTCGACAGACGGCTCACCGGCTTCGAAGAACACGCCGGTCACGGTGGTCAGCGCCACGGTCCCGGCGGTCCCGTCCACGACGACCGCCGCAGCGCGGAGGTCCCACTGCGGCAGCCCGGAGGGATCGACGGTCGTGATCGTCGTGCCCGCGACTCTGACCGGGGGAATGGCCGGCGAGGGGGTCGGCGTGGGTTGTGGCCGGGGCGTCGCGACGACGACAGGATCGCCCCCGCCACGGCCGGGTGTCGGCGTCTGGAGCAGCGCCCAGATGATCACCGGCACCACGACGACGACCAGGCCGATCACGAGCCACCGTCGTGCCCGCATCGCTCGCATCCTCCGTCATTGCCCGTTCCATCGTACTGAATGCACGCCCCCGCCTCAAGGCGCCGCCGCCTTCAGCACCTCGGCGGCGGCGCGGCGCACGGCGCCCGGCGGCCCAAGGTGTGCCGCCAGGTCGCGGAGCCGGTCCTGCATGGTCTCGCGCGCGGCCGGGTCGCGCACCAGCGCGAGCACCGCACGGGTCATCTGTGCTGCCGTGGCGTGGGACTGGAGCAACTCGGGCACGATCGTCGCGCCCGCCATGATGTTGGGAATGGCGGCCCAGCGGGTCTTGACTGCAAGGTGCGCAATCCACCAGTTGAGCCACGTGCCGCGGTAGGTGACGACCATCGGCGTCCCAAGCACCATGGCCTCCACGGCCGCCGTTCCGGACGCGAGCAGCAAGACGGTGCTCGCGCGCATGATCTCGCGCGCTCCGTCGGCCATGACAACCGGCACCCCTGAGGCGGCCACGGCGGCGCCGACCCGGTCGCGGAAGATCGGCGAGGCGAGAGCCAGCGCGACCCCGAGGTCAGGAACAGCCGCACGCGCGGCTTTCGCAGCTTCGAGCATGCGCGCCAACAGGAAGTCGAGCTCCATCTGCCGGCTGCCGGGCAGCAGGCCGAGCACCGGCGCAGCCTCCGGCAGGCCCAACCGCCCGCGCGCTTGAACCGGAGAGCCGGCCTCCTGGAGCAGGTCGACGGCGGGATGGCCGACGAACGTCACGTCCGCGCCCGCGGCGCGGTAGGCGTCGGCCTCGAACGGAAAGATCGCAAGCAGCCTGGCGCCGAGCGCGGCAACGCGCTCGGCGCGGCGGCCGCGGCGTACCGAGACCATCGGCGGCACGTAGTAGACCGTCCGAATCCTCCGCCCCAACCGCCGCAGCACCGCGATGTTGAACCCGGAGAAGTCGATCGGTACCAGCACGTCGGGTGGATCGGCGAGCAGCCGCGCACAGACCGCCGCCCGCCGCCTGGCGAAGGCCCGCAGGTGCCGGGCGGCGTCCACCCATCCCATGATGCCCCACTGACTGCTGTCCTCAACCAAGGACACCCCGGCATCAGCCATCCGGAGGCCGCCGATCCCTTCGAGGAGGACGTCGGGCGCCGCGGCCCGCAGCGCACGCGCCAGGTCGGCGCCGTGCTGGTCGCCCGAGACCTCTCCCGCGATGAAGAAGATCCGTCGCGCCCTAGGCCGAGGCATGAAGCGGGCGGCCGAGCGGCGGCGCATCGGCGGCCACGATGGTGATCCCGTCGGCGTCGGCCTCGGCGATCATCCGGTCGCGGTCGAGCAGCAGGGTGCGCCGCGCGTCGATCCCGAGCGCGCGCGCGGACACATCGCGCATCGCCGCGATCGTGTCCGGTCCGACCGCCGGAATGTCGAACCGGGGGTCTTGATGGTTGCGGCTGGCTTTGACCACGACGGCGTCGCGGGCCATGGCGCCGCCGCGCCGGATGGTCGCGTCGGTTCCCTCCGCGGCCTCGACGGCCAGGATGATCCCGCCCCGTACGACCACGGTCTGGCCCACGTCGAGGTCGGCGATCCGCCGGGCCACCGTCCGGCCAAACTCCAGGTCGGCCGCTTCGTCGGGCGCGGGCGGGCGGACGGTCAACACCCCCTGCGGCGCCAGCAGATCGTCGACGAACCGCGTCTGGTCCACCACCACGATGCCGATGTTGGCGAGGAGCGCAGCGAGGCGCTCAAGCAGCGGGACGTCGCGCCGATCGCGTTGCAGCCGCATGACCGCATCGCGCAACTCGTCGCCCTCGCTGAGTAGAGCCGTGCGCGGAAACCGACCGGCCACGAGGACCTCGCGCACCCGGTGCTCCTGCAGTGTGCCCAGGAGCTGGCCGAGCGCGCCGGGCGCGCACCGCGCGTAGTGGTCGGCGATCTTCGGCAGCGACGGCGAGTCCCCGGACACCTGAATGCACACCAGATCGCGGCCGCGTGACTTCACCGCCCGGGCAATAACCTCCGGAAACACGCCGACCCCGGCCACAAGCCCTACAACTCCGTCTCGGTTTGCCACCGCACGATCCCCCGATTGCGCGCTCTGGCTGCGCGAATGAATGACACAAAGTGCTGGACCGGTTCGCTCTCCCTGGCCAGGTCCTCGAGCGCCTCGACGGCCGCGGCTTGAGGCAGCCCCGAGAGGAAGAACGTCTTGAACGCCCGGCGCAGCGCGAGCCGGTCGGAGGCCGATACACCCTGCCGCCGCAGCCCGACCGTATTGAGCCCGACCGCCCGGCCGCGAAACCCGGCCACCATCACATAGGGGGGGACATCCTGCACGACGCCTGAGAGGCCGGCGACCATCACCAGACGGCCGATGTGCACGAACTGGTGCACCCCGCCCAGCCCGCCGATGTACGCGTGATCGTCCACGTGGACCCACCCGCCGAGTTGCACGCCGCTCACGATCGTCGCCCCGTTGCCGATGACGCAGTTGTGGCTGATCTTCGCGAAGGACATGACGTAGACGCCGTTTCCGATCCGGGTCTCGTGGCCCTCGCGGGTTGCGCGGTCCACGCTGCTGAACTCGCTGAACAGGTTGTCGTCCCCGATCGCGATGCGGGTGGGCTCGCCGCGGTAGGTCCGGTCCTGCGGCCGGCCGCCGATCACCACGTGGGCGGAGAGGCGGTTGCCGCGGCCGATAGAGACGTGGGCGTGAACCACACAGTGCGGGCCGATCTCTGTGCCGTCCCCGATGGTCACGTCCGCCTCGATCACCGCATAGGGGCCGATCTGCACCCCGTGCCCGAGTTCGGCGGACGGATGCACCACTGCCGTCGGGTGGACAGTCGGGGGGCGCATCTGTGGTTCCACGTCCCTCATCGCTGTGTCGAGGCCAGGCGGCCGGCGATCTCGCGGGCCAGCGCGATGTGCAGTCCGTGGCCCGCGCGCACGGCCACGACGTGCGCGCACAGCGGGCGGCCCAGCAGCGCGAGGTCGCCGATGGCGTCCAGGATCTTGTGACGGGCCATCTCATTGGCGAAGCGCGGCTCGTTGAGGAACCCCCCGGGGCCGATCACCAGGGTGGTGGCCAGCGAGGCGCCCCGCGCGAGGCCCTGAGCGCGCAGGGCCTCGACCTCGGTCGCCAGACCCCAGGTGCGCGCCGGCGCAATGGCGTCGGCGTACGCGTCTGCCTCCTCGCGGAACTCGGCGATCTGCGGGGCCAGCATTGCGCCGTCCGCGGTGACGACGTACGTGATGCGGAGGTCGGTGGCGGGCACGGCAACGATCATGCTGTGGCCGTTGCCGGCCCAGACCGGCCCGTCGAGCACGATCGGGAGCCGGGGCGCCTCCTGCGCCACGAGCCCCGCCCGCAGGAGCGCTTCCACGTAGATCTGCGCGCTACCGTCCCCGCAGGGCAGCTCCTCGCCATCGAGGTCCACGCGCATGTTGTCGATCCCCATCCCCCTGGCCGCGGAGAGCAAGTGTTCCACCGTGGCGACACGCGCGCGGCGTCCCAGCGCGACGCCGCGAGAGGTGGCCACGACCTCCCCAAGCGAGGCGGGCACCACCGGGACATCCGGAAGGTCCACCCGGCGGAACGTTACACCCTCGTCGGGAGGCGCGGGGGCCAGCCTGGCGGTTGCCGCCCCGCCGGTGTGCAGGCCGAGGCCTGACACCGTGACAGTCCGGCCGATGGTTTGCTGGGATGGCGTCGCGGGCATCTGCTCAGTCCCGACCCGCAGGGTCCACTGCCAGCCGGGCCTCGAGCGCCTCCAGGCGCCGCAGAATGTCCGGCAACCGGAGGACCGTGGCCTCGAGGCGGAGTTGGGCGCGGTGCTCACGCGCCGGATACCCGGAGACGGTGGCACCGGGCGGCACGTGCTTGGTCACACCGGCCTGGCCCAGCACGACGGCGCCGGCGCCGATCGTCACATGGTCGCGAACGCCGGCCTGCCCGGCCAGCAGCGCGCCCTCGCCGATGGTCGCGCTGCCCGAGATGCCAACCTGGGCCACGATGATGCTGTGCGGCCCGACCGTCACGTTGTGTGCCACCTGAACCAGGTTGTCGATCTTCGTCCCCCGGCCGATCCGGGTCTCGCCAAGCGTGCCCCGGTCGATCGTGGTGTTCGCGCCGATCTCGACGTCGTCCTCGATGACCACGCGCCCCAGGTGCGGGATCTTCACGTGCACGCCCTCCTCAGCGGCATACCCGAACCCGTCGCTGCCGATGACCACGCCGCTGTGCAGGATGACCCGATCGCCGATCACACAGTCAGGATAGATCGTCACGTGAGGATGGATCAGGCAATCGACGCCCACCCGGGCGCGGGCGCCGATGACCACGCCCGCGCCGACGACGGTGCGCGCGTCGACGACTGCGCCAGCGGAGACCACGACATAGGGGCCGAGCGTCGCCTCTGCGCTCACCTGGGCGTCGGGCGCCACGACGGCAGACGCGTGCGCGCCGGGTGCCGGCTGCGCCGTGGGCGCGAGGGTGGCGAGCACCCGCGCGAACGCGGCGCGCAGGTTGCGGGCCCGCAGCGCCGGCTTCCGCGTCTGAGGAGCCCCGACGCCGACGAGCAGGGCGCCGGCCGCCGATGCCTCGGCCTGTGGCAGCCGCCTGGCATCGGCAATCATCACAAGCGCGTGGAGATGAGCCCTGTCGAGGTCGGTGACCGCCAGGATCTCAACGTCCCCCGGCCCGGCCAAGTCAGCGCCCGCGTGTTCAGCCAGATCCGCGAGCCGCATCACCGCTCCTGCTGGACGCCCGGCGCTACCTGAGGCGGTCGATGATGTCCTGAGTGATGTCCACTGTGACGCCGGGCTGCGTGTAGACCACTGGTCCCTTCGCGAGCACGCCCCTCAGGCGCCTCTCCCGAACCACCTGCTGGATGGCTTCCCGGACCTCGCGATTCAGGGTATCTTCCAGCTCGACCCGTAGCCCCTGCAGCTCCCTGAAGTACTGGAGGCGGCGCGCCTCCAGGTCCTCCCGCGATAGCTGGCTGACCAGCAACTGGAGATCAGTGGTCATGGCCCGCTCTCGATCGTCCAGTTCCTTCTGATACCGCAAGGCCTTGGCGCTCTCGGTCAGGATGCGCTGGTTGTCGATCAGCCCCACCTGTCCACCCATGCACCCTGCGGTGGTCAGCGCCACCAGCGCCGCCAGCAAGATCGTCCCAGTCCACCGCCAGTTCGTCATCCGTGCCCGTCCCCCATTGATTACGATCGCCGCAGCCGCTCGATCACCTCGGGCGTCAGGTCCACGGCCCCAGGATGGACGAGGGTCTGGGTCAGCACGGCGTCCACGCGGCGCTCCTGCGCCACCGTGGCCACCTCGATCTTGATCTCCGCCAGCATGCTGTCCTCGAGCCGGATCCGCTGCGCAGTCACATCCTGCAATTCGGCGCGCATGCGCACACGCTCGGCTTCCCACTGCCTGATGTATCGCTCCTGGGCCGCGCGCAGTTGAGTCTCGACGCCCTCCACGGCCAGCTTGCGGCGCTCCTCCATCGACTGCTGGAAGGTCTGCTCCCTGACGCGGATGGCCGCCTTGAGCTCAGCTTCAGCCTCCTGATTCTTGGCCGCGAGCATCTCGCGAGCCTCGGCCTCAAGCGCGGCAATGTACGCGTTGAACGTCGCCTCAGCCTCCGCCGTCTTGGCCTGCGTGAACTCCTGCATCTGTTTCTCCAGCCCCTGGGCGTGCGCGCGGACCTTCTCGTCGCGCTCCTTGGCGATCCGCTCGCCCTCGGCCTGGATCTTGGCCGCCTCCTCCTCGCTGGTGATACCGACGACGTCGGCCTTCACCCGAAGGTTGGCCAGCGGCACGCGGTACTCGGCCATCGTGGCCAGCTCGAACCTCTCCAGGTCGCGCTGCAACTCGTCGCGCCGCGCTTCCAGCGCTTTGGACAGCCCGGCATTGAGCTCCCGCTGCCGGTCAGCCGCCTTCGCCTCGTGTTCGGCCTGTAAGTCGCGTCCGTAGGCGTCGATGCGTCGCTGGAGCTGCTCGCGGAGCTCACCGATCTCTGCGTGGAGCGCGGCCGATAGCCGGTCGGCCTCCGCCTGCAGGTCGGGACTGGCCGCCTGCCGCGGCGACTCCGGGGGGGCCGGCGGACTCATGAGCTGGATCTCCAGTGTGCTGATGCGCTTGGTCAGGGCCTCGAATTCCGGCCACCGACGGTGGGCACGGATGAGCGCCCCGAGATCGACGGTCGCGACGCGGTAAGCGGGGGGGCTCGGCGTGACGACCGGCGTCGGGGCCGGCGTCGGCGAGACGGCACCCGCCTGCGGCCGACAGCCCGCGAGGGCGACCCCGATCAGCAGGACTCCGGCAATCCCAGATCGCCGCACGGCTACCTGCCCTTGATCTTCGTGATGACCGCCTCGGTCAGGTCGGTACCGCCGTAGAGAACGACCGATCGGTCGAGCACGACCGACATGCCGGCCTCCTGGGCCGCGTGCTCCACGGCTGATCGGATCTCTCGGTCGAGCCCGCCCAGCAGTTCGTTGCGTTTCTCGACAATCTGCTGCTGGAGCTGCCGGTCAAGCTCCTGCCGCTGGAAGGCGGTCATGTTCTTGCTGCGCTCTTGAAACTCGCGCTGCTTGGCCTGGAAGAACTCCTGCAGGGCGCGCTCGGAACTGGCCCGCCGCGGATGGCTATCCAGCGCCCGCTGCATGTCCACGTACCCGATCGAGAACGGCTGGCCGAGCGGGAGCGACTGGCCGAGCACAGGGGTCACTCGAGGCCAGAGGAGCACCCCTGCGACCGCCACAACGACAATCACACCGAGGGCGACGACCACCTTCCGTGTGTCGAACCGCATGCGACGACCTCCTTCACGTGGCCTCCGGCTGATGGGTGCCGGCAGTCGGCCATGGCTCATTCTATCGCACGTCTCGTGCCAACGCGACCCGGCCACGGCGGGGTCACAGGTTGCTCACCAGCCGCAGCCATATGAACCCGGTGGAGGTCGTCACGCCCTCCCAGGACAGGAACTCGTTCATGCGGTACGAGAGCGTGGTCTCCAACGCCCTGGTACGCAGCGCGTACCGGCCCCGGACCTCGAGGTCGGGCGAGAGCCGGTAGGCGGCGAACGCCGTGACGCCGGCTTCATCGAATCCGGTCAGTGCGCCGATCGAGACGTGCGTGCCGAGTTCGAGCCGCACGCCCACCGCGGTCCGGAACGCCAGATTCGAGGGGACGATCGTGAACTCCACGAACGGCTCGATCGAGCCAAACAACCTCCCCAGCGTCGCCCGAACATCAGGGGGCGGAGCCTCGGTCCCGAAGTTCAACCTGGCCTCGATGCGTCCGCGGTACAGCGTGGACTCCGCCAGGACGGTCACGTAGGTGACCTCGGCCACCTGCAGCACCGGCCGCGCCTCGATGGCAAACTCGCGGACCGGCGGATACGCGCGGAGCCGCTGGACGAGGAGCGCCTCGAGACGCGCGCGGTGCGCCGCCGCGAAGACCACCGGCAACCCCCGAAGCGGCTCCGCCATCGAGGCCACATGCGGTCCGTGGTCCGCCAGCAGCACGTAAGGAATCGACGTGGAGCGGAATCGCACGCCCACATCGCGGATCACCCGCGAATCTCTCGGACCAACCACGACGACGAGGCGCGACCGCGCGGGCTGAATGCGCGCCCGGCCTGTAAATCCCCCGGCTGCGGCCTCCACGATCTCAGCGGCCTGTCGCTCCAGCAGCGGACCGGCCCACTCGAGCGCCTCCGCCGGCAGCCGCACGCCCAGGTGCCGCAGATCGGCAGTCGCCGGCTCGAGCACCGCGCGCACCAGCGGCTGGGCGTCGACGTGCACCCCCGGCAGATCGACGTCCACATGGAGATCGCCGAGGATCGGCCCCCGGGGCTCAACGCGCACGCGGACCACCGTTGTGACGCCGGCCTGGAAGCCGAGGTCTGCGACGCGGTATCCGCCGACGACCCGGTCGAGGACCTCGCGCAGCACACCGGCCAGCGTCGCCTGCTGGCGCGCGACGAGGTCGCTGTCCCGGCCGAGCAGGAGCCGTTCGGCGCCAGAACCGATGGATTCGACCATGCGTCGCACGACAAGCGGGTGGGGTTCCCCGCCCTCAACCGTCAGCGAGACCTCGACGCGCTGGATGGGATCTGCGGCCCGTGCAGCGGTGGCCGCCACGACCAGCACGACGGCGGCCGCAAGCAGGCCCCAGCAGACGCGCAGGGCCTGACGGGCCCGGACAGGCCGGGCTAGAACGGTTGGCCGATGGTTAGCCAGGTCTGCGGCCCCTCCGAACCTATCGCGTAGTCGATCCGAATCGCTCCGACAACCGTGTTAACGGACACGCCGAGCCCATAGCCGAAGAGCACGCTCGTCGAGATCGGCGCCGCGCCCACGTCGACATAGGCGATCCCCGTGAAGTCACGAAGCTGCCGCATGATGAAGCCCAGCGGCACGCGGTACTCAACGTTGAAGATGGCCGCGCTCGTGCCGCGCAGCCGGGCGGTAGGGTATCCCCGGAGCGTTGTCGGCCCACCCATCACGAACTGCTCCTGCAAGGGCAGCGTCCCGTAGCTGAACCCCACGAGCCCTCGGCCGACGATGACGCCGTCCCCTGCCTGGAAGTATCGCGCGTACTCCACCACGTGCTTCCCGAATCCGAAGTCGCTGCCCAGGACGTTCAGACCGAGTTCGTTGGTGAGCGACAGGCGGTCGCCGCGTGTCGGCGCCGTGGCGCTGTCGCGCCGGTCCCTGACGGCGTTGAGCGCCAGCGCCACCGTCCTCCCGGGAGAGAGGAAGCTGGGCGGAGGCTTGGGACAGAGTGGGTCGTCCGGGTCTACGTCACATGGGGGCGTGGTGGGATCGAGCGGGAGCGGCGTAAACAGGGCCCGCTCCGACCGCAGGCGGAGGCTCACCTGCGTCGCGGCATCGATCGGCCGGGAAAGCGAGATGGCGCTGCCCAGGCGTTCAAGGGTGAATCGCGAGGAAACGCCGCCGGACGTGTACTCGGCCTCTGTGGTCGTGGTCTGATAGAGGACCAGGTCGAGGGCCGTCCGGCGCGCGTCGAGATACGGCTCGCGGAAGCTCAACTGGAAGTTCGTCGCAGGCGCCTCGCTCACCGACGCCGGGCCGCGGTCAGTCAGCCCCCGCTCGAACCGGACCGCGATGGTCTGGTGACGACCCCTCCAGTTCTTCTCAGAGTACTCAATCAGTCCCACGAGGCCCGTCCGGTCGCTGTATCCCAACCCGAACCGCGCCGACTGGGTGCGCTGCTCCCGCACCTCGATCTCGATGATCACGGCGTCAGGCGCGGATCCGGGCACGGGCCGGGCCTGCACGTTTTCGAACAGATCAAGGTTGACCAGCGCCTGGAGGTCCTGGTTGAGCAGATTGATGTTGAGCGGTTGGCCGACCTGGACCCGGCGGCCCCGCGCCAGCACGAAGGGCCGGGTCTTGGTCAGACCCTTGTACTCGATGGCTTCGACGCGGCCTTCGGACACCCGCACCCGGAGGCGCGTGACATCGTTGGCGACGACACCGATGTCCGCCACCCGTGCCAGCACGTATCCCCGGTCCTCGTAGAGCTTCTCGACGGCCCGGGCCCCATCGCGCAGGCGGATGATGTTGAGCACCTGACCGGTCGGGACGTTGAGAGCCTGCAGGACCTCCGCCGTCGGGATGGTGGCATTGCCCTCGACCACAATCTGATCGATCACGGGGTTCTCGACGACCAGGAAGCTGACCCGAACCCCCTCGCGCAACGGCTCGAGCCGCACATTCGCATCGGCGAACCACCCGGTGCCGATGATCGCCGCGATGTCGGCGCGAAGACGCTCCTCCGACAGCAGTTCGCCCGCCCGGACCCCGACCGAGTCCAGGACCACCGACTCGGGCACACGCTCAAGCCCGCGCACCACGACCTCCACGATCGTGGGAGGCGGCCCAGGAGTCGGCGAGGGAGCCGGCACAGGCAACGGTGTCGGGACCGGTGAAGGGGCCGGCGTGGGTGAGGGCACAGGCGCCGGCGTCTGGCCCGGACCCGGCGTGGGCGTCTGCGCCCAGGCGGCGGGTGCCGAAACGGATGTCATGGAGAGGATGAGCGCGACCACGCAGGCGATCAGCCTTGGGCGCGCGTGAACACAATGCGGCACTCGCTTCCTCCTTCGTTACAGAGAGACCGCCCGAAGTGGCGGCGCTATTGATTGCCCGTCCGGCGAAGCGAGCGCTCCGCCGCCAGCACCATATCGACGACCTCGGCCTCCGTGAGCAAGACCGGCGCGGCGGGGGCCGCGGCAACGACGTGCGGCGCAGCCGGAGCCTGCACCGGCGGTGCTGTGGCCGGCAGAACCTGGACGGGCACGGTCGCCGGTGGCGGGCCGGTCATCTCGCGCGGTGGCTCGGGGCTGGTTGGAGCCGGCACAGGAACAGAAACTCGCACGATTCTGGACGTGACGACCATCCGCTCGACGACGGTCGGCTCCACGACGGGCTCGGGCACAACGACCAGCCGGAGGATCTCGCCTGAGCCGGCGGACAAGGTCACAATCGGGGTCGTTGAGATCAGACCCTCTCCCGCCACCCCGGGATCGACGTTCGCCAGCGAGATGGCCAGCGCGGTGGCAGCCGCAAGAACGAGGGCCGCGATCGCTGTCCAGGTGGTCCAGGGGCGGCCGGGCGACCTGCGCGCCGCGACAGCGCGCGCCAGTCCGGAATCCCGCGCGCATTGCAGCTCGGCCTCGGCCAGCAGCATTGTCAGCGCGCCGCGGACCACCTGCCCGTCTCGGATCTGGCAGCGGGCCCGGTCCAGCCAGCCCTCAGCGAGAGCGATCCGCTCGGTCAGGCTCGCGCTACGCTCGTCCATGGCTTCCTCCTCCACCCGTATCCCTAGTTCTAGTTCTAGTATCCGGACGCGCGTTCCGGCCGGTGCATCTCATCGAGACCCAACAACGCTCGGAGGTGCGCCGTCGCCTGCTTCTGCAACCGGTAGAAGTGCGACAAGCTGATGCGGAGTTCACTGGCGACGCGGCGCGGGGGTTGTGCGCCGACGATGGCGCGGAGCACCGTCCGCTCGCGGGGGGGCAACTGTTCGATCGTGGCCAGCACGTGCTCGACCACGGCACGGTCCTCGACCCCTGCCAGCACCCTGGCGGCCGCCGGATCGGTAAACGAGTGCAGCAGGGCCTGCTCATCGAGGGATGCCAGCACCTGATCGAGCGAGAGATCGGCCCGCACCCGATCGAGTGCGTTGAGCACCCGACCGCGAATGCGGTACGAGGCAAAGGTAGAGAACCGGACCCCCCGACCGGGATCGAAGCGCTCCACGGACTCGATGAGCCCGACCGCGCCTTCTTGGATGAGATCCATGAGGAGCGGGGCGGGCGGCCGCAGCCCCATGACGATCTTGAAGACGAGCGGTTGATAGGCTTCAATGAGCCGCTGACGGCACCCCGTGTCGCCACCGTGGCGGTAGCCATACCACAGCGCGGCTTCCTGGGCCGGCTCGAGCAGTGCAACCCTCTGCAGTTCGCGGACGTAGTCGTCGAACATGCCGCTGGACCCTCCGGCGGGATACGGCGGGATACCGGCCCTATCCATATAGAATTCGGTCTACGCACTCCAAGTCCTATCAAGCGGTTACCGCACAGCCCCAAGGCCGCGGGCGCACACGGGTGCCCCCGCGTTAGAACCGCGTCGCGTACCAGATGATGGCCTGCGCGCGCCCTTGAGGATCGAGCTGGAGCGCGAGCTGCCACCCGGGGGCAAACCGATATTCCAGGGCCCACCACCACTGCTGGATCTCGGCGAACGTCGTCGTCACGGTGAGGTACAGGTCCCGCAGCAGCAGCCGGCCAGCTCGCAGGCGCAGGGGCTGTTCGAAGTCATACTCGATGGTCAGCTCACTCAAGCCGAGCGCGCGGCCGATCGCCAGCGTCACCGGCGCGAACAGGCGCCGCGTGATCTCGGCGCGGAGCAGCGCGGTGATGTCGCCGGTGAGCAGGTGCGTGAGGCCGGCCTGCTGGCCCAGCAGCACCGCGATCTCGGACTGCTGCAGCGGCGGATCGGACTCCAGGTCCAGGGAGAGCGCGTCGGGCGCCACGCCGCGGACGGCCAAGGTGATGACATTGCGGCCGACACGGGTGACCGCCCGCCCTGAGACCTGCGGTCGGACACCGAGCGCAGGCCTGAAGGTCGCCACACCCTCCTGCAGGTCGAAGGTATTGCCCAGGGCCACGATCGCGCCGCGCTGTGCCTGGAGAGCACCCTCGAGTTGCGGAGCCGCGAGCGTGCCCGTCAGCACCAGGACCCCCTGCGGCTGAAGCACGACACGGGCGTCACCAACACGGACCGCAAGGTCACGACCAACCTCAAGCGAGAGTCGCTGGAAGACCAGGGGGAACCTCGCCTCGCCGTTCCCGGACGGCAAGGTGACCGCCGTTCCGACCGTGCCCTCGGACACCGCGATGCGGCCCTCCAGCGTGGCGGGCCGAGCCCGGTCGCCGAGCGTCCCCCACACCCGCAGCGCCCCTTCAATCCGAGCGTCCAGGAGCGGCGGCGCCTGAACGTGCATGGGCGAGGCCTGCAGGACGAGCGGGGTCTCCGGCCTGATGTCGATCCACGGCCCGGCCGCCGGTGCCAGATTGAACCGCATCGCGCCTTCGAGTCGAACCTGGCCTCCGCCCGCGCGCGCCGACCCCTCGGTGATACGCGCCGCGTTCTCGTCCACGCGCACGGCGAGCGCGATCGCCTCGATCGGCGTGAGGACGTCCCGGAGGCGGATGGATCCATCGTCGACGCGCAGGCTGCCCGACAGCCGTGGCGCCTCAACGGTGCCGGTAAGGGTGAGTGCGCCTTCCACAGCGCCTCGGGCCTCAGCGATGCGGTCGGTGAACAGTCTGAGCAGGCCGAGGTTGACGTCCGCGAGCGTCAGGCGGAAGTTGAGGGGCGCGTGGTCGTCGAAGCGGAGCGCTTTGGGGTTGAACGGCATGGTGCCGGATGCCCGCAGCTTGTGGCCGTCCTGGACCAGCAAGCCCTGCACGAGCTCCAACAGACCCTCGCGGTAGAAGGCGGCCGCGACGAGCGAGTCAAACACGGCGCCTTCCACCCCCCCTCTGGTCACCTCGAGATCGAGGCCGAGGTCAGGGGCCGCGAGCGTCCCGCCGAGCTGCACGGTGAAATCCATCCGGCCGAGCAGGGGACGGCGCAGCCGCAGCAGGGGCCGCAGCACATCGACCGGCAGCTCTGCGCCGCTCACCTCGATCTGACTCGTGCCGCCGAGGTCGTACCGGCCCGTGGCCGCGATCCGGCCCCGGTCGATCGAGAACTCCAGGTCCTGGATCGTGACGCTGCCCTCAGCCAGGGACAGGTCGACGCGTCCGGAGGCCGGCATGGTGCCCAGGCGTCCCGACGACAGCGCGAGGTCCAGCCGCGCGCGTGGGTTGGCGATGGGCCCGTCGAGGGATGCCGTCCCGGTGATGATCCCGTCGAAGGGAATCCCGAGGCGCGTGCCCGCCAGGCCCAGCAGCGTCGACAACCGGCCGTCCGCGACCGTGGAGACCAGGGACAGCGTGGGATCAGCCCCAAGGACGACGCTCCCCCTGAGGTCGTACTGTTCACCGTTGACGCGCAGCGCCAGCGGGTCGAACGTGAGCGTCCGACCCTCCCACCGCATGGCGCCCGCGACGCGGTCGAACCGCAGGAAGTTGATCCGCATGCTGGACGAGGCGGCTTCGATCGTGACCGCGGGCGATGCCAGCGGACCTGTGATCCGACCGATCGCGTCGACGCGGCCGTCGATGCGCGTCGGGCCGATCGGTGGCAGCGCGAGGTCCCGCACATCGACGTCCTGCGCCAGCAGATCGAGGTTGAACCCGCTCACCCGGTCGAAGGTCCCGGCAAGACGCACCACCGAATCGTCACGCCTCGCGGAGGCACCGGCGATGACCAGGCGGCGGCCGTCCCACTGGAACGCGGCCCGGGCTTCGTCAATCGCCTGACCGAATGCCGCGGCATCGCGCGCGGCCAGCGAGCCGCCCGCCAACGGACTCGCCAACGACCCCTCGAGACGGACATGCGCATCCAACAGGCCCGTGGCAGACACCTCGGCGCCGGAGAGCCTGGAGAGGTCCGCGATCGGCACGCGCCCGGCGTCGAGGTCGAGCGCGAGCCGACCGGCACCCCCCCAGGCGATGTCGCCGGAAGCCCCGTAGCGCGCGTACCCCGACCGGGCCCGCGCCCCGTCGAGGCGGACCCCGTCTGTCCGGGCGATGAAGGGTGAGGACGCCGAGTTGAAGGACAGCCCTGCCACGCGGACGTCGCCGGCCTGGGCAAATCCGCGGAGTTCGGGGGCGGCCATCGTCCCGGACACGCGCCCGGCGACATCGACCCATCCGCTGACCTCGCCGAGGCGGGGCGGCAGCGGCAGCGCGTCCACACGGGGGACCCTGGCCAGGATGTCGAGGTGCAGCCGCCCGTCCGATCCGAGGCGCCCGGTCGCCGACGCCTTCATGTCACCGGACCGGACCCGGACGTAATCCACGGCCAGGCCCGACGGATCGTACCGGAATGAGGCATCGAACGACTCCAGCGATGCGCCGCCCACCCGGCCGCCGGCCAGCGAGGCGTGACCGGCGACGCCGAGTCCTGCCGGCCGCTGCGCCGCGACCAGCGTCCCGCTGACGCGTCCATCAAAGGCCGGCACATCAGCCGGCACCCATCGCCGGACCAGGGATGCCTCCGCCCCCTGGACATCAACTGACAGGAAGTAGTCCGGCTCCCCCAGCGTCCAGAGGCCATCGCCGGCGATCCGAGCGCCTGCCACGCGGCCGCGCCCGCCGGTCAGGCTGAACAGACCGCCATACATCGCCACGTCGGCCGAGGCCTGCTCGAAGTCCTGGCGGTCGAACTGCCCCGCGGCATGGTCGATGCGGCCCTGAATCCGAGGCGTGCTGGCCGTCCCGGTGATCCGGACCTCCCCCCGAACCGTCCCCGACAACCTCGGCACGAGGGCCGGGAAGAACAGCCGGCCCAGGGCGCTCAGGCTCGCCGCGCCTGAGCGGGCGGCGATGTCCATCCGCGGCTCGCCGTGGAAGCTCACCTCCCCGCGAACGTCTACCCAGGACCCGTTGAGCACTCCGCGCAGACCCGGAGTGCTGATCAGGCGGTTGCTGAACCGAATCTCACCGCTCACACGCGACACGGACGCCGGGCGTCCGGGGAACGACGCGGCGCCGTCGCGGACCACGAGACGGCCTGAGAAGTCGACCGCGGATCCGGTGGGCGCGCGCAGGAGGTGCACCTGCCCGTCGGCCACCCCGCCCGTGATGCGGAACGTCGGGGTGGCAAGCAGGTACGATCCCCACGCCGCGGCATCGACCCCCGAGATGTCGAGATCGAGATCGAGGAGCTGTCGGTCGAGCAGATAGGCGCCGGTCGCACGCCCGGCCGTGCGCTGGTTTCCGCGCTCCTCCACGAACGCTGCGCGCAGGGTCAGCCGACCGGCAGAGAACTCCGCGGTCCCGTTCACGTCCGCAAACCGGGCTGCGAAGACGCGCGGGGCCACGTGATGCCGGTCGGTGAAGAGCACCGTCCCGTTGAGGATGATGATCCGTCCGGCGAATCCTGCCGGGGCCGCGCCGGTGGGTTGCGGAGGCAGGAGGCGGCCGACGCTCCACGCGCCTGCCTCGTCGCGCATGAGGCGCAGCACGGGATCGTCCACGACGATCTGACTGATGCTGGCCGCCACGCTGGGGCCGACTCCGCGCCGGCCCAACACACCGGCGACCGCCGCCCGAAGGTCCAGGTGGACTGTGATGCGGCGGGCCTGGATCGGCACCGCATCCTCAGGCGGCCGGGGCGCGAGGCGCACGTCCTCGAAGACCAGTCCGCGCCAGGGGTCGCCGGAGACGCTTCCGATGGACACATCGCGCTGCACCGCAGCGGTCAGCGCCACCGTGGCCATCTCGCGCATCCGCTGCGCCGCCGCGCCGACCAGCCAAACGCCGGCACCGGCGACAGCCAGGAGCACGATAAGGGCGGCGATGAGGGCCGTCGCGGCGCCCGCGCGTCCGCGCACCAGGAGCTCCTCCTGCAAGCAGTTACTGGGGATCCACGGTCACGGCAAGCTGCGTGCGGCCGCGGACCACCCACGAGGTCGCCGTCCGGACCCGGACGGTCTGCACTGCCTGATCCCCTGATCCCCCCGGAATACGGGCGGCACCAGGAATCAGTTCGACAATCAGGTCGGTATTCCGGTCGCGCTCGCTGAAGCCGGCCAGCTGCGCGGACATGGACGCCGCCGGGGATTCAACCGGCTCGGCGGCCAGGAGCGCGGCGAGCCCCTGCTCCGGCATCGGCCGGCCGCCCGCCCTGACGAGCACCGTCGCCGGGCCGGCGGGGAATCCCTCGGGAACCCTCACGTCGATGGTGCGCGTGATCGCGGGACCCTGGAACGGCCGCAAGATGGCACCGACCACGACGGTCCCTCCGCGGCGGACGCGGGGGGTATCAACGGTGGCCTCGGTGATGCTCGCTGTCTGGCGGGTCCGCTCGATCTCGGCCTCGACGAGCACGTCCACCGGCCCGGTCTCGACAAACTCGTTGGCGAAGAGCAGGCGCAGCGCTTCGGGCAGTTCAAGCAGCCCGGCCGAGCCGATGTCGCGGGCATGGTAGAACGTGTTCTCGCGCACGACGGGCCCGGCGAGACCCCGTGCCCGCAGCGTCAGCCGGACGTGCGCCGTGCCTTCGCCGATGCGGTCGAGCACGCGATCCACGGCCTCCATCGCCGCCGCGACCGCCAGCAGCGGTCCCAGCTGCCGGTCGTTGATGACGCGCGTGCCCATCATGGCCGTTCGCCCGCGGTCACGGTCGGTCACGCTCACGCGGACCGCCACCAGCGGCGGCAGCACGCCGATCCGGCCGCCGATAGCGGCCCGC
The DNA here is from genome assembly GCA_037443565.1 of Armatimonadota bacterium. Classification (GTDB taxonomy): domain Bacteria; phylum Sysuimicrobiota; class Sysuimicrobiia; order Sysuimicrobiales; family Humicultoraceae; genus Fervidifonticultor_A. The sequence goes on along the minus strand of JBBIOB010000005.1, from coordinate 74,046 downwards.
CGGTCCTCGGTCACGATGCCGACGGGCGCACCGGCCGATCCCACTTTGAATGGAAACGCCGTGCTCCTGACGACCTCGTGGATCACCGCCGGCGTCAGCAGGTAGCCCGTCGATCCCCGGTTGAGCAGCGGGTGGCCGAACGCGACAATCGCGTTACCCTGCCGGTAGGTCAGCGTTCCGATGGCCACCGCGTTCAGGTCTCCCCGCATGAGCTGCACGCCGACCGCGCTGCCGGGAACAAGCGTGGGGCGCGCGTCTGTCGACGCGCCAGCCGCGCCCTCGACCAGGGTCAGCCCGAGCGGATCGAGCTCACCGCGGAGGAGTTGCAGCACCCGCGGGCTCATCCCGGACACCAGGAGGGGCCTTGCGAGCGGCACCATCACCGCGACCCCGGGAGTCCGCGTCGCCGTCGTCGCAGCCGCACCGGCGCTCGGCGCGATCGCCACACGGGTGATCGTCCGGCCTCCTACAGTCACAGGTGATGGCAGAATCCGGTCGTCGCCCGACGCCTGGTGCACGACTGCGCGGTCGGCTCCGGCGCGCGCACCGGGCAGGGCCCGCAGCATGTAGGCGATGGGCGTCACCAGGCCCAGCGAGTGTTCGGAGAACGCCCATCCGAAACCGATCGCGCCGGCAAGCCGCCCCTGGAGGTAGACCGGGCTCCCACTCATGCCGGCTGCGATCCCGCCCGTGCGCTGGATCACCGGTCCCGACGCCCGGATGAGGATGAGGTCGCCGACCGGTCCCGACCCAGGGACGACGGACAGCACCTCGACGTCGAACCGCTCGACCGTCGTGCCGCGCACCACCGTGCGCGCCTCGCCGCGCATGCCGGGGCGCACCTCGGAGAGCGGCATGAACTCGGCGGGCCCGGCGGCCAAACCCGCCGGCGCCAGCGCGATCGCCACGATCACCAGCCAGCCCAGGACGACGCCCTTCGTCATACGCGCTTCACTCCCCGAGGGTCCTCTCAATCAACCCGCACCCGCGGCGCGCGTCACCGCACAACGATCGGAATCCGCTCGGCGCCCTGGATCACCCAGTCGGTCGGCAGCGTCCGACCGGCCGGCACATCGAACTGGGTGAAGTCCGTGGCCGTGGTCGGCAGGCCGAACGGCTGGATCCGCACGAACAGGTCGGTGTTCTTGCCGAAGTTCTCGAACAGCCGCAGGGCCGTCTCGAGGCTGTTGACGCCCCACGGCACCGGCTCTCCGCTCAGCGCGCGGCCGAGCTGCGCTTCGACGGGAATGCCGGGCGCGTCCACGCCCGCCGACCGCACCGCGACAAACGCCGGACCGCGGGGGAAGTCCCGGGGCACAGGCACTTCGACGATCCGGGTGACCGGGGTCTCCGAGAGGTAGGGCCGCAGCGTGACGCGCACGCGCAGCACGCTTCCCGGCGCGACCTCGCGCGAGAACACCTCGGCGTCCACGATCGAGGCGGTCTGCCGCTTCGCGGTGAGCACAGTCTCGACCGTGAGGTCATAGGGGACAAGTGCGCGCAGGTCGTTGTAGAAGGCGAGCTCCATCGCGTCGACGATGTCGAGCACCGCGGCCGTGGCCACATCCTGCGTACTGTAGAATGTGTTCTCCCGCACGATCGGCGAGGGCAGCCCCCGCGCCCGCAGCGTCAGCTTGGTGATCGCCGTGCCCTCGCCTCGGGCCTGGTTTCGCGCCCGCTCGATCGCCGACAACGCCACGAGCGGCGCGAACAGCCGGGCCATGTCGCGGCGCCGGACCATCTGCGCGCCGACCTCGACGCGGGATCCGGTGTCCTGGTCGGTCACGACCACGCGCACGTTGAACAGGCGGGGCAGGCGCCCCAGGGTCGCGGCCACCGCCGCGCCCCGGTCCTGGTCGATCACACCGATGATCTCGCCCAGGTTGCCCACCTTGAACGGCCGCGGCATGGTCCGCACCACGGTCACGACTTCCGACGCCGTGAGAATGTACTCCACATCCCCGGTGTTCTCCCAGGGATGGCCGCACACGAGGATCCGGTTGGCGACACGCGTGGTCACCGTGCAGATCCCGCCGAAGTCCACGTCGCCCCGGACCTGCTGGATGCCGATCGAACTCCCGGGCTCAATCGGCTGCGCCGCAAAGTCGGCGCGGCCGCCGTGCCCCTGCAGGATCTCGTATCCTGCTGGGGCCAGTGTATCAGCAAGGATGCGGTTGGCGCGCGGACTCAGCCCCCGGGAGAACGCGATGGTCGCGGGGGCGGCCACCGCCACGCCGGGAGGGAGCGCTGCCACGATGGGCCGGACCAGCAGCGGATCGGGCGCCACCACCACCTGGTCGACGACCCGGCCGCCGATGACGTGGGGCCGCGTCGCGCGATACACGGGGGCCGGCGCGCCGGAAGATCGGCGCTCGAGGACCTTCAGCATCTCGTGAATGGGTGTGGCCAGCGCGATGTCCCGCCGGGGAGTCTGCCAGATGAACGCCGCGGACAGCGCGCCGATCAGCCGGCCGTTGATGTACATCGGGCTGCCGCTCATGCCGGCCGCGGATCCGCCGGTCTGGTCGACCAGCGGGCCGAACATCCGGAACATGATCAACCGGTCGGCGCCGATCGGCCCGCCGCCCGACTGCAACACGTCCATCACTTCAAATCCGAACTCGTCGATCCGCTGGCCTGCGATCACCGTCTTGCCGATCCCTCGCATCCCGGGCCTGATCTCGGCGACCGGCATGGTCGCCGGCTGCGCGGCGGCCTGATGGCCGACCGGCAGACCAAGCACCAGGATCAGCGTCAGCGCGATCCACATGCGTCTCACACGGCGTCCCCCTTTCGCGGAGGCGGGTGGTGGGACGAACGCACGCGCGGCGCGGCACACCCCGCCGCGCATGCACGCATAGAGAGAACCGGGCTCGAGTGGGAGCCTATTTCGGATCGAGGCGGGCGACCACGGTGCCAAGCTCGCGAATCACCGTACCGGGTCTGACAAGGACCTCGACGACGCGACCATCGGTCGGCGCGCGCGCCGCCACGCCGCGGCCGGTCTGCGTCCTGACGTAGACCAGCGGCGCGCCCTCGGACACGTCGTCACCTGCCCGCACGAGGTCTTCGGGCAGGACCTCGCCGCGCAGGGTGGCCTTGACGTCCACGAGCTGTGCCGGGGCCCCGATCGCCACGGCGGCCACCGCCGCGATGATCCCACCAGCCGCGAGGCCCCTCATCATGCCTGTGCGCATGGCACGTCACCCAATTATACCATACGGATGTTCGATCCCAGGGGTTCTGATCCTGGGCCGAATTCATCGGGACGGGCGTCCGTGCGGCCGAACCACAGCCTGAGGGCCTCCACAATGCGGGACGCCGCCCGGCCATCGCCATAGGGATTGCGCACCGAGGCCATCGCGGCACGGGCCGCGGGGTCAGCCAGCAGCCGCGAGGCGCGCGCCACGATGGTCTCGCGGGACGTGCCGACGAGCTCGACGGTCCCAGCCTGCACCCCTTCGGGGCGCTCCGTGACGTCGCGCGCAACGAGCACCGGGACGCCCAGCGCGGGCGCTTCTTCCTGGATACCCCCGGAGTCCGTGAGAATCAGGTGGGCGCGCTCCATCAGGCGGACCCACGGTCCATAGTCTGGAGGATCGATGATGGACACGCGGGCATGCCCCCCCAGCACCTCGAGGGCCACCCGCCGGACGGCCGGATTCCGGTGCATCGAGAACACCACGACCAGATCGGGAAATCGCTCCAGCACGTCGAGCAGCGCCAGGTGGATCCGCCGGAGCGGCTCGCCCCAGTTCTCCCGGCGATGCGTGGTCACGAGCAGGACGCGGCGTCCATCCAGGGGAGGAAGGTCGGGCGGCAGTGTCACATCAGGCCGCCGGATGACACTGTGCAGGGCGTCGATCACCGTGTTGCCGGTGACGAAGATCCGCTCCGGCGGCGTCCCCTCGGCGAGCAGGTTCGCCCTGGCCTGCGGAGTCGGTGGAAAATGCAGGTCGGCCAGCGCCGACGTCAGCCGGCGGTTCATCTCCTCGGGGAACGGCCGGTACTTGTCGTGTGTGCGGAGCCCGGCCTCGACGTGGCCGATCGGGATCTTGTGGTAGAACGCGGCCAGGGCCCCGAGCAGTGTGGATGAGGCGTCGCCCTGGACGAGCACCATCGCCGGCCGCAGGTCAGCCATCACGGGATCGAGGCGTCCCAGACCCCGCGTCGTGATGTCCGCCAGCGACTGCGCGGGCAGCATGATGTCGAGATCGCGGTCGGGGGTGATGTCAAAGAGGCGCAGCACCTGATCGAGCATCTCGCGGTGCTGGGCGGTCACGACGACGATCGGCTCGAAGTCCTGGCTGTGCCGCAGGCCCGTGATGACCGGGGCCATCTTCACCGCCTCGGGACGGGTCCCGAACACGGCCATGATCGGGAGCCGGGGGCCCCTCACCGCGCGAGCAGCCCCATGCGCTGTGCGCCGACGAGCAGGGCCGCGGCGATGATGCCCAGCGTGACCACCGCCGCCGGGCGGTTCACATCGGCGAGCGCGAGCGCGCCGAGCCCCAGCAGGGCGCTGATGAGATAGAGCAACACCACGGTCTGACGCTGCGTGAGCCCGCGGTCGAGAAGCCGGTGGTGCAGGTGGCCGCGGTCGGGCAGGTAGATGGGCCGGCCCCCGCGCCAGCGCCGCACGATGGCAAACGCGGTGTCGGCGATCGGCACGCCCAGGGCCAGGATCGGTACGATGAGCGAGATCGCGGTGTACGACTTGTACAGCCCCATCACCGAGAGCCCACCCAACACATAGCCCAGGAACATCGAACCCGAGTCGCCCATGAAGATGCGGGCAGGATTGAAGTTGTGGCGCAGGAACCCGAGCGCGCTCCCCACCAGCGCCGCGGCGAGCGTCACCGACACGACATCGCCCTTGGCCGCCGCGGTGAGCAGGAGGGTGACCCCGGCGATGGCGACGATTCCGGCCGCCAGTCCATCAAGACCGTCGATGAAGTTGATGACGTTGACGATCGCCACAACCCAGAGGATCGTGAAGCCCGCCCCCCACGGTCCCAGCGGGATGATCCCGCCGGTCAGCGGATGCGTGATGAACTGGGTCGCCAGGCCGAAGGGGATCAGGACCGCGGCCGCGGCCACCATGGCCAGGAACTTGAGACCGGGGTGCATCCCGCGGGTATCGTCGTAGATGCCGACGAGCAGCAGAAACGTGCCGCCGAGCATGATGCCGAGGATGGCCTGGTCCGTCCGCACCGCGATCGGGATCCGGATGAACGTCTCGGTGGCGGTCCGGACCAAGTCGATGGGACGGGTCACGACCATGGCCGCGATCGCCGCGGCCAGGAACCCCAGGTAGATGGCCATCCCGCCCAACCGGGGTGTCGGCCGCGTGTTGACCCGTCGGCCTCCCGGATAGTCGATGGCGCCGAGGCGACGGGCGACCCGCCGAATCGGCGGGGTCAGCGCATTGGTCACCAGCAGGGCGACCAGGCCGGCCAGGAGTGGAGCCGAGATGATCATCGGTCTGGGCGGGTACCCCCTCTACGGCGCAGATGGAACCGCGAACAGCGTGCTGACCGACCGGTCCTCGTGCACGCGCCGGATCGCCTCGGCGAGCATCGGCGCGATGGAGACGATGCGCACCTTGTCGATGCGCTTGGCCTGCGAGACAGGCACGGTGTTGGTCGCCACCAGCTCCCGGATCGGGCTCTGCGCGAGCCGTTCGATGGCCGGCCCCGACAGGATCGGGTGCGCGCAGCACGCGTAGACCGCCTCTACCCCGCGCGCGGTGAGCGCCGTGGCCGCCGCGGTCAGGGTCCCGGCCGTGTCCACGATGTCGTCGACCAGGATGGCGGTCCGGCGGTAGACTTTGCCGATGACGTGCGTGACCTCCTTCACCTGGTTGGGCTTGTCGCGCCGCTTGTCGATGATGGCGATCGGCACGCCCATCTCGGCCGCAAACTCCCGCGCCCTGGCTGTGCCGCCGATGTCGGGCGAGACGACCACCACATTCTTCAGGCCCTTGTCGCGGAAGTGCGCCGAGAGCAACACGCGCGACGGGAGATGATCGAGCGGGATGTCGAAGAACCCCCAGATCTGCCCGGCGTGCAGGTCGACGGTCAGGATGCGGTTGGCGCCTGCCGACGTCAGTAGGTTGGCCACGAGCTTCGAGGTGATCGGCTCGCGCGGGCGCGTCTTGCGATCCTGCCGGGCATAGCCCAGGTAGGGAATCACCGCGGTGATGCGGCCGGCGGATGCGCGGCGCAGCGCGTCGAGGATGACCAGCAGCTCGATGAGGTGCTCGTTCACCGGCGGGCTGGTGGGCTGGATCACGAAGACGTCCTCGCCCCGCACGCTCTCGGCGATCCGCACGCTCACCTCGCCGTCGGCGAACCGGTACGTCTCCATCTCGCCCAGGGGGACGCCGAGCAGCTCGGCGATCTCTTCGGAGAGCCCGGGATTGGCCGATCCGCTGAAGATCTTCATCCTGGATCGCCGCAGGCGCGCCGGCCTTACGGCGTCGGCTCCTGAGGCCCTTGCTGCAGCACGCGCCGGATCACGCGGGCCGGCATGCCGACCGCGACCCCGCCGGGCGGCACGTTGCGCCTGACAACCGCGCCGGCACCGGTGATCGCGCCCTCGCCGATGACCACCGGCGCGATGAGCATCGTGTCGCTCCCGATGAACGCGCGGTCCTCGATGACCGTCCGGTGCTTGGCGCGGCCGTCGTAGTTGCAGGTGATGGTCCCGGCGCCGATGTTGACGCCGGCGCCGATGGTGGCGTCGCCGAGGTAACTCATGTGGTGCACCTTTGTGCCGTCGCCGATCGTGGTGTTCTTGATCTCGGCGAAGTTGCCGACCTCCACCATTCGCCCAAGCCTGACGCCGGGCCGCAGATGGCTGTACGGGCCGATGGTGGCGCCGTCGGCCACCGTGCTCCCCTCCACGGTCGAGGCGACGATGGTGACGCGGTCGCCGATCTGCGTGTCAATCAGGCGGGCGTGAGGGCCGATCACGCAGGCCTCCCCGATCACCGTATCGCCTTCGAGGAACGTCGCCGGATGCAGGATCGTGTCGCTGCCGACCCGCACCCCGGCGTGGACGTACGTGGCGCCGGGATCGACCACGGTGACCCCGGACTGCATCAGGGCGTCGAGCAGCCGGGTCCGCATCGCGGCCTCGGCCGCCGCGAGCTCCAGGCGGCTGTTGATGCCGCTGGCCTCCTGACTCGACGACACGACGACCGCGGCCACAGTGTGCCCGCGGTCGAGCAGCGTCTGCACCGCATCGGTCAGGTAGTACTCGCCCTGGACGTTGGCCGGCTGCAGCGCGCGCAGCGCATCGCGCAGCGCCCCGGCTTCGATCGCGTACATGCCGGCGTTGATCTCCCGCACCTCGCGCTCTTCGGGCGACGCGTCGGGTTCCTCGACGATCCGGCGGACGTTGCCGCGGGCGTCGCGGAGCACGCGGCCGTAGCCCCTGGGGTCATCGCGCAGATCGGTGAGGATCGTGGCCGCGGCGCCCTGCTCGCGGTGGTGGGCCAGCAGGGTCTCGATCGTCTCGGCGCGCAGGAACGGCACATCGCCGTAGACGATGACGACGGTGCCGGCATAGCCCTCCAGGAGGGGCATCGCCTGCATCACGGCGTGTCCGGTGCCCAGCTGCTCCTCCTGGACCGCGTAGCGGACGCCGTCAGCCAGGGCGGCCCGCACCTGCGCGGCGCCGTGCCCGACGACGACCACCGGCGACGCGATGCCGACCTGTGCCAGCGTCTGGAGGACATAGGCGATCATCGGCCGGCCGCAGATCGTGTGGAGGACTTTGGGCAGCGCGGAGACCATCCGCTTGCCCTTCCCGGCGGCCAGGACGACCGCTTCGATCTCACGCATTACGCAACTCCACTCGGGTGGGCTCCAGCCAGGGGATTCGGGCTCGTCTGGGGGATTCCTCCGGCCGCGGCGATCGACGCCAGGGACGCGTACACGGGGGACCACTCGCTGCGCGTGGCGCAATACGCCGCGATGATTCACGCCCGCAGTTTGATCCCTGCGTCGTGGACGCATTTGTGGTCGCGCTCGCAGGTCCGGAGGCCCACCGGCAGGTCGAGTCGCCTGCGCTCTCTCTATCGGGAGGACTGCACCCCTCGCACGGGTAAGTCTTCCTGGGAGTTGAGATGCGAGTCGGGATCCTGATCTTCGACGACGTTGAAGAGCTCGACTTCGTCGGCCCCCTCGAAGTCTTCGGGGTCGCCGCACGCCTGTCGGGCAGCCTCCAGGTAGTCACAATCTCGCACGACGGCGGGCCCATTCGAGCGCGCTACGGCCTCCAGGTGACCCCCGACTGTAGTTTCGAGACCTGCCCGCGGCTGGACTTGCTCGTGGTCCCAGGCGGGAGGGGTGCCCGGGAACGCGTGCGGTTCGACGAAGGGATGCTCGCGTTCGTCCGCGACCACGCCGATCGGGCGCCGGTCGCCTCGGTGTGCACGGGCTCGTTGATCCTGGCCGCCGCCGGTCTGCTCCGCGGGCGCCGGGCCACCACCCACCAGACGGCGTTGGAACTGCTGCGGCAGTACCCGGACGTGCGGGTGGTGAACAGTGCGCGGTTCACACGCGACGGCAACGTCGCGACCTCAGGGGGGATCAGCGCCGGGATCGACCTGGCGCTGGACATCGTCCGCGAGCATTTCGGTGAAGAGATCGCCCGGTACGCGGAGCGGACGCTGGAGTACCCGCCTCCGCACGCGGGAAAGGCCCGGCGGCGCACGCTGCCCCGCGCCAGGCGCGCGCGGGCTCGATCGACGGCCGGCTAGTCCTGCGCCCCGGCCATCGCGCCGTTCCCGTAACCGCCGCGCCGCGCGCGGTCCCACAGCAGCCGCTGGAGAAGCCGCCGCCCCCGGTACAGACGCGACATCACCGTGCCGATCGGAATATCGAGGATCTCGGCGATCTCCCGATAGGAGAACTCCTGCAGGTCGGCCAGAATCACCGCGGCCCTGAACATCTCAGGAATCTGCTCCAACGCTGAGGCGACGTCGGCATCCATGATCTTGGCCAGCAGGATCTCTTCGGGGTTGCCCTCGCGTGCCGCCGTGGCACCCTCGCGGGCCCTGGCGTAGAGGGAGAAGTTTCCTCCCTCATCGTCCGCCAGAATCTCGGGGGTTCTGGACGCGCGGCGATGGCTGTCGATGTGGGCGTTCATGAGGATCCGGTAGAGCCATGCGCGCCCGTTGGAGCCCGTCTGAAATGTACGAAACGACCGCCAGGCTTTGAGGAACGTCTCCTGCACGAGGTCCTCGGCGGCCGCCCGGTTGCGCGTCAGGCGCAGCCCCGTCCCGTAGAGCTCGTCGAGATGGGCGGTGACCAGCGCCTCGAACCGGGCGCGGTCGTCGTCGGTCGCCATCGAGGCGACGCCGGAGATCCCCGCGCTCACCGGCGTCTCCAGAACCGCGGGCATCGCAGAGCCATGTGTCCACCCCCGTCCCCACTTGTACGCGGTCCTCATCCACAGGGTTCGTACCACCGATTGTTCACATGCGTGTAACCGCGGGGGCGTGCGCAAGGTTTGGAGACGCCGATGCGAACCAGCTTCCCAGCCAGATCAGGCCGGACCCGAAGAGGAGGTAGCCGACGATCGCCACGACCCTGATGCCGATCGGCGGCGAGAACGCCAGAATCGGCGCCCCCACGGCGAGCAGCACACCCGCAGCCCGCGGCAGCACGCCCGTCCTGGCCGCGGCGACGGCCAACAGGATGTAGCCCACACTGAAGATCAAACTCCCCGCGATGAGCAGACCCAGGCCGGGCGGGGCGTCCCGGAGGAGATCGGGTCGCTGCGTGGCGACGATCGGGAGGAGGTAGCCTCGATCGCACTTCCCCTACGGGGCGCACGCGGGAGGCCTCGTGTGCCTGGAGAGGACATCCCCCAGATCTACACGAAGGGCCCTTCGATGCTACCGCCACACCTGCCCCGCGTTTCGCTCGCCCATCTTCCCACGCCGCTCGAGTTCATGCCGGCGCTGACGAAGACCCTCGGCGGCCCCAGGCTGTTCATCAAGCGCGACGACTGCACGGGCCTGGCCACGGGCGGCAACAAGACCCGCAAACTGGAGTTCCTGATCGGCGATGCGCGCGCGAAGGGTTCGGACGCGCTCATCACCGAGGGCGGCCTGCAGTCGAATCACTGCCGCCAGGCCGCGGCGGCGGCGGTCAAGGCCGGAATGCGGTGCGTCCTGGTGTTGAGCCGCGCCCCCAACGCCGAGGTCACGGGCAACCTGCTACTCTATCAGATCTTGGGCGCGGAGGTGGTGCTCGTCGAGGCAGGGGCGGACCGCAAACCGGTGATGGAGCAGGTCGCGCGCGACCTTCGGGCCGGGGGGAGGACTCCCTACATCATTCCGACGGGCGGCTCCAACGGCGTGGGCGCGCTGGGCTACGTCAACGCGCTCCACGAGATGGAGACCCAGGCGAATGCCATGGGCATCGCGGTTGACGCGGTGGTATTCGCCTCGGGCAGCGGCGGAACGCACGGCGGCCTGGTCGCGGGGGCGAAGCTCCTGCATAGCAACGCCCGATTGATCGGCATCAGCGACGGTGAGCCCAGGGATGAACTGGTTGAGATGGTGCTGCGCGTCGCCCGCGAGGCCGTGCAGGTGCTTGGGGCGCCGCTGAGCTTCTCCGCGGACGAGATCGTCGTCCACGACGAGTACTCACGAGAAGGGTACGGCGTGCCGAATGCCGCGATGGTGGAGGCGGTGCGCCTGGTCGCCCGCACCGAGGGCATCCTGCTCGACCCGGTCTACACGGGCAAGGCGATGGCGGGCCTGATCGACCTGGTGCAGCAGGGCCTGTTCGCGAAGGACCAGTCGGTGGTGTTCATCCACACGGGCGGGGTACCGGCGCTCTTTGCGTATCGGGACAGTTTCGCTGAGGCGCTGCGCTGAGAGGTGGCTGGGGGGCCAGGACTCGAACCTGAATCTGCGGTTCCAAAGACCGCCGGCTTGCCGTTAGCCGACCCCCCAGTGCGTCGCAAGCCCCTGGATCCATCCGCCGATGCGATGGTTCACCCTGACGCTCCGGCGGACAGATCATCCTGATAGTACCACAGTAGGATGGGACCAGAACGGTCCCAATGAGCCACAGCGCGTAAGTCGCCGGCAGGTGCTACGCCAGCGCGATGCAGTCGATCTCCACCAGCGCGTCGCGGGGCAGCCGTGCGACCTGCACCGTGGTGCGGGCCGGGGGCAACTCGCGGAACGCGCTCGCGTACTCCTCGTTCATCGCCCCGAAGTCGTTCATGTCCTTGAGGAAGATCGTGGTCTTCACGACGCGGTCGAACGAGGAGCCGGCGGCGCCGAGGACCGCCGACAGGTTCGCCAGCACCTGGCGTGTCTGCGCCTTGATGTCGGCGCCCACGATCTGCCCGGTCGCCGGGTCAAGGGGGATCTGCCCGGCCAGGTACAGCAGGCCTCCGGCGCGGATCGCCTGCGAGTATGGGCCGATGGGCAGCGGCGCCTGATCGCTGCGAATGACCTCTTTGGACATGGGACCCTCCTTGGACGGGATGGGGCTCGTGCCTAAGGAGAGTTACCCAGCAGTCGCCGCAAGTCCTCGCGGAGCTTCTGAGGCGCGGGCTCGCTCCGGCACTTGCTCTGGATGATCTGCCGCAGGCGGACTTCGAAGTCGACTTGGTGCCGACACCCCAGGCAGCGCGCGATGTGCACCTCGAGGTCCTGGCAGGCGGCCTCGTCGGCTTCGCCGTCGAGATACGCCCAGAGGCGCCGGAGCACTTCGTTGCAGTCGATCTCGCTCATGGCACCACGGGAGATGGCGTCGACGGGGGCGACGTTTCCCCGTTGGTGTACCCGGCCCGCTTTGCGTAGTCCCACAGCAGGCGCTGCAGGTGGCGCCGGCCTCGGTAGAGCCTCGACATGACCGTGCCGATCGGGATCTCCAGGATGTCGGCGATCTCCCGGTAGGAGAAGTCCTGGAGGTCGGCCAGGATGACCGCCGCCCGGAACGGCTCGGGCACCTGCTCGAGCGCGTCCTTGACATCGGCGTCCATGATCTTTGAGAGCAGGATCTCCTCGGGATCGCCGGCGCGCTTCAGGTCCTCGCTCTCCTGCGCCTTGGCGTAGAGGTAGAAGTCCCCCACGTCCTCGTGGTCCACGATGTCGGGCGCGCGGCTCGACCGCCGGTAGCTATCGATGTACGCGTTCATGAGGATCTTGTACAGCCACGCGCGGGCATTCGTGCCGGCCTGGAAGGTGCGAAACGATCGCCAGGCTTTCAGAAATGTGTCCTGGACCAGGTCCTCGGCCGTCGCACGATTGCGCGTCAGGCGCAGGGCGGTCCCGTACAGCCCATCGAGGTGCTCGTTGACGATCGCCTCGAAGCGGTCGCGCTCCTCGTCGGTCAGGGTCGCGCCTCTGTAATCAGCGTTCACCGCACACGCACCCATAGCGCCGCCATGGTCAACGCGAGACGGCGCCCCGGTATTTCCTTGCGCCCGCTACCGGCGGGCCGCTGGCTGGCGATCGCGTTCAGCGCGCAGGTCAGCCAGCGTGAGCCGGTCGAGTACGCCTTCGGCGGCGGCCTGGAGGGCCCGCCACACCGGCCGCAGCCCGCAGCCAGCGGCGTAGTCGCAGTCGGGATCGTCCACTTCGACACACCACCACGGCGACGTGGTGCCTTCCAGCACACTGAAGGCTTCACGCAAGCTGATGGCCTCCGGCGGCCGGGCCAGCGCGTGCCCACCCGTTGGGCCGCGCTTGCTCGTCACCAGTCCCGCCTGCCGCAGCGTGCTCATCAGCTGGTTGAGATAGGGTTCAGGCAGACCCCGCCGCTGGGCGATCACGTGTGTCTGCATCGGCCCCTGCCCATAGTGGGCAGCCAGTTCGAGCAGCGCGCGGATGCCGTACTCGGCCCGCGTGGACACCTTCATACTTCGACCAGCTCCTCTTCGGTCACCTGGCCGTCCCTGATGCGAAACGCCCGGATCTCGGGATCGCCGGGATCCGACGTCTGGTTCCGCAGCGACACGATCACGTACGCGGCGTCGGGATAGAAGGCCCGGGCCACGTCCGTCCGCGACGGGTACGCCGGCGACTGCGTGTGCGAGTGGTAGATGCCCAGCAGCTCCAACCCCTCGGCCTCGATCGCCTTGAAGAACTGCAGCTGCTCCTGCGGGTCGAGCCGATAGGTGTACGGGCTCCGGTCGACGTTCCGTCCGCGGAACAGCCGTTCGACCCTGGTGCCGCGGCCGGCCAGCAAGCCGCAGCACTCGTTTGGGTACTCGTCCCGGGCGTGCCCGACGATGGCCGTCACCGCCGCCTTCGGCAATTCTAGACCCATTTACTCAATTATACACGGTCGGATGCGCCGGCGGGACCCCCGCGCCAGACCGGGGTGGACAGATATCGATCCCCTGCATCGGGAAAGATCACGACGACGACCCCGTCGGTCAGGTCCCGCGCCACGTGGAGCCCGGCCACGAGGGCGGCGCCTGAGGAAATCCCCACGAACAGGCCTTCACACGTGGCGAGTCGTCGGGTCATGCCGTAGGCGTCTTCGGTCGTGACCCGGACGATCCGGTGTGCAACACCGGGATCGTAGATGGCGGGCGTGATCGCGGTCGGCAGATGCTTCCACCCCTCGATGCCGTGCAGGGCGCCGTCGGGTTCTGCGGCGATCACTTCAACCGTCGGATTGGCTTCCCGCAGCCGCCGCCCCGCGCCCACCAGGGTCCCGGTCGTTCCCACCCCTGCCACGAAGTGCGTAACGCGGCCATGCGTCTGGACGAGAACCTCCGGTCCGGTGCCGTCGTAGTGGGCGCGCCAGTTCCCTGGGTTGGCGTACTGGTTGAGATAGAGATACCGATCGGGCTGCTCCTCGACCATGCGCTGGGCGATCCGCATTGCGCCGTCAGACCCTTCGAGGGGGTCGGAGAGCACCAGCTCTGCGCCGTAGGCGCGCAGGATCCCCAGCCGCTCCTGCGTGACGTTCGCCGGTACGACCAGGGTGACGCGGTACCCCTTGACCACGCCGATCATCGCGTAGGCGATGCCCGCATTACCGCTCGACGAATCGAGGAGAGTCGGCGTGTCCCCCGACTCCGGCAGGAGGCCGGCCCGCTCGGCGTCTTCGATCATGCGTAGGACCGGACGGTCCTTCACGGATCCACCGGGGTTGAAGCCCTCCAGTTTCGCGTACAGCTCGACGGCGGGCGGCAGGTCGCCGATGCGCCTGATCCGCACCAGCGGTGTATGACCAATCTGCTCCAGGAGCGTCGTTCCGATCTGACGGGACGGCCCGTACACGAAGTCGTCGGACATCAGTCATCGAAGAGCACGGTGGACTCCGGATACCGGCGCACGCGGTGCTGAGCGACTCGGTCTCGGATCATCGCATCCAGCCGTGCCTGCTTGTCGGCGAGGGGCGTGTCGCTGCGCAGCAGCGCCAGATCGACATTGACGCGCAACGCGCGGTCTTGCACGATGTGCCGGCTGATCCCACTGGGCAGCTTGATCGGGAGACGCGCGGTGTCGCGGATGTCGGCCTTCGTCAACCGCGGAAACACCACAAGCCCCCCGGCCCGGCCGAACTCCTGCCCGAGCGCCTCCAGTGGTGCGGGGGGCACGCGGTAGATCTGGGTTCGGCCCGCGTAGTGCGCCACCACGTTGCTGATCGCGGCGATGCGCCCGGCCAGATCGGGCGGCGAGGGCAGCCCTCGGGCGCCCGCGTGCGTGATGATGCCGCACGAGAGCCTGCCGTCGGTCAACCCGGCGTGGACTGCGTCCGCCGGCAGGCGTTCCCAGTCACCGCCGGACGGCAGGACCGCTTCGTCATTCAGTAGGTGCGCCCAGACCTCCAGAGCCACACGCGCATCATCGTACTCGACCAGTTGAATGAGCTGGTCCGGATAGCCGGCCCGGGCGAGCGCGGTGACCCGATTGGCGCCGTCGAGAATCACGTACTCCCCATGTTCCAATGCCGCGGCCACCGGCGGATTGCGCAGTACGCCGTCGGCCGCCAGGACCTGCACCAGCCGCTCAACCCGCAGCGGGTCGCTGTCCTCGTGCAGCAGGACCGCGGATGACGGAACGATTCTCAGCGTGGGCAGCCGTGGGGCGGAGGGAGTGGTCGGATCAGCCGAGGCCGGCGACGTCGTAGCCATCACCTTGCCGCGAGGGCCGAGCCACCCCCGGCCATCGCGGGGATGATCGCAACCTCATCGGCCGGACCTACCGGCGCCTGCAGGCCGCCGGCCTGACGGATTTCGGTCTGGTTCACGAACACGTTGATGTACGCTCTCACCTGCCCGGTCTCGTCGCACAGGTAGCTGCGCACGCCCGGGTGCTCAGCGTCCAGACGGTCGAGCACTTCACCGACCGACGTCGCCGCGATCTCGACGCGCGACCGTCCGCCGGTCAACTGCCGCAGGGGGGCGGGAATCAGCACCGTCGCCACCGCCGGCTACACCCCCACCGCCCCGGCGGCGGCCCGCGCCGCATCGAGCGTGATCCGATCGAACCGTAGGCCGAAGAGGTCGGCGAATCGCTCGGCGCATACCCGTCGGACGGTTTCGAGATCCACAGGGCGACCGAGCACCGCGGCCATGGACGTGACCGGGAGGCCGAGACCGCATGGGTTGATGACCCCGAATCCGTCGAGGTCGGTGGTCACGTTCAGGGCAAACCCGTGCATGGTGACATGGCGTCTGACGGCAACGCCCAGCGCGCAGATCTTGG
The DNA here is from genome assembly GCA_037443565.1 of Armatimonadota bacterium. Lineage (GTDB taxonomy): Bacteria > Sysuimicrobiota > Sysuimicrobiia > Sysuimicrobiales > Humicultoraceae > Fervidifonticultor_A. The sequence continues at coordinate 58,340 of JBBIOB010000005.1, read as the reverse complement.
CCTCCCCGACCCAGACGCCAGGGAAGCCGGGTCGTCGGCCGGCGTCGATGCCAAAGGCCGCCAGGGTCTCGATGATCGTCGCTTCGAGCGTCCGCACGAACCACCCGACATCGTCACGCCACCGGCGAAGATCGAGAATCGGGTACCCGATGAGCTGGCCCGGCCCATGGTAGGTGACACTCCCTCCGCGCTCGATCTCGTACACCTCGATGCTCCGCGCGGCGAGCGCCTGACGGTCGAGCAGCAGGTGCGACCGCTGGGTACTGCGGCCGAGCGTCACGACCGGCAGGTGCTCCAGGAGGAGCAGCACGTCAGGGATGGCGCCGTTCTGCCGCGCCCGCAGCAGCTCGCGCTGCCACACCCAGACCTCGCCGTAGGGCAGCGCGCCCCCGCGTAGATCGAGGAGCCACCCACTCGATCGGGCGGTGAGGGCTGTGCCCAGCCAACCACGGCGCTGCGCGTTCATCCGTCCCCTGAAACCATCGTGCGGCGCGAGATCATTCCATCCGCGGACCCCTCGCCGTCGGAAGGTGGCCTGGGCGTCGGCACCGCGCGGCCGTCCTTGAAACAGACCAGTGAATGCCCGGGGGCAATCCGCACGGCCACCCGGTCGCCCTGCATCACCCCGGCGGTATGCGGCTGCCGGCTGTGCACGACACGTCCCGAGGGAAGCTGAACTCGATAGATGATCTCGGATCCGACAAACAGCCGGGCCACCACGGTGCCCTGGCCATCAGCCGAGGGCTCGATCTCCACGTCGTCGGGACGCACGAGAATCTCGACCTGCTCGGCGATGGGCTCGCCGTTGGCGGGTGCCATCCGCTGGGCGACGAGCCCCGCCTCGGTCAGAAGCCCGTGACTGGTTGCTGCGGCGGGCAAGAAGTCCGCGCGGCCGAAGAACGCGGCCACGAACCGCGTCTGCGGAGCGTGGAAGATCCCTTCCGGCGTGCCGACCTGCTCGAGCCGACCGTGGTTGATCACGGCGACACGATCCCCAAGCAACAGGGCTTCTTCTTGATCGTGCGTGACGAAGATGGCGCTGGTGCCGGTGGCTTTGAGGATGGCGCGGACCTCCTCGCGCAACTGCCCGCGCAGGTCGGCATCGAGGTTCGAGAACGGCTCGTCGAGCAACACGGCAAACGGCCGCGGCGCCATGGCGCGTGCGAGCGCCACGCGCTGCTGCTGCCCGCCCGACAGCTCGTGCGGATACCGCACCGCGAACCCTTCCATGCCGACGAGCGAGAGCACCTCCTGGGTGCGCGGGCCCCGATCAATCGCCAGCAGGCACCGCAGCCCGAACGCGACGTTCTCGGCGACGGTGAGGTGGGGAAAGAGCGCGTAGTCCTGGAAGACCATGCCGACGCCGCGCGCCTCCGGTGGGATCCACACTCCTCCGCCGGCGACCTGCCGGCCGGCGATCCAGATCGCGCCGGCGTCCGGCCTCTCGAAGCCGGCGACGAGGCGCAGGACCGTGGTCTTCCCACTGCCGCTGGGCCCGAGCAGCGCGAGGATCTCACCCTGGGCGACCTCGAGGGAGAAGCCGTCGACCGCGGCCGCGCCGTCGTCGAATCGGCGGACGACGTCCTGGATGACGACCACCCGAGGGTTCGGCGGCGTGTTCCTCATGTGATCTCCAACCGTTGGGCAGCCTCGCCGCGGAGCAGCAGCACCAGGGGCACCGCCGCGCACACGATCAACAGCAGGCCCGGCAGCGCAGCCTGCGTGTAGATGCCGTCGGTGGCCGACAGCCAGGTGCGTACCGGCAGCGTATCAAAGCCCGCGGGCCGCAACAAGAGATTCACCGGCAAATCCTTGAGGACATTGAGGAACACCAGCGCCCATCCCGCGACGAGGCTCGAGCGCAGCAGTGGCATCTCGATCCGGCGGAACACGCCTGCCGGCCGCTCGCCCAGCCCTCTGGCGGCCTCGCCGAGCCGGGGTGGGACCTGTGAGAGCCCGGACTCGACCGCCCGCAGCGCCTGCGACATGTAGCGCACCATGAACGCCCCCACCATCACCACCAGGGTACCGTAGAGCCACGGCGCCACGGTGTTGGTCAGGAAGGCCACGCCGAGGACCACGACGATGCCCGGCAGCGCGTATCCCGTCTGTCCCATGACCCAGATGGCCCAGGCCTCGGCGCCGGGGAACCTCGTGCGCAGGTAGGCCAGCGGGAGCGCCAGCGCGACGATCACCGTCGCCGCAACGCCGCTGATGCTGAGGCTCTCCCACGCAGCCCGCCACGGACTGGCGGCACTCGACATCCACATCTGCTCTGCGGGCGATGGGTAGAAGGCGCCCTGAAGCGCCCATGCCGCCAGGGCCCCGGCAGGCACGGCCAGAGCGAGACCTGCCACGCCGCCCACCAGGGCCAGTGCAGCCGCGCGACGGCGCCCCAAACGAAGTGGCGCAGGCGGCCGCCATGACGCGTCGGTCTGGTAGTGGCGGCCCCGGCCGCGCAGCCGGGCCTCCAACCAGAGAAAGCCCAGGGTGAGGGCGATGGCGGCGGCGCCGAGCGCCGCGGCGGCCGACCGGTCGAACAGCGCGGTGAGCTGATAGAAGAGCTCGGTGGCCAGAGTGTCGTACCGGAGCAGCACCATCGTGCCGAAGTCGGAAAGGGCGTACAGCGACGGGAAGAAGATGCCCGCCCCGATCGCCGGACGGATCAGCGGCAGGGTGACCGTCCAGAAGATGCGCAGCGGCCCCAGACCGGTCGTGCGCGCGACTTCTTCAAGACTACGGTTGATCCGCCGCAGCGCCGCCGAGGTCAACAGGAAGCTGTACGGATAGGTGAAGAGCCCGACCACGCACGCCGCGCCGGCCAGGCCTGTCGGCGGCAGAGCAATCCCGGCGACCCGGTCGAGGAGGCCCCCGCGGCTGAGCAGATCGAGGTAGACGATCGCGCCGATGTACGGGGGGATGGCCAGCGGCAGCGCCAGGGCCACCCGCCAGAACCCCTTCCGCGGCAGGTCGGTCCGCTCCACCACGAACGCCAGGGCCGCGCCGAGCGCCAGAGACAGCGCACTCGCGGCCGCGGCCAGCGCAAGGGTGGACAGCAGCAGGTGTAGCGTGCGCGGGGCCAGCAGTACCGCCAGCGTCGTCTGGCCGCCGGCAAGGGCCCGCGCGATGAGGAAGACCATCGGGCCGGCGATGACGGCAGCAACGGCCGCCGACGACAGCAGCAGGGCCCAGGGAACCGCACGGCGCCCGGCTGGCGGCCGCGCGGTGATCAGGGTCCCCGCGCTAGCGGAAGGCACCCTCACGGATCAGCCGCAGCGTGCTGTCCCGCAGTTCGCCGAGCTGCTGGTAGGTCACGGTCATCCGCTTCACGCGGGCCAGCGGCCGGACGTCGGGATGCACCGGGATGCCGTCGATGATCGGGTACTCGTAGTTGGCGCGCGCGTAGAACCCCTGCGCGGTGCGGTCGCCGGCGAGGAAGTCGACGAGCCTGCGGGCCCCGGCTGGATTCGGCCCGCCCATGATGATCGCGACCCCTGTCGGGGAGACCAGCACGCCCATCCCGTCGGGCGCTTGATCAGGGTAGACGATGTCGATGTTCCGGCTCCCCTCGGCAACTTGGAGATGATAGTAATAGTGGTTGGCCACGCCGACGGCGGCTTCGCCGCGGGCCACGGCCTGCCGAACTTGAGTGCCGCCAGCCACGTGGATCGGCCGGTTCTCGCGCAGTCTCCGGAGGAACTCCTCGGTCCAGCCGTCGCCGCGCGCCAGGCGCAGCGCGGACAGCCAGGCGACAACATACTCGTTGGTCAGGACCGGCATCACGATCCGGCCGCGCCATCTGGGATCGCCCAGGTCGGTCATCGACGCCGGCGGCTCCAGGCCGAGCTCCCGCAGCCGGTCCCGGTTGACCATGAGCACGTGGGCCCGCAGGGAGAGACCGATCCAGGTCCCGTCGTGTGCCCGGAACTCCCGCGGCACATGCCGCACCGCGGCCCCCAGGTACGGGTCGAGCACACCCTCTCGCCGCAGGACCTCTAGGACCGACACTTCGTTGGAGACTAAGGCATCGGCCCGGGGCCGGCTGCGCTCCTCGAGGACCAGGTTGGCCAGTTCGCCGATGCCGCCGGAGCGAACCGTCACCGGGATCCGCGCCCCACTCCGGAAGCGTTCGATTAGGGGCAGGATCAGCGGCTCCCGCCTCCCGGAATACACGACGATCGCTGCCGGCTGAGCCGACGCCGGGAGCATCCCGACGAGCAGCACGCCGATGGCTGCCAGAATGAGCACCATCCTGCCCAGCATCATGCAGACCTCCCTAGAGCCGCATCCGGTATCCCGACGGGGTGTCTCGGCCATCGAGCCACCATTGAGCCTGCTCCGGATTTAGGCTATCCTTATTCTTGACTTGAGGCAATCCATTCTGGAACCGATGTCCCAACAATTGCTGTTGGGTAACACACGTCGCAGTTGGGTGAGGGGATGCGCGAGACCAGAGGTCTTCTGGCCTTGCAGCTCAAGCACCACCGCCGCCGGCTGACGCCACAGCGAGCGTTGATCTGCCGGCTCCTTGAGGGGGACGGCCAGCACCCATCGGCCGAAGCGCTCCACCGGCGGGGGCTGGTCGAGATGCCCACCCTCTCTCTGCGAACGGTCTACGCCATCCTCCACGAGCTCGCCGCGATCGGGGCGGTCCAAACCCTGGACCTGGGGACTGGGAGCACCCGGTACGATCCGAACCCCCGACCGCATCACCACGCGGTCTGCGCCCGGTGCGGCCGGGTGCTGGACGTCCGGGTAGACGCTCCGGCCGTCGTCCTGCCAGCTGACCAGCAGCAGGGATTCAGGGTGCGGAGCGTGGATCTCATCTTCAGGGGAGTCTGCCAGGAGTGCAGGGGATGACGGTCCACGACATCTCCAGGACGGAACGCACCGAGATGTACCTGAAGGCGGTGTACACGGTCGCGCAGTCGACGCCGCCGGTCACGATCTCGAAGGTCGCCGAGTACATGGGGGTCTCTGCGCCCTCTTCGTATGAGATGTTGAAGCGCCTGGAGTCCCAGGGTCTCCTGCGCTCCCATGCAGACGAAGGCTACAAGCTGACCACGCGCGGGATGCAGACCGCGCGGCACGTGGTCCGCCGGCTGCGCCTGGCCGAGCGCCTGCTCACCGACCTCCTCCATCTGGACCTGCCGCTGGTGTATGCCGAAGCGTGCAAGCTCGAGCACGTCATCAGCCCCGAGGTAGAGGCTCGCCTGGACGATGTGCTGGGGCATCCTTCAACGTGTCCGCATGGGCTGCCGATTCCGGACGACGCCGAGCCAAGCCTGGAGGCTCTACCGACCCTTGAGAGCCTCGAGGTGTGGGATCGTGTCACTGTTGTGAGCATCCCGGAAGAAGCTGAAGCGGTCGTGCGGTATCTGGTTCAAGTAGGCGTGCTGCCCGGCGCCGAGGTGCTCGTCCGCGAGGTGGGACCGCTCAACGGGCCGATCACGGTGCAGATCGAACAGCAGATCCGCGCCATCGGCCGCGATGTCGCGCAACGGGTGCGCGTGCGGCCGACCGCCTAGCACCCCCTCAAGGTCAGGAACTCCCCTGAGAGGCCGCTGAGAGGGCGGTGCCTGATCATGCCGGTGCGGTCCGGAAGCAGGGACGGCGGGGCGCGGCCGCGGCGCCTGATGTCCGCTGTCCCTGCGGGGTCGTCCCTCCGGATAGCCCATGAGTCAGGTCCTGCTTGCAGAGCCCACCAAACACCCCAAAGTCGATGCCCAACAGAGGAGAAGTGCGCACGCACCGCGTATCGCGTATGGAGTAACGTTTGGTCAACTGATTAGGAGGCACTGTGATGCGCATCCCGTTCCGTCGCGCGCTTGCGATCGTGGCTTCGCTCCTCATCATGGCGACCGCGGCCGGCGCGCAGCAGCAAGTGGTCAGACCGCCCGTTGCGCAGTTCTGGATCGATGTGGCAACCAACACCCTCGCCGGGATACCGATGATGCCCGGCATGAGAGGACAGAACGAGTTTGGCAATACTCGCCATGGATTCGGACGCTTCATGGACGTCGCGCTCTTCGTCCGCACGCGTCCCCAGGGGATCCAGGCCACGCAGGCCATCCCGGCGGCGATGCGCATGGGCGCGAGCCTGCCGCTCGAACCCGTCAGAGCCGAGCGGCCCGCGGCCGCGGGGCCCGAGGACAGCGATCCGGGCGGGGTCGAGCAGCCCAAGGGCCGGCTGCTCTTCTACTGGGGCTGCAGCGCCGAGGTCCGCGCCGGACAGCCCCGCGTGGTGGACTTCTCGAGGGCATCGCCCCAGGAGTGGGCGTCGGTCTGGCAGGGCCGCTTCGCCCCTGAAGGCGGCGCCCGCGCCCAACCCGGCTACTCGGTCTGGCCCAACGAGCGCGACCGCCGGATGCTGCCGGACGGAGCGTCGCTGCAGGGCGACCACGCGGTGACCGGCGAGGGCGTCCCGGCGGGCCTGCGCTTCGCCATTGGCGCGAACCAGGATCTGATGCCCGCAATCGAGCTGTCGACGCAGGGCGAGCCGCAGGCAAGCATCGGGCTGCGGTGGAGACAGATCCCAGCGGCCCGCGCCTACTTCATCAACGCGTTCGGCGCCAAGGGCAACGATTTCATCATCTGGAGTTCGTCGGAGCTACCCGATGCGGGCATGGGCCTGTTCGACTACCTGTCCAACGCAAACGTCGAGCGCTGGACCGCCGACCGGGTGCTGCTGCCCGCCTCCGCCACGCAGTGCGCGGTGCCGAAGGGGATCTTTGCGGGCGCCGACGGCGCAATGGCCCGCATGATCGCCTACGCGCAGGAGTTGATCCTGGTCCACCCTCCGCGGCCGACCGATCCGCGCGTGGCGTGGGAGCAGGAGTGGGTCGTGCGGGCCAGGGTGAAGAGCACCGTGATGACGATTCTCGCCCAATAACGCGCGGGGCTCACCCGTCCTGCTGGGCCCGCAAGTCCGGGCATGGTAGGCTAAGAGGCGTGGGCGCATCGTCCGCGCCTCTTGCATTTCGGGCCGCAAACCCGCTAAATAGATTCCCGGAACCGAAAGTGCGGTCCGCATGCGTGTATGGACTACGGAGACTGGTGTCATGAAACTCACTGGAGGTGGTGGAATGCCCCGTGTTGCGGTGCTCGTGGTGGTCGCGGTCCTCGTGGTTGCGCCGGTCGCAATGGTTCCGGCGGCCGCACAGAGCCCGACCCCTGGCCCGGCCTATCGCGGATTGAGCCTCTCGACGCCGTACCCCAATCAGACCGTGCGTCAGGGCGAACCGGTCACGCTCAACCTGACGGTGCGCAACTACGGGCTGCCACCGCAGGTGGTGGATCTCAGCGTCACGCAGGCGAGCCCGGGCTGGAGGGTGACCTTTCTGGGCATCGGGCGCGCAATCGGCTCGGTCTATGTGGGCACGGATCAGGATGCCACGCTGAGTGCGCGCTTCGATCCGCCGGATGCCGCGAGGGCCGGCACGTTCCGGTTCGTGCTGCGGGCCCGGGGCCAGACCGCGGAGGCCACGCTGCCGGTGGCGCTCACGTTCGGACAGGTGTCGCCCGGACGGCTGGACCTGCAGGCCGAGCTGCCCGTGATCCGTGGCACCGTCGGCAGCAGCTTCCGCTACCGGCTCACGTTGCGCAACGACAGCGACCAGGACCTGCTCGTGAACCTCGAGGCGCAGGCGCCCCGCGGATTCCAGGTGACCTTCACCCCCGCGTTCGGCGCCCAGCAGGTCACGAGCCTGCCGCTAAAGGCCGGAGAGTCCCGCGATCTCGACACCGAGGTCTCGCCCCCTCAGGACGTCGCAGCCGGCAACTATGCGGTCACGGTTCGCGCCGGGTCAGGCGAGGCCCGCGCGGAGACCAAGCTGACCCTCGAGGCCATCGGCCGGCCCGATCTGTCGGTCAGCACGCCCGACGGCCGCCTGTCGGGCCGCGCGTACGCCGGCCAGGAGACCACGATCAAGGTTGTCGTGCGCAACCGCGGCAGCGCCCCGGCCCGCAACGTCGAGGTGTCGGCGTTCGAGCCGACCGGCTGGTCGGTGACCTTCGACCCCAAGCAGGTGGACGAGATCCCGGCTCGGGGCGAGCGCGAGGTCACCGCGACCATCAAGCCGGCGCCGAAGGCGATCGCAGGCGACTACATGCTGACCCTGCGCGCCAGCGCCGCCGATTCGTCCACCTCGGCTGACTACCGGGTCACGGTGCTGACCTCGACGCTGTGGGGCATCGTCGGCGTCATCGTGGTCGCGGTAGCGCTGGGTGTGCTGGGACTGGTCGTCTCGCGCTACGGCCGCCGATGAGCACCGTCATCGAGACCCAAGGGCTCACCAAACGCTACGACGACGTCGTCGCCGTGGACAATCTGAATCTGCGGCTGCAGGCCGGCGAGGTCTTCGGGCTGCTGGGGCCCAACGGCTCGGGCAAGACCACGACGATCCTGATGATCCTGGGGCTGACCGAGCCGACGGCCGGGGAAGCGCGGGTCCTGGGCTTCGATCCGCTCCGCAACCCGCTCGAGGTGAAGCGCCGGGTCGGCTACCTCCCGGACTCGGTCGGCTTCTACGATGAGCTGTCGGCGCGCGACAACCTGCGCTACACCGCGCGGCTCAACGCCATCCCGAAGCGGGACGCCGAGACGACGATCACCGAGGTGTTGGACAGGCTGGGCCTGGCCGACGTGATGGAGCGGCCGGTGGGGACCTTCTCCCGGGGCATGCGCCAGCGGCTCGGGCTGGCCGACGTCCTGCTCAAGCGGCCCCAGATCGCCATCCTCGACGAGCCGACGGTCGGCCTCGATCCCGAAGCCGCCGCCGAGCTCCTCGACATGATCCGGGGCCTCAAAGCCGACGGGCTCACTGTGCTCCTCTCCTCGCACCTGCTGCACCAGGTGCAGGCGGTCTGCGACCGCGTCGGGCTGTTCAGCAGCGGCCGGATGGTGCTCGAGGGCACGTTCGAGACGCTCAGCGGGCGCGTGCTCGGCGGCGCCTACCGCATTCAGGTCGAGACCTCACCCGACAGCCTCGAGCGTGTGCTGCAGACCGTGCCCGGCGTGGTGCAGGTCACCACCGTGCGGCCGGGCCGCTACCATCTCGAAGCGCAACAGGACTGCCGCGCCGAAGTGGCGCGCCGCGTGGTCGCGCAAGGTGCGCAGTTGTTCGAGTTGAGCCTCGAGCGCGCCAGCCTGGATGAGGTCTACGCGCGGTACTTCCAGGAGGCCCGCCGTGAGGCGTGAAGGGTCGCCCTGGACCGGGCTGTGGGCCGTCGTCTTCAAGGAGTTCGCCGACCATCTGTCGAGCGTGCGCATGCGTGTGCTCGAGTTCATCATGCTGCTGACCGCGGTGGCGACGGTGTTCGCCGCCACGCAGACCTTGCGCACCGCGGTCGGCGAAGACCCCTTTATCTACCTGCGCGTCTTCGCGCTGCCCTACCGCGTCGGCGACACCGAGCTCTCGTTCGTGGCGTTCCTCGGGTTCCTGATCCCGCTCATCAGCATCGCGCTCGCCTTCGACTCGGTCAACGGCGAGTACATGCGTCGGACGATGAGCCGGGTGCTCGCGCAGCCCATCTACCGCGACGCCGTGCTGATGGGCAAGTTCCTCGCCGGGCTGGCCACGCTGGCCACCACCCTGGTGGCGCTGTGGCTGCTGGTCACCGGCCTGAGCATCTTCCGGCTCGGCGTCGTCCCCGAGGGCCCAGAGATCGGCCGGGGCCTCTTCTTCCTCCTGGCGACGCTGGCGTATGGCGGCGTCTGGCTCGCATTGGCGATGGTGTTCTCGGTGGTCTTCCGACAGCCGGCCACGTCCGCGCTGGCCACACTAGCCGTGTGGCTGTTCTTCGCGGTCTTCTGGGAGATCCTGGCCGGGATGGTCTTCAACGTCGTCAACGTCTTCGCGGGCGCGAACCCCGACGCGGAGCTCGGCCTCCTGCAGTTCCGGCTCTTCCTGTCGCGGCTGTCGCCCAACACCCTGTACTCGGAGACGGTCCTGGCGCTGCTCAACCCCGAGGTCCGGGCGCTCGGACCGGTGTTCATGGTGCAGCTCGAGGGCGCGGTGCGGGGCACCCTGCTGCCGCTCTCCCAGAGCCTGCTGCTGGTCTGGCCCCAGTTCACCGGGCTCGTCGCGGCCGTGATCCTGCTCTTCGCCTACGCCTACATCCGGTTCCAGCGACAGGAGGTGCGAGCCTAGCGCGGCCGGCCTCTCAAACCCTCTGTGCCCTGCGGTTGCTTCTTCTGAACCGGTCTGAACCGGGACTCGAGTCGCGCCGTCGTCCGCTGCGAACGCCTGCGAGAGAGCGCCTCAACGGTCGCTTCCCCGGCGCGTGCGCGCTCTGCGCGGATTAGCCCCACGAGTTCCCCCGGGCGTAGCCTGCTCCGAACGCCGGGTACGTCGAGCGGTGACTCAGCTGGCGTCACCGGCTGGAGGACGAAGGTCGACCCATCCTGCCGACGGATCTGGACCCGGCCCTCACGCCGGGCTTGATCCAGCAGCCTCGCGAGCCGCTGGCGCGCTTCCGAGTAGGGGTAGGTCTTCATCTAGAACTCCACGAGCGCCGTGGGTCCCGCCGCATCGCCCATCCGGGAGGCCCACCGCTGCCCAGCGGCGCGGTTCCTACGACCACGAAGCCATAGCGCTCGTAAAGGGCCAGATTGCGCTCCTCGCTGGTCTCCAAATAGCAGGGGCAGTTCGCCTCGTCAGCCCGTGCCAACCCCTCCCTGACCAGCGTCGAACCAAGACCACGCCCTTGGAGATCCGGATCCACACCGACGATCAGAAGGTACCAATGCGGCTCGGGAACGTACTTCTTGTGGAACTTCCCCATGATGTCATTCGCGTCCATGAACTTGGCAAACGCTCGAAATCCGATGCCGAACGGCACGGCCAGCATCCCGCACCGGAGCATCCCGCCGATCGTAATGGCGCGGCCCGGAGGAATCCAAATCGCGACGGCCATGCCCCCGTTCAATTCAGTCACGTGGCCGTAGCGAAAACCGTACTGAAGCAGGACCCGATTCATCATGCGAAGAGACTTGCAGCGCTTGTCTGGATCCGGAAAGATCCACGTGAACATCGGATCGCTCGCGAACGCGCGCTCGAGTGTGATTATTGCCCGGCCCATGGCTGCTGGGCTCAGCTGGTTGATCCGTTCCAATGTCGCGTCCCCTGAGGTCTCGTGTGAACTCGCTGGCGTCCTAACGATTGAGTCAGCGGTGCGGGGCTCTATCCCGCATCCGCTGGAACGATTTGTTAGGCGTATCCTCTTTACATGCCGCGGGATCGTGATGATGCGTATCCCGTCCGACATCACGATGTGCTTACCGTGACGAACGACACGGAACTCGGCCTTCTCAAATGCCCGAACTGCGTGGAGGTGGTTGACACCGGGTAGCTCGGGCAAGACTAGACCAGAACCTCGACCTCACGGGTCTCCTCGTCGTTCAAGGAGGCGTCTCGGGCTTCAAGATACTCGCGAATAGCATCCCGAATGTTGGCCAGCGCTTCCTCCTCGGTCCTCCCTTGCGACCAGCACCCGGGCAAGCCTGGACAGGAAACGCTGAAGCCTTCCTCCGATTCCCTCAGCACGACCCTGTATTTCACACCGCTCACCTCCGCGCCCATCTTAGCGCGAGATCGCCTGGCCGTCTAACTCATGTTTGGGCCTCACGGATGTAGCGAGGCGCTTGGGCGTGTTGCCTGTCCGAGTTTCTGGCAATGAACAAAGTAGATGCAGAAGGACCTCCTCGTTCGCTTCGGGCTGCGACCTCGCCGGTCAGCTCTCGGGGTCGCACCCGAACTCGCGGAGTTCCTGCGAGCAGCGGCAGGCTTTGGCGATCTTCGCGGCCCATTGGACGGCGGCTTCGCGCGACGGGAGTTCCAGGACACAGAAGCCGCCGTCGAACTCCTTGGTCTGCGGGTAGGTCTCGTTCGTGACGGTGCCGTCGGCGGCGACCATCAGCGGCGCGACGTCCTCGTTGATACCACCGGCGAACACATAGACGCCGGCATCCTTCGCCTCGCGTATGACCGCGTGTGCCGCTTCGCCGACGGCAGCCATGTCTTCGTCGGAGATGTCCATCGCCGATCCGGGGAAGGAGATAAGGTACTTCGTCATCGTTCGGTCCTCCGGGTGTGAGTTTCGGAATTGGGTGTGAGGCCTAACGGTTGCGGTGAGCGGCGCGCGAAGCGCGTCCGTTCAAGCGCGAGGTTAGCGGTCGACACGCCGTTGCCAACGCCGCGGATCCCTCTTCACGTGCATACAGGCGACAACTCGTATGCCGCCAGCTGTTGAGACGAAATACACAGCGTACGGGAATCGTCGAAGGAGCGCCCTGCAACTGCTCTTGTAGATCTGGGGGAAGTGCTCGGGATTTCGACGGATCTCCTCGAAGCAGGTATCGACCGCTCGAAGGAATTCCGCACCCAGGCCGATTGAACGAGCCTCGTACCACAGCGCCGCCTCTGCGATGTCCGCATCGGCGGCCGGCCGGACTACGAACCGCAGCGTCACTCGCCACGCGCCAAACGCCCATAGAGACGGGCCCGAACTACCTCCCAGGGTTCTCCGGCATCGGGATCCCGCTCGAGATCCTCAAGGCGCCGATCGAGCTCGGCCTTCTGAGCTTCGGTGAGCGGGATCTGGGCCGCCTCCGGGATACTGTCCCAGAGATCCTCGGCCAGTTGGATGCGCTCAGCAACCGAGAGCTTGCTGAAGTCGAACTGCGTGCTCCGCATGGCACCAGTATCCTCCATCACCGTCTCTCCTGCAACCGCCTTCAATGTACCGCTAACTCCTGATTAGGCTGACCGATCTAACACCCCACCTACGTCAGCCTTCTATGAAGGCTCTGCTGTCAAGCCCCGCGCGCAACCTTGGCGTCATACGACTCTTTGCCTTGCGGCGTGTCGCTGGCGGCCTGCCTCGCGCGTCCGGGCCCGAAGGCCTCGAACGACCTTCTATCCGTGCTGACCCCTTCCGGCCAAGCACCTCAGACTGACACTCCGAACTCCAGGAACCGCCATAGCGCAATCAACAGCTTCCGCGCCAGTGCCACGATGCCTACCTTCCGCGCACGCACCCCACCACGCCATCTCGATGGCCACCGCCCGGAGGTGCCGGCTCCCTGCCTTGCTGATCCCTTTACACCCACGCTCCACCCGGCCCGATCGCCCGCAGGCGCAGCAACTGGCGGACTTTCTCGATCGCAGGACCGTGGTCGTGCGCAATGCCTCTCGAGGGCGGCGCCCAGATCGCCGCTCTTCGCCAACCGAATCCCCTGGTTCGCCAAGAGCCCTTTGATCCGGTTCGTCACCCGCGCCCGCTCCTGCTTCAGCGTCCGCAACTCACGATGCAGTTGCCGCCGATCCTCCTCATCCACGGTGGGAACCCGCACCACGCTCCACACCTTCGGCTCCCCCACATGGTGCCGCACCAGCATCCCCAGCAGTTTGCGCGCGTCCAGCTTGTCGGACTTCGCCCGCCGCTGGTGTCGGTTCACCTCGATGCTCGAGGAGTCCACCACCCGGCGGTACCCCTTCCGTCGGGCTCCGCACCCTCTGGCCGCCGCAGGTCACCGGACGCGTGTAGACTTAGACGGGCTCGCTGGGTGCGGAGATCGGCGGGGGATTCGTGAGTGCGGAGCTCGTGGCCGGATCCGCAGGGGCGGGATCCGTCGGTGCGGGGTCCGTGTGCGCGGGGAGCGGATTCAGGTCCACGGGCCCTTCCGTCGCCGCCGGGGTTGCGCGCTCGTCCGCCGGGCGGCGCACCCGGACCTGCAGCGAGCGCATGCGGTTGAGCACCGCAGCAACCTCGTGGCGGCGCGGGAGGGCGTAGTCGGCCTCCTCACCCTTCCGCGTGGCCAGCACGCCGAGCCCCGACGCGTCGATGTCGGCGAAGACCCGATCGAGCACCTCGGCCACCGAGGCCTGCCCGTTCACGTAGTCCTTCTCCACGGCATGGAGGACCGCGTCCCCGGCGGCGCGCGCCTGCGCGTGGTCGACGAGCTGTCCCAGCGCGCCGAGGTCGACCACATCGCGCCCGATGCCCAGCGCATCGCGGCCCCGCATCTCCGCCCGCAGCCCGCGCCCCTTCGTCCCGCCGAGCCCGCGGGTCAGCGGACAGCGCGCCAGCGGCGGGCGGAACGGCAGAGGCGCGGTCCGGTCGAGGACGGGATGCTCGGCCACCAGCTCCCGCGCGCGGGCCGTCGCGGCGCTCAGCTGAAAGCCTTCGACAATGATCACCGTGTCCGCGACGTCCAGGTACTCTCCCAATCCTCCGGTCGCCATGACCGACGAGACGCCGTGCTGCGCCCAGAGAGTCCGCACACGTTCGACCAGCGGCGTGAAGGCGTCGCGGGATCCGGGGATGAGGCGCTGCATGACGGCGTCGCGGGCCACAAACGCGATCGCGCTGTCGTCTTCGTCGAACAGGAGCAGGCCGGTGCCCACCTCGAGGGCTTCGGCGACCGCGGCGGCCATCGAGAGCGTCCCGGTGGCGCGCTCCATCGACAGTGACGTGACGTCGTGGCTGTGCGGCAGCGCGTGGACGAACGCGCTGACGTCCACGCGCTCAATGCGGCGGCCGACATCGGCGCGCACCGCCACCGCGTCGCGGACCGTGGCCACCATTTCGCGGCCGTCGCCTGGGACGTGCGGGTAGACGCCGCTGGCGAGAGCCGCCAGCAGGGTGGACTTGCCGCTGTAGAGGCCTCCGACGATCATGGTGACCCCCCGCGGGATCCCAAGCCCCCTGACCGGCCCGCGGTGGGGCAGCGTCACGGTCACCGCGAGCTCCTCTGGCGCGCGGGTGGCGACGGCGCGGCCGCCGCGCAGCGGTCGGTCGCCCGGCCCGGTGTCGCGCCCGAGAATGGACCCATCGGCAACAAAGGCCACGAGGCCGAGCCCGGGCAGCGCCTCGCGCAGGGCGAGGTAGTCCTCATAGGTCTCGCAGTGGCGGTGGCCGGCGGCCTGGTCCAGGTTCGCCCACAGGAGCCCGGCCTCCACCGCGGCCGACAGCTCTTCGAGGAGCATCGCCTGTGCCGGTCTCGCCAGGACCTTGCGGCCCTCGGCCGGCAGGGCGACGGTGAAGCGGATCTCGACGAACTCCTCTTCGATCGTGCAGCAGGTGCGAGGCAGGATCTCCTGACCGCCGGCGTCCACCACAAGCGGCGTCACGCGTCCCGACCACCGCGTCCGGCTGTGGCGGCTCAAGGCGTTGCGGAATGCGCGCGCCAGAAAGTCCTGGGCGGCCAGGCGCGATGTCGGCCGCTCCCACAGCACCCGAGGGATCTGGGTTTCGGCCTGGTCGACCCGGACCCGCGCCCGCGCCGACGGGAAGGCGGGATCGGGGTGGATGGCATCGAGGTACAGCTCAAACCGATCGAACCGATAGGCGCCTGCCAGGTCGCGGTAGACCTGGACGCCCTTGCCGTTGGACACGATGAGTTTGTCGCGCAGCCGTCCTGCCGGGAGCATGGATCCGCTTACCGCACTGCTGCTGGACGCACGGGCTGGCTCTGGCTCAGGCCGAGACGCTGACGCGCAAGCTCGAAGGCGCGCTGGACCTGCGCATCCCGACCCCTGTCGAGCTCGGCCACGCTCGTGGCCACCGCGATATCTGGTGACACGCCCACGCCCTCCAGGCGCCGGCCCTGGCCGGAGGCGAGCCGGATCGTCGTCACGCTGAGCGCGGAGCCATCCGACAGATCGATGACGACGCTGGCCTCAACCGCGCCGCTGGTCCGAGCGCCGACCAGCGTAGCGCGGCCCTGTTCCTGGAGGGCCGCGGCGAGTAACTCCGCGGCCGAGGCGCTGCCCTCGTCGATGAGGATCACCGTCGGGACGTGCGACGGCAGCACCGACACTCCCGACGTCCGGACGGTGCGCGTCTGCCCTCCACGGGTGGTCTCCTGGTAGACGGGCCGACCCGGCGGCAGCAGCGCGTTGAGCACGGCGTTGAGCTCGTGCAGGAACCCGCCGCTGTTCCCGCGGAGGTCCAGGACGAGCGCCCGCATCCGGGCGCTCAGCATGCGGTCGAGGGCCTGGCGGAAGTCCGCGCCTGTCCGGCTGACGAACTGGTAGAGCTGCAGGTAGCCGACCCCGTCCTCGAGCACGCGCGCCTGGAAGATGGCCGGGACCTCGATCGGCGCCCGGGTGACCGAGACGCCAACCGCCTCCGTGCGCCCCGGCCGGTCGAGCATCAGGAACACCGAGGTTCCGGCTGGCCCGCGGATCAGGCCCGCCACCTGGTCGGTCTGGAGACCTGAGGTCGGCACGTTGTCGATGCGCACGATGCGGTCGAGCGCCTGGACGCCCGCGGCTTCCGCTGGGGTACCGGGGATCACATCGCGGATGTAGAACCGGCCCTCGCGCGGCATGAGCACCACGCCGATTCCGGAGAACGCGGCCTGGCGGCGCTGGCGCGCCTGCCGCTCGCTGTTCTGCTCAGGGGTGATGAAGGCGGTGTGTGAGTCGTTGAGCGGCGCCGTCATTCCGCGGATCGCGTTGTGGGCGAGCGCCGCTGTCTGCACGCGGCCTCCCCCGGCGGCAAGCGCCGATGCGAAGCGGGCCCGGAACGCGGCCTCGCCCTGGGCAACTGGCGTCCCCGGCGCGATGTCCGCCAGCTCCACCTGCACACCGGCCGCGGACAGGGTGGCACGGAGCCCGGCGACGGCGCCGTTGAGCAGCGTGACGGTATCCACGGGATCGACATAGCGGTCGCGCAGGATCGTGAGCGCCTCGAGGACCACTCCTGCGTCCGATGCCTGCGCCGGCGGCGTGACCGCCAGGGGAAGCACCGTGACCGCGAGCAGCAGCAGCGCCACCGGCAGGAACCGGCCACGCAGGTCGGCGAGCGTTCGTCTCATGATCCGTTCTCTCCGCATGAGATGCCGCAGCGTCTCAGATGACCGGCCGGAAGGGCACTAGCCGGAGGATCCACGCGTTCAGGCTGAACAGCAGGTCGGTCACCATCGCCACGCCCATGACGAGCAGGAAGACCCCGCTCACCGCGGTGACCGGACGCGCGTTCCGGCGCAGCCATCCGATGGTGTCGAAGGCCGAGGACAGCAGGACGGCCGCGGCCAGGAAGGGCAGCCCCAGACCCAGGGAGTAGGCGAAGAGCAGCCCCGCTCCGGTAGCCGCAGTCTGCGAGGCGGCGGCCAGCGTCAGCACCGCGGTCAGCACCGGGCCGACGCACGGCGTCCACGCGAACCCGAAGGCCATGCCGACCGGAAAGGCGCCGAGCAGGCCCAGGGGACGGCGCTCCATGTGGAAACGGCGCTCGCGGTAGAGTCCCGGCACCTTGATGATCCCCAGCACCGCCAGCCCCAGGAGGATGACCAGAGCGCCGCCTATCCGCGTCAGCAGGAGCCGATTGTCAAGGATCAGCCCGCCGAACGCCGACGCGGAGGCACCCAGCGCGGTGAAGACAGAGGCGAATCCCAAGACAAAGAGGCTCGTGGCCACCAGCACGCGCCCGAGATGCTGCCGGCGCTCGGCGAGCGACATCTCGGCCAGCGACAGCCCGGAGACAAACGACAGATAGCCCGGAATCAGCGGCACGACGCAGGGGCTCAAGAACCCCAAGACGCCTGCGGCAAACGCCAGAACGAAAGTCACATCATCCATCGGCGGACACTCCGCTATTATGCCACATTTGAGGTCGCCCCGGCGTGCTGCCATGAGGGCGCCTGACATCGACAACGGCGCAGCCGCCGCCTCTGTTCCGACGCCCTACGCCTGGTTGCGCGACCGCGGCCTCCGCGTGATCCTCACAGCGTGGCTGTGCAGAACCGCCGCGCGGTCTCGACCAACACGTCGGCGCAGGTCGCGACCGACCACAAATCCACCCATTCCTCGGCCGCGTGGGCGCCGGCGCCCGCCGGGCCGAACATCGCGGTGGGAATGCCGGCTGCGCCGAGCAGCGCCGCGTCGAACCACGGCGAATCGCCGATGATCGCGGGCTCTTGTCCGCGGACGTGACGGATGCTGGCGAGCAACGTCTGCACCACCGACGTGTTGACGGGGACCTCGAACGGCGGCCTGGTGAGCAGCAGCGTCATATGCCCCGTGAGGCCGGGTGATGAGCGCCGGGCCTCTTCGAGGAGACCCTCGAGTTCGCTGGCGACCTGTGCATCGGCTTCGCCCGGCAGAGTGCGCCGCTCGATCTCCAGCGTGCAGCGATCGGGGTAGGTGCTGAGGCCGAGGCCGCCGCTGATGGTCGAGGCGTGCATCGATGCCCGGCCCAGCAGCGGGTGTGTCCTCTGCGCAAGGGTCTCACGATCGAACCGGTCGAGGGCCATGAGGACATGGCCCATGCGGGCGATGGCGTCATCGCCCTCGAGATACCGGCTGCCGTGCGCGGCGCGCCCGGTTGTCTCGATGCGCGCCCACACGAAGCCCTTGTGGGCAACGCACACCTCCAGCCCGGTCGGCTCGGTGACGATCGCCGCGTCGGCCAGCTCGGCTGCGGCGTGCCGCCGCACCAGATCGGTCGCGCCGAGGCTCGCGTACTCCTCATCCACCACAAATGCCAGGATGAGCTCTCCGGCCTGGAGGCCTTCGGCGGCGAGCAGGCGGCCAGCTTCGACCATGGCGGCCAGACTGCCCTTCATGTCATAGGCTCCGCGGCCGAAGAGCTGGCGACCGAGAACGACGCCCGCGAAGGGCTCGCGCATGCCTTCGACGCCGACCGTGTCCGTGTGGCCATTCAGGAGCAGCCGGCGGCCTGGCTTGCGGCCGCGCAGTCGGGCCACGACGTTGGGCCGGCCGGACGCCGCTTCCTCGAGGTGCACCTCGAGGCCGGCGGCGCGGCACTCGCGCGCGAGCAATGCCGCGGCCTCACCCTCGCCCGGCGCGCCCGGAACGAGCGAGGGGTTCGTGGAATCGATGGCCACGAGACGCTGGAGGAGATCGGCCAGGGCGTGCGGGTCGGCGCGCTTCACGGCACGAGGCGCGCGAGCGCGGCGGCGTGCGCCGCGTCTACGAGATGCTCAGCCGAGGGCGCCGCGGGCGCGGCGCCCTCGGCGACATCGGCGCGGCCGCCCCCGCGGCCGCCGAACAGGGCCAGGGCCGCGCGGAGCACATCGGAGCTGTCCATCTCCACGCCGCGGCCCCGCGCGACGATCAGGCGGCGGTCGGGATCGGCGGCCAGGATGGCCACGGCGTCCGGCAGGGCGGTGATGGCCCGCGCGAGCGCGCGCAGGTCCTCCACGGAGCGGCCGGCGAACGCCTGCACGACGACCCTCATCGCGGCCGCGCCGTGTGGCGCGGCCGCGGCAACGAGCGATTCGGCCTCACGCTCCAGCAGCGCCCGCCGCGCCGCCTCGAGATCCCGCTCGAGTCTGCGCGCACGCTCCTGCAGCCGTCCGATCGCGTCCGTCGCGTCGTCCTCACCGGTTGTCAGGCGTCCGGTCACGTCACGCATCAGCGCGCGCATCCGGCGGTAATCCGCAAGCGCGCGCCACCCGCAGAGGAACTCGACGCGCACCCCGGCCTTGTACCGCTCCCATCCGCGGATCACGATCGGCCCCACCTCTGCGGTGGCCCGGACGTGGGTCCCCCCGCATGCCGACCGGTCGAAGTCCCCCACCTCGATGACCCTGATCAGGCCGGTCTGCTTGGGCGGGCGGCGCAGGTCCAGGGCGGCTGCTTCGTCGTCATCAACCTCCCGGGTAGTAACCGGCCGGTTCTCCATGACGACGGTGTTGGCTATGTGCTCAACGCGCGCGAAGGCATCGGGATCGATCGTAGGAACGGCCAGGTCGAGCGTACAGGTGCGGTTCATGTGCACCGAGAGGGTCTGGGCGCCGAGGGCGTGCAGGAAGGCGGCGGATAGGATGTGCTGGCCGGTGTGCTGCTGCATGTGGTCGAACCGGCGGTCCCAGTCAATGGCGGCCACGACCCGCGCACCAACCTCAACAGCCGGAATCTGGAGGACGTGCCAGATGTCCCCATCCTCCTCCTGTACATCTGTCACCGAGGTGCCGCTGATGGTGCCGTGATCCGCGGGCTGCCCGCCCGAGGCCGGGTAGAAGACGGTCTGGTCCAGCGCCACCGCGCCGCCCGATCCCACGTGGTCCCTGACCGCCGTGACGACCGCATCGCAGGAGCGCAGGTAGCTGTCGGCGTGGTACAACTTGCGCGGCATAGATCCTCGGGACCGCCAGACCTGCGTGCCAGTTCGACACGGGGTCCATCGCCACCCTTCGGGCCCACGTCGTACCCGGACCGCGATCGGCCCCAGGTGACGCCAGGGTCGCCCCTACCGGATGCAGAATATCTCTGTAACGCCCGATATGGCGTGCGCGGCATCCGTTCCTGCAGGGGGAGGCCGATGCTGGAACTCGCCGAGCTCGTGCGACTCATCATCAGGGTGCTCAGCCTACTCATCCTGGTCCGGGTGATCCTCTCGTGGGTTCCCGGACTGGGCTACGGCCACCCGCTCGTCCAGATCGTGCACCAGATCACCGCTCCGGTGCTCGATCCGATCCGACGTGTGATGCCGCCGGTCGGCGGACTCGATCTCTCGCCGATCATCGCCATCCTGCTCCTACAGATGGTGGGGAACTTGCTCGTCGGCGTCCTGGCGTCGTTGTGAGTCGCAGCGAAGGCACCCCGAACCGGAGGAGACGACCGTGGTCCAGGCGTACGTGCTGATCCGCATCCTGCCCGGCAAGCTCTCCGAGGCGCTCACGCAGATCCAGCGGACGCCCGGCGTGAAGATGGCCCATGCGGTCACCGGACCCACCGACATCATCGCCTACGTTGAGACCGAGAGCATGGACACGTTGGGCCGGCTGATCGTGTCCCGGTTTCAGGAGACGCCGGGCGTCACGCGGACGACAACCTGCGTGGTGACGCCGGTCAGCGGCGGTTAGCCGGAATCAGGGCTCGGACCGAGATTTCGCCGGCAGGGCCCAGACCGCCACGAGCGCCGGCACGACCAGGGCCACCGACGCCATCAGCGTGGCCGAGAGCCCGATGCGGTCGGCGATGGCTCCGATCGCGGTGAGCGAGAGGCCCGCGACGCCCCAGGCCATACCCGTCACCAGGCTGCTGGCCAGACTGGCCCGCCGCGGCAGCATCTCCTGCGCCATCACGATGTTCACCGGCGCCCCCAGGTAGAGGACGAACCCGCCGAGCGCGAGCGGTAGCAGCGTCCAGGGGCCCTGCACCATGCCGAACAGTAGGAGCAGCGGCCCGGCGCCGATCAGCGAGATGGCCATCACGGCACGCCGACCGATCCGGTCGGAGAGCGCACCGCCGACCAGCCCGCCGATCGACCCGATCCCGCCGAACAGGAACACCGCGGCCCCGCCCAGGATCAGCGACTCGCCCTGCTGTCGGAGCAGCAGCGGCAGGAAGAGAATGTGCGCGAGGGCGATGACACTCCGGAGCACGACAATGAACCAGAGGAGGACAAAGACCTTGCCATGGCGGCGCGCGTCGCTGCGCCACCCCACGTCGGGACGCCGCTGTACGACCTGCCAGGAGCGGACGTGCCACCAGCCGATGAAGCAGGCCACGAGCCCCGGCACCACGGCGACCATCGTCCCCCGCAGCCCGAGCGCCGTCACGACACTCGCCACGTACAGCGGGCCCAGGGCGTACCCCAATTCACCGCCCGCCACGAAGACCGACACCCCGGTGCCGCGGCGATCCCCGCTGACCGCGCCCGCGAGCGCAAACGACTGCGGGTGAAACGCCGCGGTGCCGATGCCGGCCACGAGCAATACCACCAGCATCGCCTCATACGATGGGGCGACACCCAGCAGGCCCATCATCAGGACGGTGATCAGCGGGCCCGCGACGGTGAAGACCGGCCGGGAGATGCGGTCGGCCGCCACCCCGAAGAGCGGTTGCGAGAACGCCGCGGCCAAGTTGAAGCTCGTCCCCAGCAGGCCGGCCAGCGCGAGCGAGAGGTCGAACCGCACCACGACCAGGGGCAGCAGCGGCGACAGGAACGCCGCGTAGAGGTCGTTGGTGAAGTGCGCGAGCGCCATCACCGCCATGCGGAGCCAGATGGGCGCCCGGATCCTTACCCTCGCCGCCGCCGAGTAGGCGGCCAGATCTTGCCCGGCGACCGGCCGGGCGTCGCCCGGGGTCGTCACGCGGTCGCCGGTCATCGGACCAGCGCCACGATCACCGAGACCGTCACGAAGCTCACGAGCGTCGAGAGGAACACGGCGCTCGCCACGAACCTCGGAGCGGTCTGGAACTGCGCGGCCAGCAGGAACGCGTTGACCGCGGTCGGCATCGACGTCGAGAGCAGCGCGACGCGCGCGGGCAGACCGGCCAGGCCGAAGATCGGCAGGAGCGCCAGCGTCAGCAACGGCGAGCCGACCAGGCGCAGCGCCGTGGCGATGCCGAGCGGCGGAGTGACGACCGTGGCCCTGGTCTGGGCCAGTTGCGCGCCCAGCGCGATGAGCAGCATGGGAATCGCCCCCTGCCCCATCAGCTCGAGTGGCCGCCACACCGGGTCGGGGATCGACCAGTGGATCTGGCCGATCAGGAGCCCGAAGATCGCCGCGTAGATCAACGGCAGGCGAAACACATCGGTCGCCGCCCTCCACGGCGCGTTGCGCCCGGCCGACGCCAGATAGACGCCCACCGACTGTGTCACGATTGCCTGGATCACGAAGATCACCGTGGCCAGGCGGAACCCCTCCTGCCCGAAGGTGAAGAGCGCAACCGGCAGCCCGTAGTTGCCCGCGTTGTAGAACCCCAGGGCGAGCGACAGGCCGCTGCGCTCCTCCCTGGGCAACCGGAGCAGCCGGCCAGCCAGGTGGGCGAGAACAAGCAGCAGGACGAAGTGGACCACCATCAGCGTGATCAGACGGTGGCCGCCCGCGGCCTGCCAGTCTGTCTTCACCAGCGCGGTGAACACCAGGCTCGGCGTGAGCAGGTAGATAGTGACCTGCGAGAGTGATCGCGTCTCGACCGCGGTGTAGCGCGCCAGCGCCGCGCCCGCTGCGATCAGGATGATGATCGGCAGGATGACCGAGAGCAGGGCCACGACGACTGCCTACCGCCCTTCGGAGGGCGTGACCACCTCGCTCAGCGCGAATGCGTCGGCCGGCGGGTCGACTTGCGCGCGGGCTTTGCGGGCTTCGCCCGCGTCTGCCCGTTCCGCCCGGACAGCGACTCCTCCCACGTCACGATGCTGTGGAAGAACTGGCGGTCGCCCTCCTCCAGACCGCGGGTGACCTCGGTGATGTGCATCGAGGACGCGCCGAACGCCTTCAGCGCGTGATGCACCGCCGCCTCGGGCTTGGCCTCGTTCCCGCACGTGAAGATGTCGAGGGCGACGTACCCGTACTCGGGCCACGTGTGCACCGACAGGTGCGACTCTGAGATGACGACGACGCCGGAGACGCCGTTGGGGGAGAACCGATGAAAGGAGATCGACCAGACGGTAACGCCCGCGATCTCGGCGGCGCGCACGAGGATCTGCTCGACGGTCTCAACCCTGCCGATGATGTCGGGGTCGCATCCCGAGGCCTCGGCGATGTAGTGGTGCCCGACTGGCTCCATCTCCCACCTCCCCGGGGACCGCACTCACTGCGGCCACAAGTCCACATCCTACTGTTCGACATGGGGCGTGTCAACGCATGCCGCGACGGACCGGGCGGCGTCAGATGCGCATGCGCGGATCGAGCGCGTCACGGATGGCATCGCCGAGCAAGTTGAACCCGAGGACGGTGGTCATGATGGCCAGTCCGGGGAACGTCACCGCGTGCGGTGCCAAGCGCAGGTACTGACGCGCGCCACTCAGCATCGCGCCCCACTCGGCGGTTGGGGGCTGGGCACCGAGACCCAGGAAGCCAAGGGCCGCGGCGGTCAGGATCGCGGAAGCGATCTGCAGCGTGGACTGCACGATGATGACCGCCAGGGTGTTCGGCAGGACATGCCGGAGCACGATGCGGCCCACATCTGCCCCCATGGCGCGCGCCGCCTCCACGAACTCTTGGTTGCGAAGCGACAGGGTCTGGCCGCGGACCAGCCGCGCGTAGACCGGAATCGACACGATGCCTATGGCAATCATGGCCTGAACCAACCCTACACCCAACACCGCCACGATCACGATGGCGAGCAGGATGCCGGGAAAGGCCATCATGATGTCCACGAAGCGCTGCGTGAAGAGGTCTGCCACCCCGCCGTAGTAGCCCGACAGCGCGCCAAGCGGCACGCCGACCGAGACCCCGATCGCAACCGCGATCAACCCGATAACCAGCGAGACGCGCGCGCCGTAGATGACGCGGCTGAACACGTCCCGCCCGAGCTCATCCCACCCGAACCAGCTCTCGCGGCTCGGCCCGTGCAGGCTGCGCTCGAAGTCCACGTCGTAAGGGTCGTATGGCGAGAGCACGGGAGCCAGCAGGCCGACGAGAAGAAACATGACGATGATGCCGAGGCCGATCAGCCCGGCCCGGTTCCGGCGGAACTGGCGCCAGGCCAGCACCATACGCCCCGCCCGGACGGCAGGGACCTCCTGCGCTGCGATCAACGTGCCTTCGCGCACCGCAGGCTCCTACCGGTAGTGGATACGCGGGTCAACCGCCGCGTACAGAATGTCCACAAGCAGATTCACCATGACGAACGTCAGGGCGACAACGAGCACCGCCCCCTGCACCACCGGGTAGTCTCGGGTGAGGATACCCTCGACGAGCAAGCGTCCTACGCCGGGCCAGGCGAAGACACTCTCGGTGAGCACCGCGCCGCTCAGCAGAATGCCGGTCTGCAGCCCGATGACCGTGATGACTGGGATGAGCGCGTTCTTGAAGGCATGGCGTCCGATCACGATCCCCTCGACCTGGCCCTTGGCCCGGGCGGTCCGGATGTAGTCGGTGCGCAGTACCTCCAGCATGCTCGAGCGGGTCATGCGCGCGATGATGGCGGCAGAAGTCATCCCCAGCGTGACCGACGGCAGGACGAGGTGCGCCAGTGAGCCGGTCCCGAAGGAGGGGAACCATCCCAGGATCACCGAGAAGACGAGGATCATCATCAGGCCCGACCAGAAGATGGGGATGGAGAGACCCGTCAGCGCGATCACCATGACGGCCGCGTCCACCAGCGAGTAGGGTCGCACCGCGGAGATAATGCCCGCCCCCACCCCGACGAACGTCGCCACCGCCATGCTGGCCGCCGCAAGCTGGATCGTATTGGGTAATCGCGCCCACAGCTCCTCCCACACTGGAGCGTGCGAGCGGATCGACCGACCCAGGTCGCCCTGGGCCATCTTCGTCAGGTACACGCCGAACTGCACGACGACGGGGCGATCCAGACCCAGATCACGGCGGATAGCGGCGATGTAGTCAGGGGTGGCCGCCTGCCCGGCGATCACCATCGCCGGGTCGCCCGGAATGAGCCGGACCATCGCGAAGACGATAAATGCCACGCCGAGCATGACCGGCACCGCGAGCAGCAGCCGCTTGGCGATATACGCCCACATGGTTCTGGGTTCAGACCCCCACACAAAACGGGGGGAGAGCCGCGTCGGCCCTCCCCCCGCGAGCGCTCACGACGTTCACGTACGCATCGCCACGCGACCTACCGCCGGATCCAGGCCTTGGTGGCCACGATGCGCTCAGTCGGGTGCACGATGACGTCCTGCGCCTCGGCGCGGATCCCGGTCACCTGCGACTCGCTGTGGAGGAACAGCCACGGCGCGTCGTCCATGATGATCGTCATCGCCTCGCGGTAGATGCGGTTGCGCGCGCTCTGGTCCATGGTGGTGCGCCCCTGCTCTAGCAGCGCGTCCACGCGCTCGTTCTTGTAGAACGCGGTGTTGAACTGCGGCGGCCACTGCGACGAGTGGAACAGCGCGTACAGGCCGTAGTCCGCATCGCCGGTGATCGTACCCCAGCCCAACATGCTCATCTGGATCTCGTCGATCGCCTTGGGGCCACGGAGGGTGGCCACGTAGGTCCCGAACTCCATGGTCACGAGCCTGGCCTCCACCCCCACGCGGCGCAGCAGCGCCTGGATGCCCGCCGAGATTTCGGCATCGCGCACATACCGCCCGGTGGGATGGTGGAAGGTGACTGTCAAGCCGCGGGCATGCCCCGCCTCGGCCAGCAGCGCCCTCGCGCGGTCGAGGTCGGCGTCGTAGGTCCTGATCGGACTGTACCCCTGCACGTTGGGCGCGATCGGCGCGTCGGAGATCCGGGCGGTCCCGGCAAGCGCGCCGGTGGGCGGGGAGGACCGACCGACGATGGCACTCTTGTTCACGGCATAGTTGAACGCCTGGCGTACACGCCTGTCGTTGAACGGCGGCCGCTGGGTATTGAACGCCACGAAGATCGTCCGGACCGACGTGGTCCTGTCCACGCGGACCGCGGGGATCCGCTCCAGCCGCTCGATGTCGCGCGGCGGGACCCGCACGGCCACGTGCACCGAACCGCCTTCCATCGCCAGCACGCGGGCGCCGTCCTCGGGGATGGCCCGGAAGACCACCTCGTCCAGCAGGGCCTTGTCACCCCAGTAGTCGTCGAAGCGGGTCATAGCCACGCGGTCGCCCCGCACCCACTCCTTGAACCTGAACGGTCCTGTGCCCACCGGGCTGCGGGAGTAGTCGGCGCCCAGCCGGCGGATGGCGGTGGGGCTCTGGATTCCGGTGCCGCTGTGCGCCAGGTGGGCAATCATCGGCGCAAACGGCGCGTTGGTTACCAGCCGGACCGTGCTGTCGTCGACGGCGGTGACGCTGGTGATGCGGTCGATGAGGAACCGCCACGGCGCCCTGGTATCGGGGTTGAGCACCCGCTCCAGGTTGAACTTCACCGCCTCGGCGTTGAACGGCGTGCCGTCGTGGAACCGGACGCCGGTGCGCAGCCGGATGGTCCAGGTCCGGCCGTCCGGGGATACCGTGAACGCGGTCGCCAGCTTGGGCTCGATCCTGCCCTCCGGCGTGAAGTTGAACAAGGGCTCCACCATGTGCTCCATGATGCTGGCGGTGGGCGAATCGGTGTACATATGCCCGTCCAGGGTGGTGGCGTCCGTGCCCTGCGCGATGACCAGTGTGCCACCGCGCGTTGGCGCCGGAGCGCCGCTGGCCGGGCTCATCCCCCCGTAGGCGAGCGCCAGGCCCACCACCACGGCAATTGCGATGTGCATCACCCTCTGCATCCTCAGCCTCCTCTCATCGGGTCGAGCCACGTCATCGTCTTCTGGAGTCCGGGCGGTCCCTGACATTGTATTCTAGCACGACCGCACCGTATTCAAACCTACGACAGAGGCCAAAATCACGTTCCGGGCTAGAGGATCCTCCGGAGCGCCGCCGCCGCACCCGATGCCACTAGCGTGATCGCGACCCCGGCCAGCGCCACCCCCAGGGCCACCGCGCCGAGCGCCTTCCCCCTGTTGAGCCCGAGCAGCCACGCCAGCAGCGTGCCCGAGTACGCGCCGGTGCCGGGCAGGGGGACCGCGACGAAGAGCGCCAGACCTAACAGTTCGTAGCGCTCAACCATGGTGGCACCCCGCGCCCGCACCCGCTCAACGATCCGCCGCCACAGCGCATGCCGCGAGAGCCATCGGTGGTAGAACAGCTCGAGGAAGACATACCCCGGCACGATGATCAGCCAGTTGGCCGCGATGCCCAGCACCCCGGCCGCCAGGGGGTGCCAGCCCAACGCGATCGCAAGGGGGATCGAGCCGCGCAGTTCGATCCAGGGAATGAGGGTCAGCCCGATGATCCCCACCGCCTGCTCAGCGGGCGAGAGACCGCTCAGCCAGAGCCGCGCGGCGTCGAGCATTCCGGACGGGCTGGTCACGACTGCGACTGGGGCTGGGGCTGCGCGCCGAGCTGGCCCGCCGGCCCGGCGTCGGCACCCCGACGCCGGTCGTGCGCGCGATACATGGCGCGGTCCGCCGCCCCGATGAGCGCGTCGGGACCGGTCGCATCGGTAGGCGCCGTGGCAATGCCGGTCTCCACCCCCAGCGAGACGCGCTCGGCACCCACCGCGAAGGTTGCAGACCCGACCAGGCTCACCAGCCGGGCCGCAATCGCGACGCCGCCGGCCCTGTCCGTACGCGGGAGGATGATCGTGAACTCGTCCCCCCCGTAGCGAAAGACGAGGTCGCCCGGCCGCACGGCACCGTCGAGCAGCCTGGCGAACTGCTGGAGCACGACATCACCCGCGAGATGTCCCCACCGGTCGTTCACCGACTTGAAGTTCACGAGATCGAGCAGGATGAGCGAGAAGGGCGTCGCGCCGCGCAACTCGCGCTTGAACTCCTCCTCGAGCCGCACGCGAAAGTGGCGTCGGTTGTACAGACCGGTCAGGGGATCGGTGATCGAAAGCCGCTCCACTGCAACCAGGGCCTCCTCGAGCCGCTTGTTGGTCTCGATCAGCCGCCGCTGCGCCGCCACCGCCGCGTAGGTCCCCCGAAGCGCGAGACTGGCGAAGAGCCATGTGCTGAACCCCAGCAGCGCGCCGCTGCTGCCGAACGCTTGGAACAGCAGCGCGATGATGAAGCCGACCGGTGCCATACTCGCGGAGAGGAGCAATGCGCGGGCGACGCTCGGAGGCTCAACGAGCGGCGAGGCCTCGATCTGGACCCTCCGGCCCCCGAAGGTGAAGGCGGTGTTCGCGAGCGCGTACAGGACGCCGGCGGCCGCGAACTGACCGAGTACCGCCGGAGACAACGCATCAACCCCCACCGGCGCCGCAAGCCCGGCGGCCAGCAGGCTGAGGGTGACGTTGCCCAGATCGAACGCCCCCCGCCAGAACGGCCGCTGCACGCGAATCCAGAAGACCGCCAGGCTGAGCACGCTCAGGATCACCGCGAACTGCCAGCCGAACAGGAAGAGCGCGGCGAGCGAGATCCCGCTCTGTGGGTTGTAGTGAATGCCCATGGGGAGCTCGAACACGATCGTTGCTGAGATGATGGAGAGCAGGCCGAATAGGATCCAGAGATCGCGCGAAAGGGCCGGTACCGTGGATATGGCAACGGCAGCGACTGTCGCACCGAGGGCCCCGACCACCGCGGCGAGCTGGCGGTATCGCGCGGGGTAGGTGATTGTCAGCGCCGGCACAGGATTGCCCCGATGCCCCAGGTGCCGACGCAGTCCTCGACGGCGCGCATCATCGTCCGTAGAGGTCGCAGAACCGGATGACCGCCTCCACGCCGCGGTGGAAGTTGGCCAGCGCGAACTTCTCATTGGGCGCGTGCAGGTTGTCGTCGGGGAGACCGAACCCCATCAGCACCGATGGGATGCGCAGCGTCTGGGAGAACGCCGCGATGACCGGGATGGTGCCGCCGCTGCGCACGTAGACCGGCGCGGTGCCAAAGGCGGCTTCGAGCGCCGCAGCCGCGGCACGGACCGCGGGCGCATCGGACGGAACGAGCACGGGTGGCGCCGAGGCGAGATGCCGTGCCTCGACGGTCACGCCGGGCCGTGCCAACCGGCCGACCGCCCGGGCAAACTGCTTGAAGATCCGATCAGGCCGCTGGTCGGGCACCAGGCGCATGCTGACTTTGGCCGTCGCACGCGAGGGGATCACGGTCTTCATGCCTTCGCCGGTGAATCCTCCCGAGATGCCGTTCACGTCGAGCGTCGGGCGCGCCCACAGCCGGTCGAGGATCGAGTAGCCGCGCTCGCCCGGCGCGACCTCCGTGCCGATCTCGGCGAGAAAGCCGCGCTCGTCAAACGGCAGCCGTTCCCATGTCTCGCGCTCCGCGGCCTCCGGCTGGCGCACACGCGTGTAGAATCCCGGAACCCGGATGCGGCCCCTCTTGTCCTTCAGCCCGGCGATGATCTGCACCAGCTCGGTCGCGGCGTTGGGCGCGGCCCCGCCGTACTGCCCTGAGTGGAGATCCCGCCGCGCGCCGGTGACGGCGATCTCGGTGTAGAGCAGACCGCGCAGACCGGTCGTGATCGTGGGAAGGTCTGGGGCAAACAGCGCGCCGTCGCTCACCAGCGCCGCGTCGGCCGCGAGCTGGCGGCGATAGCGCGGCACATAGGTCATCAGCGAGGGGCTTCCGATCTCTTCTTCGCCTTCGAGCAGGAACTTCACGTTCACGGGCAGCGCTCCGGCCGTGCGGAGGATGGACTCCACCGCCTTGATGTGGACGAACAGCTGCCCCTTGTCGTCCGAGGCCCCCCGCGCGTAGAGCACATCATCCACCACGGCCGGCTCGAACGGCGGGTGGATCCACTCCTCCAGGGGGTCCGCCGGCTGCACGTCGAAGTGGCCGTAGCACAGCACCGTCGGCCGGCCCTCGGCGCCCAACCAGTCCGCCCGTACGATCGGATGTCGCTCCGTGGCATCGAGTCGGGTCCGGAATCCGAGGGCGGCGAGATGATCTGCCAGCCACCGCGCCGCCCGGACGACATCCCCGGCCCGCTCCGGAACGGTGGATACACTGGGGATCCTAACGAGGTCGATGAGCTCCGAGACGAACCGTGCGCGGTGCTCACGCGCGTAGGCGAGCGCCTGATCCATAATATGGAAGACTATTCGACGGTCCAGGACTCCGTCCTTGGCGGGCGGCCCCGCGGAGGCGGCCGCGGGCCCTACGGAGACCGCCGCAGGAGGACACGGAGACGGACGGTCACCGGATCTTCAGCTGCGAACACGAGAAACCTTGGGATAGGAATCCCATACTCACTGAGCCTGATGGTGACTTCGCCGGTCGCCCGGTACTCGTCGGCCAGCGCCGTTACCGACAGGGGCATCTCGATCTCCCTCGTCGTCTCCCGGATTGCCAGCGATCCCCGCAGCACCGCGCGGATGGTCCCGCCGGTCAACCGGCCGTCGCTTGTCGCCCTCCCTCTGAATACGATGAACGGATGGCGGTCGGTCTGGAGGAAGTCGCGCCGCATCTGGCCGTTACGCAGCCCGTTGCCCGTGTCGAGGGTCCGCGCGTCGATCCGCGCCTCGACCATCGCGGTGAAGGTGTCGGGAGCAGCCTGAGTAACGGTCACCGTGCCGTCGACCTGATCGGTCATGCCGACAAACCCGCCGCGGTTGTCTCGCATGACGAACTCCACACGGCTCTCGGGCGGGGCGATGCGAAAGGCCCCGATGGGCAGAAGCGTAAGTGACTGCAGGATCAGCACCGCCCCGGCCAGCAAGCTTCCACCACGCATCCTCGCGCCCCCTACGCAGTCGTGTACACTGCTAACGGCCCATGGGACGCGCCCTGTTCCGCGACCCTGACCCCGCCCCACGGCCACTCCGACGCCCAAGGAACCGGTAGGGCTGGCTGTCGAACTCCCTGAGGCCCCATGGTGAACATCCGTGATGAGGTGATGGGGCGCCGGCCTCAACCGGCAGGAGGTGTCTGGCAATCCGCGCGCGTCTGCTCCTGAGCTCCCTGGCCGATCCCGACACCCGGCGGGCCGCGGGGCGGTGGCTGCTGGCGGTGTGCGCCACCGGGTTCGTCGCGTCGCTGGCGGTCCTGGCAGGGCTGGGCTATGGGCCCGACCGCTGGATCTTCGCGTTGCTGATCTGGACGGCTGTGATCTTCATGCCGCTCCGTATCCTGATCGCGTCCGCAGACGTCCTGGGGGCACGCGCGCGCCGCGCGCTCGTCGCGCGGATTGCAGCGGATCCGCTCCGCTACGAGCATCCATCATATATGCCACTGGTGATCCGTGACCTGGCGGTCACCGCGGTGACACTCCCACGCATCTGCCCGCCGAGGCACGGCCGGTCGGCGTCGGAGGCCGCGGTGGCCATCATCTCACGCGCCAACCGCGGTCCGGCACCACGGGACCGCGTGTTCGAGGCGATCCGTTCCCTGCTGGCCGCGACAGTGCATGAGGCGTCGATGCTAAGCGCCAGCACCACCGGGGATGCGGCCCAGAGCATCCAGGCACGGTGGGAGGGCGCGCGCGCGCTGGGCGCCCTGGGCGCGCTGGTCACGATCCTTTCCGCGGCCTACGCGGACCGGTGGGGTACCCTCCCACCGATTCCCGAGCTCGCAGGCCGCCGGCTGGATGCATTTCTGGCCGCCGTGATCGATTACAGCGACGAGGCCGCCCTCGAAGTCGACGCGCTCCCGTGGATCGAGCCGCCGCTCGACCCGATGCTCCCCGCCGCGATGCTCGACGAGATCCACCAGGCGTGGCATGCGTTCCTCGCCGCCGGCCTACCGGCCCCGCGGGCGTTGCAGGTGTTCGTGGCCTCAGTGCTGCCCGGGGGGATCTGACGCTCTCACCCTCGTCACGCGCGCGGCTCGAGCAGCCTCAGGGCAGCGCCCCCCAAGACCCTGGCGGCAACGAGCAGCGCGCCTTCGTCGAAGTCAAAGCGCGCGTTGTGGTGCGGACTGTCGAGCCCTAGGGCCGTGTTCTGCGAACCGACGACAAAGTAGCACCCGGGGGCGCGATCGAGGAAGCAGGCCATGTCGTCGCTGCCCGTCGTGGGGGCCATCTCCCACACGCGCCCGGGCCCCACCGCCAGCTCCGCGACCTCCCGAACAACCCGGGTCACACTCGGATCGTTGACCACCGGAGGACATCCATGCCGCACGGTCACCGCGGCCTTCGTGCGCATGGCGCTGGCGACTCCGGTCACGATCTCTTCGATCCGTCGCAATGTTCGGAGGCGCAGTTCCTCGGTGAACGCCCGCACGGTTCCCCGCATCTCGACGTGGTCGGGGATGATGTTGAACGCGCTGCCGCCCCAGACGGTCCCGACGGTTACGACCACCGTGTCGAAAGGCGCCGTCTCGCGGCTCACAACGGTCTGGAGAGCGGTGATGACCTGCGCCGCGGCGACGATGGGATCCGCGCTCTGGTGTGTGATCGCCCCGTGCCCGCCCCGACCCTCGATGCGAATGATGAGTTCATCCATAGAAGCGAAGGCCGGGCCGGGCCGCATCGCCACCACACCGGCCGGGAGGTCGTTCCACAGGTGCAGGCCCACCACCGCGTCGACCTTGGGATTGTCCATGACGCCCGCGTCGATCATCGGACGAGCCCCGGCTGCGATCTCTTCGGCGGGTTGAAACGCGAAGACCAGCGCGCCGGAAAGCTGCGAGCGCATCCCGGCGAGTGCCTCGGCGACCACGAGGGCGACCGCCGTGTGGCCGTCGTGCCCGCACGCATGCATCACCCCTGGGACCGTGCTCCTGTACGTCACGTCGTTGGCTTCCTGGATGGGAAGCGCATCGATATCTGCCCGGATCAGCACCGTTCGACCGGGCCTGTCACCCCGGAGGATACCCACGACCCCGGTCTGCGCCACCCCGATCTGTACGTCGAGCCCTGCCCGGTCGAGACGCTCCGCCACGATCCCTGCCGTCCGGGTTTCGGCAAATGCCAGCTCTGGATGGGCGTGGACGTCCCTCCTGATGTCTGCCAGCGAACTCTGTTGAGACTCCAAGATAGCGAACAGGTGTTCGATCATCGGTGCCCTCCCACTGGGTTTCTCTGATCCAGACGCCTTCCCTGCGGCTGGCGTGGAGGAAGCCCTGATCAAGTTGGGGAACATTCACCACCATTGAACCGATCTTCGTTCCTCAGGTATACCTCTGATAGCCTGGCGTTTTGGGGATTCGATGGCGCTCTTGCTCCGGGAGGACGACGTCGCCGCGCTGCTGACGATGGACGATGTGCTGGCCGCGGTCGAGGCCGGGTTCCGATCGCTCGGCGAGGGACGCGCGGTCAACCGACCGCGGAGCAGGGCATCGGTTCCTGCGGCAACGCTGCACGTGATGCACGCGGCCGTGCCCGACATCGGGGTGATGGGCGTCAAGGCGTATGCGACGACCGCCGGGGGGGCGCGCTTCCTGGCGATTCTCTACCGGATCGAGGACGGCGAGGCCGCGGCCATCGTCGAGGCCGACCTACTCGGACAGATGCGGACCGGCGCGGCCAGCGGGGTGGCCACGAGATACCTGGCCCGCGCCGACGCCGGCGCGCTCGGCGTCATCGGCTGCGGCTGGCAGGCGCGAAGCCAGGTGCAGGCCATCGCCCGTGTGCGGCCGGTGGCTCTGGTCAAGGTGTACTCCCGCACGCCTGAACGCCGCGAAGCCTTTGCCGAAGAGATGGTCGGTGAGCTGGGCACGGAGGTCGTCGCCGTCGAGACCGCCGAGGCCGCGGTGACCGACGCCGACATCGTCGTGACGGCGACCAGCGCCCGCGAGCCGGTACTCCGCGGAGCCTGGCTCCGACCCGGCATGCACGTCAACGCCATCGGGTCGAACGCAGCGGCGCGGCAGGAGCTTGACGTCGAGGCCATCCGACGCAGCGACGTGATCGCTGTCGACTCCCTCCAGCAGGCCCGCCTCGAGTGCGGCGATCTCATTGCGGCCGCCCAGCCCGACGGTTCGCTGTGGGAGGGCGTGATGGAGCTCGGCGCGATCGTGGCCGGGACTGCCCCGGGCCGCACGCGCAGGGACGAGATCACCTTGTTTGAGTCTCAGGGGATCGCCATGGAGGACGTGGTGACCCTGGACCTGTTGTACCGCCGGGCCGCGGCGGCGGGTGTGGGACAGCAGATCCCGCTCTCGACCGGCGCCGCCAGGATCCGCTAGCAGAACCGCATGCCATCTCACGTCGAGGAGGACGTCCAGTGACCGTCCGCGTAACCGTTGCCGATCCGATCGCCCATCGCTGTGACGTGCTGGCCGTCAGCGTCTTCTCCGCGCCCGGCCGGCTGGAAGGACTCGCCGCCAAGATCGACCAGCACCTCGGCGGGCTGCTGGCCAGGACGCTCCACGAGGAGCGGTTCAACGGGGAGTTCGGCAAGGTGTTCATGATGCACACGCTCGGCCGCCTCCCTGCCGGCCGGATCGCCGTCGTCGGGCTTGGCGACCGCAACCGGGTCTCGCTGGACCGCCACCGTCTGGCGGCGGCGGCCACCGCGAGGGCCGCGCACGAGCGCCGGCTCAGCCGCCTGGCGTTCCCGCCGCTGCAGGGTCCGAACATGGAGCCCGCCGAGATCGCCGCGGTGCGGACCGAAGGGGTGCTGCTTGGCACGTACGCGTTCGGCAAGTACCGCAAGGAGCGGAGCCACACCCTCGACGTTGACCTGCTGGCCGCCAACCGCGCCGAGGCCGCGGCGGTCGAGGCCGGCCGCCGGCGGGGACAGGTCATCGCTGAAGCCGTCAACTACGCGCGCGACCTGGTCAACGAACCGCCGAACGTCCTCACGCCTGACGCCCTGGCGGCTGAAGCGCGTCGCGTGACCCGAGGGACCAAGCTCAAAGTGACAGTCCTGGGTCCCCAGGATCTCAAGAAGCGGGGCATGGAGGTGATCCTGGCCGTCGGCGCGGCCAGCGCGCACACGCCGCGGGTCATCCTGATCGACTACGCCCCGACCCGACCGCGCCGGACCGTGGCGCTGGCCGGCAAGGGCGTGACGTTCGACACCGGTGGGGTCGACATCAAGCCGCCCGACGGGATGGCCACGATGAAGACGGACATGGCGGGCGCCGCGGCCGTTCTGGCCGTGATGCGCGCGCTGCCGCTGCTCCAACCGCCGGTCCGGGCGGTGGCCGCGATCGGGGCCGTGGAAAACGCCGTGGGCAGCAGGGCGATGCGCCCCGGCGATGTCCTGACCGCGGTCAACGGCACCACCATCGAGATCACCAGCACCGACGCCGAAGGCCGCCTGGTCCTGGCGGACATCGTGGCCCACCTGGCCGCGGACAAGCCCGATGAGATCGTCGACCTGGCCACGCTGACCGGCGCCGCGAGCATCGCAGTCGGCCCGTACGCCGCGGCTATCATGGGATCCGATCAGCCGCTCGTCGACCGTCTGGTGACGGCTGGGGCGCGCGCCGGCGAACGCCTGGTGCCGCTGCCGCTGTACGAGGAGTACCGTCAGGCGATGCGCAGCGACATCGCGGACATCAAGAACTCCGGAAGCCGACCCGGCGGTGCGCAGAAGGGCGCCATCTTCATCCGCGAGTTCACCGGCGGCGTGCCGTGGGCCCATCTCGACATCGCGCCGGTGGCGTACTTCGACCGGGATGAGGGCACGAACGCCTGCCAGCCCAAGGGCGCGTCGGGCTTCGGGGTGCGGACGCTGCTGGAGTACCTGGCCGGCAGGAGTTAGGCTCCGGCCGGCTCAGACGTTCTTCAGCTCCTCCATGATGCTGACGAGCGCCTTCTTGCCGTCGGCGAAGAACATCCGCGTGTTGTCCAGGTAGAACAACTCGTTGTCCACGCCGGCGAACCCCGGGTTGAGGCTGCGCTTGATGACAATCACGTGCTTGGCCTTGTCCACGTCGAGGATCGGCATCCCGTACAGCGGGCTCGCGGTGTCGTACCGCGCCGCCGGATTGACCACGTCGTTGGCGCCCAGGACGACCGCGACGTCCGCGTTCGGGAACTCGGGGTTGATCTGGTCCATGTCCAGGAGCTTGTCGTAGGGGATGTCGGCCTCGGCGAGGAGCACGTTCATGTGGCCCGGCATCCGGCCGGCCACCGGATGGATGGCGTACTTCACCTCGACGCCCCGGGCCTCCAGCATCCTGGCCATGTCGCGCACCTCGTTCTGGGCCCGCGAGACCGCCAGGCCGTAACCGGGCGCGACGATGACGGAGTTGGCGTAGGCGAGCAGCGTGGCGACCTCGTCGGCCGTCACGGCCTTGGCCGCGCGCCCCGCGGCGCCGGGCGCGGTCCCGGGCGCAGCCACCACCGAGCCGAACGCACTGAAGAGGACGTTGGACAGCGAGCGGTTCATCGCCCAGCACATGATGCGCGTCAGGATGATGCCCGACGAGCCCACCAGCGAGCCGCTGACGATCAGGACGTGGTTGTTCAAGACGAACCCGGCCGCGGCGGCCGCTAGGCCGGAGAACGCGTTCAACAGCGAGATGACCACCGGCATGTCCGCGCCGCCGATAGGCAGGACGAACACCACGCCGAGCACAAGCGCCAGGGCCATCACGGCCAGGAACAACCCCATCACCGGACCCTGGGAGAGGGCGCCGACGATCAGGTAGATGCTCAGGCCCACGATGACCAGGCCGAGCAGGCCATTCCCGACCTGCTGGAAGGGGTAGGTCATGGGCCGACCGGAGATGAGCTCTTGGAGTTTCGCAAATGCGACCATCGAGCCCGAGAAAGTCACAGCGCCGATGATCACGGTCGCGATGATGCTGACGGGAAGGTCGATCGGGAAGGTGCCGGGCGTCATCCGAACGTACTCGGCCCAGGCCACGAGGGCCGAGGCGCCGCCGCCGAACCCATTGAAGATCGCGACCATCTGCGGCATGGCGGTCATCTGCACCTTGAGGGCGGCCACCGCGCCGATGCCGGTGCCGATCACCACGCCGGCCAGGATGTACACGAAGCTCAGGATCTCGCGCAGGGCGAGCGTCGCCACGATGGCGATGAGCATGCCGACCGCGGCGAGGATGTTGCCGGAACGCGCCGTCTTGGGAGAACTCAACCACTTCAGGCCCACGATGAAACAGGCACCGGCGACCAGATAGGCCAGTTCGCTGATGATGTGGCTCATGATGCGCCCTTCCCCTCATCCTGACCGGCCGGCTTGCGCCTGAACATCTGAAGCATGCGGTCGGTGACCAGGAACCCGCCCACGACGTTGATGGTGCCGAAGATCACCGCGAACAGGCCGATGATGCTCCGCAGGGGATCACCCACGTGCCCGGCAATCACCAGGGCGCCGATGATCGTGATGCCCGAGATCGCGTTCGACCCCGACATCAGCGGCGTGTGCAGCAGCTTCGGCACCTTGCTGATGACCTCGAACCCGACAAAGATCGCCAGCACGAAGATGTAGACCGCAAAGAGGAGTTCCGCAGACATGGGCTATGCCGTCCCTCCAATGGCGGCCGCGACGGCCTGAGCCTGCTCTGCCATGATCTGCCCGTCGCGCACCACGCAGCTCTCCCGTACGATCGGATCGTCGAAGTTGAGCGCCAGCGCGCCGTCCTTGACCATGTTCAGCAGGAAGGCGGAGATGGTCCGGGCGTAGAGCTGGCTCGCCAGCCCGGGCATCGCCGACGGGATGTTCACCGGGCCGACGATCGTGATGCCGCGGTGTTCGACGGTCTTGCCCGCCTCCGTCCACTCGCAGTTGCCGCCCTGCTCCGCGGCCAGGTCCACGATGACCGACCCCGGCTTCATCTGGACGATCATGTCCGCGGTAATGAGCAGCGGCGCCTTCTTGCCGGGCACCAGCGCGGTGGTGATGACGATGTCGGCGTCTTTGACGAAGTTCGTCATCTGCTCCCGCTGCCGGCGCTCCTGCTCCTCGCTGAGCCCCCGAGCGTAGCCGCTGGCGTCCTGCTCGCTGACGACGTCGATGGTCAAGAACCGAGCGCCGAGGCTTTCGACCTCTTGCTTCACCTGGGG
This sequence comes from Armatimonadota bacterium, assembly GCA_037443565.1. Taxonomy (GTDB): domain Bacteria; phylum Sysuimicrobiota; class Sysuimicrobiia; order Sysuimicrobiales; family Humicultoraceae; genus Fervidifonticultor_A. The sequence goes on along the minus strand of JBBIOB010000005.1, from coordinate 20,099 downwards.
CCGCACGTCGAAGGCCGAGACCATGGCGCCCAGGCGCCGGGCCGTGGCGATCGCCTGCAGGCCCGCCACCCCCACCCCCAGCACCAGGGCCTTGGCCGGGGCGATGGTGCCGGCAGCGGTCGAGAGCATGGGGAACAACCGGTCGTAGGCATCGGCCGCCAGCAGCACCGCCTTGTAGCCCGCGAGTGTGCTCATCGCGGACCGCGCGTCCATGGGCTGCGCGCGGCTGATGCGGGGGATCAGGTCCATGCTGAAGTAGCTGATCTTGCGGTCGGCGGCCCGCCGCACGAGATCGGGATCGTCGGACGGGACGAACAGGCTGATCACGGTCTCGCCCGGCCGGAATAGGTCCACCTCATGCGCACCGGTGCCCGGGTTGAACGCCGGCCGCTGGACCTTCAGAATCGCGTCGGCCTGGCCATACAATGCCGAGGCGTCCGGCACGATGCGCGCGCCGGCTTCCGCGTACTCCTTGTTCGCGAACCGGGCGGCCTCACCGGCCCCGGCTTCAACGAGGACCTCCAGTCCCGCCTTCGCCAGCCGCCCGACTGCCGTCGGCACCAGGGCGACCCTGCGTTCTCCTGCTGCAATCTCCTTGGGGATCCCGACCTTCACACACGCCTCCTCCTGTTGCCGGCACGCTTGCGTGCCGGCTGGCGCAGCCAGCGCGGAGCCCCGGCAGGCGAGCCCGGGGTTCGCCCCTCGCCGTCTTCACAAACCAGCCTCAGCATACAGGGCACCGATTCGACCGGCCTATCCGGCCTCGACCCGATGCTCCGCCTAGGTCAATCCATCGGCCAGATCTCCCGAGACTGGGGCAACGAGGCGGCGGTGATGGTCAGGACCGGGCCCACCCCCCTGACGCCGGTCTTCCCCTTGAGGTAGTCGGCGAGGGTCCCGATCGGCCACGAGGCGTTGACCTCGGTCTTGAAGTGCATCGGGATGACGACCCGGGGCTTCAGTTGCTCGATGACCCGGTCGGCCTCCGCGGGCCCGATCGTGAAGTGCCCGCCGACCGGGATCATGAGCACGTCCACGTGCCCGATGGCGCGCTTCTGCTCGTCGGTGAGCACGTGACCGAGATCCCCGAGGTGCACAAGGCGCAGGCCTTCGACCTCGTAGATCGTGATGGTGTTCTTGCCGCGAGCCGCACCCTGCTCGGTGTCGTGATACGAGGCCACACCGGTGATGCGCACCGGGCCGACCTGCGTGTCCACGGGGGCCCAAGCCTTGCCTTCATCGGCCAGGCAGCGGACCACGCTGGGCGATCCCTGACACAGCTGGACATTGCTGTGGTCGAAATGCTCGTGGCTGACCACGATCGCATCGGGCGCCACGTTGGGCGCAGGATACCCGAGATCGGCGTTCCAGGGATCGATCACGATCGTCGTGCCTCCGCTGGAGAGCGCGAACATCGAGTGGCCGAAGAATTGGAGTTCCACGGGCTATCACCTCCTTCCACACGGCTTCGCGTATCCTTTGCGGGCCCGACGCCGGCGTTCCTGCCGGGTGGTACAATGGGCGCCGTGAGACGCACGTTCCGCACCCTCGGCGACGTCGGCAGGCTGATCGCGGTTGCGCGGGGCGAGGTCCCGCCCGACCTCCTGATTCATGGCGGTGAGCTCCTCAACGTCTACTCCGGCGAACGCCTCCAGGGCTCGATCGCCGTCGCAGCCGGGCGGATTGCCTACGTCGGTCCCCGGACGCTGGAGCCCGGACCCTCAACGATCACCGTTGACGGCCGCGGCCTGGTGGCCGTGCCCGGATACATCGACCCCCACGCCCATCCACAGGCGATGTTCACCCCGGATGCGCTGGCGCGGGCGGTGCTCCCGCTGGGCACGACGACCGTGGTGGCCGACACGCTCCCCTACCTGTATCTCGCCGATCCTGGACGCACCCCCGAGATCCTTGCCCGCTTGAGCGCGCTGCCGGTGCGGTTCTTCTGGTTCCTCCGCCTCCACGGCCAGTCCCACAACCCCCACGACGAGTGGCTGCTGGATGACGGCCGGTTGGACGACCTGCTGCGGATGGAGGAGATTCGCACCGTCGGCGAGCTGACCCGCTGGCCGCTGGTCTGCAGGGGCGATGCGACGCTGCTGGCGCGCATCGCGCGCGGACTGGCCGCGGGCCGGCGCGTCGAGGGACACGCGCCGGGCGTCTCGGCGGATCGCGTGCAGGTACTGGCCGCCGCCGGGGTCTCGTCGGACCATGAGGCGATCACCGCCGAGGAAGCGCTGGACCGGTTACGCGCCGGACTATACGTCATGCTGCGCCACGGCTCGCTGCGGCCGGATCTGCCGGCGCTGGCAGCGATCGCCACCGGAGCCCGCGCGTATTCCGGCCGGCTGATGCTGACGCCGGACGCGCCGACCGCGCCGTTTATCCGCGATCAAGGGTATATGGACCACCTTATCGGGGTGGCGCTGAGCACCGGCGTGGATCCCGTGGCGGCCTATCAGATGGTCACGGTGAACCCGGCGATGTACTACGGCCTCGACGAGGAACTTGGAGGCCTGGCGCCGGGCCGTCGGGCGGACATCCTGCTGCTCGAGGACGTGGGCCGGCCGCGCCCGCGGACGGTCATCGTCGGCGGTCGGATCGCGGCGCAGGACGGCCGGCTCGTGGCGGAGTTCCCGGATCTCCCCTGGGACGCGTGGCTGCGGCCGGTCGCCGCGGGTGCCTGGCGGCCCAATGCATCGGTGTTCTCCCTGGACGGGCTGCCATCCCCGACGCCGGCGATGCACCTCGAGAACGCGGTCATCACGGTGCGGCACGATGTGGACATTGCGGCCGGCGTGCCCGGTGGCATGCAGCGCCTGGTGCTGCTCGACTACGGCGGGCGCTGGCGCTGCCGCGCGCTGCTGTCCGGATTCGCGCGCACGGTGGAGGGCCTGGCCTCCACGTATTCCACCGCCGGCGGCGTGTACGTCATCGGGCAGGATCCCCACGACATGGCCGTTGCGGCATCACGCGCCCTCGACCTCGGGGGCGGCGTCGTGCTGGCGGAGGGCGGGCAAGTGGTCTTCGAGCTCGCGCTGCCGCTGGGCGGGTTGATGTCGCCCCTGCCGCTGGACGCGGTGGCCGCCGCGGTCGAGCGCCTCACCGGCCTGCTCCGGGAGCGGGGATACGCGCACCACGACATCAGCTACACGCTGCTGTTCCTGGGATTCGACTCCCTCCCCTATGTGCGGTTGACCTATCGGGGGCTGTGGGACGTCATGGCGGGACGGGAGATCCTGCCGAGAGAAGATCTATAGGAAACCGACGCCGCCCACCGGTGACGGAAACGCCGATTCGCGCAGCGCGGCGATGTCTCGCGCGCGACGAGAGGGTGAGATCACGATGAAGGTCAGCGTGACGTGGACAGAGCCGATGCGCTTTGACGGCGCTTCGAAAGAAGGCACGACGGCGACGATGGACGCCATGCCCGAGCACGGCGGAGGGGGCGCCGGGCCGTCGCCCATGCAGATGACGCTGATGGCGCTCGCCGGATGTACCGGGATGGACGTGGTGAGCATCCTGCGAAAGATGCGCGCGCCGCTGAAAGGCCTGATCATGCACGTGGAGGCCGAACGGGCCACCGAGCACCCCAAGGTGTTCACGAAGATCCACGTACGCTACGAGTTCTCGGGCGACGGGCTCCAGCGAGATCAGGTCGAGAAAGCCGTCACCCTGTCCCAGGAGAAGTACTGCTCCGTCTCGGCGATGCTGAAGAAGGCCGCCGAGGTCACCTACGAGATCGTGCTGTCCGAGGGTCAGGCCGAAGCGGTGGCGTAGGCCGCAGGCGTCCAGACATCCTCCGCGTGCTACCGTGAAGGAGACAGGCTTCGTGGTGCCGGGGGACGGAGTCGAACCGCCGACGCGAGGCTCTTCAGGCCTCCGCTCTACCACCTGAGCTACCCCGGCCAGGAGCACCGAGTAGTGTACCAATCTCTCAATGATACCGTCAATCCGCGATCGCTATAGCGTCATCCCGGGATCGAGGGCGTCGCGCAGCCCGCCAGCACCTCCTCCAGGTGGCCGTCGACCTTCATCTTCGGGGAGGTGTGCGTGATGACACCCTGCTCGTCGATCACGAAGGTCGTGCGCTCGATGCCCAGGAAGGTCCGACCGTACATTTGTCGCGGAACGCACAGGCTTCTCTCGTACAGCCGGGCGTATCGTCTTTGGGATAGAAGTAGAGCACGATCTTCTTGCCGCGGAAGTCGCGCAGCGACACGACCGTGCCGTGGTCCGTCGCCGCCGAGAACTCTGGAGCCTTATCGCCGACCCGTGGCATGACAGCCTCCCTGCCCATCCTCTACTACAGTAGAACGCCGGGGTGGTCCGGCCTGCATCCTAGATGATATCTTGGTGATTGTGATCCTGGTCACCGGTGCATCCGGCTTCATCGGGAGCCACATCGTCCGTCGGCTGTCCCAGGCGGGCCGACCCGTCCGGGTGCTGATCCGCAACCGCCGCCGCGCCGAAGCGGAGGGACGTCTGGACGGCCTGCGGGTCGACTGGGCGGAGGGCGACGTGACCCGCCCGGAATCGCTGGCGGCGGCGATGCTCGACATCTCCGCGGTGATCCACACCGTGGCCATCGCCATCGAGAAAGGCGGCGTGACCTACGAATCGGTCAACTACCAGGGGACTGCGCACGTCGTCGACGCGGCGCGCGCAGCCGGCGTGCGGCGGTTGGTGAACGTCTCCCAGCTCGGCGCCAGCCCCGATCTCCCCTACCGGTTCCTCGCGTCGAAAGGCCGGGCGCAGGCGTACGTGGCGGCCTCCGGGCTAGACTGGACCGCCTTCCGCCCGTCGACGGTATGGGGGCCGGAGGACGAGTTCGCCAACACTTTCGCCCGGCTCATTCCCCTCACGCCGCTGATCTTCCCCATCATCGGCAGCGGGCAGGCGAGGTTCGAGCCGGTGTGGGTGGAGGACCTGGTGACCTGCATCGCGCACGCCGTCGACGATGCCTCGACCGTCGGTCAGGAGTTTGAGATCGGCGGCCCGGAGGTGTTGACGCTCGAGGAAATCGAGCGGCGGACCCTGCACGCGCTCGGGGCGCGCCGCCTGCTGGTCCGGTTTCCTCTCCCGCTGATCCGCGTCGTCGTGACGTTGATGGAGACGCTCCTGCCGGCTCCGCCGGTCACGCGCAGCCTGCTCGAGCTGCTGGCGGTGGACAACGTCACGACGTCAAACGCCGTCAGGCGCTTTGTGCCCGAGCCGAGGCGCTTTGCGCCCGAGCACACGGCGTCGTACATGCGGGCGTTTCGGGTCGGGGAGACGCTGCGCGCCTACCTGGGCCGCTGACCGACGTCGTCCCCCCCGCAGCACGGCCCCGGACCGACCTGACGCAGCCTGAGGAGGTCAGTTGATGACAGACGGCACACCGCACCGCGTCGTACGTGCCCCTCGCGGCGCCGCGATCTCGTGCCGCGGTTGGCCTCAGGAGGCCGCCCTGCGCATGCTGATGAACAACCTCGATCCCGAGGTCGCCGAGAAGCCCGACGAGCTGATCGTCTACGGCGGCACCGGCAGGGCGGCGCGCAGTTGGGAGGCGTTCGACGGCATCGTCGCCGGCCTGCGCGCGCTGGATTCGAACGAGACGCTCCTGGTGCAGTCGGGCAAGGCCGTGGGCATCTTCCGCACGCACGAGTGGGCGCCCCGCGTGGTGATCAGCAACGCGATGCTCGTGCCGGCCTGGGCGACCTGGGAGCACTTCTGGCAGTACGAGGCGCAGGGCCTGACGATGTACGGCCAGATGACCGCGGGCTCGTGGATCTACATCGGCACCCAGGGGATTCTCCAGGGCACCTATGAGACGTTCGCGGCGGTCGCGCGGCAGCACTTCGGCGGGTCGCTGCGGGGTCGGCTGGTGCTGACCGCGGGCCTCGGCGGGATGGGTGGCGCGCAGCCGATGGCGGTAACCATGAACGAGGGCGTCGCCCTCGTCGTGGAGGTGGACCCCGCGCGCATCCACAGGCGCAAGACGCAGGGCTGGGTGGACCGGACGACCGACTCGCTCGACGAGGCCCTGAGTTGGGCGGAGGCGGCGCGCCGGGACGGCGCGCCGCTGTCGGTCGCGCTGCTCGGCAACGCCAGTGAGGTCGTCCCGGCAATCGCGCGACGGGCCGCGCCGGTGGACGTGGTCACCGATCAGACCTCGGCGCACGACCCGCTCGGTGGATACATCCCCGAGGGCGTCTCCGCCGAGGAGGCCCCGCGACTGCGGAAAGCGGATCCGGCAGGCTTCGTCGCCCGATCGCGCGCCTCGATGGCCCGGCACTGCGAGGCGATCGTCGCGCTGATGCGCGCCGGCGCAGTGGCGTTTGACTACGGCAACAACCTGCGCGGGCAGGCGCGCGAAGGCGGGTTTGGCGACGCCTTCGCGTACCCCGGCTTCGTACCCGCGTACGTGCGGCCGCTGTTCTGCGAGGGCAAGGGGCCGTTTCGCTGGGTGGCGCTGTCAGGAGATCCAGCCGACGTCCATGCCACCGACGAGGCCATCCTGACACTCTTCCCCGAAGATGCGGCGCTCGGCCGCTGGATCCGCCTCGCCGCGCAGCGCGTGCCGTTCCAGGGGCTTCCGGCGCGCATCTGCTGGCTCGGCTACGGAGAGCGCGCGAAGGCCGGGCTCGTGTTCAACGATCTCGTGCGCACGGCAAAAGTGAAGGCACCGATCGTCATCGGGCGCGACCACCTCGACGCGGGGTCGGTGGCTTCGCCGCTGCGCGAGACCGAGGGGATGCGCGACGGCTCAGACGCGATCGCCGACTGGCCCATCCTCAACGCCCTGGTCAACACGTGCGCTGGCGCGACCTGGGTGTCGGTGCACCACGGCGGCGGCGTGGGCATCGGGTATGCCATCCATGCCGGGCAGGTGAGCGTGGCCGACGGTACCGACCTGGCCGCGCAGAAGCTCGAACGGGTGCTGACGACCGACCCCGGCACTGGCGTCGTCCGCCACGCCGACGCGGGCTACGAACGCGCTCAGGAGGTGGCCAGGACGCGCGGGGTGCGCATTCCAGGGCTGACCATGTGACAGCGAGACCCCCTTCTTCGCGGCCTACGGTCTGGCCGTCGCCGCCAACTGGGGCCTCGCGGCGTCTATCACCTGGCCGAACCGACGGGAATCGCTGCCGACACGGGCCGCGGGGCAAACACGCTGATCAACTGCACGACGATGCCGGCCTCCCCCGGCGACACATCCACGGCCAGCCCGCGGCCCTCCCAGCGGATCTCCGTCCCCTGCCCGCCAGTGTAGAGCCCGTAGGTTCGAAGGAACTCGAGGAGCGGCTGGCCGACCTTGTGACTACCTGTTTCGGTCGAGAAGCGCGCGTCGTCGGTCACGATGTAGGCGACGGTGCCGGGCGTCTCGAGGCCGAGACGCGGCCAGCGATCGAACGCGCAGACCCCGACACCTTGGTCAGGGTTGCAGAACCCATGTGTGCTCGCGGTATCGATCTCCTCGACGGCGCCAAACCCCTCCATCAGCGCCCGTGCACGGTCGAGGGGCATGCCGATCTCGATGGGGCCGATGGCCTTGCCGGGCAGGATCATGACCACCTGCGCATCCGCCGCCAGCAGCGGTAGCGTGATGAGGACAAACACGCCGAGCGCACGGGCGAGGCCTCTCATGGCTCGCACACCTTCTTTGCACAGCAGAATGTCCCGCTAGGGCGCCGGCGTCGCATAGCCCCGGCAACTCCAGCAAACGAGATCCAGGCCGTGTTCATTTCGCAATCGGGGGTACTGGCGGGAGCGACGGGATTTGAACCCGCGATCTCCTGCGTGACAGGCAGGTGTGTTGAACCAGGCTACACCACGCCCCCGCGAAGGGGAAGCACTCCCGCCGAAATTCATTCTAGAGACGGCCCCGCGCGGTGTCAAATCGCACCACCCCCGCACCCGCGGCACGCGCTGCGTGTTCCGGCGCCACGTCCACCACGACGGGCTGGGCAGCACGACGGTTCTATCACCCGCTGGTCGGCAGGGGGTTGGGTGAGGGTCCGGTGCAAGATCAGCCCACCCAGATGACGTCGAGCCCAATGACACCGGCAACATCGCGTTGGGCGGCGTCTGCAGTAATGAAGGGTACACGTATTCCCGTGGCGGCCCGGAAGGTGACCGCTGAGGCTACGTGCAACGCGTCGAGGGTGCGTAGGCCGGTGTCTTCGACGAGCTCCTCCGCACGATCCAGTACCAGTGGGCTAATCTCTACAAGCTCCCAGTGGAGACGGTCGCTGCGCAGTCTCTTCACTATCGCCCTCATCGAGGCCTCAGCGAGTGTCCCCGCGGCACGGCGGCGCGACAGGGCCGCGACCGCCTCAACGGGCGCGAGCGCCGAGGAGACGAACCGGTATTGCCGCACGAGCGACCGTGCCTGTTCGGATCCTCGTTCCCGAACGTACCGCTTCAAGAGCACACTCGTATCGAAGTATGCTCGGTCGGCCATCAGTCGGCGTCACGATCTTCCCGAAGGGTCCGTGGGATGGGGCCGCCTCTGAGCCGCTTGGGCGTCCACGGCGGCATGGGCGTAGCCTTGACGGCCGGGCGCAACAAGCCGGCTGCCTCCATGCGCCGCACGGCCTCGCTGGCCTTCCGGTCCCGGCGAAGGGGCTGGATGACCGCGATCGGTGTGCCCCGCTCAGTGAGGACGACAACCTCGCCCGCCTTCACGGCCCTGACGGCCTTCGAAAACTGCTGATTTGCCTCTCGCAATCCAAGACGCACGAGCGGTCCGCCACCTAAAGTAGTGATGTCACTACCATAGTGATGTGGGTGAGGCCTGTCAAGACCTGCAGAGGGACAGGAGAGACGCCCCTCTTCCCACACCCTGTCGGCGATTCCGGCGGAGACCGCATCCCGCGCTCCGGCTCCGGGGATGAACACCATCGCCGCCCACACCGAGCACCTGCGCTTCAGCCTCTCGCTCGCCAACCGGGCCTTTCGCGGCGAGAACCCCTATGGGAACGCCGACTGGGCCGGGAGCTGGCGCACGCAGACCCTGGATGCCGTCGAATGGGACAACCAGCGCGCCGCGCTGCGGCATGAGCATGAGCAGTTGCTCGCCGCCATTCGCAGCCGCGAGGACTGGGACGATCCGATGATGTTCCAGGGCGCGCTCGCCCTCATCGGACATGCCGCGTATCACCTCGGCGCGATCCGGCAGATCTCGCGCCTGCTGAGGACGACCGGGGGAACAGACGTCTGAAGCGTCAGGTTGTGACGGACGCGGCGACGCGGTCGCCGAAGGCCGAGGTGGACAGGGCCGGCGATGTGCCGGCGAGGTCGTCTGTCCGTCCGCCGTCTGCAATCACCTGATCGACGGCCCGCTCGACCAGAACGGCCTCTTGATCCAGCCGCAGCGCATGTCGCAGGAGCATCGCGGCGCTGAGGATGGCCCCCACGGGATTGGCGATTCCCCGGCCGGCGATGTCGGGCGCGGTGCCGTGCACCGGCTCGTAGAGCGACGGCCCAGCCTCGCCCAGGCTTGCCGACGCTAGCAGGCCGAGTGAGCCGACGAGCCCGGCGGCCTCGTCGCTCAGAATGTCGCCGAACATGTTCTCCGTGACGATCACGTCAAACTGCGCCGGCCGTCGCACCAGTTGCATCGCCGCGTTGTCGACCAGCATGTGCTCGAGGGTCACGTCGGGAAACTCTCGACCGACTTCGGCAACAACCTCGCGCCACAACTGCGAGGAGTGCAGGACGTTGGCCTTGTCCACAGACGTGACCTTCCGGCGACGCGCCCGGGCGGCGGCGAATGCCACGCGGGCGACGCGGGCGACCTCGTCCTCGGTGTAGCGCAGGGTGTCGACCGCGGTCCGGCGGCCGTCCTCGATCGAGCGCCCGCGCGGCTCGCCGAAGTACAGGCCGCCGGTGAGCTCGCGCACAACCAGCAGGTCGGCACCATCGAGGGCTTCAGCGCGCAGCGGAGAGGCGTCAACCACGCCGGGAAAGACCCGTACCGGTCGCAGGTTGGCAAAGAGGCGCAGCTCGCGCCGCAGGCGGAGCAGGCCCGCTTCGGGGCGCTCGGGGGGCGGCAAGCCATCCCACTCCGGCCCGCCGACGGCGCCAAGGAGTACCGCGTCGGCGCGCCGGCAGGCCTCAAGCGTCTCGGGCGGCAGCGGCGGCTGGCCCGCGCGGATCGCGTCCCCGCCGATTGGAGCCTCGGCAACTGCCAGGGTATGCCCGTGGGCATGCGCCACCGCTCTGAGGACCTTGACGGCTTCGGCGGTGACCTCGGGGCCGATGCCGTCGCCGGGAAGCAGCACAATGGTTGCGTGCACGGATCCGAGGCGGGCGGCTGATGTCGGGTCAGTACGCGCTCTGAATCTGCCGGCGAACCCACGCCGCGTCGGATTCATCGGCGCCAGCGTGGCGACTCTCCGCCGCCAGCGCCTCTGCCAGGGCCGCAAAGTCGACGTCGGCGTCCCACCCGCAGAACAGGGTCCGCCAGATCTTCTCCCATTCCATGCGTCCGACTCCCTCCATCTGATGATCGCCCCGGCGTGTACGCCCGCCAGCCCGCTAGCCCGAGGGCTGCGGCACCTCGGCGAGCAGCGCGTACTCCAGGCTGTCGGCGAGCGCCTGCGCGCTGGCCAGGACCACGTTCTCGGACACCCCGACCGTGCCCCAGTGCGCGCGGCCGTCGGTAGACGTGATCAGGACCCGCACCCGCGCCCCGGTCGCGGCCTCGGCGTTGAGCACCCGGACCTTGTAGTCCACCAGGCGCACGCGGGCCAGTCCGGGATGGAAGCGCTCCAGCGCGGCGCGCAGCGCCCGGTCCAGCGCATGGACGGGCCCATTGCCCTCGGCGGAGGCGCCGGCCTCGTCGCCGTTGACCGCCACCCGCACGATCGCCCGCGATGTGCACTCAACATCGTGGTGGTCCACGGCGATGTGGAACGCGCGGATCTCAAATCCGGGCCGGTGGCCGAGCACCGCCCGACGCAAGAGCAGCTCAAACGAGGCCTCGGCACCTTCGAACTGGTAGCCCTCGTGCTCCAGCCGCTTGAGGTCCTCAAGCACAGCCTGGACTTCTGGCCGGGACCGGTCCAACCGCAGGCCGATCTCCCCGGCCTTGTGCAGCACCGTGGCGCGTCCCGACAGATCGCTGACCACCACGCGCCGGCTGTTGCCGACCAGGTCGGGCGCGATATGCTCGTACAGCACCGGATCGACCATGACGGCGCTGACGTGCACGCCGCCCTTGTGCGCGAAGGCGTTGGCGCCGACGTAGGGCTGGTAGTCGTTCGGCGACAGATTCGCCAGCTCGGCAACCAGGCGGGACAGCTCGGTGAGCCGGCCCAGGGCCTCGGGCGCGAGCGCCGAGAGCCCAAGCTTCAGGCGCAGCGCCGGCACCACCGAGCAGAGGTTGACATTCCCGCACCGCTCGCCATACCCGTTGATCGTGCCCTGCACGTGCTCACATCCGGCGTGCACCGCGGCCAGCGTGTTGGCCACGGCCAGCTCGCCGTCGTTGTGGGTGTGGATTCCCAGCGGCCCGCCGATCTCGCGCGCGGCCAGGGCGACCCCGCCGCCGATGTCCTCGGGCAGGGCGCCGCCGTTGGTGTCGCACAGGACCAGGCAGTGCGCGCCCGCCGCCCGGGCCGCGCGCAGCGTGGCCAGGGCGTAGTCGCGATTGGCCCGCAGGCCGTCGAAGAAATGCTCGGCGTCGTAGATTACTTCACGTCCGCCCTGCCGCAGGAAGGCCACCGAGTCGGCAATCATGGCCAGGTTCTCATCGAGCGTGGCGCGCAGGCCCGCACGTACGTGCAGGTCCCAGGACTTCCCAAAGATCGTCACGGTCGGGGTACCGGCGTTGGCGAGCAGCCGGAGGTTGGGATCGTCCTCGGGCCGCCCGCCGGCGCGCCGCGTGCTCCCAAAGGCGGCGATCCGCGCGTGTCGCCAGGTTTGCTCTCTCGCGCGCTCGAAGAACGCCAGGTCCTTGGGATTGCTCCCGGGCCAGCCGCCTTCGATGTAGTCACATCCGAGCTCATCGAGCCGCCGCGCGATGCGCAGCTTGTCCTCGACCGAGAACGTCACCCCCGCGGCCTGCGTGCCGTCGCGGAGGGTGGTGTCGTAGATCGCGATGCGCCTCATGCGCGTCTCCCGCGCGCCGCGAGCTTTTGCCGGGTGTACTCGATGATGCCGCCGGCCGTGACCAGCCGCTGCATGAACTCGGGTAGCGGCAGGGCCCGATGGGTGGTGCCCCGCGTCTCGTTGACGATGCGCCCGGTGTCGTCGTCCACCGACAGGCGGTCGCCGCTCTCGCTGGCGGCGTGGAGATCGGCGCACTCGAACAGCGGCAGGCCGATGTTGAAGGCGTTCCGGTAGAAGATGCGGGCGTACGACTTCGCCACGATACACGCGACGCCCAGGCTCTTGATGGCGATGGGCGCGTGCTCGCGCGACGATCCCTGCCCGAAGTTCTCGCCGGCGAGCAGGATGTCACCCGGTTGGATCCTGCTGGCGAGGGTGGGGTCCAGATCCTCGAAACACTTCGGCGCCAGCACCGCCGGATCGATGGTCACCAGGTACCGGGCGGGAATGATGAGATCCGTGTCAATGTGATCTCCGAGCTTCCAGGCCGTTCCCCGAAAGATCATGCGCCCACCCCCGCTGCCGTCCGCCCCAGGACCTCATCGGGATGCGCCAGCCGGCCGAGCACCGCACTCGCCGCGGCGACCGCGGGGCCCGAGAGGTACACCCTGCTCTCGCGGTGCCCCATGCGCCCGATGAAGTTGCGCGAGGAGGTGGACACGCACACCTCGCCGGCGGCGAGCACGCCCATGTGGCCCCCGATGCATGGACCGCACGTGGACGTGCTCACCGATGCGCCGGCGCCCACAAAGGTGGCGATCAGGCCCTCGGCGAGCGCCTGGCGGTAGATGGCAGGGGTGGCCGGGATCACGAGCATTCGAGTCCGGGGATGCACCGTCCGGCCGTCGAGCAGGCGCGCCGCGACCCGGAGGTCCTCGATCCGTCCGTTGGTACAGGTGCCGATGAACACCTGGTCGACCGGGACGCCGGCCGCTTCGCGCACGGGCAGGACGTTGCCCGGCGACGACGGCGCGGACACGACCGGCTCGAACCGGGCGGTGTCGTACTCGTAGACCCTCGTGTACTCGGCATCCGGATCCGAGTGGACCGGGGCAAACGGCCGACGGGCGCGCGGCCGTACCCAGTCGAGCACGGTGTCGTCGGGCTCCATGATGCCGTTCTTGCCGCCCGCTTCGACCGCCATGTTGGTGATGCTGAAGCGCTCGTCCATCGTCAGGTGGCGCAGCGCCTCGCCGGCGAACTCCATCGCACAGTAGCGCGCGCCGTCGACACCGATGTCGCCGATGATGCGCAGCACCAGATCCTTGCCGGTCACCCACGGCGCGGGTCGGCCGCGGAACTCGAACCGCAGCGTCTCGGGCACCCGGAACCACAGCTCCCCGGTCGCCATGACCGCGGCCAGATCCGACGACCCGACCCCGGTGGCAAAAGCCCCAAGGGCCCCGTGGTTGCACGTGTGCGAGTCGGCGCCGACGAAGACCTCGCCGGGGAGCACCAGTCCCTCCTCGGCGAGCTGCACGTGCGCGATGCCGGCGCGGCCGACCTCGTAGTAGTGGGAAATCCTGTGGGCGCGTGCGAACTCGCGCATGAGCTTGCACTGCTCGGCCGAGGCGATGTCCTTGTTGGGCGCGTAGTGATCGGGCACCAGGCCGACGCGATCGCGGTCGAACACCGTGGTCACGCCGATCTTCTCGAACTCGCGGATCGCAAGCGGCGCGGTGATGTCGTTGGCGAAGCAGAAGTCCACGCGGGCCTCGACGAGGTCGCCGGGCCGGACCCGGTCGCGCCCGGTGTGGGCCGCCAGGATCTTCTCGGTCAGCGTCATGCCCATGCCGGCGCGCCCTCCCGCACCGGCGCCCGCGCCGCCAGCAGCCGGTTGATGCCGTCCAGATAGGCGAGCACGCTGGCTTCGACCACGTCGGTGCTGCTTGCGCGACCCACCACGACGGTGTCGCCCTCGCGCACGCGGGCCGTCACCTCGCCGAGCGCGTCGGTCCCGCCGGTCACCGCGCGGATGGCGTAGTCGAGCAGCTGCGCCTGCACGCCGGTCAGCCGGTTGACCGCGGCGCAGAGCGCGTCCACCGGCCCGTCGCCGGTCGCCGACGCGGTCGATTCCCCCTGCTCCGACCGCACCGTCACGGTCGCCGCGGGCGCAACGCCGGTGCCGGTGGTCACCATGAACGAGCGCAGAGCGTATCGCGCCGGCACCGCACGAACCTCCTCTTCGACCAGCGCCAGAATGTCCTCGAAGGCCACCTGCTTCTTGCGGTCGGCCAGCGCCTTGAAGCGCGCGAACACGCGTTCCAGCGCCTGGTCGTCGAGACGCATCCCCTGGTCTTCCAGGGCCTTACGGAAGGCGTGCCGGCCCGAGTGCTTCCCGAGCACCAGCCGGTTCGTGGGCAGACCGATGTCCTCGGGTCGCATGATCTCGTACGTCGCCCGGTTGGCCAGGACGCCGTGTTGATGGATGCCGGCCTCGTGGGCAAAGGCGTTCTCGCCAACCACCGCCTTGTTCGGCTGGACCGCAACGCCGGTGAGCGCGACGAGCAGGCGGCTCGTCCGGTAGAGTCGGGTGGCATCGACATTCGTGTGGGCTCGGTAGGCGTCACGCCGAGTGCGCAGCGCCATGACGACCTCTTCCAGCGCGGCGTTGCCCGCGCGCTCGCCGATCCCGTTGACGGTGCACTCCACCTGCCTGGCACCGGCCGCGACCGCCGCCAGCGAGTTGGCCACGGCCAGGCCCAGGTCGTCGTGGCAGTGGACGCTCCAGGTCACGCGGTCGCTGTCGGGAACTCGCTCGCGAAGCGTGCGGACGAGCGCCGCGTACTCGTACGGGGTGGTGTAGCCGACGGTGTCGGGAACGTTAAGGACCGCTGCACCCGCCCGGATCGCCGCGTCAAAGATCCGGCACAGGAACTCCACCTCGGAACGGCTGGCGTCCTCGGCCGAGAACTCCACGTCGTCGGTGAATTGCCGCGCCTGCCGGATCGCGGACTGGGCCGCCTCGATCACCTGCGCGGGCGTCATGCGCAGCTTGTGCTCCATGTGGATCGGCGAGGTGGCAATGAAGACGTGGACGCGCGGCCGCGCGGCGGGCTCCAGCGCCTGAGCTGCCGCGTCCACGTCTCTGGAGTTCGCGCGCGCCAACCCGGCCACCGTGACCTCGCGGATCTCCCGGGCCACAGCTCGCACGGATTCCAGATCCCCCGGCGATGAGGCCGGAAACCCTGCCTCGATGACGTCGACACGGAGGGCCTGGAGCTGCCGCGCCAGCTCCAGCTTCTCGGCCGGCGTCATCGAGAACCCTGGCGACTGCTCACCGTCCCGCAGCGTCGTGTCGAAAATGCGCACGCGATCGTCCATCGCCGTCCTCCGAAGCTACGTGTTCTGCGTGCCGCGCACCAGGGTCACCTGCCCGGTGCGGGCCATCTCCCGGATGCCGTGCTTGGTCAGCAGCGAGATGATTGCGTCGACCTTCTCGGCGCGCCCGGTGACCTCGAGCGTCATCGTGCGGTCGGTCAGGTCCACCACGCTGGCCCGGAACACGTTGGCGATCTCCATGATCTCCATGCGCGTGCCCGGGGTCACGTTGACCTTGACCAGCGCCAGCTCGCGGTCGACGGTCGGCGCCCCGTCGATCGCCGTGGCCCGCATGACCTCCACGAGCTTGCGCAACTGCTTGGCGAACGACTCGGTCCGGTCGGGCGGCGTATCCACCACGATGGTCATCCGCGAGATCCCGGGATCCTCGGTTGGCCCGACCGAGAGGCTGTGGATGTTCACGCCCCGGCGTCGGATGAGCCCGGCGACGCGCACCAGCACCCCGGGCTGGTTGCGAACCAACACGGAGATTGTCGCGTGATGCTGTGGGCTCACGCTGTTGGAGTCCTCGCTCTCCGTCACCGCAATCCCTCCCACACGTCGCGCCGCGCCGTGCGCGTCATTGAACGGCAATGTCGACCGCCGGCCGCATCGCCGACAGGCGCCCGAGCACGCCGTGGATGGGGTGTGCCCGAAACCTCTCCATGAGCCCGGGGTCGCCCGCCTGCTCGTCGGCCGCAGGATAGGCGATCTGGCTCAACTGCGCCTCGAATCGCGGGCCCCACTTGCGGGCGCCCAGCCGCGCGGTCGTCGAGCAGTTATCCACCATGTAGGCCACCCCGCGGGCATGCATGTAGGGCAGGAGCGAGTCGACCGCCTCGATGACCGACTCGTTGGCGATCTCCGAGTAGGGGTGCCCCCGATCCATGAGCACGTCGACCTGCGCCATCATCGCGCCGATGAACACCCCCGCCGTGAACGCGTGCACCTCCGCCGACCGCCGCGCGCGCTCCCTCCGCACCTCTGCACCCACCTTCCACATCCGGCTGCCCTCGATCGGCGGGATCGGGTGGCGGGTCAGCCGCTTTCCGGCCAGGATGACGCTGCGCAGCTCGTTGCCCGAGGCGACCTCGTCGTAGATCTCGACCATGAGCGGCATCGATGCCGCATAGGTCTGGGTGTAGGCGCGCTCGAACTCCTCACGCTCCACCGGTGACAGCGTCTCATACACGCTCAGGAGGCCGCGGCGCGAGATAGTGCGCGCGATGGCCCCGGTGATGCTCTCGCACGCGTGCGTGAACGCCTCGGCCTCCGCGTAGCCCCGGGCGACGTACCGGCGGTAGAGGCTCTCGACGATCCCCCAGACGGCGCCCAACAGGATCGCCCGCTCGCCGAAGATGTCGGACAGATACTCCGACCGCAGCGTCGTCTTGAAGGTGTACGGCGCGCCGAGCGCGACCGACCAGGCCAGCGCGACGTCGGTCGCCCGGCCGTCCGTGTCCTGCTCCACCGCGAAGCTGGTGTTGATCCCGGCGCCGTTGGCCTCCCGGCCCTGCTCGTACAGGCGCCGCACCGACGGGCCCATGCCCTTCGGGCAGACGCCGATCACGTTGACGTGCGGCGGGAACGTCTCGCCCGTGTTACCCAGATGCCCCAGGAGAAACCCGTGGGACAGCCCCAGCGTGGCGCCGGGACGCAGCGCGCGGAAGATCTCCGGGTACAGCTCCGCCTGCGCCGCATCGGAGATGAGCAGCAGGACCAGATCGGAGGCGGCGATGACGCTGAACATCTCGCCCAGGGTGCCGTCCGCCTCGCGGAACCCGGCCTGCCGGGCCGCCTCGAACGAGGACGATCCTTCGCGAAGACCCACGGCGACGCGGATGGGCGTGTCTGACAGCGACTCACGGAGGTTCTGCGCCTGGGCCGGCCCCTGCGAGCCCCAGCCGATGACGCCGATGGTCCGGATCCCCCCGAGCGCCTTCGGGAGCAGCGGGAACAGATGCCGGCCGCCCCGCACGAACGACTCGCGCCGTCCTGCGAGGTCGAGCGTCTCCACCGGGAAGACCGCCGAGGTGAACGTGTTGCCGTCACTCATCGAGGATCATCTCGGCGACGGATTGGCCCGACGGAATCATCGGGAGGCAGTTCTCGTCGGGATCCGTGATAACATCGACGACGCATGGGCGGCCCTCTGTGGCCAGCGCTTCGCGCAACGCGGGCTCGACCTGCTCGGGCCGTTCGACCCGGATGCCGCGACAGCCGAAGACCTCGGCGAGCTTCGCGAAGTCCGGATTGCGCAGGATCGACGACGACAGGCGGCCACGGTAGAAGAAGGTCTGCCACTGCCGGACCATCCCCAGCGTGCCGTTGTTCAGGATGATGATGGGCAGGCTCTGGCCGGCATCCGCTGCGGTCCCCAGGTCCTGCAGGGTCATCATGAAGCCGCCGTCGCCGACCACCGCGATGACCTGCCGGTCGGGCCGCGCGAACTTGGCGCCCATGGCGGCGGGAAAGCCGAACCCCATCGCGCCGAGGCCGCCGGAGGTGATGAAGCTGCGCGGCGCGCGCGGGCGATACCACTGGGCCGTCCACATCTGGTGCTGCCCGACGTCGGTGGTCACGATGGCGCTCCCGTCGGTCAGCCGGTCAATCAGGTCACACACATACTGGGCGCTGATCACATCGGCGCCCTGGCGGTACCGAAACGGCTGAGCCGTCCTCCACTCCTCGATCTGCCGCCACCAGGCCTCGATGCGGGGCGCCCGCGCCTTGCCGACGAGCGCCGCCAGCACGCGCTTGGCATCGCCCACGATCGGGATGTGGGCCGGCTTGTTCTTGCCAATCTCCGCGGGATCGATATCGATGTGGATGAAGCGGGCTTTCGGCGCGAAGTCCTTGAGCCGACCGGTCACCCGATCGTCGAACCGAACGCCCACCGCGAGGATCACGTCGGCGTCGTTGATCGCCCAGTTCGCATACGCGCTGCCGTGCATGCCCACCATGCCCAGGCACTTCGGGTGGTGCTCGTCCATGGCGCCTTTGCCCATGAGCGTCAGCACAACCGGAATGCCGGTGCGCTCCACCAGCGCCGTCAGCTCGGCGCTCGCCTCGGCGCTGATGATGCCGCCGCCGGCGTAGATGACCGGCCGCTCGGCCGCGGCCAGCGCCCCGGCCGCGGCGGCGATCTGGTTGGGACTGCCGTCGGTCGTGACCTTGTAGCCGGGCACGCTGATCTCATCGGGAAACTCTGGCTCGACCATCTCCTGCGAGACGTCGCGCGGGATGTCGATCAGCACCGGGCCCGGCCGGCCGGTCCGCGCGAGGTAGAAGGCGGTGTGCACTGCCTGTGGAATGTCGCGGGCGCTCATGACGAGGGTGTTGTGCTTGGTGATCGGCATGGTGATACCCGTCACGTCGGCTTCCTGGAACGCGTCGTTGCCGATCACGGGCCGCGCCACCTGGCCGGTGATCGCCACGATCGGGATCGAATCCATCACCGCGTCGGCGATGCCCGTGACCAGGTTCGTGGCGCCCGGCCCGGAGGTGGCGGTACACACGCCAACCCTGCCCGACGCGCGGGCGTAGCCCACCGCCGCGTGGGCAGCCACCTGCTCGTGACGGCAGAGGATGTGACGGATGGTGTCGTGATCATAGATCGCGTCGTAGATGGGCAGCGATGCGCCGCCCGGATGGCCGAAGACGATCTCGACGCCCTCGCGCCGGAGCGCTTCCATGAGGACCTGCGCACCGTTCATCAATCGGGCGCGCGGGGTCTCGCGCGTCGTTCGCGGAGCCGTCATCTGTCGAGCCATCGCCTGTCCCTCCTGTGTGAGTGGCGCCGGCATCCGGGCTGACGCCCGGCACCGTGCAAACCCCCGGAAAACAAGAACGAGAGCCATCCCAAGGACGAGATGCTCCCGCGGTACCACCTTAGTTCCCCGCCGGCGTCGCGG
Organism: Armatimonadota bacterium; assembly: GCA_037443565.1. Lineage (GTDB taxonomy): Bacteria > Sysuimicrobiota > Sysuimicrobiia > Sysuimicrobiales > Humicultoraceae > Fervidifonticultor_A. The sequence continues at coordinate 765 of JBBIOB010000005.1, read as the reverse complement.
CCGGGGGGCGCTCGAACCCGTATCGTGGGCCTTCGGCGGATCCTACTCCATAGGTTCAGATCCGCAGCTCAGGGTCGAGTTTCGGCAGGGGCGGAGGCCGGCTCTCACCGAACCCGGCTCGCTCTGCGTCCGCGAGCCTGCCTACTTGTCCCGTCATCGCGTGCGCGCTGTAGCGCGCCTATGAAGAAGCCTGAGCGATAGGCACCGGCGAGGAACCTATCCCTCAGGCTTCTCTCCTGGGGGTGTAACGGTGGTGACCACCGTCTGCGCCGCTTGACCCTGACCGGTCTTCGTGAGACCGCGGAACCCTAGGCGCACTCCCTCGTATGCAAACGACCTACCCGACTTCCGAAGTAATTACAGCAGAGAATACCAGGGGGCGCTCCGGCTGTCAAGGTTTCAGCGCGTCTCTGTCAACCGCGCCTGGGCGCAGGTCTGCCGCCCCGCTGACGGGGGCATAACAGCCCAGGGAGCAGTACAGGAACCGGTGAGGATGCCCACATGACCGCAGCGCACCAGCGCCTGCTCGTCGGATTCGCGACCATGGCCGTTGGCTGGGCGTTCGCCCTCCGCGCCCTCAGCCAGATCACCCCGTGGGCGTCGCTGGCCGGCATCGCGCTGTTGATCCTGCTGGGTTGGGGAGTCCTCAGGGCCGCAAGAATCTGAGATCTGGGCTTGCCGTACCACCTGCACTGCGCCTAGCGCGTCTGGCCGCAGGCCTCGATGACCAGGCCTCCGCGCGGCGCCCAGCACCGGGCGCCGCGC
>JBBIOB010000004.1:0-116056 GCA_037443565.1 Armatimonadota bacterium | reverse complement strand
GGCCGCGCTGGGGGCCGCCGTCGAAGAGAAGGGTGACGAGCGCATCTCCCTGCTGTTCAAGCGCCTGCGCCACTTCACCCGGCGCAACACCACCGACTACTTCATCCACCGCGATCTCGATGGCTTCCTCAAGCGCGAACTGGAGTTCTACCTGAAAGACCAGGTCCTGCACCTGGCCGACCTGGAGGGAGATCTGGAAGGGAAGCGCCGCACGCTGCGCGTCATCCGCCAGATCGCCGAAGAGATCATCACGTTCCTGGCTCAGATAGAAGACGTCCAGAAACGGCTCTTCGAGAAGCGAAAGTTCGTCCTGCGGACCGACTACCTGGTTCCCATCATGCACGTGCCCCGCGACCTGTGGAAGGAGGTCCTGGCCAACAGGGCTCAGATTGCGGCCTGGAAGGCGCTGTTCGCCATCGAACCGAGGAAGGACCTGTTCAACCGCCAGGGCCGAGTCAACGAGCAGTTCCTCACGGAGCACCCGACCCTGGTGGTGGATACCGCCCACTTCGGGCGGGAGTTCAAGGACCGGCTGCTGGCGGCGTTTGACGACCTGGACGAGGTCACGGACGGCCTCCTGATACGCGCGGAGAACTACCAAGCCCTGCGGCTTCTCGAACGCAAGTACGCGGGAAAGGTGAAGTGCATCTACATCGACCCGCCGTACAATACTGGCTCAGATGAATTCGTGTACAAGGACCGCTATCGGCACTCCTGTTGGCTGGCGATGATGGAAGAGAGGCTCCGCGCAGCCTACACGATGCTAGCCGATGACGGCGCGATCTTCGTTAGCATCGATGACAACGAGATTGCCAACCTCAAGTGGCTCATGGAAGAGGAGTTGGGCGGACGTGATCTCTCAGCCATCGTGGTATGGCAGAAGGTCTACAGCCCAAGGATGGACGCTCAAGCGTTTAGCGAAGACCACGACTACATCCTCATCTCTGGCAGAGAAGTCGCACGCGTGCCGTTCGAGCAACGCGCAAGTCAATTCAGCTACACTGACGCGGGGACAGGACAGCGGTACCGGAGGAGATCACTACGAAAGGAAGGGAAGAACTCACGCCGCGTGGACAGGCCGAACCTGTTCTACCCTCTTAAGGCACCGGACGGGTCACGCATCTACCCCATCCGCCCGGACGGAGCCGAAGGATGTTGGCGGTGGGGACCAGACAAGTACGAGGAGGCGCAGAGGGAAGGCCTGATTGAGTGGTCGAGAGCGGAGCAAGGATGGCAGGTCTACGTCAAGCAGTTCTTCGACGAGAACGCTGCTCGCCCACCGAGCACGCTCTGGATGCACGAAGAGGCCGGGCACAATCACGAGGCTACCGAAGCTCTCAAGCATTTGTTCGGCCGGAAGGTGTTCGACAACCCCAAGCCCACGCGGTTGGTCGAACACATGCATCGTGTTGTGGGTTCCGATCGGGCCGACGCGACAATGGACTTCTTTGCTGGCTCTGGAACCACGGGACACGCAGTGATCAGTCTCAACAGGAAGGACGGAAAGCGCAGGAACTTCGTCTTGGTTGAGATGGCCGACTACTTTCACACTGTCCTCTTGCCTCGGATTCAGAAGGTCATGTACACCTCGGACTGGAAGGACGGCCGGCCCAGGCGTCTATCAACGAAGGAGGAAGTCGAACGGACTCCTCGCATCGTCAAGGTCCTGCGTCTTGAGTCTTACGAAGACGCCCTCCACAATCTGACAGCCGACGAAACCCGGGAACGGGAAGCCCCTCGGGCCGCGGCCCACAAGGACCGCCTGGGGCCGGATGCCTACCGCCTCCGCTACCTGGCCCGGCTGCCGCTGGAGGCCAGCGCCAGCATGCTCAACCTCGCGGCCCTGGAGCACCCCTTCCGGTACACCATCGAGGTGCTGACCGAAGACGGCCCGCGGACAGAGACGGTGGACCTGGTCGAGACCTTCAACTTCCTGTATGGCCTCCACGTCGAGCGGCTGGAGACCTGGACGAACGAGACGGACCGGCGATTCTACCGGGCGGTCAAGGCGAAGACCAGAGCCGGGCAGCGTGTCCTGGTCCTCTGGCGCGACATGGAGAACTTGGACCCAGTCGTGGAACGGCGGTTCCTGGAAGAGCGGCTCAAGGACGAGGGGCCATTCGACGAGGCACTCATCAACGGGGACACCGCCACCCCCTGGATCCGGTCGCTGGACGGCCTCTTCAAGCGCCTCATGGAGGAGGGCGAGCGATGATCAGGCGCCTCTACGCTGACAGGCTGCAGGTTACGGACGAGCAGCTCGCCGACTTCTGCCTGCGGTGGAAGATCACCGAACTGGCCCTGTTTGGCTCCGCCCTGCGGGACGACTTCGGGCCGAATAGCGACGTGGACATGCTCGTGACCTTCGCTCCCTCCGCCGACTGGAGCCTGCTCGATCACATCCAGATGAAACAGGAACTGGCATCCCTCCTCGGCCGGGAGGTCGACCTCGTGAGCAGGCGGGCCATCGACAGAAGCGAGAACTGGATCCGCCGGAGGGAGATCCAGCGCACCGCTCAGGTGGTCTATGCCTCGCGATAGCGCCGCGCTGCTCGACATCGCCAGGGCTGCGCGCCTGGTCATCGAGTTCACGGAAGGCACGGATCAAGATACCTTCCTGAAAGACGCCAAGACGCAATCAGCCGTTTTGCATCAACTCCTGATTCTCGGCGAGGCGGTCAAGCGGCTCTCCGGTGAGTTCCGTGCCGGTCATCCGGCCATCCCATGGGCGTTGATCGCAGGGATGCGGGACACGCTGATCCACGAGTACAACGAAGTGGACTTGAACGAGGTCTGGAGGACGGCCCAGAGGGACGTCCCAGATCTGCTGCGTTACGTTGAAGCCCTCCTGCCGGCCGACGAGGGGTGAGGGCCTTGGCGCTGGCGCTAGGTAGTGATTTGTGAGGCTTGAGCAGTCGCTCGTCCTCAACCGCTACTTCCACAGCCTCCTCGGTGCCCGCGGCCTGGAGGACGTCAAGCCGCTGCTGGCCCGCACGGAGGAAGGGGCCGCGGCCGACGGGCAGAGTCGGTTCTTCCACGCGCTGGCTGGCCTGCACAGCCTGCGGCTGCCCGAGGACAGGCTGCGCGAGTACGACGCGCGGATTGTGGGCTACGAGGCGCGCCTGGCAAGAGGCCGCGAGCGGTTCGCCCTCAAGTACTTTCAGTACCTGGCCCTCCTCTATACCGAGATCTTCCTCGACCGGCTGACGGAGAATTTCGGGGCGCTCCTGCGGGACCTCAACGGGTTCCTGGACGCGCTCAGGCGCGAGGAGCCCAGTCTTCGGGACTTTCCCGCCTTTGTAGCGGACGATCTGCGCCGGCTGGCGTTCTTCATGGCCACGGGGTCGGGCAAGACGCTGCTGCTGCACGCGAATCTCTGGCAGGTCCTCCACTACCTGGAGCGCGGCCGGCATCCGGACGCGTTGGTCCGACGGCCCGACGGTCGCGCCGAGTTCGACTCCATCATCCTCATCACGCCAAACGAGGGGCTGTCTCAGCAGCACATGGAAGAGTTCCACCTCAGCGGCATCGACGCGGTGCGCCTTGTCCAGGACCGCGGCGGCCGGGGCCTGCTCGGCCCGCGGGTCAGGGTAATCGAGATCCACAAACTGGCCGAGGAGCCCTCCAGGGAAGGCGTCAGCGTCCTCCTGGAGGAACTCGGCTCTGCCAACCTGATCTTCGTGGACGAGGGCCACAAAGGAACCGGCAGCGAGGCGCGGACCTGGAAGAGCCGGCAGCGGGCGCTCAGTGCCGACGGCTTCCTGCTGGAGTACAGCGCCACGTTCGCCCAGTCCATCGGTGCGGCCGGCAGGAAGGCACAGGAGGCGCTCCTGGCCGAGTACGGGAAGGCGATCCTGTTCGACTACTCCTACCGCCACTTCTACGACGACGGCTACGGCAAGGACTTCCGGGTGCTCAACCTCGCTCGGGCGCGCGAGAGCCGGGCTCACGACCTGCTGCTGGGCGGGCTGCTGAGCTACTACCAGCAGTTGCGGTTGTTCCGGGACAACGGGGCCGCCTTCCGCCCCTACAACCTCGAACCGCCGCTGTGGGTCTTCCTGGGATCGAGCGTCAGCCAGAACGCCGTCTACACCAGGGGCGGGCGGAAGCGCAGTGACGTGGCGACGGTCGTCGCCTTCCTGAGGCGCTTCCTGGAGGAACCGGTCTGGGCGACCGACGGCATACGAAGGGTCCTCAAGGGCGAGAGCGGCTTCACCGATCGCGACTCGAAAGAGGACCTCTTTGCCCCGCACCTCGCTTCCCTGAAGGGGGAGAAGGCGGAGGGCCTGTACCGGCAGATCGCCGAAGACGTGTTCCACGGCCGCGGAGGGCTGGAACTCTGGGAGCTCAAGAACGCCGACGGCGAACTGGCCCTTCGGGTCTCGGCGCCGGAAGGTCGGGAGAACCCCTACTTCGGGGTCATCAACATCGGAGACGTGGCCGCCTTCAAGAAGTACCTGGCAGAGCACGATGGCATCGAGGTGCGGGAGGACCGGTTCACCCCTTCGCTCTTCGGTGCAGTCAACACGCCGGACTCGCGGGTGCACATGCTCGTCGGCGCCAGAAAGTTCGTTGAAGGCTGGTCGAGCTGGCGCGTCTCGGCCATGGGCCTGCTCAACGTAGGCAAGGGTGAGGGTCCCCAGGTCATCCAACTGTTCGGCCGCGGCGTCCGGCTGAAGGGCAAGCAGTGGACGCTCAAGCGCAGCGCGGCACTCCCTGAAGAGGCCCCGCACCCGGAGGGGCTACCTCACCTCGAAACGCTGGTCATCTTCGGGTGGAACGCCGACTACATCCAGGCATTCCGCGCGATGCTGGAGCAGGAAGACCTGGGGCGGGAGATCACTGTGCCCGTCAAGGCGCTCTTCGATGAGGATCCGGTCCTGCCGATTCCCAGACCGCAGGCCGGCTACCGGGTCGAATCGGAAACCTGGACCCTGGCCGCGGAGGGCCTCCATGTCTCGGTCGACTTGACACCAAAGGTCACCTTTCTCTCCGGGACGGCCCCCGACGGTGCTGGGGAAGCGGGAACACGGCGCCGCGTGGACTTTGCGAACCGTGGGCTCCTGGGCCTGCTGGACCTCGATGCCCTCCACGCCGACCTGGTCGAGTACAAGGCGACCCGAGGGTACGGGAATGTCCTCATCCCGCGCGGGGCGCTGCAACCCGTCCTGGAGGAGAGCACTCTCTACATGCCCGAGGACGATCTGGGCGATCCGCGGCTGGTCCAGGCTGGAGCGCTGAGCGTTCTGAAGACGTACCTGGACCGATTCGTGGCGATGAAGGAACGGGAGGCAGAGAGCCGGCACCTCGAGCCCGCGACCTTCGCGGTGCGGGAGCGAGTCGTCCCCTACACCGTGCGGGTCCCCGACCACCTGCTCAAAGAGATCGAAGCGCTCCTCCGCAGGCCGACCGAGTTGTATCACGACGGCGGGAAGCCTCTGCCCCGGCTGCACATCGACCGGCACCTCTTCAGCCCGCTGCTCTTGAATCCCGCCGACCACGGGCTGAAAGACGTCACGGTGAGCCCCCCGGGGCTCAGCGAGGGCGAGGCCAAGCTGCTGAGGGACTTGCGTGACTTCTGGCACGCGCGCCACGGCGAGGCGCGCTTCAGGAGTCTCGAAGTCTTCCTCCTACGAAATCTGCCTCGGGTCGGCGTCGGCTTCTTCCGCCGAAGTGGCTTCTACCCGGACTTCATCCTCTGGATCAGGGACAACTCCAGCGGCGCGGTTCGCGTGCGGTTCCTGGAACCCCACGGGATGCGCCTGAGCGGCGGCCTGGCTGGCAATCTGGAGAAGATCGAAGCCCTCAAGGAGTTGGAGGCAATCAGCCGGGCCACGGAGTTTAGGGCGAAGGGGATCCTCATGGACGGACATCTACTGACCGAGACGGAACCGCACAACATACCCGACGCAAGAGGCAAGACGAAGGAGGAACTCGGGAAGGATTTCAGGGTTGTCTTCCAGCAGGGGAACTATGTCGAGAGGATTCTCACCTGAGAGCGGCCAACGCAGATTGGAGAGCGTGAATGCGCAGACTTGGACTTGAGCGAGAGATCGTCGATCAGGATGTCTACGAGCGGGCGGTGGGGCGGTTTCGAGAGGCCCGGATCGCCCTGCCGCGGTTTGCCGAACTGGCGGAGCCGGCGATGATCCCTGCGCCGATCCGGACGGCGCTCGGCGACATCGATCCCGATGCTCCCCATCCGCTGAACCTGTTCCGGGTACACTGGTTCAACGCGGCAGACCGTAGGCGGCGGGCCGACGTACCGGACTTCCTGGTCCTTCCCAAGGCGCTGACCGGGGTCGAGGCGCCGATCATCGTCGCGCTTGGGGACCGCTTTCCGATGATCCGGGCGCACAAGGTCCTGGCCGCCTACGCCTGCCTGGCCCCACGGGTGATCACCGGGCAGTTCGACCCCACGCGGCATCGCGCGGTGTGGCCGTCGACGGGCAACTACGCGCGCGGCGGCGTGGCCATCTCGCGCATCATGGGCTGCCGCGGGATCGCCGTGCTGCCCGAGGGGATGAGCCGCGAGCGGTTCGCCTGGCTGGAGAACTGGGTCGCCGACCCATCCGACATCATCCGCACGCCGGGGACCGAGAGCAACGTGAAGGAGATCTACGACAAGTGCGCCGAGCTGGAGCGCGAGCCCGACGTCGTCATCCTCAACCAGTTCTCGGAGTTCGGAAACCACCTGGCGCACTACCTGTGCACCGGCCGCGCGCTGGAGCGCGTGTTCGAGACCCGCGCGGCGGCGGATCGGACTCTCCGGCTGCGGGCGTTCGTGTCGGCCTCGGGATCGGCGGGCACGCTGGGCGCCGGCGACTACCTGAAGGAGCGTCACGGCGCCCTCATCGTGGCCGCCGAGGCCCTGGAGTGCCCGACCATGCTCTGCAACGGGTTCGGCGAGCACAACATCCAGGGGATCGGCGACAAGCACATCCCCTTGATCCACGACGTCATGAACACCGATCTGGTCGCGGCCGTCTCCGATCGGGACACCGACCGGCTCGACGTCCTCTTCAACACCGGCGCCGGTCGGGAGTACCTGGTGCGCCGGCGGGGACTCGATCCGGCGCTGGTGGAAGGACTCACTGCGCTGGGGCTGTCCAGCATCTGCAATGTGCTGGCGGCGATCAAGACCGCGAAGTATTATGAGTTTGGGCCGTCGGATGCCATCGTCACCGTGGCGACCGACGGCGCCGCGATGTACGGCAGCGAGCGTGAGAAAGCCGTTCGCCGGGACTTCCCGGACGGCTTCGACGTCACGGCCGCCGGCGAGACGTTCGGCGAGTGCCTGCTGGGCGAGAGCACAGACAACCTGCTGGAACTCAGCCACGCGGAGCGCACCCGCATCTTCAACCTGGGATACTACACCTGGGTCGAGCAGCAGGGCGTCTCGTTGGACGAGTTCGAGGCGCGGCGGGATCAGGGGTTCTGGAAGGAGATGCGAGAGATCATACCCGTGTGGGACCAGAGGATCGACGAGTTCAACGGCCGGACCGGCGCCCTCCGGGACCTGTGAGCGCGCTGCCTGTCGCCATCGTGTGCGCCGGGTGCGGCGCCGAGGCGCCACCCGGTGAGCCGTATCCGTTCCGGTGCCCCAATGCCGGCCGAAACGACGATATCGATCACGTGATGACGGCCCGGCTCGATCCCGCGCGGCTGCGGTTTCCCACCGGCGATGAGCCCAATCCGTTCGTCCGCTACCGGACGATGTTCTACTCGTATCATCTGGGCCGCGCACACGGGCTGTCCGATGCGGAGAACGTGGCGCTCGTCGAGCGGCTGGACCGGGCCGTCGCGGCGGTGGACGGCCGCGGGTTCCAGGTCACGCCCTTCGGCCCGATTGAGGCCCTCAGCCGGCGCCTGGGGTTCGACGCGCCCGGTGGCGTCTGGGTGAAGGACGAAACCGGAAACGTCTCCGGCTCGCACAAAGCCCGGCACCTGATGGGCCTGCTGATCCACCTGGAGGTCGTCGCGCGCACCGGCCTGGCTGGTGCGGCGTCGGCCGCCGGCCAGCCGCTGGCCATCGCGTCATGCGGCAACGCGGCTCTGGCCGCAGCGGTGGTCGCCCGCGCCGGCGGACGGCCCCTGCAGGTCTTTGTGCCGCCGTGGGCCGATCTGCCGGTCGTGGAACGGCTGCAGCGGCTGGGGGCGCACCTGACCGTGTGTCCCAGGGAAGACGGCATCCTCGGCGATCCGACCTACCACCGCCTGCAGGAGGCGGTTCGCGAAGGCGCCGTGCCGTTCACCTGTCAGGGGCCGGACAACGGCCTAACGATCGAGGGCGGCAAGACCCTGGCCTACGAGATCGTCTCCCAGCTCGCCGATGCCGGCGGCCGGCTCGACCGCGTGTTCGTGCAGGTTGGCGGCGGCGCGCTGGCCAGCGCGTGCGTCCAGGGGCTGCGCGACGCGGTGCGCCTGGGGACGCTGGATGCAATGCCCCGCGTGCATGCGGTGCAGACCGAGGGCGGGTATCCCTTGCGGCGAGCATACGACCGCGTGGTCGAGGATGTGCTTCGACGGCTGGACGGCAGTACGCTCCCGGACGGCGATGCTGCACGGGCCGAACTGCTGCGCAGTCCCGCGGCGGTGCCGACGGTGGACGCCGGGTTACGGCATGCGGCGGCGCACCGCCGCGCGTACATGTGGCCCTGGGAGCACGAACCGAAGAGCATCGCCCACGGGATCCTCGACGATGAGACCTACGACTGGCTGGCCGTGCTCCGGGGGATGGTCGAGAGCGGCGGCTACCCCGTCGTGGTCTCGGAGGAAGCCCTTCACGAGGCGAACGACCTGGCCCGCAGCACCACCGGGATCGACGTGGATCACACCGGATCCGCGGGTCTGGCCGGTCTGCTCCACCTACGCCGGAGGGGAGGGGTAGGCCCGGACGAGGCAGTGGGGGTGTTGTTTACGGGAGTGAGGCGATAGCAGGACGATTGCGCTGCGGATGTGCGAAAGCCCCCCAGCCCTGCGGAGCAGGGCTGGGGACACAGAGAGGAGCGGATCAGGTACATGAGGAGCTTTCTCGGACGTGACATTCTCTCGCTCAAGGACTTCGAACGGAACGAGTACTTCCGGGTCTTCCAGGTGGCGGACGAACTCGCGCCGTTCGCCCGGGACCGGCGCAACACCGATCTGCTCAAGTCCAAGACGCTGTGCACCGCGTTCTACCAGCCCAGCACCCGCACGCGGCTGGCCACGGAAGCCGCGATGCTCCGCCTGGGCGGGAGCGTGCTCGGGTTCTCGGACGTGAAGATGACCCGCGCAGGCGACTTCTACCAGGAGTCGATCAAGGACACCGTGCACATGCTGGAGTACTACGGCGACGTCATCGCCATGCGGCACTTCCAGCAGGGCGCGCCCCATGAGGCCGCCCGCTGGGCGTCGGTGCCGGTGATCAACTGCGGCGACGGATGGGGCGAGCACCCCACCCAGGTCCTGACCGACCTCTACACGACCTGGAAGGAGCTCGGCACCCTCGACGGGCTGAAGGTCCTGCTGGTGGGCGACATGCGGATGCGGACGATGCACTCGATCCTCTACGCGATGTCGCAGTTCGACATGGACGCCTTTGTCGTCTCGCCGCCGGAGATGTCGCTGCTGCCCGAGTTCAAAGCCGAGCTCGACGAGCGCAACGTCCGGTACCGCGAGGTGGCCACCGCCGAGGAGGTCATCGGCGAGGCCGATGTGATCTACATGGAGCCGGTGGTCCAGCCCGACTACACGAAGTCCCGCGACGAGCGCGCCGGCGAGGTGGGGATGACCCCCGCGGCCTACAAGGTCACCCGGCAGATGCTGCGCGAGCGCGCCAAGCGCGGCGCGATCGTGTTGCACTCACTGCCACGCATGGACGAGCTGCCGCCCGACGTGGACGCCACCCGGCACGCGCGCTACTGGACCGAGGCGTTCAACGGCGTGGTCACGCGGATGGCGCTGCTGGCGCTCGTCCTGGGCGCGATGGAGTAGGGGAGGGAGGACCGACGGTGCAGACGCATCTTCGCGGGCGCGACCTGATCGCGCTCCAGGAGTGGACCAAGGAAGAGATCGAGACCGCCCTCGATGTGGCGTTCGACCTGAAGCGCAAGCGGGCGCTCGGCCTTCCGCACCCGTACCTGCGCGACAAGGTGCTGGCGCTGCTGTTCTTCTTCTCCAGTACCCGGACCCGCGCGTCGTTCGAGGCCGGGATGGCGCAGCTCGGTGGGCACGCCCAGTTCATCGAGAGCCGGACCACGCAGATCGCCCACGGCGACACCGCCAAGGAGATCGGCGAGATCCTCGGTCGCTACAACGACGGGATCGCGATCCGCAACGTCGACTGGGGGATCGGAAACCGGTACATCAACGACGTCGCCGCGGCCAGCCGGGTGCCGGTGCTCAACATGCAGTGCGACCTCTGGCACCCCTTCCAGACGCTGGCCGACCTCATGACGATCATCGAGAAGAAGGGTGATCCCCGGGGCAAGACCATCACCGTGAGCTGGGCCTACGCGGCAAGCTACCAGAAGCCGATCAGCATTCCGCAGGACCTGATCCTCCTGATGCCGCGGTTCGGCCTGAACGTGCGCCTGGTCCATCCGCCCGAGTTCACGCTCATGCCGGACGTCGTCGAGCAGGCGAAGGAGAACGCCCGGAAGGCCGGGGCGGGCTTTGAGATCATGGACGACTTCGAGGCCGGCTTCCGCGGCAGCGACATCATCTACGCCAAGAGCTGGGGGGCCCTGCTGGCGACCACCGACGAGAAAGAAGGCGCCAGGATCATCCGGAAGTACCAGGACTGGATCACCGACGAGCGCCGGATGGGGCTTGCCGCCCCGGACGCCATCTACATGCACCCGCTGCCGGCCGACCGCAACATCGAGGTCACCGACGGGGTGATCGATGGGCCGCACTCGGTGGTCTACGACGAGGCCGAGAACCGGCTGCACGGGCAGAAGGCCGTCATGGCCCTTACGATGAGTTAGGGAGGATACCCATGGGCAAGGTCGCGGTCGTCGCCATTGGCGGCAACTCGCTCATCAAGGACCCCCAGCACCAGTCGGTCGAGGATCAGTACCACGCCGCGGGCGAGACCTGCGAGCACATCGCCGGGATGATCAAGGCCGGGTGGGACGTCGCGGTGACGCACGGCAACGGCCCGCAGGTGGGGTTCATCCTGCGGAGGTCGGAGCTGTCCCGCCACGAGCTCCACGAAGTGCCGCTCGATGCCTGCGGCGCCGACACGCAAGGCGCGATCGGCTACGCGCTGCAGCAGAACCTCTACAACCACTTCCGCCGGATGGAGATCGCCAAGAGCGCCGTGACCGTCGTGACCCAGGTCGAGGTGGCCGCGGATGATCCGGCCTTTGCGAACCCCTCCAAGCCGATCGGGTCATACATGGACGAGGCCACGGCGAAGCGCCGGCGGGACGACGAGGGGTGGGCGGTGATGGAGGACGCCGGAAGGGGCTGGCGCCGGGTCGTGCCGTCTCCGCTGCCTCGCCGCATCGTCGAGCAGGATGCGGTGCTCGACCTGATCCGCACGGGGTTCACCGTGATCACGGTCGGCGGCGGCGGCATCCCGGTGGTGGCCGACGGCGACGGCATGCTGCGCGGGATCGCCGCGGTGATCGACAAAGACTACGCGTCGTCGCTGCTGGCCAACACGATCGACGCCGACCTGTTTGTCATCAGCACGGCGGTGGAGAAGGTGGCGATCAACTTCGGCAAGCCGAACCAGGAGTGGCTCTCGCACATGACGCTGGCGCAGGCGAGGCAGTACCTGGCCGAGGGCGTCCACTTCGCCAAGGGCAGCATGGGGCCGAAGATTCAGGCGATCGTCTGGTACCTCGAGCGCGGCGGCAGGGAAGCACTCGTCACCAACCCCGAGAACATCGAGCGGGCGCTGGAGGGGAAGACCGGGACCCGATTCACGGCGGACTGATCCCGCGACTACCCAGACCGGCTCTGCACGAGGCGGGGGTCGAGCGCGTCGCGCAGCCCGTCGCCAAACAGGTTGAGCCCGAGCACCAGCATCATGATCGCCACGCCGGGGAAGATCGTGATCCAGGGCGCCTGGCCCATGTAAACGCGCCCGCCCGCGAGGATGTTCCCCAGGCTCGGCACGTGGGGCGGCACCCCGGCGCCCAGGAAGCTCAGCAGCGCCTCGCCCAGCACCGCGTAGGCGAAGATAAAAGTCCCCTGGACGATGACCGGGGACAGGCAGTTGGGCAGCACGTGGCGCAGCATGATGGGGCCGTCGCGCATGCCCAGCGCCCGCGCCGCGGTGACGTACTCGAACTGCCGGACGACGAGCACGCTGCCGCGGACGATCCGGGCCATGCGGGGGGCGTACACGATCCCCAGAGCCACGGTGACATTCACGGCGCTCGGCCCCAGCGCGGCCATCAGCGCGATGGCCAGGATGACCGCGGGAAACGCCATGAGCGCGTCCATCAGGCGCATGAGCAGGTTGTCGAGCCCGGGCAGGTACCCGGCCAGCAGGCCGATCGGCAACCCGATGGCCGTGCTGAATAGGACCACCGTCGCGCCGATGGTCAGCGACAACCGGATGCCGTGGAGGACCCGGCTGAGCAGGTCCCGGCCGAAGTCGTCGGTGCCGAGCAGGTAGCGGCCCGACGGCGGCGTCAGCCGGTCGATGATCTGCATGGTCTGCGGGCCTACCGGCGCCAGGTATGGGGCCAGCGTACCCAGGAGGACCAACAGGAGGAAGAGCCCCCCTCCGGCGATCACCACCGGGCGGCGCAGCAGGACGCGCCACCGCTTCACCCACGGAGGGATACCGCGGGCAGGCTGCGCATCACCGGCCGGATGGCGGCGCCGCATCAATATCGGATCCTCGGATCGACCAGGGCGTACGCGACGTCGACCAGCAGGTTGATAACCACGTAGGCCGCGGCGACCAGCAGCACGATCCCCTGGATGACCGGGTAGTCGCGGCGGAGCACCGAGGACATCAGGAGTTGCCCCAGCCCGGGGATGGTGAAGATCGTCTCGGCGATGACGTTGCCGCCCATCATCACCGAGAAGATGATGCCGATCACGGTGATCACGGTGATCAGGGCGTTGGGAAAGATGTGACGCATGGTCACGCGCGGCGACGGCAGCCCTTTGGCCCGCGCGGTCCGGACGTAGTCCGCCACCACCACCTCGAGCATCGCCGCGCGCGTCATGCGGGCGATCAGCGCCGACTGGACGAACCCCATGGTAAACGCCGGTAGCACTAGGTACCGGAGGCTGACCGCGAGCCCGGCGGTCGGCGGCGCATACCCCGCGACCGGCAGCAGTTGCAGATTGACCGCGAACAGTAGCACCAGGTTCAGCGCCAGCCAGAACTCCGGGATCGAGACGCCGAGAAACGCCGTCATGGTCACGGCTTGGTCCAGCGCCGACCCTCGTCGTACCGCCGAGATGATCCCCGCCGGCACGCCGATGCCGACCGCGACCAGGATCGCCAAGGCGCTGAGGTAGATCGTGGGCGGCAGGTGCCGGCGGATCGTCTCGGTGACGGGGACCCCGAAGAAGATCGACGTGCCGAGGTCACCGACCAGCACGCGCTGGAACCACCGCGTCCACTGCCTGTACACCGGCGCGTCCAGGCCGAGCTCGGTGCGGAGGCGCGTGACCGCCTCCTCGCTGGCGTCGGGGCCCAGCATGATGACCACCGGGTCGCCGGGCGTAAGGTGGATCAGCAGGAAGACGATGGTTCCGACCAGGATGACGATCGGAACCATCGCGACCAGCCGCCGCGCGACGTACGCGAGCACGGTCTCCTAGCGCTGAACCCAGACGTTCCAGAAGAACAGGTCGGGCCGCGTGGTCAGGCCCTGCACCTGAGGCCGCGCAACGGCCAGGTTGAAGAAGTCGCCGAACTTGATCCCGGGCACGTCCTCCCAGTACAGCCGCTGGACGTCCGTCCAGATGCGCTTGCGGGCCTCCAGGTTGGGCTCGCGGATCAACCGGCCAATGAGCCGGTCCTTCTCCTCGGTTGTCCACCAGCCCGGCCATGTGCCGCTCAGGATCACCGGCTGGATCGGTGGTTCCACACCGGGACTGAAGATGAACGACGTGCTGAAGACCTCGTACAGATCGGGGTTCGCGCGCCTCGAGAGGACCGTGGCCCAGTCGAGCACCTGGAGGTCCATGTTGAACCCGGCCTCCTGAAGCTGCTGGGAGGCGATCAGCGCGGGCTTGTAGGCCCAGTCGAAGGCGGTGCTGGTGATCCAGCGGACCGGCTGGCCGCGGTAGCCCGCCTCAGCCATCAGACGCCGGGCGAGGCCGAGGTCGCGGCGGTTGTAGGGTTCGAGGCCCTCACGCGAGTGCCACGGCGATTCCCTGAACATGAGGCTGCCGTCCACCCGGAACATGAGCGGGTTGCCGAAGGTGCCGGCCATGATCTGGCCCATGTCGAGCGAAGCCACAAACGCCTGGCGCAGACGCCGATCGGTGAAGAGGCCACGGCGCTTGTTGAAGACGGCCATCGGCTGGCCGTAGGGCCTGAGGATCAGCGTGCGGGCCCGCGCGTCGACCCGCAGCGCCCCGTACGCGTCCGGCGTGATGCTCTCGGCGTAGTCGTACTGCCCGGTAAGCACACCGTTGATGCGGGTTTGTACATCGGGGACGATCACGAAACGCAGCCGATCGACGTAGGCGACCTTCTGGCCGCCGTAGCCGTCGGGGCTGCCGGAGCGCGCCGCGTAGCCGTCGAAGCGCTCGAGCTCGATCACCTGGCCCGGCGTCCAGCGGGTGAACCTGAACGGCCCGGTGCCGATCAACTGGGCCATGTCGGTGATGCGCTGGGTCCCGGCCGCGTCCGCGGCCTGCTGCGTGTAGACCCCGGCGAGCTGGATCGGCTGGGCCAGCGCCGCGATCAGGACGCCGGACGGCTGCCGGAGCCTGATCACGACGGCGCGCGGCCCCCTGGCCTCGATCGCCTCGATGTCGTCGCGGAAGAACGGCACGGCGACCGTGGCCATCTTGACCCAGCGCTGCAGCGAGGCGACGACATCGGCCGAGGTCATCTCGCGGCCGTTGTGGAAGCGGACGCCGGCCCGCAGCGTGATGGTGAACTCGCGGCCTCCGGCGCCGACGGAATAGCCTTCCGCCAGCATCGGGGTGATCTGGTAGTTGCGGTCGTAGGTGAACAGCGGTTCGAAGACGTGCCAGCTTACGATCTCGGTGAGATATGCGGTGGTGGAATGGATATCGAGGGCCGGTGGGTCGGCGCTGAGAGCGACGGTCAGGGTGCCTCCACGTACCGGCACCGGCGCCTGAGCCCAACCCGCAGGAACCCCGACCAACAGACTGATGAGGACCGCGGCGAGCGGGATCCGAACTCGCTCCATGTTATCCCTCCTGATGGTGCGCCGTCCGTCGCGACGGACGGCGCCAGCATGACGCTTCCATCCTACGGCCGACCATCCGGATTCGGCATCGGTTGCGCACCTGAGCCGGCGGGGTGGCAGGACGAAGTGGCGGCACCCCCCTTCGGGAGAGCCGGGAGGCCCCTCCGGGGAGGAGCATCAGCCGGCGATGATCGTCTGTCCCCGGTACGCCCAGCCGGTCAGCCGCCGCTCGAACACCGCGAACGCCGCGAAGAGCGCAACGCCCATGGCCGCGACGACCACCAGCCCGGCGAACACCAGTGGCACCTCGAACCGGGCGCTCGCGGAGATCATCAGGTAGCCGATGCCGCGGTTGGCGGCCACCGTCTCCGCGATGACGGCACCGACAAACGCCAAGGTCGCCGCAACCTTGAGCGAGGCGAAGAAGTAGGGGAGCGACCTTGGGATGCCGATCTTGACGAAGATCTGGCGCTTGCTGGCGCCCAACGATCGGAGGACGTCTTGCCATTCGGGCTCGAGCGTGGCAAGCCCGGTCGCCACGTTGACGACGATCGGGAAGAACGAGATCAGGAACGCCGTGATGATGGCTGGGACCGTCCCGATGCCGAACCAGATGACGAGCACCGGTACGATGGCGACTTTGGGGACGCTGTTGAACGCAATCAGCAGCGGGTACAGGGCGCGGTAGACAAGGGTGGAGTAGCCGATGGCCAGGCCCAACCCCATGCCGCCTACCAGCGCGAGCGCAAAGCCGGCCAGCGTGGTGTAGAGCGTCTGGGCGGCGTTGAACCAGATGGCGTCGCGCCACTGCAGCAGCGCTCCCCAGACCGCGGACGGTCCGGGCAGGATGAACACCGGCACGCGCAGCGCGGCGACCCCGACCTCCCAGAGGGCCACGCATCCGACGATCACCGCCAGCGGCGGCAGCCATTCCCGGAGCCGATCGCCCATGTTCACGTCCCTCGGGCCTCGCCGATCCGGGCGCGGATCTCGTGGTACATCTCGGTGAACTCTGCGCTGAACGCGTCCTCGAGGGTCCGCGGCCTGGGCAGCGCCACCCGCACCTCGTGGATCAGCCGGCCCGGCCTGGGGCTCATGACGTAGACCGTGTCGGCCAGGAAGACGGCCTCGCGCAGGTCATGGGTCACCAGGACCACCGTGAAACGGCGCTGCAGCCACAGGTTCTGCAGCACCAACCAGAGCTCTTCGCGGGTAAAGGCGTCGAGCGCCCCGAACGGCTCGTCGAGGAGCAGGAGTTCGGGGTGATGGATCAAGGCGCGGCAGAGGCTGGCCCGCTGCTGCTGGCCGCCGGAGATCTGCCAGGGATGACGGTCTTCGAACCCGTCGAGCCCGACCGAGGCCAGCAGGTCGCGCGCCTGTTCCACATACCCGGCCCGCTCGCGCCTGAGCCGGTCCCGGTGGGGGGCGACAATCTCCAGGGGGAGGAGGACGTTGTCCAGCATCCGCCGCCAGGGGAGCAGGATCGGATTCTGGAACGCCATCCCCACGATCTTGAGCGGCCCGCGTACGGTCACCCCGCCCACGGCAATGGTCCCGGCGGTCGGCAAGACGAGACCGGCCAGGCTCTTCAGCAAGGTGGTCTTGCCGCAGCCGCTCGGCCCGGCGACCGCCACGAACTCGCCCCGCCGGACCTCCAGGCTCACCCCTTCGATGGCACGGACACTCTGGCTCTCGTGCCGGTAGTCCAGCGTGACGTTGTCGACGCGGACGAACGGATCCTTGGTGGGCGGGGGCGCGGTCGCCTCGTCGAGGCGGGCGGCGGCGCCCCCGCCCTGATCGCGCTGGTTCAACTATCTCACCGGCAGCATCCGTTCGGCCCGCGGCGGGAGGAACTTGTCCGTGAACACCTGCCACCACATCGGTCTGGTAGAAAGCCCGAAGGCGTCTGCGACGAGCTCGATCGACCTGGCCATGCGCTCGGGTCGGATCACGCCGAATCCATGCGAGCGCACGTCGGGGGTCAGGATGTTGTGCTGGATCGCCAGCTGCAGCCGCTCGAGCTCGACGGCCTCGTTGATGAGCGGGTCGCGCTTCTTGACCGCCGCGACCGCTTCAGCCGGATTCGTGATCGAGTCCTGGAGCGCCCGGATGAACGCGCGGAGGAACCCGCGCACCGCCTCGGGCTCGCGCTCGAGGAGGGACGGCGGGGCGATGATCGCGTTGCCGTAGAGCGGCAGCCCCTGGTCGTTGTACATGAACGCGACGATGTCGTTGGGGTCGACCCGGGCGGCCTTCAGGTTGAGGAACGACGTGAAGTAGAAGCCCGAGATCGCGTTGACCTCGCCGCGGATCAGCATGGGCTCGCGCAGCGGGACGTCCATCGTGATCCACTCGACCGCCGTGGCCGGCAGGCCCACGGCCCTGGCAAACAGGGGCCAGAGCCGCCGCGGCGCGTCGCCGGCCGGCGCGCCCAGCCGCTTGCCGTAGAGGTCTACCGGCCGGGTGATGCCCTCGCGCCGCAGCGTCAGGATCGCGAACGGCGGCTGATTGAGCAGGATGGCGATCGCCACGAGTTCCCGGCCGGGATTGCGCGCGTTGAACTCGATCATCGAGTTGATGTCGGCATAGCCGAGCTGGTAGGCGCCCGTGGCGATCTTGGTCACTGCGTCCGCGGATCCGAAGCCACGGTCGATCGTGAGCGTGATCCCCTCGCGGGCGTAGTATCCTTTCTCGAGCGCCAGCAGGAACGGTGCCTGCGGTCCCTGGATGATGAAGTCCAGGGTGAACTTCCACGTCGTGGCCCGGGGCGCCGCGTTCGCCGGGTTCGCCGGCAGCGAGGCCAGGGCCAGAAGGAGCACGAGCCCAGCCGCCATCAGGAGCACCACACGCCTCATCGGTGTTCCTCCTCCGCTTGTAAGCTGCCCTACATACGCTGCACTGCTTGTAAGGGGCTCTCGTGGTGAGATTCGCGGTCGGCCGCGCGCTCCCCTACGCCGAGCGCCCTCCCTGGCCTGGCCCGCCCGCCGGGACGGGTCCCGCGTCCGCTGGGTCGAGCACCGCGATGTAGGGGAGGTTGCGGTACACCTGACGGTGGTCCAGCCCGTATCCCACGACGAACTCGTCGGGCACCTCGAACCCCCGGTAGCGGATCGGCAGCGTGTCCACGATGCGCCGCGCGGACTTGTCGAGCAGCGTGCAGATCGCCAGGTCCGCCGGATCCCGCGCCTGCAGCGCGCGGAGCAGGTACGACGCCGTCAGGCCGGTGTCGATGATGTCCTCGACGAGCAGCAGGTGCCGCCCGGTCGTCTCCTCGTCGAGATCCTTGATCAGCCGGACGGCGCCGGTGGCGCCCTTGCCGCCTCGGTACGAGCTGATCGCCATGAAGTCGATGGCCAGCGGCAGGTCGACCGCCCGCGTCAGATCGGCCAGGAAGTAGAAGCCGCCCTTGAGCACGGTCACGACGAGCAGATCGCGTCCCGCGTAGTCCTGTGTGATCTCTAGGCCCAGCTCCCGGACGCGATCCCGGATCTGGTCTTCGGTGAAGAGGATGCGCTTGAGCGACGGCGCGAGCATCAACGCGTGCCGGACGGCTGCAGGTCGTACTTGGCGAGCAGATTCCGATAGTCACGGCCGTAGAACATCTTCACGCGCACGTGAGGATACAGCTCATGGAGACGGCGCAACTTGCGGTTCTTACGCGTGACCAGGCTCTGCTTCAGCGTGGTGAGCTCGATGTAGAGATCGAAGTCCGGGAGGTAGAAGTCGGGGCTGAAGCTCTCAACCACCCGGCCCTCGGCCGACCACTCCAGCGGGAACGACCGAGGCTCGTACTCCCATCGGATGCCGTAGAAGTCGAGGATCCGGGCGAACTCCGCCTCGCTGGCGTGCGCGAAGCGGGCGGAAGGCTGTGCTTCCATTACCGCCAGTATAGGTAGCCTGTGCTCCTCCCGCAAGTGTTCCCCCGGTCCCCCAGTCCACTCCTGCGGCTGCGGCCGCACAGGCCCCTGGCGGCGGGGGCCGTAGTCGAGGACGGGGATTTCGTGCATAATGGAGTTACGGGGTACCAGCAATGGCGCCGGATCCGCGCAGCGTCGGGCGTGTCAGTCCGTCTTGATGAAGTGGGAGGAGCCGCGATGCCGGAGGCCACCAGGGCCGACGAGCTTCAACGGTATTTGCGCCAGCTCGACAGCCATGACGTGACGGTCCGCAGCGACGCGGCCCACGCCCTGGGCAAGCTCGGCGACGAGGCCGCCGTTGCCGCTCTGGCCCGGGCGCTCCAGGACGCGGACGAGTACGTCCGCAAGAGCGCCGTCATGGCGCTGCGGCGGATCAACGGCCCGTCCGCAGCGGAGGCGCTGAGGCAGGCGCTCGCCGATCGCAGCGAGCAGGTCGTCCTGCAGGCGGTGAACGGGCTGCGCGACATGCGGGATCGCGGCGCCGTGGATCCGCTCATCCGGGCCCTGGCCCGGCGGGAGCGCTCGCTGCAACTGGCTGCGACCGAGGCCCTGGTGCGCATCGGGCCCGACGCGGTCGGCGCACTGATGGCCACCTTCGAAGACAAGGGGCTGCGGCGGAAGATCGGCCCCCAGGTGATGAAGATCCTGGTGGATGTCGGACCGCGCGCCATCGACGCCCTGCTCGAAGCGCTGGACCGCGACAGCCAAGTCATCCAGGCCACGGCGATGACCGTCCTCGGCCGCGTGGGGGACAGTCGGATCGTCAAGCCGCTGGTGGACCTCTTCCTCCGCGATCCGCGCCTGCAGGAGGCCGTCGTGGCCACGCTGGCCCGCCTCGAGGAGCGCGGGGTGCTTGACGGCGCGGAGCCGGCGCACGGCGACCGCGACATCCAACCGTCAAGGACCGTCGTCGAGGCGTTCGCCGGCCGGTCCCGCGCCGAGGTGGTCGAACAGCTCAGGGTCGCCCTCGAGAACCCGATGCCCAAGGTGCGGCGCTTCGCGCTGCGCGTGCTCTTCGCGCTCTTTGGGGACGGCGCCTCGGAGCAGTTCATCACGTCGCTGGAAGACGAGGATGTCGAGGTCAAGCGGCTCGCGATTCGGATCCTCGGGAAACTGCGGAACAAGCGGGTGATCGAGCCGCTGGTCGCGCTGGTGCAGCGCGAGGGAGGCGAGCAGGTCGAGGAGGCCGTCTGGAACACGCTCAAGGTACTCACCGACCTCCGCGAGTTCGAGCAGTTGCGGGCTCGCGTCGCCAAGGAGCGGGCAGGGTCCCGTCCCAGCGTTCGTGAAGTCAAACCCAGGCGCGACCTCTCGCCGGACTGGTGGCGTGAGCAGGACTGAGGGTCTGGGCGGCACCGTACCGGCATCCCGTATGGAACCCCTGGTGGTGTTCGTGACGTCCGGGAGCGCGGACGAGGCGTCGCGGCTCGCCGACGCGCTGGTCGGCGAGCGTCTGGCCGCGTGTGTGAACATTGTCCCGGGCGTCCTGTCCACCTACCGGTGGCAGGGAGCCGTTGAGCGCGCGTCCGAGTGGCTTCTCATCATCAAGACGGTGAAGCCCCGCCTACCCGCGCTGATCGCGCGGGTAGAGGCGCTGCACGCCTACACGGTCCCCGAGGTGCTGGCGCTGCCCGTGGCGGACGGAGCCCGGCCCTATCTGGCATGGCTGCAGGAGCAGGTTTCCGGAGACGATTCCAGCCCGCGCGAGGAGCCATAGGTGGACGCGACGTCGGTCCGGCCGCCCGCGGTTAGCGGCACCTTCTACGAGCGCGATCCCGCGCGGCTGCGGCGGCAGATCGAGTGGTGCTTCGACCATCCCAAGGGCCCGGCGAGGAGACCGCGGCCCTGGGGCTCTCGCCGGGTGATTGGACTGGTGGTGCCGCACGCGGGCCTGATGTTCTCGGGCCCCGTGGCCGCCTGCGCCTACCTCCGGATGGCCGAGGGCCGGCGGCCCGGGGTCGTCATCATCGTTGGTCCGGATCACTGGGGACGCGGACCAGCGATCGCGCTGTCTCCCCATCCGCGGTGGCAGACGCCGCTCGGCGAGGTGCCGACCGTTCATGAGGTCGTCGCAGTCTTGAGGGGACGCAGGATCGCTGTTGACGGCCGGGGGCATGCGGGCGAGCACAGCGTGGAGGTACAGCTTCCCTTCGTACAGTTCCTTGGGTACGATGGGCCGGTGGTTCCGATCGTCATGGCCGAACAGGACGCCGCAACCGCCGGCGACCTGGCCGAAGCGCTGGCCGATGCGCTCGGCTCCGTGGACGGGTTGCTGATCGCGTCGACCGACCTCAGCCACTACGTGCCGCACGAGCAGGCGGTGGAGATCGACCGGCAGGTCATCGAGGCGGTTGTGGGACGCGATCCAGGACGGCTGCTCGATCTCGCGGCGCACCGTGGGCTGACCATGTGCGGTGTAGGCCCGGCGGCCGCGGTGCTCGGGGCGGCGGGGCGGCTGGGCGCTGATCGCGTGGATGTCCTGCGATATGCGACGTCTGCCGAGACCGGCGGCGACTACGACAGCGTGGTCGGCTACGCGGCCGTCGCCCTGGAGGCGGCGTAGGCCTGCACGCAACCATGCGCGTCCTGCTCACAAACGACGACGGCATCGCGTCACCGGGCCTGCGGGCCCTGGCCGAGACGTTCGCCGCCGCGCACGACACGACGGTAGTCGCCCCGGAGCACGAGCGCAGCGCCACCGGCCACGCCATCACGCTGCACAAGCCGCTGCGCGCCCGACCGGCCTACGGGTACCCGCCGGGCGTCACGGCCTGGGCCACCAACGGGACGCCGGCCGACTGTGTCATCCTGGCCGTCTTCGAACTCCTCCCCACGCGTCCCGACGTGATCGTCTCCGGCATCAACGTCGGCGCGAACCTGGGCCGAGACCTGACGTACTCCGGGACCGTATCGGGCGCAATGGAGGGCGCCATCCTCGGCATTCCGAGCATCGCCATCTCGGTGGCCGCGTTCGAGAACGTGCGGTTCGACGTGGCGAGCCGCTTCGCCGAGCTGCTCGCCCGCCGGTGCCTCGAGGGCCCCCTGCCCGAAGACGCGCTGCTCAACGTGAACGTCCCGAACCTGCCGGCAGAGGCGCTCAAGGGCGTGGCGCTCACACGCCAGGGCGCCCGCCGGTACCTGTCGGCGCTCGAGCGACGCACCGACCCGCGAGGGCAGCAGTACTACTGGTTGACCGGCCGACGGCAGCCGGCGCCGGACGAGCCGGGAACCGATGCCAGGGCGCTGGCTGACGGATATGTCTCGGTGACGCCCGTCCACCTCAACATGACCGACGACCGGCTGCTGCGCGAGCTGGAGGCCTGGAACCTGAGCGTCTTGTAGTCGGAGCGGCGGCCGACGGCCCGGTGGCACTGCGGCCGGAGGTCAGCAGGAGTCCACCGGCGCCCGACGAAACCCGTAAGCACGTCGTCGCAACGGTCGTACCCTCTCGTCGGAGCAGCGATGATCCACTTTCACGGCGTCGGCAAGGCGTACCCCACTGGAATTGTCGCCCTACAAGGGGTCACCGTCCGGATCGATCCGGGCGAGTTCGTCTTCCTGGTCGGCCCCACCGGGAGCGGCAAGTCCACCTTCCTGAAGCTCATCCAGCGCATTGAACGGCCGACCGCCGGTCGGGTGGTGGTTGACGGCGTCGATGTTGGTGCGCTCCCGGCGGCGCAGATCCCGTTCCTGCGCCGCCGACTCGGGGCGGTCTTCCAGGACTTCAAGCTGCTGCCAGACCGGACCGTGGCGGACAACGTGGCGTTCGCGCTGCGCGTGACCGGTGTCGACCCCCTGGAGATCGGCCCCCGGGTGTTGTGGGCGCTGGAGACCGTCGGTCTTGCCGATCGGGCCGATGACCTGCCCGTCCGCCTCTCGGGAGGTGAGCAGCAGCGCGTTGGCATTGCCCGGGCCATCGCCACCCGGCCCCGCGTCGTGCTCGCCGACGAGCCCACCGGCAACCTCGACCCCGAAGCGGCATGGGAGATCATGCACCTGCTGAGTGCGATCAACCTGCGCGGCACGACGATGGTCGTTACGACGCACAATCCGATGCTGGTCGACATCCTCCGCCGGCGGGTCATCGAGCTCCACGCCGGTCGGGTGGTGCGAGATGAGTCCCGGGGTCTCTACCAGACCGCGCGCTGACCGGGCGACGGAGACGCGCGTCCTGCTGCCGCGTCGTTGGACGAGCGGCACCCGCGTGGTCCTGGCGGACGCCCTGGGCGGGCTCCGACGGAACGCCCTCATGGTGGCCGCCGCGACGACGACCATCACCATTGCACTGGCCGTGGCCGGTGCCGGATTTCTCGTCTCTGCCAACCTCGGGCACGTCGCAGCCATTCTGGAGGGACAGGTTGAGATCGTCGGGTTCCTCCGCGGGAATCTGCCGGCCGTGCAACAGCAGCGGGTGCTCGCGGCAGTTCAGGGACTTCCTGCGGTGCGGTCGGCCGAGATCGTGACGCGGGACGAAGCGCTGCGGCGACTGCAGCGGACGTTTCAGGCCATGGCCTCCGTCAACGAGCTGCTGCCGTCGAATCCTCTGCCCGACTCGATCGAGGTGCGGGTGACAGATGCCCGCCGGGTGCGCGAGGTGGCTGAGGTCCTTCAACGGATCGAGGGGGTTGACGAGGTGGTCTACGGGGCCCCCATCGTCGCCCGGCTGATGGCGCTCACTCGAGCCGTGCGGATCGCCGGGATGGTGCTGGCCGGCCTGCTGGCCGCGGCGGCCCTCCTCATCATCGTCAACACGATCAGGCTGACCATCGCCGCGCGGCGCCAGGAGATCGAGATCATGACGCTTGTCGGCGCGACGCCCGGGTTCGTGCGAGGCCCCTTTGTGGTCGAAGGCGCGCTGCAGGGCGCCGCCGCGGCGGTGCTGGCCGGCGGCGCGCTCTGCGCAGGGTACCTGGTGCTGGCCGGCCACGCCTCGAGCGCCCTGCCGTTTCTGCCCCTGGTGGCTCCAGGGGCGGTGCTGCCCCAGGCGCTGGCGCTGGTCTGGGCGCTCGGCATCGCTGTCGGCGTGGGGGGGAGCGCGATCGGCCTTCGGAGGCACCTGCTGTCGTGATGCGGCGAGGGCTCTCCGCGGTCGCGGCCTGCGTCGGCGTCCTTGTGGCTGCGACAGCGGTCGCTCCGGCTGCCGGCGCGCCGGCTGCCGGAGGATCGCTGCCCGCGAGACAGGAGGAGCTCAAGCGCGTCCAGCAGCGCCTGGAGCTGCAGAAGCAGCGCCTGGACCAGGCGCGGCGGCGTGAGCGCCGCCTGGCCGACGAGGTGCAGCGCCTGGACCGCGAACGCGAGGCCACAGAGCACCGGTTGGCGCGCCTGGGGGTGGAGCTGAAGAGAGTCCGGAGGGCCGAGGAGGCCGCGGTCGTGGCGCTGGCGCGGGCTGAGAGCACCCTGGTGCGGCAACAGACCGTGCTGGGTGAGCGTGTCGTGGATGCGTACCGGCTGGGCCGGGCCGGCTATCTAGACGTGGTCCTCGGCGCCACGTCGTTCCCGGAGTTCATCGCCCGGGCCCGCCTGGTGAGCACCATCATCCACCGGGACACCGAGCTCGTCGAGGCGTATGCCGCAGAACGAGACCGCACGATCGCGCTACGGGAGCAGCTCGAGGCGGAGCGGGAGCGGGTGCGGGTGCTGATGGCAGAGACCGAGGAGCGCCAGCAGACCCTCGCGCGAAAGGTCGAGGAGAAGCGGACCATTCTCCGGCGGATTGCGGGTGAGCGCGCCGTCACCGAGCAGGCCGTGCGTGAGCTCGAGGACGACTCCTCGCAGCTCGAGGCGCTGATTCTGCGCCTTCAGGGCGCGGGGGCGTCGGTCGTCGGCGGTCGGCTGGTGGGATTCGTCATGCCACTGCGCGGGCCCCTGACGTCGCGCTTCGGCTCGCGGGTGCACCCGCTGTTCGGGCGACGGCACTTCCATACCGGCGTGGACATCGCCGCCCCCCACGGTGCGCCGGTCCGGGCGGCCGCGGACGGTACGGTGCTGTTTGCCGGCTGGTACGGCGGCTACGGCAGGCTGATCGTCGTCGACCACGGCCAGGGATTGTCCACACTGTACGGACACCTCTCGGCAATCCTGGTCGGTGCGGGCACGCGGGTGACGCGCAACCACGTCATCGGCCGCGTGGGAAGCACCGGGTACGCCACCGGTCCGCACCTCCACTACGAGGTCCGCCAGAACGGGCGGCCCATCGATCCGCTCCGCTGACGAGGCGGCGCGGCTTGTCCGGGCCGTGCCCGCCACGATAAGCTACAACCGCCGGCCCACGTGGCCGGCTGGGGGGCGATGATCGTGTTCAAGGGGTCTCGGATATCGGCCGCGCTCGTCCTGGTGGCCCTCGTTGTGTCCACCTTCGCGGCGGGCTACGGCTACGGCCAGCGGACCGCCGCCGCGCGGCCGGCCGACGAGCAGGGCTTTGCCCTGCTGCAGGAGCTGCTGGCCACCCTGCGTCGGGAGTACCTCAACCCGGTCCCGGAGTCGTCTGTGCTGTTCGATGGCGCTGCGCGCGGCCTGCTCGAAGCGCTGGACGACCCGTACACGCGCTACATGGACCGCACCGCGTTCCGGGAGTTCTCGCAGGACACGCAGGGGTTCTTCTTCGGCATCGGGATCTTCATCGACATCCGCGACGGACACCTGATCGTCGTGCAGCCGATCGAGGGCACGCCGGCGCAGCGGGCGGGGCTGCGCGCCGGGGACCGCATCCGGATGATCGACGGCGTGCGCACCGACGGCATGGCGCTGCAGGAGGCGGTGAGCCGGATTCGGGGCCCAGCGGGCACCAGGGTACGGCTGACCATCGGCCGACAGGACACGACGCTCGAGGTCGAGATCACGCGTGCACGGGTCCAGATCGTGACCGTCCAGGGACCGTCAACGCTCGATCAGGCGATCCAGCGCCGGCTGGCGGCCGAGCGTCTGGGATACATTCGGATCCTGACCTTCAACGACCAGACCGCGAGGGAAGTCGGGGCGGAACTCGACCGCCAGATCACGGCGGGCGCGCGCGGCCTGCTCCTCGACCTGCGCAGCAACGGCGGCGGCCTGCTCGAAGCGGCGCTGCAGATCGCCAACCGCTTCGTGCCGGAGGGCCGGCCGATCGTCCACATCGTTGGGCGCAGCGGCCGCAGGACGACCGAGCGCGCCGGCCGAGGGCAGAAGGTGACGGTCCCGGTGGTCGTGCTCGTCAACGAGTTCAGCGCCAGCGCCTCGGAGATCCTGGCGGGGGCCCTGAAGGACTCGGCCGGCGCCGATCTGGTCGGTCGGCAGACGTTCGGCAAGGGCGTGATCCAGTCGATCTTCAACCTGAGTGCCGGCGGCGGCGCAGCCGTCACGACGGCGAAGTACCTGACGCCGTCGGACCACGACATCCACGGGCGCGGGATCCCACCGACCGTGCCGGCAGGCGACAGGTTGGAGGGCAAGGCCGAAGCGGACGCGGCACGGATCCTCACCGAGCAGTTGCAGCGTGGCATCGAGGTTCTCAGGCAGCGGGTCACGCAGCGGCGGTAGGCGGTCAGGCCAGCCTCAGGTTCGGCCGCGCCGCCGCGCCGTGAGCCGTCGATTCGGCCTGCCGCTCGCGCTGGCCGCCCTGATCGGTCTGGCAGCCGGCGTCGGCCTCTCGTACAAGGCGCACCGGGCCGGGTCCCCAACCTCTCCGAGCCAGGCCGTTCAGGTCCTTGTGCCCGTCCCCCGGGCAGAATCGGTGCCGCCGCCGCAGGCGCGCCCGACGCCGGCGGCGCCGGAGCAGACAGGGCCCCGCGTGGCGATCGTCTTCGACGACGCAGGCGGGAGTCTCGCCGATGTCGAAAAGATCATAGCAATCGGACGACCTGTGACTGTGGCAGTGCTCCCCGGTCTGGCCCATTCGTCCGAGGTCGCGCGGCGCGCCGTCGTCGCCGGTCTTGAGGTGATCCTGCACCTCCCGCTCGAACCCCTAGACGGCGCCAAGGCGTTGGGGCCCGGCGGCGTCACGACCGCGATGACCGACCAGGAGATCCGCGATGTCGTGCGCGCCAATCTGTCCTCGGTGCCCGGCGTCCGCGGCATCAACAATCACATGGGATCGCGCGGCACAGCCGACCGCAGGATCATGCGGGCGGTGCTCGAGGTCGTCCGCGAGCGCGGGCTGTTCTTTGTGGACAGCCGCACTACGCCTGACACCATCGCGGAGTCCCTGGCCGGCGAGATGGGGGTCCGCACGGCGGCCCGGACGATATTCCTGGACAACACGGACGAGGAGGAGGCCATCCGGCAGGAGGTCCAGCGCCTCATCGGCTTAGCCCGGGCGCGCGGCGAGGCCATCGCGATCGGGCACGCGCAACGCCTGACCCCGCGCGTCATCGCCGAGATGCGCGGCGAGTTCGACCGGCAGGGCGTGACGCTGGTCCCCCTGTCGGCGCTGGTGCGCTGACGTGTCCTGCGCCGACCGTCCGGCGCCCATCAAGGAGGAGGGGAACGCATGAGTGTCAAGACCATGGTCATCGCGCCAAAGCAGGACCCCTGGGACGCCGCGCTCGAGCAATTCAACCGGGCGGCAGACTACCTGCCGTTGAAGCGGGGCATCCGGGAGTTTCTGGCCTACCCCAAGCGGGAGCTCATCGTGCACTTTCCCGTGAAGATGGACGACGGCACCGTGCGCATCTTCACTGGATATCGCGTGCACCACAGCACGGTGCTCGGACCGTCCAAAGGGGGCATCCGCTACCACCCCGATGTCACGCTCAACGAGACCCGCGCGCTGGCGATGCTGATGACCTGGAAGTGCGCGGTCGTCGGCCTCCCCTACGGCGGCGCGAAGGGCGGCGTCGTGGTGAATCCCAAGACGCTGTCGGCGAACGAGCTGGAGCACCTGACCCGGCGGTACACCGCCGAGATCGTGATCATGATTGGCCCCGAGTCCGACATCCCGGCACCCGATGTCGGCACGAACCCTCAGGTCATGGCCTGGCTGATGGATACCTACAGCATGCACCGGGGATTCTCGGTGCCCTCGATCGTCACAGGCAAGCCGATCGCCATCGGGGGATCGCACGGCCGGCTGGAAGCCACCGGACGCGGGGTGGCCATCGCCCTGCGCGAGGCAGCGGCCCGAAAGGGGATGCGTCTGGAGGGCGCCACGGTCGTCATCCAGGGATTCGGCAACGTCGGATCGGTGGCGGCCAGCCAGATCGGGCAGCTCGGCTGCAAGATCATCGGGGTGGCCGACATCAACGGCGGCATCATGAACGCCCGCGGTCTGGATATCGACAGGCTGCTGGAGCACGCCCGCCAGACCAAGACGGTCGTCGGGTTCCCAGACACCGACCACATCAGCAATGAAGAGATCCTGGAGCTGCCCTGCGACTTCCTGGTACCCTGCGCGCTTGAGGGGCAGATCGCGGAGGACAACGCGCCGCGGCTGCGCGCCAAGATGATCGTCGAGGGGGCCAACGGGCCGACCACGCCGGGCGCCGATGCCATCCTGGAAGACCGCGGCATCACCGTCGTCCCGGACATCCTGGCCAACGCCGGCGGGGTGATCGTGTCGTACTTCGAATGGGTTCAGGGGCTGCAGCAGTTCTTCTGGAGCGAGGAAGAGGTCAACCAGAACCTCGAGCGCATCATGGTGCGCAGCTTCGAGCAGGTCGCGCACGTGGCTGACGAGCGGCAGGTCAACATGCGCACGGCCGCGCTGATCGGCGCGATCGAGCGGGTCTCCCAGGCGCTCTACCTGCGGGGCATCTACCCGTAGGGCTGGGTAGGGCGAGGTGCTGCGCGGTCTTCTGTTCCGCCTGTCCGAGAGTCCGCGCGCGCGCGGGTTTGTGGTGCGGCATCCGATGGCGCGGCGGGCCGCGCGGCGCTTCGTGGCCGGCGAGGCGCTCGAGGAGGCCCTCGACGTCATCCACGCGCTCGCCCACGCCGGCTATCACACTGTACTCAATCATCTGGGCGAGCGCGTAACAGATCCCCGGGAGGCCGAGGCCGCGGCATCCGCCTACATCGAGGCGGCGAGGCGCCTGCGCGAGCGTCCGCCGGCCCGCGACTGCTATATCTCCACAAAGCTCACCCAGCTCGGACTGGAGTTCGACCGGGCCCTGGCGGCGTCGCACATGCGGCGTGTGCTGGACGCCGCCAGGGAGGCCGGCATCTTCGTCCGCGTCGACATGGAGCACTCGTCATGTGTCGACGCGACACTGGACATCATCGAGCGGCTCGTCGGCGAAGGCTTCGACAACGTCGGCGCGGTCATCCAGACCTACCTCTATCGGAGCCAGGCAGACACCGAGCGGCTGCTCCGGCTGGGGGTCCCCATCCGGCTGGTGAAGGGCGCCTACCTCGAGCCGCCGAACATCGCCTACCCCCGGATGGCCGACGTGAACGCGTCCTTCCTGCGCCTCCAGATGGGGCTGCTCCGCGATCGAACCTCTCACGCGATCGCCACGCACGATGAGCGCCTGGTGAAGGCCGCGGTCGATCAGGCAAGGGCCGAAGGGATCCCGGCCGATCATTTCGAGTTCCAGTTCCTGTACGGGATCCGGCGTGACCTCCAGACGAGCCTGGCACGGGACGGCTGGCGCGTCCGGATCTACGTCCCGTACGGGGACTACTGGTATCCTTATTTCATGCGCCGCATGGCCGAGCACCCGGCCAACCTGGTCTTCATTCTGCGCAACCTCCTTCGGGGCTAGCCGTGCTGCTGCTGCCCGCCGACGACCTGCGTGCGCTCGTGCCGATGTCCGATGCCATCGGCGCGGTCCGCGAGGGGTTTGTCGCGCTTTCCGCCGGTCGGGCGGTGGTGCCAGTCCGTACCGCGGTCCCGGTCCCCGGCAGCGATGCGGTCTTCCTGGCGATGCCGGGCGCCGTGGCCACAGACGGTCTGAAGGGCGTGGCGCTGGGCGCCAAGCTGGTTTCGGTGTTCCCGGCCAACGCCGCGACCGGCCGGCCGGTGGTGCAGGCCGTCGTCGTCCTGTTTGACGCCGCCGACGGTACGCCGCAGGCCCTGATCGAGGGCACGGCCCTGACCGCGCTGCGCACCGGCGCGGCGAGCGGGGTCGCCACGGACCTGCTGGCCCTGCCCCATGCCGGGATCGTGGCCCTGTTCGGGGCGGGCGCCCAGGCCCGCACGCAACTCGAAGCCGTGTGCGCGGTGCGGCCAGTGACGCAGGTCCGGGTCGTGGACCGGGATCACGACCGGGCGCAGGCGTTTGTCGAGTGGGCCCGGGCGCAGTCGTGGGTCAAGGGGGCCAGCATCCTGGCCGCCACCGACCCTGAAACCGCGGTCCGCGGTGCCGAGGTGATCGTCACGGCGACCACCAGCGCCGTGCCTGTCTTTCCGGGCCTGGCAGTCGGCCCCGGGGCGCACGTCAACGCCATCGGCGCGTTTCAGCCGCAGGCCCGCGAGGTGGATTCTGATCTGGTCGCGCGCGCCGCGGTCTTCGTGGACAGCCGCGCCGCCGCCCTGGAGGAAGCCGGCGACCTGCTCATCCCCATTGGGGAGGGCCGGCTGCGCGCGGAGGAGATCCGGGGGGAGATCGGTGAGGTGGCGGCCGGCCGGCCCGGCCGGCGCGATCCATCGGAGATCACCCTCTTCAAGTCGGTCGGCACCGCGGTCCAGGATCTGGCTGTGGCCGCGCTCGCGGTCCGGCGGGCCCCGGCGACCGGGCGCGGCGTCCACATCACCCTGGGCCGCGCCGAGGGCGTCCGCGGAGAGCCCTGAAGGCCGTATCGGCAGGCGGCAGCGGAACTGGAGGCGGCACGCCGCCTCGGCGCCTGACGACCCGGCGGTGCTGGCTGTCGGCGGCCACCTGAAGAACACCGTGGCCCTGGCGGTGGGCGATCGCGTCTTCATCAGCCAGCACATCGGCACCCTGGAGACGGCGCAGGCCTACGAGGCCTTTGTCCGGGTGGTCGCCGACTTCGGCCGGCTGTACGACGCCTCCCCCGTAATCGTGGCCTGCGACGCGCACCCCGACTACCTCTCCACGCAGTTTGCCGAGCGCTCGGGCCTGCTCCGGGTCAAGGTGCAGCACCACTACGCGCACGTCCTGTCGTGCATGGCCGAGCACGAGATCGACGGTCCCGTGCTGGGCGTGGCCTGGGACGGCGGCGGGGATGGCATGGACGGGACAGTCTGGGGCGGCGAGTTCCTGCGCGTGACGGCCGAGGGCTTCAGCCGCTCCGCCTCCTTCCGCCACTTCCCGCTGCCGGGCGGCAAGCAGGCGGTGCGGGAGCCGCGGCGGACGGCCGTCGGTCTGCTCCATGCCGTCTTCGGCGACGCGACCTTCGACCTGGGGCACCTTGCACCGGTCGCTTCGTTCTCCAAAGCCGAAACGCAGGTGCTGCGGCAGATGCTGGCCCGCGGGGTCAACTCGCCGTTGTGCTCCAGCGTCGGACGCCTCTTCGAACGCCTACCTTACGGAGCGCGCCGTACGGCGCCTCCGGGAGGCCGGAATCCGGCCATACTGGAACCAGCGGATCCCGCCCAACGTGGACATGCTGAGCGGCGAGCAGCTCCCTCGGATCTGCTGAAGCCCGCGGGCCACGCCCAGGCGAGGACGCAGGGGTACCGTTGGACCCAACACCGCAGCATCGTCGGGCACCGGGTGCTAGCGCCTCGGCTCCAGCCAGACATTCCAGAAGTAGTGCGACGGCAGACCCATGTACCCCCTGAGCTCGGGCCGGTGGACGTGCATGAAGAACCCGTCCCCGAGTTTCACGGTGGGCGCCTCGTCCCAGAAGAGCGCCTGCGCGCGACGCCAGAGGTCCATGCGGACCTTGGGGTCGCTGTGCCGCCGCATGAGCGTCAGGATCGCCTGCATGTCGCGGCTCTCGTACCAGCCTGGGAAGGTGGTGCTCAGCACCAGCAGGAAGGTTGGGTCGGGCACGGCCGTGAATGTCGTGATCATTGCCTCCCAACCCTCGGTGCGGGCGCGGCGCGTGAGGACGGTGGCCCAGTCCATAAACTGCAGGTCCACGGTGAACCCGGCCCGCTCGAGCATCGGCTTGGCGGCGGTTGCGGAGTTCAGGGCCCAGATGGACTCGGCAGTGACGAGGAAGCGGATCGGCTCTCCCTTGTACCCTGCCTCGGCAAGCAGCCGGCGGGCACGCTCGGGGTTCTTCTGGTTGTAGAACTCCCTGCCCACATCGGTCCACATGTAGTGCTCTTTGGGCATCAGGCTTGGATCGACGCGGTAAAACAGGGGGTGACCGTAGGACGCCTTCATGATGGCCTCGGCGTCCAGCGCGGCCAGGAGGGCCTGTCGGACCTTCATGTTGGTGGTGATGCCGGTGCGCTTGTTCATCACGAACGCCAGGAAGCTCGGCACCGGC
Source organism: Armatimonadota bacterium (assembly GCA_037443565.1). Classification (GTDB taxonomy): domain Bacteria; phylum Sysuimicrobiota; class Sysuimicrobiia; order Sysuimicrobiales; family Humicultoraceae; genus Fervidifonticultor_A. Next base: position 83,475 of record JBBIOB010000004.1, on the reverse strand, counting down.
CCGCGGAACGGCGTCGCGTTGGGATCACGGCGCAGACGCTCGTAGTCGTCGGCCGAGACCAACTCGGCGAACTGGTAGTCGTTGCGCTGCACGCCGGCCACCCTCACCGCCGCGTCGGGTATCGGGACAAAGGTGATCCCATCCAGGTGGGCCGTCCGGCGGCCGCTCATGCCGTCGGGTGTCTCTGTGCGGGCGGCATAGCGATCAAAGCGCTCGAGGCGAAGGTGGCGGTCGGGCACGTGCTCGACGAACCGGAACGGCCCGGTCCCGATGAACCTGCGCAGTGGGCCGGTGCCGGTCTCGTCCACCACCTCCTTGGGGTAGATCGCCGCGAACTGCGTCCACCAGGCCAGGTCCGCGGTGAGCAGCGCGTAAGGGTCCTTCAACTTGAACACCACCGTGAGCGGATCGGGCGCGGTCAGCGAATCGACGTTCGCGAAGAGCGCCCGGCCCCTGACCGCCATGCGGCCCCAGCGCGTCAATGAGGCCACGACGTCATCGCTGGTCAGCTCACGCCCGTCGTGAAAAGGAACACCCCTGCGGAGTCTGATCGTGTGGGTCTTGCGGTCGGGCGTGGCGGTGTGGCTCTCGGCAAGCATCGGTACGGGCTCAAGCTTGCTGTTGATCGTGAACAGGGTCTCGAACACATGGTGCATCGTGTACGAGACGACCAGCGCCGTGGTCGCGTGCGGGTCGAGCGTCGGTCCCTCGCTCTGGAGAGCGAATGTCAGGATGCCCCCTCGGCGGGGTTGCTGCGCGTCGGTGGTGGCGAATGGGGTGAGCAGGACAGCCAGGGCGGCGAGCACCGCGATCCCTCTGCTGAACACAGGTTTCCCCCCTCTCACTGAATCACTGAATCGGGTGTCGGGCGCGTTCATCGGTAGGCTGAGCATACCGACAGCAGTCCCGATCCGTCAACGACGTGTGCTCCGGCCCAGGGATTCCGCAAGCGATAGCTGAACGGCTGATCAGGCCAAGATGCGCGCCCTGTCTGGGAGCGGGGCGCGTTTCGCTTTTGGAGAGGCTGGCCGGCAAGCAGCAGGGCCCACAAACGCCCGCGTGCTAGGATGCAGTTGGACGACCGACCCCAGCACGACGGAGCAGCTTATGGGCCCATCCCACGTGCGGCGCTTCCTGCGGTACATCTCGAAAGTATACGGGTTCCGGGAGGTGGTCAAGGGCTACGACGACCACCGGCAGCACCCGCAGATTGCGCCGGCCCAGGTGTTCCTGGCGGCGTTCTGGCTGTGGGTGTTTCAGTGGCGCAGCCTGCACCAACTGGAGCGGCGGATGGGGGAGGCGACGTGGCGGCACGCGCAGTTGGTGGTGGGACGGGCGGGGAGTGTGGATACGATCGCCTACGGGCTGAAGCGCGCGGACTTGGGGGCGCTGCGGCGTGGGCTGCAGGGCGTGGTGCAGCGAGCCCAGCGGGCGAAGGTGTGGGCCCCGGGGAGCCTGGGGCCATGGCATGTGCTCACGGTGGATGGGACGGAGCTGTGGGCGACGCGGCGACGACATTGCAGCGAGTGCCAGGTACGGCGGGTAGGGGCCAAGAGCACACCCGGGCGAGAGTACTACCACCGGGCGGTGGTGTGTCAGGTGGTGGGCACGGCCCCCCGGATGCTGTTGGACGTGGAGCCGTTGCTGCCAGGGGATGGGGAACGGGAGGCGGCGCGCCGGCTGCTCACCCGAGTGCTGGAGGCCCATGGGCGATGGGTGGATCTGCTGGTGGTGGATGCGGAATATGCCGCGGGGCCGTGGTTGAACCGCCTCATTCCCCGGCTGTGGGTCATGGTGCGGCTGAAGGATCCCCGGTACGCGATTGTGCAGGACGTGGCAGGGCTGTGGGCGGGCCAGCCGCCTATGGCCACATGGGTGCGCGAGGACGGCCAGGTGGTGGAGGCCTGGGAAGCGTGGGAGGTCACGAGCTGGGAGGAGGTGGCAGTGCCGCTGCGCGTGGTGCGGTTCCGGGAGGCCAGTCCGGATGGAGTAGTCCGCGACCATCTGTTTGCGACGACCTGCCCGGAGGGGGTGAGCCTGCAGTATCTGTGGCGCTGTGCGCACGCGCGGTGGCAGATTGAGAACACCGGGTTCCATGATCTCAAACACCACTGGCATGCCAGCCACTGTTACGTCCATCATCCGGTCGCCATCGAAGCGCTGCTGCTCATTGGGCTGCTGGCGGTGAATCTGCTGTGGGCCTATGTGTACCGGCACTTGGTACCGTATGGGTACCGGGGCACCGTCATGGGGATTGTGGAGGCGTTGGGCATTGGCTATCACCGCTTGCGCGCGCCGCTCCGCTGGACTTCGCCCTATTGGGACACGAGTTGACCGACGGGGCGATGCGGGTGGTGGCCGTGACGGTGGCTGGCGCTCTTCCTCCCGGATCTTGAGCTTCCTGTCCTCTTCGTCGCCTGACTTGGCTCGACGCTCACCCGCCACACGGGCCTTTCGGCACCTTGCGGAATCCCTGCGCCGGGACGCGCCGGGACGCCGATCCTGGTTACCTGGTGACCGCTCTGCTACACTGGTCTCATGCATGACCGGCACGTGAAGGTCCCCGATGAAGTAGCCGCCCATCTAGTGGCCGCGCTGCGGGATCGGGCCGACCTGCGCCCGGAGACGGGCAAAGTCTACCAGGAGATCCTGACGGCGCGGCGCGGGCAGGGGTGGGTGACGGTGTTCGGCAATCAGGGGGCCCTGTTTCGGAATGCCATGACCTGGTGGGACCACGGCACCGACAGCGTCTGGTCGCAGGTCTGGGGTCGGGCCATCCTGGGACCGCTGCGCGGCACGGCCCTGGCGGTGCTGTCGGCCTCCATCGCGCCCTGGCAGACGTGGAAGGAAGAACATCCCGGCACCCTCGCGCTGGATGAGGACGGTCCGCGCATTTTCCGCGAGCGGCCGACAGACCGGTTCGTCATCGGGATCACGCTGGCCGGGCACGCCAGGGGCTTTCACTTTGCCGAGGTGAAACGGCTGGGGGTGGTCAACGACGCCATCGGCCCGCACCCGGTCGTGGTGTACGTGCATCCCCAAACCCGCAGCATCTCCGTCTTCCTGCGCCGCCTGGGTGACCGGACGCTGACCTTTGGGCTCCGCGACGGGCTGCTGGTCGATCATGAGACCGGCAGCCGGTGGCATCCGCGGCTGGGCTTGGCGCAGACGGGGCCGCTTGCGGGGGAGAGCCTCAAGCCGCTCGCGTATGTCCCGGCCTTCCCGTTCGCCTGGCAGGACTTCTATCCGGACACGACCTAGTATCCCGGGCCGTGCCCCGCTTCGTCACCGACGACGGAATCGAGGTCCCGGCGGTCACCGCGGCACAGATGGGCGAGGTGGACCGCATCGCTATCGAGGAGACCGGTCCGAATCTGTTCCAGATGATGGAGCACGCCGGGCGCAGCCTGACTCTGGAGGTGCTGCGCCGGCTCGGCGGGGCGTGGCGAACGGCGCGGGTTGTCGTGCTGGCCGGAACCGGGGGAAACGGCGGCGGCGGGATCTGCGCCGCCAGGCACCTGGCCAACCGTGGGGTGGATGTGCGGCTGTGCCTGGCGGGGTCCCTGGCCCCTCAGTCGGTTACCGCCTTCCAGCGGAGCATCTACCTGGGGGCAGGCGGTCGAGAGATTGTGCCGGAGGACCTCCAGGTGGAGCAGCCGGCGCTGATCGTGGACGCCCTGCTCGGCTACAACCTGCGCGGCGCCCCCCGGGAGCCGGCTGCGATGTTGATCCGATGGGCCAACGGGTCGGGCGCGTCGGTGCTGGCCCTCGACCTCCCCTCCGGCGTGGACGCCACGAGCGGCGAGACCCCTGGGGAGTTCGTGCGGGCGACCTGGACGCTTACGCTGGCCCTGCCGAAGACCGGGCTGGCTTCGCCCTTAAGCGGCGGGATCATCCTGGCCGACCTCGGGATCCCCGCGGCGGTGTTCCAGAGGGCTGGCATCCCCTACGTGTCGCCCTTTGGACCCCGCTTCCGCGTGGTCTTGCGCCGGGTGTAGGCTGCGGCCCGACTACTGCGTATCTGGCGCCCGCAGCAGCTCGGTCACGAACGCGTCCATCTGCCCGCGGGTCAGCAGGCCGATGTGCTTCCTCAGGATCTCCCCATCGGACGTGATGAAGACCGTGGTCGGTATCCCCAGGATCCGATATGCAGTCACCACGCCGGCGTCACTCGCTACCCCGGCTGGAAAGCTGATGCCTAACTCCCGCAGCAGGGCCAGTCCGTCCCCGCGGGTTCCCAGGCCGATGAACGGACCGACGTCCACCCCGATCAGGATGAATCTGCCCTGCGCGGTCTCATCGTAGAGGTTCTGGAAGTCGGGCATCTCCGCGCGGCACGGCGGGCAGAGGCCGGCCCAGAAGTTGACGACCACCGGCTCTCCCCGCTGCCACAACTGGGAGAGTCTGACCCGGGAACCGCCGATGGCGGGTCCCCCCTGGTAGAGGAGGATGTCGAAGTCCGGCGCCGCCTGCAGGGGTTGCCCCGCAGATGACGCCGCATCTCCGAGGACCTCTGCCGCGCGGTCGGGCGCGTGCCGCCTGACGGACAGCCCTGCGGCGAGGAGCACGCCGGCGGCCACGAGGACGACGAGGGCAGCGATGGCTCTCCTGCTCCCAAGTGGCCTCATGGCTTAGGTGGCCTGGAGTCCCTCAGGCCTGCGCACCGGCTGCTGGAGGGCCAGTCCGAGCATCGCGCCCCACATGATGTGGGCGATCGCGAACATCGCACCGTTGAGGTTACGCATGACGGGGTCGACGGCAGGTACTATACCGTACCACATCACCAGGAAGATCACCAGCCCGTAGAGAGCGCCTGCCTGGAGGAGCCTGGCGCGCGGGACCGCGGTGCGGGAGACGAGCCAGGCAAACAGGATGCCGAAGAGGGCGGAGTTCATCATGTGCCCCATCGTGCCCAGCACAACGGCGGCGGGGTGGAAGGTCACCGGGATCTCGACCGACTGCAGGCCCCGCAGGACCGTCGCCCCGATGAAGACCAGCGGCGACCAGAAGCCGGCCCCGACCAGCCCTTCGTAGACCATCTCGATCATGCCCATGGCGATGCTGGCCATGAGCCCTGCTATGATGGCACGGCGGAGACTTCCATGCGCCTGTGCGTGGTGCGTGGCGAGAGCTTCCTCGGTGTCGATCTGTACGCTGCAACACTCCACATGCTCCACCTCGATCCCCCCTTTCATCTGTGCATGGACATCGTCCTCACCATACTGGAGGGACCGCGGCCGGGCCACCGACACCAGTACTGAATGTCTGGGGGCATGTACTGGTACCCTGGTACTAACGGTGAGAGCTAGCGCTTCCCCCCGCGGAGGGAGCGGATGACCTCGAGCCGGCTGCGCAGGTTGAGTTTCTGGAGGACCAGGTGCACGTAGTTCTTGACGGTCTGGGGCTGGAGGTAAAGCTTCTGTGCAATCTCCTTGTTGGTCAGGCCCTCGGCGATCAACTGGAGGATCTGCTCTTCGCGCGGCGTGAGTGGGGATGGGGGCGGGCGGTCGTCGCCCGCCTGTAGCTGGGCCACGTAGCTGAACAGGGTCGTGACCACGCGCGGCGAGATGGGCGGCGTGCCATCGGCCAGGGATCGAAGAGCCTCCAGCAGATCCTCCAGCGAGGCGTTCTGGAGGATGCAGCCGGAGGCGCCAGCGCGGACGCACTCGATGATGGCCTGATCATCGTCGGCCACCCCGAACACCAGGACCTTTGCATGCGGCAGGCGAGTTCGCAACTCTGCCATCTGCGCGGGGCCATCCTGGTGCACGGTCCCCAGGTCGTAGAGGAGGATGTGGTCGTCTTTGATTGGGTGCTCCTGGACATCGCGGGCGCTGTCGAACGTTCCGAGCACCCGCACGTCCGGTTGGCGGTTCAGCAGGTCTTCGATTCCCTCGCGGATGAGGCCGCTGGCGTGAATGACGCCAACGGCGATCGCCTCACCCATTCGTCCTCACCTTCGGTACTGACTTCGCCTGCTGAGAAAGACGGACCTGCAGGGGCAGTTATGCCCTCTCGAACCTCCGGAGGTGCCCGGCGGGGTGACCGGTACCGTTGTACCGGTACCCTCTCGCCTCCTTGAGTACCCGGGACTGTGGCCCTCACGAAACGCTTGCATGTACGGTAGGACCCAGTTGCAATTCGGATGGAGGAACACATGATGCGCGACATCGTCATCATTGGCGGCGGGCCGGCCGGGCTGACCGCCGCCATCTATACGGCGCGAGCCAACCTGCGGCCGCTGGTCATCGAGGGCAGCCAGGCAGGAGGCCAGCTCATCCTGACCACCACCGTGGAGAACTACCCCGGCTTCCCGGAGGGGGTGGTGGGTCCCGAGCTCATGCAGGCGATGCGGGCCCAGGCGGAGCGCGCCGGCGCGGAGTTCCTGGCGGAGAATGTGGCGGCAGTGGACTTCTCGCGGCGCCCGCTTGTGATCCAGACAGAAAGCGGCCAGGAGGTGGCTGCCCGGGCCGTCATCGTCGCCACCGGTGCCTCGGCCAGAATGCTCGGGCTGGCATCGGAGGAGCGTTTCCTGGGGAGAGGTGTATCGACCTGTGCCACATGCGATGGGTTCTTCTTCCGGGGGCAGGAGGTCGCCGTCGTGGGTGGAGGCGATGCCGCTCTGGAGGAGGCGCTCTACCTGGCTAACATCGCCCGTTCGGTCACGGTGGTGCACCGGCGGGATCGACTGCGCGCCAGCAAGATCATGCAGGCACGCGCCCTCCGGCACCCCAAGATCCGGTTCCTGTGGAACACGGAAGTGGCGGAGATCCTGGGGGACGGCAGGGTGACCGGCCTTCGCGTGCGCGACGTGTTCACCGGGGAGATGACGGAGCATCGCGTCGACGGCGTGTTTGTGGCCATCGGGCATACACCGACTACCAGTCTGTTCGACGGCCAGCTCGAGCTGGACCCGGCCGGGTACATCGTCCTCAAAGAGCGCCGGATGTCCAGCGTGGAGGGTGTGTTCGTGGCCGGAGACGTGCACGATCAGCTTTACCGTCAGGCGGTCACCGCCGCGGGGTTTGGGGCCATGGCGGCCATCGATGCCGAGCGATGGCTCCAGGAGATCGGGGATGAACCATTGGACGCCGACCGCGCCGGTGGGACGCTGGCGGCCGTGGGTGCAGCATAGACAGGAAGGGAGGCATCTCTCATGAGCAAGCCGTACGCAGTGACTGAGCAGACGTTCCAGGCAGAGGTGCTCGGGGCAGCTCTGCCGGTGCTGGCTGATTTCTGGGCCGCCTGGTGTGGCCCGTGCCGGATGATCGCGCCTGTGGTGGAGGACCTCGCCCGCGAATACGCGGGCAGGCTCAAGGTCGCCAAGATCGACGTCGATCAGAATCCAGGCCTGGCGCAGCGCTACGGGGTCCGGAGCATCCCGACACTCGGCCTCTTCAAGGGCGGGGAGATGGTGAAGCGGATCATCGGGTTTGTTCCCAAGGCCGATCTGAAGCGCCAGATCGACGCCACCCTGAATGGGGGCGCCATGCGGCGGTGAGGTTCCGCAGGGACGCTGTGGCTGAGCTTACATCCGGCAGCATGAAATATGGCATGCTTGTCGTGGTGATGTCTGGCCGCCTCTGGCCAGGCCGAGCCGCCGACCGACACGGCACCGAGGTGACTGCACTTGGGATACCAGCCGATCGAGAACTACGGCGTCATCGGGGATCTGCACACCGTGGCCCTGGTGGGGATGGATGGCTCGATCGACTGGTGGTGCTTCCCACACTTTGACTCGCCCAGCGTCTTCGCGGCGATCCTCGACGGGCGGCGAGGAGGAGCCTTCAAGATCGCCCCTGCCGACGGCGCGGTGACCCGGCGGCAGTTCTACTGGCCCGACACCAACGTCCTGACTACGCGCTTCCTTTCGCCAGACGGCATCGCGGAGATCATAGACTTCATGCCCGTGGGCACGCCCCCAGATGGCCACGGCCATCACCGGTTGGTCCGCTGCGTCAGGATGATCCACGGCTGCATGAAATTCGCGCTGACATGCCGTCCGGCGTTCAACTATGCACGCGACGAGCATGTAACCATGGTCAACGACCATGGGGCAGTCTTCCGCTCTGCGCGCCTCGGCCTCAGGCTGGACGCGCCGGTTCCGGTTCGCCTGACAGACGAGGGCGTCGTGGCAGAGGTCACCCTGGAGGAGGACGACAGGGCGAGTTTCTCGCTCTGCGAATTCCTTCCGGGAGAAGACAGTCCCGGCCTCACGGAGGACGAAGCGGAGGCACTGCTGAAGGCCACCGTCGGGTACTGGCAGCGCTGGGTCTCGCACTGCACGTACCAGGGCCGGTGGCGAGAGATGGTCACCCGCTCGGCGCTGGTCCTGAAGCTGCTCACCTACGAGCCATCCGGGGCCATCGTCGCCGCAGCCACCGCCAGCCTGCCCGAGCACGTCGGGGGCGCGCGCAACTGGGACTATCGGTACACCTGGATCCGGGATGCGGCGTTCACCATCTACGGATTGATGCGCATCGGCTTCACCCACGAAGCCGGCCAGTTCATGCGCTGGCTGGAGGCCCGCTGCTTCGAACTGGACCCGCACGAAATGCTGCAGACATGGCGAAGGGGTGGAGCCGGGAGCGCCGGGCATTCGTGCAGCACTACGGCAGCGAACACCTGGACGCCGCCAACCTGATCATGCCGCCGGTGTTCTTCCTCTCGCCGACCGATCCCCGAATGTTGCAGACTCTGGACGCCATCAACCGATCCCCTAAGGCCGGGGGGCTGGTCCTCAACAGCCTCATCTATGGGTACGACGTGACCAAGACGGAAGATGGCCTCATGGGCGACGAAGGGACCTTCACCATGTGCTCGTTCTGGCTCGTCGAGGCCCTGACCCGCGCTGGCCGCGTAGACCCCACCAGGCTAGAACAGGCGCGAATCATCTTCGAGCAGATGCTGGGCTACGCCAACCACCTGGGGCTCTACGCGGAACAGATCGGACCCAGCGGCGAGGCGCTGGGGAACTTCCCTCAGGCCTTTACCCACCTGGCCCTGATCAGCCCCGCCTTCAACCTCGATCGGGCGCTGGGCCGGGAAAGCTAGCCTACCCTTGTGGAGGTGCCACCATGTCGCCGACGGATCACTACGATGCCCTGGTCATCGGTGCCGGCCAGGCGGGTGTCCCCCTGGCGGTGTGCCTGGTTGTGGAAAAGGGAATGAAGACTGCCCTCGCTGAGCGAGAGCACGTTGGCGGGACGTGTGTCAACGTCGGGTGTACGCCGACCAAGACCATGGTGGCCAGCGCCCGGGTGGCCTACCTGGCGCGGCGGGCGCCCGACTACGGCGTGCGAACGGGGCCTGTGAGCATCGATTTGGTGCGGATCCGACAGCGCAAGCGGGACATCGTCGAGAGCTTCCGGGGCGGCAGCGAGCGCCGTCTGGGGAAGATCACCGGCCTGGACCTGGTGATGGGTGAGGCCACGTTTGCAGGTCCGAACTCCGTGGACGTACACCTGAACGGCGGGAGAACCCGCCGCCTGAGGGCGGACATGATTTTCATCAACACCGGCGTCCGGCCAGCGACGCCCTCGGTGGTCGGGCTGGACACCGTCCCGGCGCTCAATTCCACGTCGATCATGGAGCTGGACACGGTGCCGGAGCACCTGCTGGTGCTCGGCGGCGGCTATATTGGGCTGGAGTTCGGCCAGATGTTTCGCCGGTTCGGCAGTGCCGTGACCATCATCCAGCGGCACGGACAACTGCTGCCTCGTGAAGACCCCGATGTGGCCGAAGAAATCGCAGCGATCCTGCGCCAGGATGGCCTCCAGGTGCTCCTGGACTCGGAGGCGATCCGCGTCGAGCAAGATGCCAACGGCACCATCCGGCTGACCGTGCGGACACCGGCAGGCGAGCAGAAACTCGCCGGATCCCATCTGCTGGTGGCAACCGGTCGTGTGCCAAACACCCGGCGCCTCAATCTGGCGGCCGCCGGCGTGCAGACCGATGGTCGCGGGTTCGTCCAGGTGAATGAGCGTCTGGAGACCAATGTGCCGGGCATCTACGCGCTGGGCGATGTCAAGGGGGGTCCCGCCTTCACGCACATCTCGTACGACGACTTCCGGATCATCCGCACGAACCTGGTCAGGGGAGGACGCGGTGGACATACCCGGACGACTGGCCGCTCCGTCCCCTACACCGTGTTCATCGACCCGGAACTGGGCCGGGTCGGGCTCACCGAGCGGGAGGCCCGGGCCAGAGGCTACAATGTCCGGGTGGCCAAGTTGCCGATGAGCCATGTGGCCAGAGCGCTCGAAATGGATGAGACGCGCGGGTTCATGAAAGCCGTGGTGGACGCCGACACGGATCAGATTCTCGGCTGCGCCATTCTGGGCGTCGGGGGCGGCGAGGTCATGGGGATTCTGCAGGTCGCCATCAGAGCCAAGGTCCCCTACACGGTCATCCAGGACGACATCTTCAGCCATCCGACGCTGTCAGAGGCGTTGAACAATCTGTTCCTGGCGTGGGAAAAGGCCCCGGCGGAAGTGACATGGTCCCAGGCTTCCTATGCTGCTTCGGCGGGTTCCCCGCAGGGGCGCTGAGGGAGTGGGCTTCCAAGGGGGTCTTCACCCTTCTGTGGCGGCTGTGCGGAGCACCTCCAGCAGGCGCGTGACGGGTGGCCTGTCGGCGGGGTCACGGCTGTAATGGGCGAGGCGGACGATCCCGTTCGTGTCTACGATGAAGTCGGCCCCCAGTTGCGTCGAGTCACCCTGGATGCCGCGCCACCGCCGCCCTGCGGCCAGCAGCCGGGCGTAGGTCAGGAGCGTGCGCACATTCCACGATCTGAGCAGCGACCGCTCGAGCGCGTAGGCACGGTAGACGTCCCGCCGTGCATCGAGGAGCAGCGGAAAGATCGAGCCGGTCTCCTGAAGCCACGCCCGGCCCTGCTCCGGAGCGCCGAAGGCGATCACCAGCGTCTGCGTATTCGTCGCCGAGATGTCTGAATGCTGGTGACACAACTGTGCCACATGCTCGCGGCAAGGCAGTCAGCCCAGGTGGCGCAGGAACACCAGGAGCGTGTTGCGCCCTCGGTGGTCCGACAGCGCGACGGTCCCCCCGTCCACCGCGGGGAGCCGGAAGGCAGGAGCCCGGTCGCCCGGCTTCAAGGGCAGCGCCTCAGGATGCGGCCAACAAGGCCGCGGCTCTAGGGGAATTGAGGCGCGTGCTTGTGCCGGGCGGACGCGTGGGCATCGCGGACCTGGCACTCGAGCGGCCGCTGCCCGCTGAATTCGCCACGATGCTGTCCTGGGTGACCTGTGTCGCGGGCGCCTGTTCGGCGGAAGGCTACTGCCAGCTCCTTCGGGACGCGGGGTTTGCCGATCTGACGGTCGAGGACGCCAGCGGGGCGCTTCAAACCCTCATCGAAGTGGCTTCGAGAGGCCCGGCTGTGGATTGCAGAAGGCTGGTCCCGGTATGTCCTGATAACGGGCACAGCCCCACCTTCCCGCGTCCTGCCCGGAGGGATTCCCCGCTTCCAGCATGGGACCTCACAGGCGAGGAGGGGGACACTGGGGCAACGACTGCGGCTACAGGCGAACTCGGCGCTGCTCGCTGCTCCTGGAGCATCCGCGTCGCCTCGCCATCAGGCTGCTGGTCGTGTGGAGATCGGCCAGACCGAACCGTGATGCGGCACGGCCCTGTGAGGGACCTCTAGGGGGCTATTCCCCGCAGTGCCCCCGCTCAGACCTCCCCGCCGATGATCGGCCCGACTCCAGTCGCGACGCTGCCGCCGCGTCTACCCACCAGGTCACCCCGCCTTCGGGCCGAACGGCGGCAGCCGGGCAGGTGCGAGGATCGGGCGTGCCCAGCGCGCGGCGCAGAGCCTCAGCCTTGTTGGCGCCCACGACCAGGAAGCCCACATGCGCCGCCGCGCGGAGCACGGGAAGCGTCAGGGTGAGCCGGACAGGCGGGTCCGCCGGCACCGAGACGGCCACCACCCAGCGCTCGTGTTCGTCAAGCGCGGACGAGCCCGGGAAGAGCGACGCAGTGTGACCGTCGGCGCCCAGGCCAAGCAGGATCAGGTCGAAGCGCGGCCAGGGGCCGGGGAACGCGGCGCGCAGCGTGGCTTCGTAGGCTGCCGCCGTGGCATTCGGGTCGGGCGGATGCGTGTGCATGGGATGGATGTTGGCCGGCGGCACGGGCACGCGGTCGAGCAGCGCCTCGCGGGCCATCCGGTAGTTGCTCTGAGGAGCGTCGTGCGGCACGGACCGTTCGTCGCCCCAGTAGACGTGGACCTGCGCCCATGGGAGACGGTCCCCGTAGTCCGCCGCGAGCCCGTGGTAGAGTGGTAGCGGCGTGCCTCCGCCGGACAGCACGAGCGCGAAGGTCGCGGCCTCGCGCAGGCGCGCCGCGATCCGGTCGGCGACCCACGCGGCCGCAGCGCGGCCGAGCGCCTCCGAGTCGGGGCAGATGCGGACCGCCGGGGTCATGCCGGCAGCCAGCGCTGCCCGCGGCGCAGCAGGCGCTTCGCCTCTCGCGGTCCCCAGGTGCCCGCGGGATAGGAATGGGTCTGTGGTGGGTGCTCGAGGACCGGCGCGTACAGGCGCCAGGCGGCTTCGGTCTCGTCGGCGCGCACGAAGAGTGTCTGATCACCCCGCAGGATGTCCAGCAGCAGGGTCTCGTAGGCGTCGGGCAGCGGCGCGAAGGTCTCGGAGTACCGGAAGCGCAGGCACACGCTCTCCAGCCGCATCTGCGACCCGGGCGTCTTGACCTCGACATGGAAGTCGAACCCCTCGTCGGGCTGGATGGTGACGACGAGCCGGTTGGGATTGATGGCCTCCGCGTCGATCATCTCGAACACCGAGACCGGCGGCCGGCGGAACGTCACGACGATCTCCGTGAGCCGGCGGGGCATCCGCTTGCCGGTCCGAATGTAGAAGGGCACGCCGTGCCACCGCCAGTTCTGGATGGCTAGGCGCAGTGCGGCGAAGGTCTCGGTGCGGGAATCCGGCGCGACGCCGGGCTCCTCGCGGTAGGCCGGCCGTTCCACCCCGTCGATCCGGCCGCGCGCGTACTGGCCGAACACCACCTGGTCCCGGTCGATCGGCTGGATGGCGCGCAGGACCTTGACCTTTTCGTTGCGGATCAGGTCCGCCTCGAGCGCCCCCGGAACCTCCATCGCGACGAGGGTGAGGAGCTGGGTCAGGTGGTTCTGGACGATGTCCCGCAGCGCGCCGGCGCGCTCATAGTAGACCGCCCGACCTTCGACACCGATGGGCTCGGCCACCGTGATCTGCACGCTCTCGATGCGGTCGCGGTTCCACAGCGCCTCGAAGACCGGATTGGCGAACCGGAAACCCAAGAGGTTCTGGACCGTTTCCTTGCCCAGGTAGTGATCGATCCGGTAGACCTGGGACTCCGCGAAGTGCCGGTGGACCAAGCCGTTGAGCTCCTGCGCTAAGAGCAGGTCGCGGCCGAACGGTTTCTCGATCACCAGGCGCGTCCATCCGCGGCTGCGGTGGAGCCCTGCCTCCCCGAGCCGGGCGATGACGCCTGGAAACGCCTCCGGCGGCAGCGCCAGGTAGAACACCCGGTTGCCCGGGAGCCCGCCGGCCTGTTCGAGGGACTCGATCCGCCGGCCGAGCGCCGCAAGCTCGTCCGAGCGGTCCCCGCCGACACGCTGAAAGTGGACACAGCGGTCGCACCAGGCGCGGCTCCGCTCCTCGGACCACAGGCCTGCGGCGTGCAGCGCCCTGCGCACCCACGCGCGGTACCCGGCATCGTCCAGGCCGGCAGAGCGGGCCACCCCCAGGACGTGGCTGTCCTCCACGCGCAGCCCCTGCTCCGCCAGCCGGTAGAGGGCGGGAAGGAGCTTGCGCTCCATCAGGTCGCCGGTCCCGCCGAAGACGATGATGGTCGCGGGCTCGAGACGACGCCGGGCTGATCTCATGCGCGCGTTCCTCCCGCCGACATGCCTCCCGCCCATCCAGGATGGGACGCCTGGTCTGGTGTGACGTTAGCTGGTGGTCCGCACGGGATGCCCGCCGAACTGTTGCCGCAGCGCCGCGAGCAGGCGGTCCCCGAAGGCGCGCTCGTCTTGGGTCTGGAACCGGCGCTGCAGCGCCAGCGTGATCACCGGGGTGGCGCAGCGGAGCTCGACCGACTCCATCACCGCCCAGCGGCCTTCACCGCTCTCGGCGACATAGGGCGCAATGCCCTCGAGCGCGGGATTGTCGGCCAGCGCGCGCGCGGCGAGCTCCAACAGCCACGACCGGACTACGCTCCCATGCCGCCAGAGCTCAGCGATCTGGGCGAGGTCGAGGTCAAATCCCCCCTTGCGCTCCATCAGCGCAAAGCCTTCGGCGTAGGCCTGCATGAGCCCGTACTCGATTCCGTTGTGGATCATCTTGACGAAGTGGCCGGCGCCGCTTGGGCCCACGCGTCCCCAGCCCCGGTCCGGCGCCGGGGCCAGCGCCTGGAAGATCGGCGCCAGGCGCTCGATCACGGCGCCATCGCCGCCGAGCATCAGGCAGTACCCTTCGGTCAGCCCCCAGATGCCGCCGCTCGTGCCGCTGTCCACGAGGTGGGTCCCTCTCCCGGCTAGATAGGACGCGCGGCGCATCGAGTCCTTGTAGTAAGAGTTGCCACCGTCGATGATCGCATCCTCCGGCCCGAGATGGGGGAGCAGGGTCTCGAGGGCCTGGTCGACCGGATCGCCTGCCGGCAGCATCAGCCAGACCGCCCGCGGTGGCTGGAGCCGCGCCGGCAGGTCCGCCAGGGCCGAGACTCCCAGGCCACCTTTGGCCTGGAGCTGCCGCAGAGGCTCGGGGCTCCGGGAGAAGCCGACGACATGGTGCCCGCCTCGCAGCAGGCGCTCGGCCATGTTCCCACCCATTCGTCCCAGTCCCACCATCCCGAGCTCCACGTCATGCCTCCCTGCCGCTGTCAGCAGCGCGGCCCTGCCGCTGCACACCACGTTCTGGCCAGAGCGTGCCAGTTCCTATGAGATACGGATCGACCGGGTACAATGGCGGTATGACGTTCGCCGCGTTCGCCGATCTCTGTCAGGAGCTGAGTTCCACGCGCAGTCGCCGGACCAAGATCAGCCTGACAGCCGAGTTCCTCCGGCGCCTGTCCCTGGAGGAGTTGCCGGCCGCCGTCAGCTTCCTGACCGCGCGGCCGTTTCCAGCCTCCGATCCGCGTGTGGTAGAGGTGAGCCACGCGACCCTGGCCGAGGTCATGGCCGCGACCGGGCCGGCGCCCGATGCGCCGCGCCTGGATCTGCTGGAGGTCGCCGGCGCGTTCGAGGAGATCGCGGCGGCATCCGGCTCGGGATCGCGCCGCGTCCGGACCGACCGGCTGCGCGGGTTGCTCGAGCAGGCCACCCCTTCCGAGCGCCGCATGATCGCCGGCATCCTGCTCGGGGAGCTGCGGATCGGCCTCCACGACGGCCTCCTCCAGGACGCGATCGCCGCGGCCGCCGGCGCGCAGGCTGAGCAGGTCCGGCGCGCGGCGCTGTTGCTGTCCGACCTCTCCGAGGTGGCCCGCCTGGCGCTGGTTGAGGGGCCAACCGGGCTGGAGCGCGCGGCGGTCCGCCTGTTCGTCCCGCTCCTCCCGATGCTGGCAGGGGTGTCGGAGGACTTCTCAGAGGTCTTCGAGGCCCACGGCGGCCGCACCGCGCTGGAGTTCAAGTACGACGGCGCCCGCATCCAGATCCACCGGCAGGATGACGCGGTGCGGATCTGGAGCCGGCGATTGACTGAGGTCACCAGCAGTCTCCCCGACGTTGTGGCGATCGCACGAGGTCTGCGCGCGGCGTCGGCCATCCTGGATGGTGAGGTCGTCGCTGTTGGCGCCGACGGCCGGCCGCTGCCGTTCCAGGACCTGATGCGACGGTTCCGGCGCGCCCACGACATCGAAGAGGCGGCGCGCGAGATCCCCCTGGCCCTGTACCTGTTCGACTGCCTGCTCCTGGACGGCCAATCCCTCATCGACGATCCGTACGCAGCGAGGTGGGACGCGCTCGAGGGCGTCACCGGCGGTGCCTACCTGGCGCGTCGCGTCGTGAGCGGCGATGCCGATCAGGCCCACGCCTTTCTGGCCGAGGCGCTCGCGGCCGGGCATGAGGGCGTGATGGCCAAGGATCCCTCGAGTTCCTACGCGCCGGGCAGCCGGGGAAAGCGGTGGTTCAAGATCAAGCCGGCGGAGAGTGTCGACTGTGTCATCACCGCGGCCGACTGGGGATCCGGCCGGCGCCGCGGCTGGCTGTCCAACTATCACCTGGCCGTGGCTGACCGCGCCGGCGGCTTTGCGCCGGTAGGGAAGACGTTCAAGGGGCTGACCGACGACGAGTTCCGCGCGATGACCGCGCGGCTGCAGGCGCTGAGGGTCGGCGACGACGGCTACACGGTGACGGTACGTCCCGAGGTAGTGGTCGAGGTGGCCTACAACGAGATCCAGCGCAGCCCGCAGTACCCATCGGGCTTCGCGCTGCGATTTGCGCGGATCGCGCGCATCCGCGAGGACAAGGGGCCCGAGCAGGCGACGACGCTGGAGCAGTTCCGGGCGCTGTTCGAGAAGCAGTTCGCCACCAAGAGCCGCCGCGATCTCTAGCCGCCCGTGCTGCACTTCGGCAAGGGGTGGTTTAAGCCCCGGCTGGCCGGACAGGCTCTATAATACGAGCTATGGAGACAGCAACGTTGCCTGGAGGCGACCTGATCGATGCCGGCTTGCGGGACCTGGAGCGCGGCGTCGAGTCAGTACCAGCGCTGCTCGTGTCGATAGGAGCGCCGCGGCTGCGCCGGTTGGGTTATACCATCTCTTGCACAATCCCATCGCCAGAACATCGACTGTATGAGATTCTACGACAGTCAGACCCCGATACCGCCCATGCCCGATACAACGCGTTGATCCGGCGGCTGGTGAGTTTCGAGCGCGCGGCCGAATGCGCGAGCTAGCCACTGCAGCGCGCATCCGGCAGTTCATGCGGGCGCTAGGAGCCGAGGCTGATGCTGAGACACGCATCTACTTCACCGGCGGCGCGACCGCTGTGCTGCTTGGATGGCGAGGGGCCGGGGATGACCCCGGCCCCTTCCGTGCGTGATCGTGCGCGACTACCGGATCTGTCCGCGAATCTCGCCCGCCGGCGCCTGGTTGGTGTGCACGTTGACGTACGCCGTGCCGTTGTTCAGGGCGTTGATCAATGCGCTGAACGGCTGCCCCGCGAGCGGGCCCATGAAGTTGGCCTGGGTGATCGTGCCCTGGCCGATGAACCCGCTGACCGCGCCCGCGATTAGCCGGGCCGGCGGCGCCGAGGGATACAGCCAGACCGCCACCGGGCCGTTCTGCCCGGCCGGTGCGATGTGAATGTGGGCCATCTGCACGTTCTGGATATTGGTGACGAAGAGTGCATACTCCAGCGTGTTGCCGCCCTGCGCCAGCCCAAACGAGGCAAACCCCGTCCCCTGAGAGTTCACCCGAGGTACGGACTCGTCTCCCGAGAGCGGTGCGTACCATGATGTCCGCGCCTGGCCGGTCGCGGTTCCCATCGGCGCCAGTGCCAGCGCCAGCAGCGCGACGAGCAGCCATGCTGTTCTCATTCCATCCCCTCCTGTCTAGTGTGTGGCGGGCCGACCGTCTGAGCGGTCCGTCCGTCTCGTGCGTACGGCGTCTACCGTACGAGCGCTCTGTCACCAACAGGTAACAAACGGCCGGGCGCGTGTCGTTTGCCCTCAGGGGATTTCGCCATGCCTCCGGAGAATCCGAGGACATGCCCAGAGCGCATCGAGGACCTGAGATGGGGGCGATTGAACGGCGCGTGCGCGAGTACGTCGAGCGGGCGGCGGCAGTGCAGGCTGCGGGGCTCTACTTCTACCTGCAGCCCGTCGGCGCCATCGATGGGGCGTACGTGACGGTCGAGGGCCGCAGGAAGCTGCTCGCCTCGTCATATTCCTACCTGGGACTGCTGGGGCATCCCGCGATCCACGCCGCCGCGCGTGCGGCGTTGGAGCGCTATGGCACCGGCACGCACGGTGTCCGCCTGCTGGCGGGGAATACAGACCTCCACGACAGGCTCGAGGCGCGTCTCGCGCGCTTCGTCGGCGCCGAGGCGTCGGTCGTCTACTCGAGCGGCTACCTGGCCAATATCGCCGCGATCTCGGCGCTGCTCGGCCGCGGCGACTTGGTGGTCTGTGACAAGCTCGACCACGCGAGCATCATCGACGGCTGCCAGCTCTCGGGCGCGCGGTTCGTCCGCGTCCCGCACAACGACATCGGCGCGTTCGACCGGACGTTGGCCGAGGCGCCTGCCGGCGCCGGACGGCTGGCCGTCGCAGACGCGGTCTTCAGCATGGACGGCGACGTCATCGACCTGCCGGGCCTCGCCGAGGTCTGCCGGCGGCGTCACGCCTGGCTCATGGTGGACGACTCACACGCTCTGGGTGTGCTCGGCGATCAGGGGCAGGGGCTTGAGGCCCACTTCGGGCTGCCCGGCGTGATCGACGTCAAGATGAGCTCCCTGTCCAAGAGCATCCCGTCGGCGGGCGGCTACATCGCGGGCTCGCGCGACCTGGTCACCTACCTGAAGCATGCCTCGCGGGCGTTCGTCTTCTCCGCCGCGCTTCCACCGGCGAGCGCGGCCGCGATCCTGGCATCGCTCGACATCATGGAGGCCGAGCCGGAGCGCGTGACGCGGGTGCGGACGCTGGCGCACCGGTTGCGGACGTCGCTGCGCGAGGGCGGTATCCCGGTGCCCGATGACCCGACGCCTGTGATCCCGGTCGTGACGGGCGACGATGCGGCGGCCATGCGGATCGCGCGCTGCCTCGATGAGCGTGACATCTTCGCGCTGCCGATCGTCTCACCGGCGGTGCCGCCACGCACCAGCCGGCTACGCATCACCGTGACCGCCGCGCACACACCGGACGAGGTCGATCGGATCGCCGGCGCGCTGATCGCCGCGTGGCACGAGGTCATGGTAGCCCCGGCCAAGAGCTAGGCAACGGAGGGATGCCATCGGTGGCAGGCCGGGCGATCGTGATCGGCGGCGGGGCGATCGGCGTGGCGGCCGCGCACTACCTCCAGCTCTCTGGATGGCAGGTCACCGTCATCGACCGCGGCGAGATCGGTGCCGGCTGCTCCTACGCGAACGCGTGCCTGATCACTCCCGCCCATTCGACGCCGCTGCCGGCGCCGGAGGCGGTCCGCGACGTCGCGCGCTGGCTGGTGCGGCCCGATAGCCCGGTGTACGTGAAGCCCCGCCTCGATCCCGGATTCCTCCGGTGGGGGTGGCGCTTCCTGCGCGCATGCCGCCCCCACACCGCCGCGCGCGGTGCAGTCGCCCTGCAGGCCCTCGCACATGCCAGCTTGGCGCTCTTTGAAGATCTGGTGACCGACGAAGGACTGGCGTTCGGCTATCAGCGCCGGGGGCTCCTGCATGTCTATGTCACGGACGCGGGATTCGATGCCGCCGGCCGCGATCGGGACGAACTGCGAAAGGCCGGGATCCAGGCCCGCCTCCTGTCGCGCGCGGAGGCCCTGGAGTTCGAACCCGCGCTTGCCCCGCGTATCCGCGGCGGGATGTACATCGAGGGCGACGCCCACGGGGACTGCTACGCGTATGTGCGGGCCCTGGCAGCCAGCCTTCAGGCGAGCGGGGCGCAGCTCCTCACCAATCGTCCGGCGTCTCTCATCGTCCTGCGCGGCGGGCGCGTTGAGGGTGTGCAAATTCAGGCCCCGCAAGAGGTGATCCCGGCCGACCTCGTCGTCGTGGCCGCGGGCGCGTGGACGCCGGCCCTGCTGGCGCCGCTCGGAGTGCGCCTTCCCATGGAGCCGGCCAAAGGCTACAGCTGCACCCTCTCGGGCTTCGGCGGATCACCGGCTGTGCCCGTCTTTGTGGTGGAGCGCCGTGTGGCGATCACGCCGCTGGGCGGCCGCCTCCGCATCGGCGGCACGCTGGAGCTCGCAGGCTACCGGGAGGGCATCAACGCGGTCCGGTACCAGGCGGTCGTGAATGCGGCCCAGGAGGTGCTGCAAGAAGCGCTTCCATTGGACCGGGCAGAAGCCTGGGAGGGATTCCGGCCGTTGCCGCCCGACGGGCTGCCGGTCATCGACCGTGTCGCAGGCGCCGACGGGCTCATCGTGGCCGCAGGGCATGGGACGCTGGGCTTCACCCTCTCGCCGATCACCGGCAGGCTCGTGGCGCATCTCGCCGACGGCCGGCCACCGACGGTTCCGATTGAAGCTTTCCGGCTGGATCGTCTCTGACGTGCGGATCACACGCGGACCTGAGAGGGAAGAATCCCATGAAGTACTTCGCGCTGTTCTGCGATGTCGTCGACGACTACATCGCGCGAAGGGCACCGTACCGCGAGGAGCATCTCCGGCTCGACCGCGAGGCGCACCGCCGCGGCGAACTCCTCCTGGCGGGCGCGCTTGGTGATCCTCCAGACGGCGCTCTCCTGGTGTTCCGCGCCCCGGACCACAGGGTCGCGGAAGACTTCGCCCGGCACGATCCCTACGTGATCAACGGCGTGGTGACGCGATGGGAGGTCAGGCCCTGGGCGGTCGTCATCGGCGACGAGCCGCCAGGCTCATGGGACGGCCCGTGCCAGATGTGGATACACTTCACGCGCCGTTCCTCTACCTGACCACCACGGGCCGGCGCATGACCGACGCGATCTGCCGAGCGACTGCGTAGCGGCCCGGCGATCCGCTGGCGCGGTCACGCTCATCGCGGTGAGGCCTGACCCCGTGAGAGAGGATGCGCCACGGATCACGCAGAAACTCACGTCATACCTCAAGCCTAGCAGGTGAGCACGATGGCCAGCCCGTCGACGCCTCGACATCATCGTGTCCTCTCGCTCATGATCCTGGCGGTCTTGTTGGCCGCAACGACTGCCGCAGCCGCGCCGTCGCTCACGCCCGTCCGGTTCACCATCGACTGGGTCTGGCAGGGGATCTACGCGCCGTACGCCGTGGCCGCGGCCAAGGGCTTCTACGCGCAGGAAGGCCTGGCCGCCCAGGTGGATCGGGGTGCGGGGTCGGCGGACGCCGCCGCGAAGATCGCCGGCCGTGCCTACGACTTCGGCGTCGTGGACATGGCTGTGCTGGTCGAGTTCAATGCCAAGAACCCCGGCCGCGAGCTCGTGGCGGTGGGCGTCATCTTCAACGACTCGCCACTGTCCGTCATGACACTCCGCGGGTACGGCATCACAACCCCGAAGGACCTGGAAGGGCGCAAGATCGGCGCGCCCGCCGGTTCGGCTTCGCGCCTCCTGTTCCCGGCGTTTGCGCGTCTGAACGGCGTTGACGCGGATCGCGTGCAGTGGGTGACCGTCACCGGCGCACTGCGCGAGCCGATGCTCGTGCGGCGGGAGGTGGACGCGACGGCGCCCTTCATCGACGCGATGCTCACGCTCAACGGGCTTGGCGTGCCTCTGGAGAATATCGTCGTGTTCCACTACCCCAGGTACGGCCTACCACTCTACGGCCTGGCCGTGGTCACGCGGCGCGACGTCATCGAGCGGCAGCCCAACGTGGTCCGCGGTGTAATGCGCGCCGTCGTGCGCGCGTGGCAGCACTCCATCGAGCACCCGGATGAGATGATGGACGTCCTGATGGCGCAGGACCCGCTCGTGAACCGCAGCGTGGAGCGGGCGCGCTTCCTCCTCGGCGTGGAACGCCTGGTGCTGACGCCCGAAGTGCGGCGCCACGGCCTGGGCTATGCTTCCCCCGAGCGGCTCTACCGGCACATCGGCGTCGTGACCGAGACGCTCAACCTACCGCGGCGAGTCGCCCTGGACGACCTCTACACCAGCCGGTTCCTGCCCCCGCGGGAGCAGCGCCTGCCGCCGAGATAGCGGCGCCTACACCCCACGACCTCCTGCGCCGCGGGTCGGCCGGACACAAGACACGGCACGAAAGGGGACGTGTGTGCTGCGCCGGGTGGTGTTGTGGCTGCTGGTCGTCGGGTTCGTGTGGACGGTCTTCAGCCGGATCGATGAGCTCGAGCACGTGGGCCAGACGCTCTTGCGTGGCGAGTGGAGGTGGCTGCTGGTTGCCGCTGCGCTGCAGGTGGCGTACTACGGTGGGGTGGCCGCCACATACCAGGCCGCGTTCTCCACGGTGGGCATCGACACGCGCGGCCGGGACCTGCTGCCCGTGCTGCTGGCCTCGCTGTTCGTCAACACTGTAGCCCCCAGCGGCGGCATGGCCGGGACGGCCCTGCTCGTCGACGAAGCCGCCAGGCGCGGCCAGCCGGGCGCCCGCGCCGCGGCCGCGGCGCTGCTGGCGCGCATCGGCGACTCCATCGGCTTCTCGGTGTGGATGTTGACAGGGCTGGTCTACCTCCTGGCCGCCCGCAACTTCAAGCCGTTCGGGATTGCCGGCGCCCTGGTCCTGGTGCTCGCGACGATGGGGCTCGGCGGCCTGCTCCTCTTGGGGCTGTCGCGCCCGGATCACCTGCGGCGTCTGCTCGATCGTTTCGCCCACGCGGTGAACCGCGTGATGATCTGGTCCGACCGACCGGCGCCGCTGGCCAACGGCTGGGCGGACCGCCAGGTCGACGAGTTCGCCCAGGCCGGCGTCGCGCTCGGCGAACGGCCGCAGCGCCTGATCCGCCTGCTCATCGTGGCCCTGGCGGTTCACCTGATCAACATGGCCAGCCTGCACGCGCTGTTCCTCGCCTTCCGGCTGCCGCCACAGACCGCCCAGGTGATCGCGGTGTACATCGTCGCCATCCTCTTCTGGAAGACCTCGCCGGTGCCGGAAGGCGTTGGGGTGGTCGAGGGCGCCATGGTGCTCGCCGCGAAGAGGGTGGGAGTGCCGGCCGCACGGGCGGCCGCGCTCGCGCTGGCGTTTCGCGGGCTCGTCTTCTGGATTCCCCTGCTGCTCGGATTCGTCATGCTGCGCCGGTTGCGTGTGTTCAGGAGCAGGACCGCGACCGCGCGCAGCGCGTGATGGAGGGACCCGCCGTGGCCGATCCGTTCCGTCCCGAGTTCCTGCCCACCGCGGTGGGCAGCCTGCCGCACACCGATCCCGCGGCGGCCTGTGAGCTGGTGCGCCGGTTCCTGCCCGACATTCCGGCATGGCCGCAGCTTCCCCGGCGCTCTGCCCTGGAGAGCATGTACGCGCAGTTCAGCCGGGGGTTTCCGGGCGTCGTGATCGAAGACGGCCGGATCTACGTTGATCGGCAGCGGGACCTGACGGCCGATCTGGAGGCGCTCTACGCGCGCTATCTCGCCGAAGACCTCGACGGGTCGGCGGTGTCACCGGAGTACGCGGCCGGCCTCGCGTGCTTCACAGGGTTGTCGCTCGAGTCCGCCCGCGCCGTCAAAGGCCAGATCGTCGGCCCGGTGAGCTGGGGGCTGACCGTGACCGACCAAGACAGGCGGTCGGTCCTCTACGACGACGTGTTGGCCGACGCCGTGGCGCGTCACCTGCGGCTGCAGGCGGCCTGGCAGGAGCGCGCCCTGGCTCGGTTGGCCCCGCAAACGATCATCTTCATCGACGAGCCGTACATGGCATCGTACGGATCGGCGTTTGTGGCCGTCGAGCGGCACGAGGTCATCGCGCTCCTGGACGAGGTGTTCGGCGGCCTGCGGGGGCTCAGAGGCGTCCACTGCTGCGGCAATACGGACTGGTCGCTGCTGCTCGAGACGTCCGTGGACATCCTGAACTTCGATGCCTACTTGTTCGCCGAGACCCTAGCGCTCTATCCCGACGCCTTGCGCGCCTTCCTGGCACGTGGCGGCATCATCGCCTGGGGGATTGTCCCCACCAGCGATGACGCGCAGGTGTACGCCCAAACCGTCGAGGGCCTGACCGACCGCCTGTGGGCCGCGCTGCGGCACGTCGCCGCCCGAGGTGTGCCACTGGACGCGCTTCTGTCCGCGGCGCTCGTCACCCCGGCGTGTGGCATGGCCACGCTCTCCGAGGCAGCCGCGGCCAGGGCGCTGGAGCTGCTGGCCGGCGTGTCCGCGCGCATGCGTCGAGAAGTGCTTGGATGAGGGAGGACGGCCATGGGTGAGGGCTTCGCACAGGTGACGGCCGCGGTCGTGCAGGCCGCGCCGGTCCTGATGGATCGCGAGGCCACCGTGGAGAAGGCGGACCGGCTCATCGCCGAGG
Source organism: Armatimonadota bacterium (assembly GCA_037443565.1). GTDB lineage: Bacteria > Sysuimicrobiota > Sysuimicrobiia > Sysuimicrobiales > Humicultoraceae > Fervidifonticultor_A. Next base: position 59,403 of record JBBIOB010000004.1, on the reverse strand, counting down.
CTGCGTCCCGGGGCGCCCGGGTGATCGTCTTCCCGGAGGCGTTCATCCCCGCCTATCCCTGGGGCCTGCGATTCGGGACGCACATCGGCGGGCGGACGCAGGCCGGGCGCCAGGCCTGGGCCCGGTACTGGGCGAACGCCGTGGACGTCCCTGGACCGGCAACCGAAGCGCTCGGCGCCGCGGCCCGACGCGCGCAGGCCTATGTGGCGATCGGTGTCATCGAGCGCGATCAGACCTACAGCCGGGGAACCCTGTACTGCACGCTGCTGTACATCGGTCCCGACGGCGCCCTGCTCGCGAAGCACCGCAAGCTCATGCCGACCGCCGCGGAGCGGTACATCTGGGGCGCCGGCGACGGCAGCACGCTCCCGGTGATCCCCACGCCGCACGGCCGGATCGGCGGCCTGATCTGCTGGGAGAACTACATGCCTCTCGCACGCATGGCGATGTACGCCAAGGGGATCGACATCTACGTGGCCCCGACCGCGGACTCGCGCGACTCCTGGCAGGCGACCATGCGGCACATCGCGTGCGAGGGACGGTGCTACGTGCTGTCCGGCTGCCAGTACGTCACCAAGAGCATGTACAATACGGATCTCGAAGTCGCGGACGAACTGGCCGCTGCCCCGGACGTGCTCTCGCGCGGGGGGAGCGCGATCCTTGCGCCGCTCGGCGACTATCTCGCCGGGCCGCTGTTCGGCGAAGAAGGCATCCTGGTGGCCGACCTCGACCTGGCGCGCGTGGTGGAAGGACGATTCGACTTCGACGTGACCGGGCACTACGCCCGGCCCGACGTCTTCCGGCTGGTGGTCAACGAGCAGCCCGCGCCGCCGGTGCAGACGCTACCGTCGGCAGGCGATCAGCAGCCCGTCGCGGACCGGCGCGAGCGCGGTGATCCACCGGTCGTCAGTGGTCAGTAGCCGTGTGAGCTCCCGCACGCCTTCGGTGGCGGCCGACCGGTCGTTGGGATCGAAGACCCGGCCGTGCCACAGGGCGTTGTCCACGATCAGCACACCCCCCGGACGCAGCCGGTCGGCGATCACCGGGAGCGACGCCGGGTAATCCTGCTTCTCGATGTCGTTGAAGATCAGGTCGAACGGTCCCTCGGTCTCGCGCAGGACCGCGATCGCCTCCCCGACGCGATACTCCAGGACGGCGCCCAGGCCAAGCGCGTCCAGGTGTCGCCGGGCGCGGCGTGACAGGTCGTCGCTCCAGACGACGTGGTAGACGGTGCCGCCGCCGTTCTCCTGCACCGCCCGCGCGAACCAGGCGGTCGAGTACCCGTAACCTGATCCCATTTCGAAGACACGCCTGGCGCCAATCATCCGGGCGATCAGGTAGCACATCTGCCCCGCGGCCGGCCCGACGATCGGGAACCGGTGCTCTCGCGCGTGGGCTTCCATCGCCTGCATCTCAGGAGGGCGGGCCGGGACCAGGCCGTCGAGATACCGGCGAAGGCGCTCGGGGAGGAGGTCGTCCGACACGCCGGTCAGGACTCTTCGATCGTTGTCTGGTACTCGAACTCGACGCAGCCCTTGAGGGTCTGCGCCACAGGGCACCCCCGCTCGACGACGGCGATCGCCCGCTCGGCCTCGGCCCGCTTCCCCGCAGGGATCTTCACGTGATAGTGCACGCGAATGTGCGTCACCTTCATGACCCCCTCGGGGGCCGTGATCGTCCCTTCGGCCTCGGTCCACAGCCGGTCGGGATGACTCGGGATCCCGCGCGCCTCCAGCGCGCCCGCTAGGGTACCGGTGAGTCACCCGGCGGCCGCGGCCACCAGGTAGTCGAGCGTGGACGGCAGCGGTTCCTCGGGGGTCATCTTGTAGAAGGCGGCGACGCCCGCGTGCACCCCGAACGAGATGGGATGCGGGAAGTCGGCGATGTACGCGCGGCGCCTGGGCCGCTTCTCCTGGATGACGCGGATCTTCGAGAGATGGATGACGTCGGCCACACAGCACCCCCCTGCCGGTGCTCGGACGCGCGCATTGCGCGTGCCCGAGCGGTTCCCGCACTGGTTCCGCCTGCCCGGAGGTTTCCCCTCCCCGGTGGCCGGCCGCAGCTGCGGGCCCTGCACCGGCCGGCTGCCCGCCGTTCGCCAAGGGATCGCGCGCGCTCCACCGAAGAGTGCTGCCGTTTGCAGACGGCAGGAAGGCGGAGACGTCCACGACGCGCCTGCCTGCGGAGGTGGAGCATGGCCGGGCGGACCGTCATCATCACGGGCGCCTCGAGCGGGATCGGCGTGGCGACCGCCCGCGCCTTCGCCCGCGCAGGTGACCGTGTGGTGCTGGCGGCCCGCCGCGCCGACCGTCTGGAGGCCCTGGCGGCCGAGCTGCCGGAGAGCCTCGCCGTGCCCACGGACCTTGCTCTCCCCGCAGAGGCCGCCCGCCTGGCCGCCGCCGCCCTGGAGCACTACGGAGCGATCGACGTGCTGGTGAACAACGCCGGGCTGGGTCGGTACGACTGGCTGGAACGGTTGTCCGACGACGACATCCTGAGCCAGGTGCAGATCAACCTCGTGGCGCCGATATTGCTGACCCGCGCGGTGCTCCCCGCGATGCAGCGGCAGGGGCGCGGGGTGATCATCAACATCTGCTCGGTGGCCAGCCGCATCGCTACCCCGACGACGTCGATCTACAACGCGACCAAGTTTGGGCTCGACGGCTTCACCCAGGCCATGCGGCGCGAACTGCTCTCGCGGGGCATCCACGTGTGCGCGATCTATCCGGGGCCAACCCGCGGCACCGAGTTCGGTGCGCAGGCGCACCGTACGGCCCTGCGGGTTTCGAGTCCAGCATGGCTGCGGACGGAGACCGAGGCCGTGGCTCGTGCGATCGTGGGGTTGGCGGACAGGCCGCGCGCGCGCTGGGTGGTGCCTCGCCTGTACGCGGCGGCGATCGCGGTCAACGGCCTGTGGCCCTGGCTCGTGGACTGGATCGTCGTGCGGGCAACCACTCGGGCCCGCACGAGGTGAGGGCGCTCGCCTGCATGCGGGCAGATGCTGCAGCCACGCATGCTCGTGCCAGGGGGTATCAGGGTGGCCTGGATCCGGCGCGCGTGGGGAACTATCCTAGATGTGCGGCCGTACATCAGGAGCGGGGCCGGAATCTGGCCCATCGTGGAAGGAGTGGTGCTCGTGCATCGTCACTGGTGGAAGGCAGGCCTCGCATGGATGGTCGGGCTACTTCTGATCGCGCCGCCAGCTCTTGGCGGTCCGCCCAGGGGCCTGCCGGCCAACGCGCCGGGCGGCCTGCCGGTCAGGCAGGATGGGCATGCCTACTGCTTCACGCAGAACGTGTCCTTCGGCAGCGTGATCATCACCGGCGGGAGATGCTACACCACCTATCTGGTTAGGACGTCGGCCGGGTACTTCCTGGGCTTCGGCCCTCCCGGTCCTCCGATGATCCCGCCGGGCCAGCTCGTTCGCATGAACACGCCGGCCGGCGCCAAGCACAAGGGCCGCCTGTTTTATCTCGTCCCCCTTGGGACACGCGTGCCAGACTTTCCGCTGGATGCCATGCGGTTCGTGACCGTGCAGTTCCTGCTGCAGGGCGGTGTGATGGTGATCTCGGTACCCCTGGCCGGCACCACGACCGCGGTGCTGCGATCCAACCAGCTGTCGCCGCGGGAGGATCGCTGACGGAGCGATGCCCGCAGGGAAACCCCTGCCGGGGGAAGAACCTCGCGATGGCGCCCGCCGCTCGGGCGCCATCGCTTGTTGAGGTGGCGCGCTGGTGAAGGTGACCCTTACGGTCAACGGTGTCACGTCCACGCACGACGTCGAGCCGCGCACCCTTCTCGTCTACTATCTCAGGGACGTGCTCGGCCTGACCGGAACGCATGTTGGCTGCGACACGACGAGCTGCGGCGCGTGCACGGTCCTGCTCAACGGCCTGGCCGTCAAGTCCTGTACGGTGCTGGCGGCGCAGGCCGACGGCGGGCGCGTCCAGACCGTCGAAGGTCTGGCCAGGAACGGGAAGTTGCATCCGATTCAGGAAGCGTTCTGGGCCGAGCACGGGCTGCAGTGTGGGTTCTGCACGCCCGGCATGATGCTGACCGCCCTGCAGATCATCGAGCGTCACCCACAGCCGACCGAGGCCCAGATCCGCCACGGCCTCGAGGGCAACCTCTGCCGCTGCACCGGATACCAGCAGATCATCAACGCCGTCCGGCGCGCGGCGCGGATGATGGCCGAAGGGGACGCCGAGGGGTAGACCGGGCGCGGCCGTCACCATGGACGCCGGGTGGACCGCGGGGTAACGGAGATGAATGTGCCGGTCTTTGCGCCTGGACAGACGGCGTCGGTGACGAAGACCATCACCGAGGAGGATGTTGCCGCGTTCGCCCGCCTGACCGGCGACTTCAACCCGCTCCACACCGATGATGCCTTCGCGCGACTGAGCCGGTTCGGTGACCGGGTCGCTCATGGGATGCTGACCGCCGGCGTGATCTCTGCGGTGCTGGGCATGCACCTGCCCGGGCCGGGCGGAATCTACGTGAGCCAGTCGCTCCGGTTCCGCCGTCCGGTGCGCATCGGCGACACGGTCACGGCGACCGCCGAAGTGGTGTCCTTCGACGCCGGCCGCAGGCGGCTGACGGTGCAAACGACCTGCGCCAACCAGCGCGGCGAGGTGGTCTTGGACGGCGAGGCCGTCCTCCTGGTGGACCCAGTCCCCGCCTGAAGACGCCACCTCCGACGAGCCCTCTCCTGCCTGCACGCTCAACACCAGACGGGCCGAATTCGTCATACTGTTGAGGAGAAACGCTGGACCGCACCGCGGGAACCCGCCGAGGCAGGGTGCCGTTCTCGGGCAGGGTGGAGTTCACTCTGAGCAGATCGTTATGATTGAGGGACCTCGATGAGGCGCACGGTCATTGCCATCGGCCTCCTCGCCGTCATCGCCGGCGGGGTGTGGTGGTACCGCACGCGCACGGCGGCAACGCCGGCGGTCGAAAGCATTCGCACGGCACAGGTCACCCGGGGGAACCTGCTCTCCAGCGTGTCGGCCTCGGGACTCCTGCAGCCGTACGCGCAGGTCGAGGTGCGGTCGCGGGCCACCGGGACCGTGGCGGATCTGCGCGTCCAGGAGGGCGACCGCGTGAGTGTGGGACAGGTGCTGGCGGTGATCGACGACCGTGATGCGCGCGCCGACTACGACCGCTCCCAGGCGCAACTGGCGTCGGCGGTCGCGCGGCTCGAGCAGTCCCGCAGTCAGCTCGCGTCGACCCGGGCGCAGAATGCCGCGCGTATTGCGCAGGCCGAGAGCGCGCTGGCGACGGCGCGAGCACGGCTGAGCCAGATCCTCGCCGGCGCCCGTCCCGAGGAGATCGATCAGGCACGTGAGGCCGAGCGCCAGGCCGTCCTGGCCCTGGACCTGGCCAGACAGCAGCTGGCGCGCACGCGGGACCTCTTCGCCGGCGGGCTCGTAGCACGGTCACAGCTCGACCAGGCGCAGAACCAGTATGAGGTGGCCGAGGCCCAGGCCCGCGCGGCCCAGGCGCGGCTCCGGCAGCTCCAGAGCGGCAGCCGGCCCGAGGACGTCGCCGTCGTGCGCGCCCAGGTCCGCGAGGCCGAGGACGCGCTGGCGCAGGCGAGCGCCGCGCGGATGCAGGAAGGCGTGCTGGCTGCGGACGTGGCGGCGGCCGAGGCGCAGGTGCAGATCGCGCACGCCCAGGTCTCGCAGGCCCGCGACCGGCTGGCCGAGACGCAAATCGTCGCGCCGATCGCCGGGATCGTCTCCAGACTGCCGGTGCAGGCCGGGCAGAGCGTGATCGGCGGCCTGACCGGCGGCGGGACCCTGATGATGGTGATCGCCGACGTGCGCGTCATCCAGGCCAGCGTCAACGTGGACGAGTCCGACGTGGCCCAGATCCGGCCCGGCATGCCGGTGCGGGTCACCGCCGACGCGCTGCCGGGACAGGTCTTCGACGGCCGTGTGATCCGCGTCGCTCCACAGGCGCACGTGGTGCAGAATGTCACCCAGTACGTCGTGATTGTGGACCTGGTCGATCCCGCCCCCGCGCTTCGGTTGGGCATGACTGTCGACGCTGAGTTCATCATCTCCGAGCGGCGCGACGTCCTGCTGGTTCCGGTCGAGGCGGTGCGGGGGCAGGACGCCAGGGTGGTGATCGTGGTCGAGGGCGAGACCCAGACCCCGGTGGTCGTGGAGACCGGCGCCACCGATGGCCGCCAGATCGAGATCAGGAAGGGGCTCACCGCCGGCCAGACCGTGTATCTGGGACCGGCCCGGCAACCGGCGGGGGGCACCGCGCGGCCCCAGCCCGTGAACCCGTTCGCACCCGTGCGTCCCGGTGTCCCGCGGCGGTAGACCGGCCATGGCGCTGATCTCGATGCGCAACGTGGAGAAGATCTACCGGATGGACGGCGTAGAAGTCCACGCCCTGCGAGGCGTGTCGCTAGAGATCGACCCCGGCGAGTTCGTCGCCATCATGGGACCGAGCGGCTCCGGCAAATCCACCTGCATGAACATCATGGGCTGCCTCGACCGGCCCACCGCGGGCGCCTACGCCCTCGACGGGACGGACGTCGCCACCCTGGGCGACGTGGCCCTGGCCCGGCTGCGCAACCGGCAGATCGGCTTCGTCTTCCAGTCGTACAACCTGCTGCCCCGCACCCCGGCCATCGAGAACGTCGAGCTGCCCCTGATCTATGGCGGCGTGCCCGACCGCCGGGCGAAGGCCCTGGCCGCGCTCGAGGCCGTAGGGCTGCGCGACCGCGCCGCCCACATGCCGACGCAGCTCTCAGGCGGCGAGCAGCAGCGCGTGGCGATCGCGCGGGCGCTCGTGATGTCCCCGCAGATCATCCTGGCCGATGAGCCCACAGGCAACCTCGACACCGCCACGGCCGGTGAGATCATGGCGTTCCTGGTCCGGCTGTCGCGGCAGGGTATCACGATCGTCCTGGTGACCCATGAGGCCGACATCGCGACCCACGCGCGGCGGCTGATCCAGTTCCGCGACGGGCGCATCGTGCGGGACGCGCCGATGCCGGCGGTCCTGGCGTCGCCGGGGGGCCGCCTGTGAACCTGGCCGCCAGCGTCCGCATCGCGCTCCGCGCCATGGCCGGCAATCCGCTCCGGTCGCTGCTCACCATGCTGGGCGTGATCATCGGCGTGGGCTCGGTGATCGCGATGATCGCCATCGGGCAGGGGGCGCGCCAGGCGACCACAGAGCAGGTCCAGGCGCTCGGTAGCAACCTGCTGACGGTCTTCGCCGGGACGCCCCAGGTGGGCGGGGTGGCGCGCGCCGAGCCGGCCCAGTCGCTGACCCTGGAGGACGCCGAGGCCATCCGGCGCCAGGTGCCCGGTGTGAGCGGCGTCAGCGCCGAGTTCACCCGGCAGGCCCAGGTGGTGTTTGGCAGCGAGAACACGTTCACGCGGATCGTCGGCGTGACGCCGGAGTATGAGATGGTCCGGAACTTCCGGCCGGCGCGGGGCGAGTTCTTCACCACCGAGGACATGCGTACCCGCGCGCGGGTGGCGCTGTTAGGCGCTACGGTGGCCAGCCGCCTGCTTCCCGACGGCGATCCTCTGGGTCAGCAGATCCGGATCCGCGGGGTGACGTTTACGGTCATCGGCGTCATGGAGGAGAAGGGCGCCACGGCATTCTTCGACCGCGACGATATCGTGCTCGTGCCCCTGACCACGGCGCAGCGCCGGCTGTTCGGCGTGCGGCACGTGGGATCGATTCAGGTGCAGGTGGCGACCGAGAACCAGATGCCGGCGGTGCAGGACCTGGTGACGGAGCTGATGCGGGAGCGCCACCGCCTGGCGCCTCATCAGCCCGACGACTTCACGATCCGCAGCCAGGCCGACATCCTCCAGACGCTCACAGGTGTGACGCAGACGCTGACGATCCTGCTGGGCGGGATCGCGACGGTCTCGCTGGTCGTAGGCGGCATTGGCATCATGAACATCATGCTCGTGTCGGTCACCGAGCGCACGCGCGAGATCGGCATCCGCAAGGCGGTCGGTGCCCGGCGGCAGGACATTCTGTTGCAGTTCCTGGTGGAGTCGGTGGCGGTGTCGGTGACCGGCGGCCTGATCGGGATCGGGCTGGGCGTGCTGGGATCGCGGCTCATCACCCAGTTCGCCGGATGGGCAACGCTGCTCTCCCCGCAGGCGATCGTGCTGGCGTTCGGGTTTGCGCTGGCCGTAGGGGTGTTCTTCGGGCTGTATCCTGCGCAGCGCGCGGCCCGCCTCGATCCGATCGAGGCGTTACGGCACGAATAGGAGGCAGGCATGAGGCTACCCTGGGTCTGGATCGCGGTCATCGGCGTCGCGCTCGCGGCGGCCGGCGGCGGAACCTATCTCACGCGAAACCGCCCGCAGGCGCAGCCGCCTCGGCCACGCGATCCGGGAATGGCACTGATCCTCTCGATCCGTGTGCTGGAGCAAAATCCCGAGACCCGGCTGACCCGCGAGCAGGTCGGCCGGGCGCTGCCGATACTCAAAGCCCTGAAGGACGTGCCCCCTGAGGACGAATCGGCAGCCGTGATGGCGAGGTCGGTGACCGACAGCTTCACCCCCGCCCAGCGTGCCGCGCTCAAGGAGGCGAGGCAGCGATTCCAGGAGCGCCGCCCGCCCCAGGTCGGCGCCGAAGGCGGCGTCCCGGGACTCGGGCTTGGCGCCGCCGGCGGCGGAGAGCGCCCCCCGGGTGGGCCCGGAGCTATCACTGAGGAGCAGCGCGCGCAGTTCCGCACTCGGGCGTTCGAGAGGATGATCAGGTTTCTCGAGCGCCGAATGCAATGAGGATTCCCCGACAGCGACGCAGGAGGCATCGATGCGCACCACCGTGCTGACGATCATCGTCGCGCTGACCCTGGCGCTCATCCACCCGCTGGTCGCGTCCGCGCAGGCGCCCCAGCCCATGACCCTCGCCCAGCTCATCGCGCGGGCCGAGGAGCGCAGTCCCGCGATCGCCGCTTCCCGGCAGGCGGTGCAGGCGGCCGAAGCCCGCGTGCTGCTGGCGCGCTCCGGCCGCGGCCCGGTGTTCACCGCGTCGGGGTCGGTCGCGACCGCGGGAGGCGGCACGGCGGCGACGACACCCGCGTTCTCGAGCGGGGTCTCGGTCTCGGGGTCCTACCTGCTCTATGACAGCGGACAGGTTCAACTGGCGATCCGCCAGGCCGATGCGAATCTCCGGGCCGCCCGGCTCGCCCTCGAGGCGGTGCGGCAGGACGTCGCGCAGAACACCGCGCTGGCCTACATCAACGTCCTCCGGTCGGCCCGCGCCGTGGCGCAGCGCGAGCAGACGGTGCTGCTCAATCAGGAGCTCGTACGGCTGGCCGAAGGCCAGTTCCGCGCAGGGGTCGTGCCCCGCGCCGATGTCGTGCGCGCGCAGGCCGGGCTGGCGGCGGCCGAGGGCGAGCTGATCGCGGCGCGGAATGCCGTCGAGCAGGCAAACGCCGCGCTCAACGCCGCCACCGGCATGGCCCCGCTGGCGCCGACCCTGGTGGCCCAGCCCGACCCCGCGCCGCAGGTCACGGTCGCCGCTGCCGACCTGGCACGGCTGGTGGAGGAACGTCCGGAGATCCGCCGGGCGCTCGCCGAGATCGAAGCGGCGGAGGTTGCGCTGCAGCTCGCCCAGGTAGGAAACGGCCTGCGGGTCACCGTGGATGGACGAGCGACACAGTCCTTCAGTCCCACTGCCCAGACCACGTTCTCGATCGGGTCCTCCCTGAGCCTGCCGCTCTCCGACGCGGGCCGGGTGCAGGCGCAGGTGGCCGAGGCCACGGCGAACCTGGCGGCGGCGCGGGCCCGCATCGAGGCCACGCGGCTCGCGGCGCAGCAGCAGGCGGTGACGGCGCTGCTGGCGGTGCTGGACGCCCGCGCGCGCATCGCCAGCGCCCGGGCGCAGGTCGCGTTTGCGCAGGAGTCCCTGCGGCTGGCCCAGGGGCGATTCGCCGCCGGCGCGGGTCCACTGTTGGAGGTGACCGATGCGCAGACCGTGCTCGTGCAGGCGGAGGTGACCCTGACCCGCGCCGAGTACGACGAGCTGGCCGGCGTGATCTCTCTGCGATACGCGCTGGGTCGGTCGGTGGTCGCCGGCCCGCTGTGAGGTGAGACCCGGCCGGTTCGACCCCCAAGAGGGGTAGAGCCGGCTATCGTGAATATACACTAGATATACAGGAGATATACAGGAGTGCCTTCGGGGTAGCCGCATGACAAGACGTTTCGGTCCGCTGCTTCTGGCTTTCGTGCTGACGATCGGGCTGCTTGCGCCGCCTGTGACCGCCCAGCAGCCCGATCCTGGCGCCGCGCTCTTCCGCGAGGCCTACCAGATCCTCCGCGACGATGCGCTGGCGCAGCCCACGCTGGACACCTTGCTGCAGGGCGCCGATGCCGGTCTGCGACAGTTCCTCCGCGAACGAGGGCAGAATCCCACGCTCCTCGGAACGCTCTCCCTCACCGGCGACGAGCGGGTGGACCTCTCGGCCGTGCTCAGCCGGATCGATCAGGCGCATGCGGCGACGGACGCCACGCGCATCCAGGCTGTCTACGCCGCGATCGCCGGCATGGTTGCCGCGCTCCGCGACCCCAACAGCGCGTTCTTCCAGCCCGATGCCTTCGCCCAGTTTGTGCGGCGAACCCGGGGCGACGACTTCGTCGGCATTGGGATCGTGATCGAGGATCGGGGCGGTCAGACGGTCATCACCGACGTGCTCGACAATTCGCCGGCCAGTGAGTCGGGCCTTCGCGACGGGGACGTCATCCTGGCCGTGGACGGGGTGTCCGTCGCCGGTATGGCGCTCGAGCAGGTCAGCCAGATGATTCGTGGGACCGAGGGCACCTCGGTGACGCTCTCCATTCAGCGTGCGGGCGCCTTCGACCCGCTCTCCATTACCCTGACGCGGCGGCGCATCCAGTCGCGCGTGGTGACCACGCGCCTGCTGCCGTCGGGGATGGGATACCTGCGGCTGACGCAGTTCATCCGCGGGGCCGACGCCATGGTGGCCGAGGGTCTCCGCACCCTGCTGGATCAGGATGTGCGGGGCATCATCCTCGACCTGCGCGGGAACCCCGGCGGGCTGCTCGACGTGTCGGTCAACATCGCGAGCCACTTCCTCCAGCAGGGCGACGTCGTCACCCTCGACACGGGCCGCGGGCCGCCGACGGCGTACGCCGTGCGCCCCCGCCTGCCGAAGTATGCGGGCCCGCTCGTCGTGCTCGTGGATCGGGGGAGCGCGAGCGCGTCCGAGGTGGTCGCCGGCGCGCTGCAGGACGCGGGCATCAAGCTCGTCGGCGTCCGCACCTACGGCAAGGCCACAGTGCAGGCCGTCTACCAGCTGCGGGATGGCAGCGGGCTGCGGGTCACCGTTTCACGCTATCTTACGCCCTCAGGCCGTGACATCGACGGGAGGGGGCTGAGCCCCGACATCGAGGTGTCGTCTGGGGGCGTGCCGATCGGCAGTCCTGAAGACGCGCCGCTCAACAGGGCGGTGGCGATGCTACAGCAGTCCGCCGGTCAGCCGAGCCCGGTCACTGCGCACCCCTTGCCGGTGATGCCCGAGGACGCACTGCCGGTGGGGGTAGGACCTTAGCATAGTCTGATTACCGCCTTGCCGATCCGCAGCGATTCACGGTGCTTCATCCCGACCGCGAGGATGTAGACCACCGGGTCAGGGTCCTCGCCCACATCATACGGGGATTGGCCAGCAAGGAAGTGTGCCCGGGGACGGCATGTGGGGCAAAGGAAACTCTTGCCGGTCTCTGAATCTACATTCTGGGACCGCGTCCCGGGATGCCCCCAGTGATCACCATGGCGAACGCAGGGATCATCCGTCGCAGCGCCTACTTCGACTCCGTGGCCCTCATGCTCGCGCAGCGCGAGGCGCGCGAGCTGCCCGGTGTTGAGGAGGTGGGCGTGGTCATGGCCACCGAGGCCAACAAGGTCCTCCTGCGCGAGAGCGGCCTGGACTTCCCCGACCTCGCCGGCGCCGGGCCCGACGATCTGGCGATCGCCGCGCGCGCGGCGACTGTCGCACAGGCCGAGGCCGCGATCGCCCACGCCCAGGAGGCGCTGACGCGCCGACGCGCCGCCGGGCCGTCCGAAGCCTACCGTCCAAGGACCATCGCTTCGGCCCGGACCCAGTTGCCCGATGCCGCCCTGGCGCTGATCTCCGTCCCCGGCCGCTTCGCCCGGTCGGTGGCGCTTGAAGCAATCGAGGCCGGGCTCCACGTGCTCTTGTTCTCGGACAATGTGCCGATCGAGCATGAGATCGAGTTGAAGGCGCGAAGCCGCGAGCGCGGGCTGCTGCTCATGGGCCCAGACTGCGGCACCGCGATCATCGGCGGCGCGGCGCTCGGGTTTGCCAACCACGTCCGGACGGGCCGCATCGGTCTGGTCGGCGCCGCCGGCACCGGGCTGCAGGAAGTCACCTCGCTGATCCATCGATACGGCGGCGGCATCACCCATGCCATCGGCACGGGCAGTCATGACCTCTCGTCGGCGGTGGGCGGGGTCACCATGCTGCAGGGAATCCGCGCGCTCGCGCTCGACCCGGCGACGGTGGTGGTTGTGCTGGTCAGCAAACCGCCGTCCCCGGAGGTGGCCGGCCGGGTGCTCGCCGCGGCCCGGGCGTGCGGCAAGCCGGTGGTGGTGGCCTTCGTCGGCGCCGAGGTGCGCGACGACGGCCCGCTGCACGGCGCGGCCACGCTCGAGGAGGCCGCGCGCCGGGCGGTGCGCCTGGCGCACGGGATCGACCCCGGCGAGCCGGCGCTGCGCGCGCTGCCCGCGCAGGAAGCCGGCCGGCTGGCCGGGGGGCAGCGCTACGTGCGCGGCCTGTTTGGCGGCGGCACCCTGTGCTACGAGGCGCTGGTGCTCCTGCGGTCCCGCGTGGGGCCGATCTGGTCGAACACGCCGCTTACCCCATCCGAGGCGCTCGACCCGGTCACCCGCAGCCGCGAGCACACTATCATCGACATGGGCGCCGATGAGTTCACGCAGGGCCGGCTGCACCCGATGCTCGATCCTACGCTGCGACTGCAGCGGCTGCGCCAGGAGGCCGCGGATCCCGAGACCGGGATCCTCCTGCTCGATGTGGTGCTGGGCTACGCGGCACATCCGGATCCGGCCGGTGCGCTGGCGCCGGTGATCCGCGAGATCCGGGAGCAGGCGCGGGCGGCGGGGCGGTACCTGGCGGTCGTCGGCTCGGTGTGCGGGACCGATGACGACCCCCAGCAGGCCGCCGTCCAGCGCGAGCGCCTGACCGACGCCGGCATGCTCGTCGAGGAGAGCAACGTCCGGGCCGCACGCCTGGCCGGGCTCATCGCCGAGGGCCGGGGCGGCCGCGCTGCTGCCGGCGAGCCTGCCGTCCTCAGGCCGACGGAGTCCCCGCCCGCATGGCCGGAGGTCGGGCCGATCTCCGCCCTGCTCGAGCGCCGGCCCGCGGTCATCAACGTTGGGCTCGAGCTGTTCGCGGAGAGCCTGCAGGCCCAGAGCGTGCCGGTCGTCTCGGTCGACTGGCGACCGCCGGCCGGCGGCAAGCAGCGCCTGATCGACCTGTTGGACAAACTGGAGGCGTAGATGAGCGTGGACATCAACCAGGCCAATCAAGACGTGCTGGCGCGCATTGTTGGGGCACAGCCGGTCCTCACCGGCACAGGCCGCGCGCTCGACGTCATCCCCGGCATGGATTCCACCCTGATCCTGCACGCCGGTCCGCCGATCGCCTGGGACCGCGCGTCCGGCCCCCTGCGCGGCGCGATCATCGGCGGGCTGATCTTCGAAGGGTTGGCGACGGACGAGGCCGGGGCCGTCGCGCTGGTCGAGCGCGGCGAGGTGCGCTTCGAACCCTGCCACCACCACGCGGCGGTCGGACCGATGGCCGGCGTGACCACAGCCTCGATGCAGGTCTACATCATCGAGAACCGGGCCGCGGGCAACCGGGCGTACTCGAACCTCAATGAGGGCTACGGCAAGGTGCTGCGCTACGGCGCCTACAGCGAGGACGTGCTGGCGCGGCTGCGCTGGATGAACGACGTGCTGGGGCCAGCGGTCGGCGAGGCGCTCGCGCGCATGGGCGGGCTCGACCTCAAGAGCCTGATCGCCCAGCAGCTCACGATGGGCGACGAAGGGCACAACCGCAACCGCGCCGGCTCGGCGCTGTTCGGCCGCCTGCTGGCGCCGCATCTGGCCCGGGTCGGTCTCCCCGCCGAGGAGCTCGAGCGCGTGCTGCGCTACTTCGCCGACAACGACCTCGCGGTGCTGAACCCCGTGATGGCAGCGTGCAAGGCGACCATGGACGCGGCCCACGGTGTAGCCGGCAGCACGATCGTCACCTGCATGGCGCGCAACGGCACCGACTTCGGGATCCGGGTCTCGGGGCTGGGCGACCGCTGGTTCATCGCGCCGGCCGACGTTCCGGTCGGGCTCTACTTCCCGGGCTTCTCGGCCGATGACGCCAACCCCGACATCGGGGATTCGACCATCACCGAGACCGCGGGGATCGGCGCGTTCGCGATGGCTGCCGCCCCGGCCATCGTCAAGTTCGTCGGCGGCTCGCCGGCCGAGGCGATGCAGTCCACGCTGGAGATGTACGAGATCACCGCCGGCGAGAACCCGGCGTTCGGCCTGCCGCCGCTCGACTTCCGTGGAACCCCCACCGGCATCGACATCCGGAAGGTGGTGCGGACGGGGATCACCCCGCGCATCAACACCGGGATTGCCCACCGGAAGCCGGGGATCGGCCAGGTGGGCGCGGGCCTGGTGCGGCCGCCGATGGCGGTCTTTGAGCAGGCGGTGGAGGCGACGGCAGAGGTCTTGGGACGCGCCTGAACAACAAAGAACGCCGCGTCGGTGAATGCCGACGCGGCGTTGACAAGGGATGGTGACGATGAAGATCGAGGACAAGCTGGCCGCGCGCGACCTCAGGCTTCCGGCGATGCCGAAGCCGGTCGCGAACTACGTCCGCACGGTGCGCACGGGCAATCTGCTCTTCGTGTCGGGGCACGGCCCCTCGCGCGACGGCACGATGCAGTACATCGGCAAGGTCGGCCGCGACCTCACGGTGGAGGAGGGGTATCAGGCCGCCCAGCTCGTCGCGCTCAACTGCCTGGCCTCGGTGAAGGACGCGCTCGGCGACCTCGACCGCGTCAGGCGCGTGGTCAAGCTGCTCGGCATGGTGAACTGCGCGCCGGACTTCACGCAACAGCCGCAGGTCATCAACGGCGCCTCGGACCTGCTGGTCGATCTCTACGGCGACGCCGGCCGGCACGCGCGGTCTGCGGTCGGCATGGGCTCACTGCCGCAGAACATGGCGGTGGAGATCGAGATGATCCTCGAGGTGGAGTAGAACCTGGCGCCGGCATGCCACTGATTGTCGGCGTCTCGATGCTGCTGCGAGCCGGCGACCGCTTCGTGTTCGAGATCCAGAAGCCCGCCCGGTGGCGGCGCCGGGCCGACGGGTTGCTCGAGATTGGCCTGGGCTGTCCCGGCGGACGGCTCGAACCGGGCGAGACGCCGCGCCAGGCCCTCGAACGCGAGATCCGTGAGGAAATCGGCTGCGGCGTCGAGATCGAGCCGACGCCCAGAACGTTCCTGGTGGATGCCCGCGGAACGGCGCGCTCGATCGCGGCGCGGGACGCGCCGGAAGGCGCGTTCTTCCTCTGGGAGAAGGCGCGCGGAGGGCGGGGGTTCATCCCAGGCGCGCGTGTGGCGGTTTACCTGGGTCGGGCCCTGGGAGAGCCGGTGCCGCAGGATCTTCCGGCGATCCTCGAGATGGGGTTGGCGACGCTTGAGGCGTGCCGCGACGGCGCGCTGACACTGCAGGATCTGCTTGCCCGCGGGGCCATCCTTCGGGAGCGCGAGCCGATTCCGCGCCGGGCGCGGGTGCGTCCGGTGGATACGGCCGGCATCGTGGCCGAGGTGATGGCGCGAGCTCCGATCCTCTTTCGGAGCCTGTGAGCCGCTGCCGACGACTCACGGGCCAACAGATCCCCCGCCGCAGACAGCGGCGGGGGACCCAAAGTGCTCGGCTCCGTGCGGGATCAGACGTAGGTTGCCTGAGGACTGACCACGTGGTCGCCGCCCTGCCTTGCCAGCACGCCCTGCAGCACGATGTGCGCCACAGCCGCCACCAGCACACCGTTCACGGGTGGGATGCCCGGGAGGATTCCCCTGCCGGTCGCCCAGGCCGTCAACCCGCCCAGGACGTAGGCGATGATCGCGCTCCACCGCAACGGGATGAACTGAACGTGCTCCATGCGTGGGAGCCGCCGCTTCCAAACGAACAGGTAGTCGGCGATGATCACCCCGCCCAGGGGCGGGATGAAGGTGCCCATCGCGATCATCCAGGGGATCAGCAGGTTGTAGGCGCCCGTCAGGGCGAAGATCGTGCCGATGATCGCGCCGATGAGAATGAACGGCCGCTTGTTGTTGACGTTGAACGCTTCGGCGCCCGCCACGCCGAAGGCGTAGGCCGCGTTGTCGTTCGTGGTCCAGAGGTTCAGGGCCAGGAAGAGCACACCCCACACGAGCAGCCCCTGCGCCGCCAGCACGTCGGCGAGATCAGGCTTCTGGTAAACGGAGCCCCCGATCGCGCCGATGACGAACATCAGGCCGTTGGCTACCAGGAAGGCGGCGATGGCCGCCCAGAAGGCGATCCCGGGCGTCTGGGCGAACCGTCCCCAGTTAGGCGCCTGGGTGCCTCCGCTCGCGAAGCTGCCCACGATGACCGTCAACGCCGCGGCCAGGGTCATCGCTTCCGTCGGCGTCCGCCCGGCGATGGCCGCAAACCCGCCGCCGTCGCGCAGGGCGATGCTGATGGACCAGAAGCCCAGGATGACCATAAGCGGGACGCCGATGAAGCTCAGCCGCTCCATGCCGCGGTAGCCGAAGTAGGCCGTCATGGCGTGCATACCGCCCCAGACGATCATCATCACGGGCGTCCAGGGCTCGGGCAGGTTCAGCGCCCGCACGAAGGGGATGGCCATGAACGCCACCGTGACGCCGAACCAGCCCACCTGAGTACCACCCAGGAGCAGATCGGCCCACTTGGCGCCGTAGCTCCCGAGCGTGTACCGGCTCAGCAAGACCGTGGTGAGCCCGGTCCTCGCCGAGATGGCCGCAAGCGTGGCGACGTAGAGGCCGAGGAGCAGGTTGCCGACCAGGAGGACGACAAGCAGTTGCCCGAAAGGGTACGCCGCGCCGAGCTGAGCGCCCGCAAACATCGTGCCCGAGAAGAAGGTGAAACCGACGAGCACAGCCGTAACCGAGAGAAGGCCCCTGCGGGCCTCGAGGGGCACGTGCTCCAGCGGGTAGTCCGGATCACGATAGGCGACACGTGGCGCCAGAGATTCCTGCATCTTCTCCCCACCTCCCTGAGTGTGGACTCGTACGCACGTGCGCACTGCCTGGGGCGTCCTGCGGTGTACCTGGAAGGAGCGTCCCGGCTCATGGACGGAAGGTGACGACCTCTGCCCCGCCGCCGAGGAGCACCTCAGACCGTGACGGGGTGGTGCGGGCCACCACCCGGCCGCGCGACACGACGGCAAGGCGCGGCGCGAGCCGGCGGATCACGTCCATGGGCGTCGGCGCGTCGAAGACGACCAAGTCGGCGCGACGGCCTTCGGCCAGACCGTAGTCCTCCAACCCCAGGCACGCCGCCGCGCGCGTCGTGACCATCTCCAGCAGCGTCGTGAAGTCGGCGTGCCCCGACATGTGGCCGTAGTGGACCATGACGAAGCAGGCCTGGATGGGATCGCCGAGCCCCAGTGGGTACCAGGGGTCCATGATCGAGTCGTGGCCGATGCAGACGTTGATGCCGTTGGCCAGCAGCTCCCGGACCCGCGTGAACCCGCGCCGGATGGGGTAGGCGTCGAACCGGCCCTGCAGCACCGAGTTGTCGAGCGGGTTGGTGACGATGTGCACGCCGGCCCGCCGCATCCACCGGATCAGGCGGTAGGCATAGGCGTTGTTGTAGGAGTGCATCGCCGTGGCGTGGCTGGCGGTGACCCGGCCCTGCAGCCCGAGCCGGATCGTCTCCGCGGCCACCAGCTCGAGGAAGCGGCTCTGCTCGTCGTCGGTCTCGTCGCAGTGCAGGTCGGCCCGCAACCCGCGCTCGGCCGCCAGGCGCAGCGCGGTCTTCACGTCGCGCTCGCCGTACTCGCGCGTCCACTCGTAGTGGGGGATGCCGCCCACGACGTCGGCGCCCAGGTCGAGCGCCGCGGCCATGAGCGCCTCGCCCTCGGGAAACGAGTAGATCCCCTGCTGGGGGAAGGCGACGATCTGGAGCGTGACCAGCTCGCGCCACTCGTCGCGCACCTCGAGCAGGGCGCGGAGCGCGGTGAGGGCAGGATCGCACACGTCGACGTGCGTGCGCACGTGCGTGACCCCGCACGCCAGCATCCAGGTCAGCGCCCGCGTGGCCCGGCGCTTCACGTCCTCGCATGTGAGCGTCTTGACCCGCTCGCCCCAGATCTCGATGCCCTCGAAGAGCGACCCGGTGACGTTGTAGCGGGGCTCGCCCACCGTCAGGGCCGCGTCCAGATGAATGTGGGGTTCGACCAGCGAAGGGGTGACCAGGCGGCCGTCGGCCTCGATCTCCTCGGCGCCGCGTGCGGCAATCGATGGGGCCACCCCGACGATCCGGCCGCCGCGGATTGCGATGTCCACAGGCCGCGGGCTCTCGAGGATGGAGGCCCGTCTGATCACGAGGTCCATGGTGGAATTGGGTGGGGATTAGCCCCGCGGCCCGCCTTTCCCTGCTACGCCCGGGCAGAGGGCACCGATTCCACGGCGTCGTATCACCTGAATAGAGACCAGAAGCCGAGGGGCACTGCCGTGTCTGGGCGGTTCGACATCATCGTTCGCGGCGCCCGGCTGCGTCACCGACCGGACACGCAGGTGGACATCGGCATCACCTCCGGCCGGATCGCCGCCATTGATCGGCGGCTGACGGGCAGCGCCGAAATCGACCTGGACGCGCACGGCCGCCTTGTCACCGAGTCGTTCGTCAATCCCCACCTCCATCTGTGCAAGGTCTACACGCTCCAGCGCCTGGACGACGAAGCCCTGCGCGCCTATCACGGTGAAGGCATGGGCCGGGCGATGACCGCCATCGAGCTGGCGGCCCGCGTGAAGGAGTCCTACGACGAGGCGTGGATCATCGAGAACGTCCGCCGCGCGGTGGCCCTTGCGGCGCTGCACGGCACGACCCACATCCGGGCGTTCGCGGACGTGGACCGCCGGGCCCGCCTCGAAGGCGTCAAGGCGCTGCTCCGCGCCAGGGAAGAGTTCCGGGGCATCGTGGACATCCAGGTGGTCGCGTTCGCCCAGGACGGGATCGTCCGCGAGCCGGGCGCCGCCGACCTACTGCGCGAGGCGATGGCGCTGGGCGCCGATGTGGTCGGCGGCATTCCCTGGATCGAGTACACCGAGGCCGACGTGGCGCGCCACGTCACCGAGGTCTTCGACATCGCGCAGGCGCACGACCGCGATGTCTCGATGCTGGTCGACGATGCCGGCGATCCGGGGCTGCGCTCGCTGGAGGTCATGGCGGTGGAAGCCCTCCGCCGAGGCTGGCAGGGCCGGGCGCTGGCCCACCACGCCAGGGCGATGGCCCTGTACCCGCTCCCCTACATGCGCAAGCTCACCGGCCTGCTGAAGCAGGCCGGCGTCGCGATCGTCGCGGATCCGCACACCGGTCCGCTCCACGCGCCGGTCCGCGAGCTGCTGGCCGACGGCGTGCTGGTCTGCCTGGGCCAGGATGACATTTCCGACGCGTACTACCCCTACGGTCGCAACAGCATGCTCGAAGTGGCGTTCCTCGCCTCGCACCTGCTCTGGATGATGGCGGTGGACGAGATGGAGACGCTCTACGACATGATCACCCGGCACGCCGCGCAGGCGATCGGCCTGCGGGAGTTCGGCCTGACCGTCGGCGCGCCGGCGCACCTGCTCGTCCTGGAGGCCCCAAGCGTGCTGGAGGCGCTGCGCGCGCACGCGGCGCCGGCTCACGTGATCAGTCACGGCAGGCTCGTCGACCGGGCCGCGCTGCAGGCCATGGCGACGCATCACGGAATGAAGGAGGACACTCGATGAAACCGTTCGACCTATCCCGCTGTCGGGTGCTCGACCTGTCCCAGAACTTCAGCATGGACTCGCCGCCCTTTGCCTACTACGAGGGCCCGACGATCAAATGGGTCAAGAAGATGGCCTTCGAGGGCGTGAACGCGCAGCACATCAGCAGCACCAACCACATCGCCACGCACCTGGACTCGCCGCTGCACTTCAACGACCCCGGGCCCGACGTGGCGGGGATCCCGATCGGCACGCTCGTCGGTCCGGCGTGCATCGTCGACCTGCAGCAGTTCGGGATCGGCGACTACGACATTTACGGGCCGCAGCACTTCGAGCAGTGGGAGAAGAAGTACAACACCAAGATCGAGCGCGGCGATGTCCTGGTCATCCACACCGGCTATCACGCGTACTACAACGAAGACTGGTCGGAGCACACCAAGAGGCAGCACCCCGACGCCCGGGCCGACCTGCCGCGCTCGTTCCTGCGCCACCCCGGCCCGCGGGCCGAGTTCTGCGAGTGGGTCCTCGACCGCGGGATCCGGTGGATGGCGATCGACGCCATCTCGACCGACCATCCCTTCAACACGAAGGTCCGCGACGCGCGGCGCGACCTGGTCCCCGAGGTCGAGAGGAAGATCGGGATGTCGGTGGACCAGGCGTTCCCCTGGCCGAAGGACTATCAGGCCACCCACACGATGCTTTTCCCGAAGGGCGTCTTCCACGTCGAGAATCTCGGTGGCGAGATCGACCTGGTCCTCAACCAGCGGGTGTGGGTTGGGTGCTTCCCGTTCCGGTTCAAGGGCGGCGAGGCCGCGTTCTGCCGGTTCGTGGCGTTCGTCGAGGCGTGATGGTCGCGGCGGGCTTCGAACCGTCGGCGCGGGCCAGAGCGTACATGGAGCGGCTCCTGCGCTTCATGGACGAGCACGTCTATCCCAACGAGCAGACGTTCGCCGACCAGCTCGACGCGGGACCGACGCGCTGGCAGGTCCCGCCCGTCATCGAGGACCTCAAGGCGAGAGCCCGCGCCGAGGGCCTGTGGAACCTGTTCCTGCCCGAGCGCGAGTACGGCGCCGGGCTCTCGAACCTAGAGTACGCGCCGCTGGCCGAGATCATGGGGCGTTCGCCGATCGCGCCCGAGGTCTTCAACTGCAACGCCCCTGATACCGGGAACATGGAGGTCCTGGTCCGCTACGGGTCCGAGGCGCAGAAGCGAGAGTGGCTCGTCCCGCTGCTGGAGGGGACGATCCGCTCGGCGTTCGCCATGACCGAGCCGGCGGTGGCGTCATCGGACGCCACGAATGTCGAGGCCCGCATCGAGCGCGACGGCGACACCTACGTCCTCAACGGCCACAAGTGGTGGGTGTCGGGCCTGGGGGATCCGCGCTGCCGGATCCTCATCTATATGGGAGTGACCGATCCGGCCGCCCCCGACCGCCACCGGCGGCATTCCATGGTCCTGGTCCCGCGGGATGCGCCCGGCGTACGGGTCGTGCGGATGCTGACCGCCTTCGGGTACGACGGCGCGCCCCACGGCCACGGCGAGGTGATCTTCGAGAACGTGCGGGTGCCCGCGGCGAACATCCTCAGGGGGGAAGGGTTCGGGTTCGAGATCGCGCAGGGCCGTCTGGGCCCGGGCCGCGTCCACCACTGCATGCGCTTGATCGGCCTGGCCGAGCGCGCGCTGGAGGCCGCCTGCCGGCGGGCGCTGTCACGCGTGGCGTTCGGGAAGCCGCTCGCCGACTCGGATGTCACGCTCGAGCGCCTCGCCGAGTCGCGGATCGAGATCGACCAGGCCCGGCTGCTGGTGCTGCGCACCGCCTGGCTGCTGGACACGGTCGGCAACCGGGCGGCCCGGTCCGAGATCGCGCAGATCAAGGTGGCCGTCCCGAACATGGCGGTGCGCGTCCTCGACCGCGCCGTCCAGCTCTACGGCGGCGCCGGGCTCAGCCAGGACTTCTGGCTGGCCGCGGGCTGGGCGGCGGCCCGCGGCCTGCGCATCGCCGACGGCCCCGACGAGGTCCACCGGCGGCAGATCGGCCGGCTGGAGTTGCGGAAGTACCGCGAGTGATCACACCTGAGGCCAGACTCCACCACTCGCCTTCTTGAGATCCTTCATCAGCAGAAGGAGGTGCAGCGGGTCCGTCGGGGACGGTTCGAAGCCCACAGGGATGGGGTGCCTGGCGAGGCCTCTCTTGTACGGATATTCGCCGTACATGTCAATCGCACGCACACGCGGTCTCACTGCTGGTCGCGCACCAGGGCCCAGGCCGCGTCGGCCAGCGGCCGCGCCAGAACCCCGTGCTCCCGCGCACGCCTGTCGGCGGCCGTGCCGTCCCGGACCCGGCCCATGATGCCCTGCAGGATCGCGGCCAGCCGGAACATCGCGAAGGCCAGATAGAAGGGCCAGTCGGGAATTCCGCTTCGCCCGACCCGGCGGCAGTACGCGTCCAGGGAGCGGTCTTCCGACGGGATCCCCAGCGCGGCCAGGTCTTCGTCCGCAAGCCCGGGGAAGACCGCTCCCCCCAGATGATACGGCAGGCAGTTGTAGGCCAGGTCGGCTAGCGGATGCCCCAGCGTCGAGAGCTCCCAGTCCAGCACCGCGACGATGCGCGGCTCGATGGGGTGCACGACCATGTTCTCCAGCCGGAAGTCGCCGTGCACGACCGTCGTCCGGTCGTCTGCGGGGATGTGCTCGGGCAGCCAGGCGATGAGGCGGTCCATGGAAGGAATCGTCTCCGTCTCGGACGCCCGGTACTGCTCGGTCCACCGGTGGATCTGCCGGGCGAAGTAGTTGCCCGGCCGGCCAAAGTCGGCCAGACCCAATGCCTGCCAGTCGAGCCGGTGCAATCGAGCCAGGATGTCGACCATGTGCTCATAGATCGCCTCCCGGTCGCGCGGGGTCAGCCCAGGCAGCCGGGGGTCACGGAAGACGCGGCCCGGCACGTAGTCCATGACGTAGAACACCGTGCCGATCACCCCGGGATCCTCGCAGAGGAGACGGGTTCGGGGGACCGGCACACCGCTCCCCTCGAGCGCCGAGAGGATCCGGTGCTCGCGCTCGACCAGGTGGGCGGAGGGGAGGAGCCTTCCCGGCGGTTTGCGCCGGAGCACGTACTCCCGGCCCGCGGCAGCGACGTAGTACGTGGGATTCGACTGCCCGCCCTCGAACTGCCGAATCGTGACGGGCCCGGCCAACCCCTCGATGCGCTCTGCCAGGTAGCGTTCGAGCGCCGCGACCTCGAACCGGTGCGCCTCGCGGACCTCGACGGTTCCCGGAATCGGCGGCTCGGTGCGCATGATCTGCGGATTCCCTCACGCGCGCGCCGGTTCCTACACGGGCGCACTGCGCGCGCCATGTGTGGGCAGGGCTGACGTCCCCGGGTATCGAACTCCAGATTGGCGGACACCGGTCTACGGCATGAGCATCGCGCCCCTTGACGATCTCCTGGTCATCGATCTGACCCGGGCGCTGGCGGGTCCGTACTGTACGCTCATGCTGGGAGACCTGGGCGCCCGGGTGATCAAGGTCGAGACGCCCGAGGGCGGCGACGACACCAGGGGCTGGGGACCGCCGTTTCTCAACGGCGAGAGCTCCTATTTCCTCGGCATCAACCGCAACAAGGAGAGCGTCACGCTCAACCTGAAGCACCCGCGGGGCCAGGAGGTCCTGCGGCGCCTGATCGACCGGGCCGACGCGCTGGTCGAGAACTTCCGGCCCGGGGTCATGGACCGGTTCGGCTTCGGGTACGACGCCGTGCACGCGATGAACCCCCGGCTGATCTACGCCTCGGTCTCGGGCTTCGGTCAGGACGGTCCGTACCGCGAGCGGGTCGCCTATGACCTGATCCTGCAGGGCATGGGCGGGCTCATGGGCATCACCGGTGAGGAGGGCGGCTCGCCGGTGAAGATCGGCGTCGCGGTGACGGACATCGCCGCGGGGATGTTCGCGGCGTACGCGATCCTGGCGGCGCTGCGCGCGCGGGACCGGACCGGCGAAGGCCAGCGCGTCGACGTGTCCATGCTGGACAGCCAGGTGGCCTGGATGACCTATCAGGCCGGCTACTACTTCGCCACCGGCGAGAATCCCAAACGGCTCGGCAGCGCGCATCCGTCGCTCGTGCCCTACCAGGCGTTCCGCACGCTCGACGGCTACGTCAACGTCGCCGTCGGCAGCGAGGCGATCTGGAGCCGGTTTGTCGTCGCGATAGGTGCGCCGCATCTGGCCGAAGACCCGCGCTTTCGCACGAACGCCGACCGGGTGGCGCACCGCGACGTCCTGATCCCGATCCTCGATACCATCTTCGCCGGCAGGCCGACCGCCGATTGGGTGGCAGTGTTGGAGCAGGCCGGCGTGCCGGCCGGACCGATCTACCTGCTCTCCGACCTGTTCAGTGACCCGCAGGTGCACCATCGCCGGATGCTCGTCGAGATCGACCACCCGCGCGCGGGCCGCATCAAGCAGACCGGGGTTCCGGTCAAGCTGTCGGCGACACCGGGCCGCCTGACCTCACCTCCGCCGCTGCTGGGCCAGCACACCGAGGCCGTATTGCGCGAGCTGGGCTACTCCGACGCCGAGATCGCCGCGATGCGCGGGGAAGGCGCGCTCTGACGATGGCGCGATCGAAGGAGCCTGCCGCCGAGCCGCAGGTCCGCTGTCCATCGTGCGGGATCGAGTCGGCGCGGGCGGTGCTGCGGCAGGCGCTCTGGATCTGTCCCTCGTGCGGCGCACATCTGGTGATGCCGGCCCGCGACCGGATCGAGTCGCTGGCCGACGCGGGCACGTTCCGCGAGTTCGACCGCACGCTCATCTCGGTGGATCCGCTGCAGTTCGCCGACACGCGCGCCTACCGCGCGCGGCTCATCGACGCCCGCAAGCGCACCGGCCTGCGCGAGGCGGTCGTGGTCGGGCAGGCGAAAATCGGCGGGCAGTCCGCGGTCCTGGCCGTGTTCGACTTCGAGTTCCTCGGCGGCACGATGGGCTCGGTCGTGGGCGAGAAGATCGCCAACGCCTTCGAGGTCGCCACCCGCCGCCGGCTGCCGGTCGTCACGATCACCGGCACCGGCGGCGCCCGCATGCAGGAAGGCATGCTCTCGCTGATGCAGATGGCGAAGACCGCGGCCGCCCGCGCCCGCCACCACGCGGCCGGACTCGCGCACATCTCGGTCCTGGCCCATCCGACCTTTGGCGGCGTCACCGCCAGCTTCGCCTCGCTGGGCGACATCCTGGTCGCCGAACCCGGCGCGCAGATCGGCTTCGTCGGCCCGCGCGTCATCGAGGCGACGATGGGCGAGACCCTCCCGCCGGACTCGCACCGAGCCGAGCGGCTCTTCGAGGGCGGGATGGTCGACCTGCTGCTCGATCGCCGGAAGCTGCGTGAGGCGCTCCAGGCGCTGATCCGGCATCTTGGCCGCCAGGCGGCCTGGCGCCCGGAGGCCGAGCGGCTCCCCGCGGCCCCAGAGCCCGTCGGTGAAGCGCCAGCGGCGTGGGACGTGGTACAGCTCGCGCGCCACCCGCAGCGGCCGACCGCCCTGACCTACATCCAGGCTGTGGTCTCGTCGCCCGTCGAGCTGCACGGCGACCGCCAGTTCGGCGACGATCCGTCGATCATCGGCGGGTTGGGTGAAATCGATGGCCGGACGGTCGTCGTCATCGGGCAGGAACGCCGCCGCCAGCCCGACCGGCCGGCCGGCGAGCACCAGGGCCAACCCCTGCCCGAGGGTTACCGCGAGGCGCTGCGGCTGATGCAGCTCGCCGCAAAGTTCCACCTGCCGGTTGTGACCTTCATCGACACGCCCGGGGCCTATCCGGGCTACGAGGCGGAGCGCCGTGGCATCGCGCAGGCCCTGGCTCAGAACCTCCAGGCGATGGCGCTGCTGCCGACGCCGGTCGTGTCGGTGGTGATCGGCGAAGGCGGCAGCGGCGGCGCGCTGGCCCTGGCCGTCGCCGACCGCGTGCTGATGCTCCAGCACGCCTTCTACTCGGTGATCGCGCCGGAGGCGGCCGCGGCCATCCTCTACCGCGATGCGAGCCGCGCGCCGGAGGTGGCCGAGGCTTTGAAGCTCACCGCCGCGGATCTGCTGCGGCTGGGCGTCATCGACCAGATCGTCCCGGAGCCGCCGGGCGCCGCGCACGCCGATCCGGACGCGGCGGTGGCCGCGGTGCGGCGCTACGTGGTGGCGGCGCTGGCCGACGTCAGCCGGCTGTCCACCCGGCGCCTGCTGGAGCGGCGCTACCGCAAGTACCGGCACATCGGCCAGGTCGGCGGGCCCTGGCGCGAACTGCTGCGAGGTGTGCAGGACCTGCTGGAATCGGTGGAGCAGCGGCTGCGGCGGTCAGGCGAGCCGTCGTCGGTCTGATCGTCCCGCAGGGGCTGGCGCCGGCGCGAGCTGCAGCGCGATCACGGAGCCCAGAATCATGGCCGCGCCGGCGACTCCACGACCCGCCAGGGCTTCGCCCAACAGCAGCGCGGCCACGACCGCAGCCACCACCGGCTCGATGGTCGCGGTCAGGCTCGCCGAGCGGCTGTCGATGAAGCGCAGCCCATAGAGGAACAGCGCGAACGGTGTGACTGTGGCGAACACAATGATGAAGAGGATTACTCCCCATTCACCGGCCGTGGACGGCTGGAGGTAGGCCTGCCACGGCGGCATGTACAGGCTCCACACGACCGCTCCCACGAGCAGGCCGTAGAACAGCATCTGCCAGGGCCCGATCGTCCGGCCGCGCGCGCGGCCGATGAGGATCCACCCCGCAAAGCCGATCGCGGACGCGATGCCGGAGGCCACCGCCGCGGGAGACACCGCCAGGCCGTCCGGACCGACCACCAGCAGATAGCCGCCCGCGATCGCGCCCGCCAGGCATCCTCCCTGCAGGGCAGTGAGGCGCTCGCGGTGGACGAGCGCGGTGAAGGCCACCACCAGCGCGGGCGCGGTGTACTGGAGGAAGATGGCCGTCGCCACATCGGCCAGGCTGATGGTCACGTAGTACATCGCCTGTGAGACGATCATCGCCAGCCCGAGCGGGAGCAGGCCGAGCACGGTGGCGCGCGGCAGACGTGGCGTCAGTCCCTGAAGCTTCAGGATGACGAGCGTGAGCGCGAGCCCGGCCGTCACGCGGATCTCCACGACGGCTTCCGGCGTGATCGTCCCGCGCAGGAACAGGGACTTCGCCGCGACGCCGGCCACACCCCAGAGGATCGCGGCCGTCAGCACCGCGGCAAACCCGCGCCAGCGCATCACGTGAGCAAGCGCCGCCAGGCCCAGCAGAAGCCGGTCAGGGCGTCGGCGCCCGATGTCTCGCCCGTCCGCAGGACTCCGGATGCGGCCTCCCGCAGGGTGGGGCCGGGCCGGTGCAGGCTGCGCGCCAGATCGTGCCACGGCTCGGTCGCCAGGCCGCGGGCAGCCGCCTCGAGATAGGCGGCGCTGATGCGCGTGGTGTGCGGCCGGGCCGCATCCGCGATCAGTTGCCTGACCGCGATCCCA
The DNA here is from genome assembly GCA_037443565.1 of Armatimonadota bacterium. Lineage (GTDB taxonomy): Bacteria > Sysuimicrobiota > Sysuimicrobiia > Sysuimicrobiales > Humicultoraceae > Fervidifonticultor_A. Next base: position 31,878 of record JBBIOB010000004.1, on the reverse strand, counting down.
CCGGCCCGCGCCGCGAGGCGCGGCCAGAGCGTCACCGCGTGGATGATTCCGAGGAGCAGGTCGTCGCCCGACGGGGTCAACCCGGGGCCGCGTCCGGCAATGTCCTGTGCCACCGCGGTGGACAGGCGCTCGGGGTGCTCCTTGCCGGACAAGACCTCGCCGATCACATCGAGCCCGCGCTCCAACAGCGAGGCGACGCTTTCCGCCGGAGGCCGGGCGCGCAGTTCGGCGAGGACGGCGCGGGAGGATGCCGCGTGGGCCGCGGCATCATCGGCAAGGCCTGTCGGAGGAAGCGAGGCATCCCACTTGTCCGCGCCGTGCAGTGCGACGTGGTGATTACCGACCCACAGCGTGCCGGCCTTGAGGTGCACGGGCTCGCCTTCGGCCAGCGGCCGAAGGGCTCCGGCATCAGGCACGACGATCGCCAGCGGCCCGCGGGCCCTGGGGCCGCCGGTCAGTGCGAGCACGCGGCCGTCCAGATCGAGGTAGGCGCTGCGGTCGAAGACGGCCAGCACCGTGCCGTGACGCGTCGAGGTGAGGAATGGCGACAGCGATGTGGGGATGGTGCTGGCGGAGAGAATTGCGTCTGTCCCGAGGCCGTCCACGGCGAGGCTACGCGTGCGAAGCGCCCGCGTTACGACGACCGCGACGGACGCGCAAGGCCCGTCGGGCTCCTGCCAGCAGCAGGAGCCCGACGACCACAACCCCGAGCAGCGGAACGAAGATCGCGAGCAGTGAGACCACCACGGCCCCGAGCCACTCGATCGTCGCGACGGCCGGGTTGGCCAACCCGCCGGTCCACAGCGAGGACTGCAGGCGGAGCAGCACGGTGGCAGCCTGAACCAGGCCTGCCGCGCTGCCGCCCGCGATGATCGCGATCGCCCACCGCAGCAGCGGCGGCAGGTCGGGAATCACGGCGGCCGCCGCGATGACACCGGCCGTCACCGCGGCCGGCGTGGCGATCGAGTCCAGCAGCGTGTCGAGCCAGGGGATGTAGTAGGCGCCGATCTCGAGGATGGTTGCGGTAGCACAGGCGATCAGCGCCGCATCAGACGCGATCCACTGCATCCCGGGCGACAGGGGCACGTAGTCGGCGCGCGCGGCCAGGCTCACGAGCAGCAGCGGGACGAACGCCCGGAACCCGGCCGCCGCGCTCAGACCGATGCCGACCGCGATGCCCAGAAGGGGGTCCACGCACCAATGCTACCGGTTGGGATGGCGAGGAGAAAGGCCGGCCGCGGCGCGAACCGCGTCGAAGATCCCCTGGTAGCCGGTGCAGCGGCACAGGTGGCCGCCGAGCACCTCGCGGATCTGTTCGTCGGTGGGATGCGCGTGATCGCGCAGCAGCGCGTGGGCGCTCATCAGGATGCCCGGGGTGCAGAAGCCGCACTGCAGACCGTGGTGCTCCACAAACGCCTGCTGGAGCGGCGAGAGGGCATCCGGGGTACCCAACGCCTCGACCGTGGTGACCTCGTGGCCGCCGGCCTGGACCGCAAACAGCAGGCATGAACGGACGGGCTGGCCGTCGAGCAGGACGGTGCACGCCCCGCACACGCCGTGTTCGCATCCCAGGTGTGTGCCGGTCAGGCTCAGGTCTTCGCGCAGGAAGTCGGCCAACGTGCGGCGGACCTCGATCGTGCGGACCACCTCGACGCCGTTGACCCGCATCCGGACCTCGGCGGTCGTCACGGGCTTGGGGATCGACACGGGCCGTCGCCTCGCGGGGCGCACCGGCGCGCCCCGAGCCGGCGTGCGCCGCTTGGCCGCACGCTTCACGACGGCACCTGCATCCGCGATGCGGCCGTCAGGAGGGCACGCTCGGCCAGGACACCTGCCACGTGCCGCCGGTAGCGGCTCGACGCGTGGATGTCGGCATCGGGGTCCACCGAGGCTTCGACGAGGCGCCGGATCTCCGCCGCTGCCGTCCGGTCGGCCCGGCGGTCGATCAGCGCCTGCTCGACCTCGACGATCCTCAGCGGTCCGTGGCTCACGCCGGTGAACGCGAGCCGTGCGTCGGCGACGCGGTAATCGGCGTCGGCCCGCACGACCGCGGCCACTCCCACCAGCGCGAAGTCGCCGTGACGCCTCGCGACCTCTGCGAAGGCCCAGCCGGCTCCAGGGGGCTGGGGTGGGAACCGGATCTCCGTGAGTATCTCGTCCGGCTCAAGCGCCGTGGAGAGATATCCGACATAGAAATCCGCCGCCTTGACTGTGCGGTCGCCGCGTGTGCTGGCCAGCGTGAAGCGGGCGTCGAGGACGGCTGCGACCGCCGGCAGTTCCGCCGCCGGGTCCGCGTGTGCCAGGCTGCCGCCCACCGTCCCGCGCGCACGGATCTGCGGATGCCCGATCCAGCCGAGCGCCTCGGCCAGAAGCGGGAGGCGCTGGGCCACGAGCGGATCGCGCTCGGCGGACGCCTGCCGGGTCATCGCCCCGATGGCGAGGCCGCCGCGAGTGGGCTTGACGTAGGCCAGGTCACCAATCGGGTTGAGATCGACCAGGACCGCGGGCCGCGCCAGACGCATCGCGAGCATCGGCACCAGGCTCTGGCCGCCGGCCAGCACCTTCGCATCGGAGCCGTAGCGCCGCAGGGCCTCGAGCGCCTGCTCGCGGGTGGCCGGCGCCAGGTGGCCGAAGGGCGCGGGCTTCACGGGCTTGCGCCTCCGTCTCCCGACGCAGCATCAGCGTGCCCGCCGCGCGACGCCTCTAGGTCGAGGAGCATCTCGAGCAGCCGGCTGTGGGAGAGCGGCATCTCGGTGATCCTGGTGCCCAGCGCATCGTCGAGCGCCGACGCGAAGACCGCCGGCACCGGGATCGTGCCGGCTTCTCCAGCGCCCTTGACGCCCAGCGGGTTGAGGGGGGACGGCGTCTCGACGTGTCCGATCTCCACCTTTGGGACCTCGGCGATGGTCGGCAGCAGGTAGTCCATGTAGGTCTGGGTCAGGAGCTGTCCGTCGGCGTCGTAGACCAGCTTCTCGTAGAACGCGTTGCCGAGGCCCTGCGCCACGCCGCCCTGGATCTGGCCGTCCAGGATCAACGGATTGATGATCTTCCCGCAGTCGTGCACGACCACGTGTCGGTGGACCTGCACGGCGCCGATCTCTCGATCTACCTCGACGATCATCGCGTGGCAGCCAGGAGAGAACGTGCCGCGCGGAGGCGCATAGTAGCGTGAGGCCTCCAGCCCGGGCCCTTCCCATTCCGGCGGAATCGTGCCGCGCAGCGGGTTGGCCGCGGTCGCGACCTCGGCAAGGGCGACCGACCGATCCGGCGTGCCCCGCACGAACACGCGGCCGCCGGCGAGCTCCAGGTCGTCGGGCCGGGCTTCGAGCATCTTGGCCGCGACCATCAGCGCCTTGGCGCGCACGGCCTGCGCCGCCAGGGCGACCGCGTTGCCGGCGACGACCGCCGCGCGGCTGGCGAACGTCCCGGTCCCCCAACTGAACGCGCCCGAGTCGCCCGTGGTGATCGTGACGTCCTGTACGTCGACGCCGAGGGCGTCGGCCACGATTTGCGCGAACGACGTGAAATGGCCCTGGCCCTGCGTGCCGACGCTCGTCGCGGCGAACACCTTGCCCGTCGGTTCGACGGTCACCCGGCAGCCCTCGTAGGGGCCGATGCCCGTGCCCTCGACGTAGAAGCCGATGCCCAGGCCCAGCGTGCGCCCCTCGGTCGCCGCGGCGGCCTTGCGCGCGGGCCAGTCGGCGTAGCCGACCATCTCGAGGGCCTTCTCGAAGACCGCGGGGTAGTCGCCGCTGTCGTAGACGAGCGGGGCGTTGTCCTGGAAGATCAGCCCGGTGTCGTAGGGGAACTCATGGGGCTGGATGAAGTTGCGGCGTCGCACCTCGGCGCGATCGATGCCGAGCTCCTGCGCGACCCGCTCGATGAGCCGCTCCATGACGAAGCAGCCGTGCGGCCGGCCGGCCCCGCGGTACGGGCTGACGATCATCTTGTTGGTGAAGACGGCCTTGAACGTGCACTCGTAGTTGGGGATCTTGTAAGGTCCCACGAGCTGGGTGCTGGCCACGATGGCGACGATCAGCCCGTAGGGGATGTAGGCGCCGGCATCGTGCAGGAACCGGGTGCGGACCGCGAGGATGCGGCCCTCGTCGTCCACGGCGATCTCGGCGTCGTGGATCTGCTCCCGCTCCTGGTTCGTCGCCATGAAGTTCTCGCGCCGGTCCTCGATCCACTTGACCGGGCGTCCGAGGCGCATCGCCGCGTGCGGCACCAGCACCTCTTCTGGATAGCACATCATGATCTTCGGTCCGAACCCGCCGCCCACGTCCAGCGCAATGACCCGCACGTTGTTCTGCGGCAGGTCCAGGAGCACGGCCAGATAGTTGCGGATCCAGATCGGCGCCTGCGTAGAGTCGTGGATCACGAGCTCGCGGGTCTTGGGTTCCCAGATCGCGACCACCCCGCGCGTTTCGATGGACGAGGCCGTGCCCCGATCCATCCGGAGCCGCTCGCGGAATACGTGGGGCGCGGTGGCAAACGCCGCGTCCGGATCGCCCACCCGCTGCGTGTACTCGGCGCACACGTTCGTGCCCATGTCGTCGTGGACCAGCGGGCTGTCCGGCTGCACCGCGGCTTCGAGATCAACGACCGCCTGGAGCGGCTCGTACTCGACCTCGATCGCCTCCAGCGCGTCCTCGGCGACGTATCGGTTGGTGGCCACCACGAATGCCACCGGCTCGCCCACATGCCGGACCTGTCCCGGCGCCAGCGCGTACTGCGTCTTGTGGTGGATCAGCGTCCGATGCGGGATCAGCTTCGGCAGCGGCTCCTGCAGTGCCGGCGGCAGGTCGGCGTGCGTGAGGACGAGGGCGACCCCCGGCATCGCCGCGGCGCGGGAGACGTCGAGCCGCGTGATCCGGGCCCGGGCATGCGGGCTGCGCAGCAACGCCGCGTGCAGCAGGGTGGGCGGCTGCACATCGTCGACGTAGGTGCCCCGGCCGGTGAGAAGGCGGGGGTCTTCGCGGCGCCGGACGCGCTCGCCGAAGTACCGGGTACCCACAGCATCTTCCCTTCGCGGGCGCGAAAGAGCGCTCCTGCCCGCGCCATCGGCCTTGCGGGCGTCGCGCTCATCACCCGCAGTCCGGAGGGTCGGCTGCCCCCTTCGGAGAAGAGGGCGCCAGACCCCGCTGGAGGTGACGGCTGTGGCGCGGGCGGTGCAGTTCCTGTTTGGCAAAGGACGGGAGAAAGAGGTTCGGGTGCTGCTGCAACAGCACCTCGACAAGGTGGGCGAGTGCGTGGCCCGGACCCGCGAGGTGCTGGAGGATTATCTGGCCGGCCGGCTTGAAGCGGCGAAGGCCGGCGCGATCAACGTCGACCAGCTCGAAACCGACGCGGACCAGCTGCGGCGGTCGGTGATCGACCTGCTGTACCGTGGCGCCTTCCTGCCGATCTTCCGCTCCGACATCCACGGGTTTGTCGAGCGCGTCGACATGGTGGCCGACGCCGCCGAGATGACCTGCGATTTCCTGCTGGGGCAGCGGCCTGAGATCCCCGCCGAGGTCGCCGAGGCCCTCCGTCAGATCCCTGGGCACACGCAGGAGGCGTATGTCGCGCTACACGCGGCCGTCACCACGTTCTTCACGTCCGCCGACGAGCGCGTCATCCGCGACCGCCTAAAGACCGTGGGCGTGACCGAGTCCCTCATCGACGATATCGAGTGGAAGCTTACCCGGCAGATCTTCACCTCCGACCTCCCGCTCGCGCACAAGATCCACCTGAGGCAGTTCATCGAGACCCTGACGGAGATATCAGACCAGATCGAGGACACCGGAGACCGTCTGGAGATCCTCCACATCGGCAGCGGCATCTAGCATGCTGGCGCTGTTGCCGGCGCTCTACCTGAGTTGGGGCATCGGCGCCAACGACACCGCCAATGCCTTCGGGCCCCAGATTGGCTCCAACATCATTGCGTTTCGGCAGGGAATCGTGTTGGCGGCGGCATTCGCGCTCCTCGGGGCCGTCATGGAAGGACACAAGATCTTTCCGACCCTGGGTCGCGTGACGGTCCTGGATCTGGAGATGTCCGTCATCGCGACCCTCGCCGCGGCGGTGAGCGTCAACGCCATGACCCGGTTCGGGTTCCCGGTCTCGACCTCGCACGCGATCGTCGGCGCGCTGGTCGGGGTCGGGCTGCGTGAGGGGGCGCACATCAGCGCGCCGGTCCTCGGAAAGGTGGCTTCCGCAATGGTGACGGCCCCGTTGGGGGCAGCCATGGTCGCCTTCCTGCTCCTGCGGGCGACCGGCCTTGTGCTGGCCGGGCCGCTGGGCGGCTCGATCATGTTCCAGCGCGGCGTGAGGACCGCGGCCATCCTCATCGGTTGCTACGCGGCCTATGCCATGGGCGCCAACAACGTTGGTAACGCCATGGCACCGTATGTTACGATTGGCCTCATCGACCCCCTCCCGGCGGCAGTCCTCGGGGGCACCGGGCTCGCGCTCGGTGCGATGACCTACAGCCGCAACGTCGTCATGCTTGTCGGCAGGCGCATCACCGCGCTCGACCCCGTCTCCGCGCTCGTCGCGACGCTGTCGGCCGCGCTGACGGTGCATCTCTTCACGCAGCTCGCGATTCCGATCTCGACCTCACAGGCGGTGGTCGGCGCCGTGGCCGGTGTCGGCCTGACCAGAGGCATGATGGCCGTCAACTCGCGCACCCTCGCGGCGATCCCTGTCGGGTGGGTCGTGAGCGTCGCGGGTGCCGGTGTGATCGCGTTTCTCCTGCTCGCGGCATACCGGGCGGCCCAGTGAGCCGAGGCGGAGCCACGTGCTAGCCCTGCTGCCGGGCCTCTACCTCGGCTGGGGGATCGGCGCGAACGACGCCGCCAACACGTTCGGTCCTCAGATCGGCGCCAACACGATCTCCTACCGGCGCGCCGTGGTCCTGGCGGCGATCTTCTCGATCCTCGGCGCGGTCGTCGAGGGGCAGAAGGTCTTCCACGTCCTGGGACGGCTCACCGAGCTGAACCTCGAGATGAGCGTCGTCGCCTCGTTGTCCGCGGCGGTCGTCGTGAACATCCTGACACTCTACGGGATTCCGATCTCGACCTCGCACGCGATGTTCGGGGCGCTGGTCGCGGTGGGATTGATCCAGCGCACCGGGTTTCACCTGCCGTCGCTGATCCGGCTCACCGCGTCGATGGTCACCGCGCCGGTGGGCGCCGGGATCATCGCCTACGTGCTCTACCGCGTCATCGGATCGCTCGCTGCCGGGCGGCTGGGCAACACCCTCGCATTTCAGCAGACGGTCCGCGTGGCCGGGGTGCTGGTCGGCTGCTACGCCGCGTACGCGCTCGGATCCAACAACGTGGGGAACTCCATGGCGCCGTTCGTGGCGGTCGGTTTGGTGGGTCCGCAGGCCGGCGCGCTGCTTGGGGGGCTGGCCATCGCCGCCGGCGTTCTGACCTTCAGTCGCCGGGTCATCATGCTGGTGGGCAGGCAGATCACCGCGCTCGACCCGGCCTCGGCACTCGTCGCCGCGGCCGCCACCGCGCTGACCACGCACGTGTTCACGCAGATCGGCGTGCCGGTGTCGACGTCGCAGGCGATCGTCGGGGCTGTGGTCGGCGTCGGGCTCACCAAGGGCATGGTGGCGGTCAACCGACGGCTCTTCTGGGTCATCCCGCTGACCTGGCTTATCAGCATCCTCGCCTCCTCGCTGATCGCTGCGGTGCTGTTCGAGGCCTATGCGCTCCTCAAGTAGCCGGTCGGAGGCCGCCAGGATCGGGGACCCCGGACGCAGAACCTCTCGCTGAATCCCTGTGACCGGCCGGTACCTCCGGGAGGTCGACGGCATGGCGGTTGCCGCGGGCCAGCAGACCTACAAGAACTTCATCGCCGGACGCTGGCAGGAGTCGTCAACCGGGAGATTCGTCCCCAACCGCAACCCCGCCACTGGTGAAATCCTCGGTCAGGCGCCGCTGTCGAGCCGCGAGGAGGCCCGCGCGGCCGTCGATGCGGCGGCGCAGGCGTTTCCCGCGTGGCGCGACACCCCAGGGCCCGTCCGGGGCCATCTCCTCTTCAGGGCCCTGGAGATCTTCGACCGCGAGATCCCACGCCTCGCCCAGGCCCTCACCCGCGAAGAAGGCAAGACGCTGGCCGAGTCCCGGGGCGAGTTGCAGCGCAGCCGCAACATCCTCGAGTACATCGCCGGCGAGGGCCGGCGGCTGCGCGGCGAGACCCTGCCCAGCGAGCTGGCGAACACGTTCACGTACACCAAGCGCGAGCCGCTCGGCGTCGTGGCGCTCATCAGCCCCTGGAACTTCCCGGTGGCGATCCCCATCTGGAAGATCGCTCCTGCCCTGGTGTGCGGCAACACCGTCGTCTTCAAGCCCGCCACGCTGACCCCCTGGACGGCGTCGATCCTGATGGAGGTCTTCGAGGAAGCCGGGCTGCCGCCGGGCGTGCTGAACATGGTCATCGGCCCGGGCGGGACCGTCGGCGACGAGCTGCTGGCGCACCCCGCGGTGCGGGCGGTCTCGTTCACCGGCTCGAACGACGTGGGCACGAGGCTCTACCAGCGCGCGGCGGAGCGCGGCCTGCGGGTCCAGGCTGAGATGGGCGGGAAGAACCCGGTCGTCGTGCTCGAGGACGCCGACCTGGAGCTCGCCGTGGCCGGGACGGTGCAGGGGGCGTATGGGTCGACCGGACAGCGGTGCACCGCGACCAGCCGCGTGATCGTCGTCGAGGCGGTCGCCGATCGCTTTGTGGAAGAGCTCGCCGCGCGCGCGTCGCGGCTCGTCGTGGGCGACGGCCTGGACCCCGCGACCGAGATGGGCCCGTCGGTGGATGCGTCGCAGATGCAGACGGTCCTCGACTACATCGCGATCGGACGGCGCGAGGGCGCCCGCCTGGTCACCGGAGGGCACCGTCTGACCGATGGCGCGCTGGCGCGCGGGCACTTTGTCGCACCCACGGTGTTCGACCACGTGACCCCGTCGATGCGCATCTTTCGTGAGGAGATCTTCGGCCCGGTGCTGTCGATTTGCCGGGTCCCGGACTTCGACGCCGCCGTCGAGGCGGCCAACGCCGTGCCCTACGGTTTGGCATCGTCCGTCTACACGCGGGACGTGGCGACCGCGATGCGGTTCGTCGACCGCAGCGAGGTCGGCATCGTGCACGTCAACAACCCCACGGTCGGCGGCGAGGCGCACCTGCCGTTTGGCGGCACCAAAGCCACCGGCGTTGGACCGCGCGAGCAGGGCAGCGTGGCGATCGAGTTCTACAGCGAGCTCAAGGTGGTCTACCTGGATTATACCGGCACACGCCGGACGGGAAACCTGTACTAGACAGTCCACGGAGGGAGGTGGGATCGGCGCGACCGCCCGGAAGGCGATCAAACCCTCAGAAGGGAGGCGAGTGAATGGCCACAGAGGTCATGGAGGTGAAGCGAGGGGAGCTCATCTACAACGTCGATGACATCCCCCAACCGTTCGGCAGGGCCTTCTTCCTCGGCGTCCAGCACGTGCTGACGATGTTTGGGGCCACCGTCTCTGTTCCGTTGCTTCTGGGACCGGCCATGGGACTCACGCAGGCGCAGATCGCCACGCTGGTCGGATCCGTCATGCTCGCGTCCGGGGTCGTCACCCTGCTCCAGGTCCACTGGGGATCCCGGCTACCGATCGTGCAGGGCGTCTCGTTCTCCTTCCTCGGCCCGTTCTTCGCCATCATCGGCCAGCACAAGGGCCCGGTTGCGATGCAGTACATCGCCGGGGCGATCATGGCGGGCAGCTTCGTGGAGATGGCCGTCGGGCACTTCGGCTGGATCGGGAAGCTGCGCCGGCTGATCAGTCCGGTCGTCATCGGTCCGGTCATCATGCTCATCGGCCTGGCCCTGTTCCGCGTCGGCGCGCCGCAGGCCGGTCTGTACTGGCCGACCGCCGCGCTCGTCATCATCTGTATCTTCTGGTTCTCGCAGTTCCTCTCGCGAACCAGCCTGGTCTTCCGGCTGTTCCCCATCCTGCTGGCCGTCGCAGTCGGCTGGGCGGTCTCGTACTTCTTCAGCGCGGTCGGCACCTTCGGCCCCGACCACCCCTCGTACGTGAGCCTCCAGGTCGTCCGGGAGTCGCGGTGGTTCCGGCCGCTGTGGGGCGGGGAGGCGGGCTGGATCCTGCCGTGGGGCATGCCACAGTTCAGCCTAGCGTTCTTCCTCGCAATCCTGGCCGCGTACCTGGCATCGATGATCGAGTCGTTTGGGGACTACCACTCGGTGTCGTACATGAGCCGATTGCGCGATCCTGACGAAAACACCATCAACCGCGGCATCCGTGCCGAGGGCGTGGGCTGCTTCTTCACCGGGCTGTTCGGCGGGTTCGCCAGCACCAGCTACTCGGAGAACATCGGTCTAATCGGCATCACACGCGTTGCCAGCCGCTACGTGGTGACGATCGGGGCCTTTGTGCTGATCTTCCTGGGGATCTTCGCCAAGTTCGGGGCGCTGGCCGCGACCCTGCCGCGGCCGGTGGTCGGCGCAATGTACTGCGCGCTGTTCGGGCTCATCGCCGCGATCGGCGTTCAGCAGGTGGCCCGCGCCGACCTGCGTAGCGACCGCAACCTATTGATCGTCGGGTTCTCGCTCTTCATGGGTCTGAGCCTGCCCGCCTACTTCGGCGGCGTGCCGGAGCTCGGATTCGAGGCCCGCAGGGTCGTCATCTCCTGGGCCCCCTGGTTGGCCGACATGATCAACATCATCGGCTCGACCGGGATGGCCGTCGCGGCGATCTTCGGCCTGATCCTCGACAACCTGCTGCCGGGCACCCTGGAGGAGCGCGGCATCAAGAGCTAGGCCTGTTCGTTCGTCGTACGGCATGCGCCGCGGGGGTGGGGTAACCCACCCCCGCGCGTCTAGGGAGGCCACCATGCCACACGTAGTCGTCCTCACCACCGGCGGCACCATCTCGACCCGCGACACCGACGGCACCGGCGCCCGGCCCACCCTGCGCGGCGCCGACCTGCTCCGCGCGATCCCCGGCCTCGACGCCGTGGCGTCGGTCGAGGTGGTCGAGTTCGAGTTCATCCCCGGCGCGCTCATGACCCTGGCGAAGATCGCCGAGATGAGCCAACGCGCCGCCGAGATCGCCGCGCGGCCGGACGTCACCGGCGTCGTCATCACCCACGGGACCGACACGCTCGAGGAGTCGGCCTACTACCTGCACCTCACCGTGGACACCGACCGGCCGCTGGTCTTCACCGGCGCCATGCGCAACGCATCGCAGATCGGCTTCGACGGCTACCGCAACCTGTATGATGCAATCCGCGCCGCGGCCTCGCCCGAGGCCCGGGGACGCGGGGCCCTGGTCGTGCTCAACGAGGAGGTCCACTCGGCGCGTTGGGTCACCAAGACGAACGGCCAGAAGGAGGACACGTTCAAGTCGCCGGTGACCGGCCCGGTGGGCATCGCCTACGGCGACCGGATCGCCTTCCTCGTGCCGCCGACCCCGCGCCGGGTAATGCCCAACCGCATGGAGCCGAAGATCGACCTGATCAGGCTCTGCGTCGACGCCGACGACCGGTTCCTGCGGTGCAGCCTCTCCACCGGCGCCCGGGGGGTGGTGCTCGAGGCGTTCGGCGGCGGCCGCGTCTCCCCGGCGTTGCTGCCGGCGATCGACGAGGCGATCGCGGCGGGCGTCGCCATCGTGATCACCACGCGGTGTGCAACCGGGGCGATCTGGGACGGATACGGCTACGAGGGCGCGTTCCGCGACCTGCGGCGCCGCGGGGTGCTGTTCGTCCACGACCTGCCCGGGCACAAGGCGCGGTTGAAGCTCGCTGTCGCGCTGGGCAACGGCCTGGAAGGCGCGGCCCTGCGCGACTATCTCGCCGCGCTGAACCCCTGACCCGGCGTCGGCGGTCGCTCGGCCGCCCGCGGATGTGGTCTACGGGTCTGCCGGCGACAAGGGAGAGCCGGTCGTAGGCGCCGAACTATAATAGCACTATGCGATAATTCCAGAGAGGTCCAAAGAGGCATTGGCAGAGGGGCTGACCGCCGGGGCCGGTCCTTCTTTTCTTCGGCGTTGATGCCGGCCCGGGCGCACGCGTGCACCAGAGGGGGACGCCGTCGTGATCGTGGCCAGGAGCACTGCGCCGATCGAGTCACGTGTGGGGCTTCTCGTGAAGCAGATCCCCACCGTGCAGCGGCTCGCCGAGGAGCAGCTGTCCCTTGTAGCCGGATGCGTGCGGCCGGAGGACTCCGCGAGGCGGCTCGCCGTCGCAAACCGGATCAACGAGGCGTGTCAGCATGTGGAGCTGGATCTCGCCGACACCCCGGAGGGTGAGCAGTGGGCTGGCGCAATCAGGGCGATCCGCGCGCTGGCGGAGACGGTGCTCCGGGAGAACCCCTCCCTGCAGGCCCGCGGACCTCTGTCGGTCATCGGGTCCCGCCAGTTGCTGGATCGATACGTTCTCAACCGCGCCCGGCGCAGGGAGCTGCGGAGAGGGTTCGGCCTGCATCGTGGGGTCCGGAACGACGAAGGCCCTTCGGTGGTCGTTGCCTTTACTCCGCCGGGCTATGAGCAGATGTGGCACGCGCACACGGTCGACGAATACACGCTCGTGGCGGACGCCCCCTTTGTCGGACGCTTTGCAGACGGAACGCTGCACGAGCTCGCAGCCGACGACGGACAGATGTTTCACTTTGCGCCTCACACGTACCACACGCTGACCAACACGGGCGGGCGTCACGGTCGGACGTTCACGCTCAAGTACCCGCTCGGCCTCAGTGTCTGGTTGCCCGCCCTGAAGCTCACCGGAGGCGAACGCGGGTGGGCTGAGGTGCGCGGAGCGGCCCGCGTGCGGGAAGGGCGCGGGATCGTCGTTCGGTCCTTCGAGATCCGCGATGCGCACCATGCGTACACCGTCAACACAGCCACGCTTGCGCCGGGGGCGCAGCTCAACCTCGCGTGCGAGCACGATGGGTACGTCTACATCCTCAGCGGCCAGGTTGAGGTCCGCCGGCAATCCGTGGCGGCGACAGCGGAGGGGGATAATCTCGTTGTGGCCGAACCCACGCCGTCGCTTTGCGTACGGGCCATTGCGGGGGCGCGGCTGTACTGGCCGTCCGACATCGTCCAATGATGCATGGGCACGGCCGATGGTGCCGTGCCCGCACCCGAGGAGATCACAGCCCCTCGTCGAAGAGGCCTACCGGTCACGCGCACGAGGAGGCAATCGATGAAGATCGAAGGCCAGCACATGGTGCCGGCTCCGCGGGAGCAGGTCTGGACGGCCCTGAACGATCCCCAGGTGCTCACGAAGATCACGCCAGGCCTAAAGGCGCTCAAGCCCAAAGGTCCGGATGCCTATGACGCGACCATCGAGCTGGCCGTCGGGCCGGTGAAGGGCGCGTATCAGGGGACGGCGCAGATCACGGACAAGACAGCGCCAGAGCGGATGACCCTCGTCGTCGAGGGCGGCGGTCGGCCGGGGACCATCAAGGCCACCGGTGCGCTCACCCTTGACGCCCAGGGCGAAGGGACGCTGGTCCGCTACACGGCCGACGCCCAGGTGACCGGAGTGCTGCTCAGCGTCGGCCATCGCCTGATCCCGGGGGTGGCCAGGCAGCTCGCCGGCGAGTTCTTCAAAGGGCTCGCCCGAGAGGTCGCTTCCCAGAAGAGGGCGTAGGCCGAGGACCGTATGATCCCGGCAGCGTTCACCTACCACCGACCCCGCAGCGTCGCGGCCGCGCTGAAGCTGCTACAATCCCACGGCTCGGACGCCAAGGTGCTCGCGGGCGGGCAGAGCCTGCTGCCGATGATGAAGCTGCGGGTCATCGAGCCCGCGCATCTCATCGACATCGGCCGCATCGGTGCGCTCAAGAAGATCCGCCTCCGCGACGGCACGCTGCGGATCGGCGCGCTGGTCACGCACTGGGCCATCGAGTCGTCGCCGCGGGTCCGCCGGGCCGCGCCGCTCTTGACCGAGGCGGCAGCGGTCATCGGGGACCTCCAGGTCCGCAACCTGGGCACGGTCGGCGGCGCGCTGGCACACGCCGATCCCGCGGGCGACTATCCCGCCGCGATGCTGGCGCTCGACGCGGAGCTCCACCTGCAGGGACCCGGCGGGACCCGCGCGGTCGCGGCGGCGGAGTTCTTCCACGGGATCATGACGACCGCGGCTCAGCCCAACGAGCTGCTGGTCGAGATCCACATTCCAGTCGGCTCGGGCCGGACCGGTACGTCATACCAGAAGATGCCGAACCCGGCCTCCGGCTTTGCCATCGCCGGGGTTGCCGCGGTCGTGCGGCTCGATGGGGCCTGGCGGTGCGAGCACGTGCGCGTGGGGGTGACCGGGGTGGGCGCCGCGGCGTATCGAGCGACCGGCGTCGAAGCGGCACTGGGGGGCCGCGAACCCACCGCCGAGGCGATCAGCGCCGCGGCGCGGCTCGCGGCCGACGGGGTGACCGCCAACGAGGACCTGCACGCCAGCGCGGAGTACCGGCTTCACCTGGCGCAGGTGTTGGCCCGCCGCGCGCTCACCGCGGCGGTGGACCGGGCGCGCGCCGGCACATAGACTTGGCCTGGCCTCCCGCGTAAGATAGAACTGCGTCCGAGGGGATGGTCTCACCGTCCCCTCGCGCGCTTCAGACGCTGCCGGCGTCGCATCATGCCATAGGAGCACAGAATGCACCCCGAGATCAGCCGGATCCAGGACCTGCTCACCGGGCAGGGATACGTCGCCGACCGCACGATTGCTACCAGCGTCTACCTCTCGATCGCCCTGCACAAGCCGTTGCTCATCGAGGGTGCCGCCGGGGTGGGCAAGACCGAGGTCGCCAAAGTCATGGCCCGGGCGCAGGGCGCCGACCTCATCCGCCTGCAGTGCTACGAGGGGCTCGACGCCACCACCGCGCTCTATGAGTGGAACTACCAGAAGCAGTTGCTGCACATCCGGTTGCTGGAAGGCAGCGACCGGCCGGTCGCGCAGCGGGAAGCTGAGATCTTCAGCGAGGCATTTCTGTTGAAGCGGCCGCTGCTCGATGCGATCACGCGGCAGAAGGCGCCGGTACTGCTGGTCGACGAGATCGACCGGGCCGACGAGGAGTTCGAGGCGTTCCTGCTCGAGGTGCTGTCGGACTTCCAGGTCTCAATTCCTGAGATCGGCACGATCCGGGCCCGAGCGATCCCGCACGTCGTGCTCACCAGCAATCGCACGCGCGAGCTGGGCGACGCGCTGCGCCGCCGGTGCCTGTATCTGTGGATCGACTACCCGTCGTTCGAGAAGGAGCTGGAGATCGTCCGGCGCAAGGTGCCCGGGGTCAACGGTCGTCTGGCCGAGCAGATCTCGGCGTTCATGCAGATGGTCCGGCGCCTGCGGTTGGAGAAGACTCCTGGCGTCGCCGAGACCCTCGACTGGAGCGCGGCACTCATGGCCCTGCACCGCGACCACCTCGACCGCGACGCGATCGAGGAGACGCTGGGGGTGCTGTTCAAGCACAACGACGATGCCACCACCGTCAGGACCCAGTGGCTGGAGAGCATGCTCGACGGATTGAAGACGCTGGAGGGAGCAGAGCAGCCGTGGACCCAGGAGGTCGTCGCCCGAACCGCCGACCGGCTCCAGCCACGGCGGTAGGCCGTTGGCGGTCCCGCGACCTGGTCGCCCACGTCGTGGGCTTCTGCAGGTTGCTGCGGCACCGGGGGCTGCTGGTCGGCCCGCGCGAGGCGGCCGACGCGCTGCGGGCGCTGGCCGCCGTCGACCTGGCCGATCGGCGCGAGACCTACCTGGCGCTGCGCGCGGTGCTGGCCTCGGGGCTAGACGCCCAGCGGATCTTCGATGCCGCGTTCTGGGAGTACTGGGGGCCGCCGGCGCCCGAGCAGGATCGCGGCGCGTCCGGCGGGGAGGGCGCGCAACCGCTCGACGGCGAGGGGGCGCTGGAGCGCGTGCTGCTCGAGTGGGGATCTGACGACGACGAGGCCGAAGACGGCGACCAGGTGCCGGCGTACAGCCCGGTCGAGGTGCTGACGCGCAAGGACTTCAGCGCGTTTGCCGCCGACGAGCTCGACGAGATCGCCGCGATCGTGATCGCGATTGCCCGCCGTGTCGCCACCCGGCTGTCGCGGCGCACCCGGCACGCCCGGCGCGGACACCTGGTCGACCTGCGCCGGACGATCCGGCACAGCCTGCGCCGCGGGGGCGAGATCTTGGAGATCCTCCGTCGCGTGCGCAAGATCCAGAAGACGCGCGTCGTGCTGCTGTGCGACGTGAGCGGCTCGATGGACCTTTACAGCCGCTTCCTTATCCAGTTCATCTACGCGCTGCAGCACGCGATCGGCCGGGTCGAGACCTTCGTGTTCAGCACCGGGCTCCACCGGATCACCAGCCAGCTCGACCGCGACGACCTGCGCGCCGCGCTCGACGAGGTCGCCCGCCGCGTGCCCGACTGGTCCGGCGGCACCAAGATCGGCCGCAGCCTCCGCGCGTTCCTCGACGAGCACGGCGCGTCGGCGCTCGATCACCGGACCGTCGTCATCATCATCAGCGACGGCTGGGACACCGGCGAGGCCGACGTGCTCGAGGCGGCCATGGTCGAGATCCAGCGGCGGGCGGCCCGCGTCATCTGGCTCAACCCCCTGCTGGCCAGTCCCGGCTATGAGCCGATCTGCCAGGGGATGCGGATTGCTCTGCCCTACGTGGACATCTTCGCGCCCGCCCACAATCTGGAGAGCCTGCGCCGGCTCGAACGGTACCTGGCGCGTCTGTCATGAGAGAGTTGATCGAGATCCGCGAGGCCGCAGACGCGGCCGCAGCCGTCGGAGAGTCCCTGGCGCTGGCCACCATTATCAGCGTCCGCGGGTCCACGTATCGCCGGCCGGGCGCGCGGCTGCTCGTCGAGCGCGCCGGCCGGCAGACCGGCAATATCAGCGGTGGCTGCCTGGAAGGGGACGTCGCGGTGGTGGCCGGCGAGGTCATGGACCAGGGGACCCCCCGCGTCGTGATGTACGACCTCACGGCAGATGACGATGCGGTGTGGGGGTTGGGACTGGGATGCAACGGCGCCATCGAGGTGTTCGTCGAGCCCATCGGCGCCGGCGACCTGCTGTGGAAGGCCGCGGATGCGGCGTTACGCGACGACAGGGTGGTGGCCGTGGTCACCGTCGTGGAAGGCGCAGCGGGCCGGCCGGCCGGCCGTCGTCTGCTGGTGTGGCCCGACGGCCGCACCGAGGGCACGCTCGGCGACGCGCGCCTCGATGCCGAAGCCCGGCGTCTGGCAGAGACCGCGCTGCACGACCTGCGCTCGCGGACGGAGACGCTCGAGAGCGCCGCCGGGCCGGTGCGGGTCTTCGTCGAGGCGCTGCACCCGCCCTACCGGCTGGTGGTCTGCGGCGCCGGGCACGACGCCATCCCCGTGGTGCGCTTCGCGTCACAGCTCGGTTGGCGCGTGCTGGTCGTCGACCGGCGCGAGGCCTTCCTCACGCACGAGCGCTTCCCCGGTGCCTCCGGCTTTGTGCGGACCGAGTTCCCTGACGCGGGCCGCGTGGTACCGACCGACGAACACACCTACGTGCTCGTCATGACCCACAACTACACTCACGACCGCGACCTCCTGCGCTCGTTCCTGCCAACCGCCGCGGGCTACCTGGGGATGCTCGGTCCGCGCGCCCGCACCGAGAAGATCATCCGCGAGATCGAGGCGGCAGGGGTTGAGATCTCACCTGCGCGCCGCGCGCAGATCTACGGTCCGGTGGGCCTCGATGTCGGCAGCGAGACACCCGACGAGATCGCGCTCGCCGCGCTCGCCGAAATCCTGGCGGTCGCGCGCGGCCGTGAAGGCGGTTTCCTCCGCGCCCGTCGCGGACCGATCCACGCGTGACCGGGTCCGCGCCGTCCGGCCCGCTGATCTCTGCGCTCGTCCTGGCCGCCGGCGGCAGCACGCGCATGGGACGGCCCAAGCTGGCGATCCCGGTGCGCGGCGAGCCCATGATCCGCCGCGTCGCGAAGGCCGCGCTGGGATCGAGGTGCCACGAGGTGATCGTCGTCCTCGGGACTCACGCCGATGTCTACCGGCCGCTGCTCAACAGCCTTGATGTCCGGATCGTGCTCAATCCCGATTCGTTGGAAGGGATGGGGTCCTCGATCCGGACGGGCGTGCAGGCGGTCTCGCCGGAGGCGGCCGGCGTCGTGATCCTGCTGGCGGATCAGCCGCTGGTGACGCCTGAGGCCATCGACGCCGTGATCGCGGCCGCCCAGGCGGGCCACCGTCCCGTCGCGGCCTCAGCCTATGCCGGCACGCTCGGGCCGCCGGTCTACTTCGGCCGCGCCCTGTTCCCGGAGTTGCTCGCGTTGAGCGGCGACCGGGGCGCCCGCAGCGTCATCGAGGCGCACGCGTCCGAGCGCGTCGAGGTGCCGCTGACCGGAGACAGAGGCGCCGACATCGACACCGCGGACGACATCGCGATGTTCGCCTAAGACCGATCCCCGCGCCGCAGGACCCGGCCGGCGGCTGCGCCGGTATCCCGGCCGTCATCGATCACGATGCGCCCGTTGACGGTCACGTGCAGGACGCCCTCGCAGAACCGGTGGGGATCCTCGAACGTGGCCCGGTCGACCACGCGGGCGGGATCGAAGACCACGAGGTCGGCCGCGCATCCTGGGCGGATCAGGCCGAGGTCATAGCGGCCGAGGCGCTGCGCCGGCAGCGAGGTCATCTTCCGTATGGCCTCCTCCATACTCAGCACACCGTGCTCTCGCACGTACCGGCCGAGTACGCGCGCGTAGGTGCCGTAGCTGCGAGGATGCGGTTTGCCGCCGGCGTGGGGACTCAGCGTCCAGCCGTCGCTGGCGATCGCCACCGCCGGATGCCGCATGACGCGTCGGACGTCGTCCTCGGCCATCGCGAACACGACCATCTGGACCCTGGCGCGCTCACGCTCGAGCAGGTGGAGCGCCGTGTCGATCGGATCCTCGCCGCGCGCCGCCGCGATGTCGGCCAGCATCATCCCTTCGAAAGGCTTGTGCGGCCCATCGGGAACGGCGCTGATCATGATGCCCGCGGGATCGAACTCGCGGTTCAACGACCGTGCCGCGGGCGCAGTCCCGGCGATCTCGGCCCGAATCTGGGCCCGCGCCCTGGGATCGGCCAGGCGCCGGAGCATGCCCTCGACGCCGCCTTCCATTGCCCACTGCGGCATGATCGCCGCCAGGGTGGTGCTGCCCGCGGTGTACGGATACTGGTCGGCGAGCACATCGAGCCCGCCGGCGCGGGCTCGGTCGATCGTGTCGAGGGTCGTCTCCACGAGCCCCCAGTTGCGGCGGCCCATCGCCTTGTGGTGGCTCAACTGGACCGGCACGCCGGCGCGGCGTCCCACGGTCAGCGCTTCGTCAACGGCCTCGCAAAGCGAGTCGCCCTCACCGCGGATGTGGCTGGAGTAGAAGGCGCCGTACCGGCGGGCCACGCCGGCGAGCGCGATCAGTTCCTCGGTGGTCGCGTAGCACCCCGGCACGTAGATCAGGCCTGACGAGAGCGCGAACGCGCCCTGCTCCAGCGCCTCTGCGACGAGGCGCTGCATCGACGCCATCTCGGCCTCGGTCGGTGAACGGTCCTCGAAACCCATGACCGCCACGCGCACCGCGCCGTGGCCCACTTGCAGGGCGACGTTGCAGGCCAGCGGCAGGCCCTCCAGGTGCGCGGCATACCCGGCGGCGTCGCGCCAGTCCCATGTCAACCCGCCGTCAACGAAGGCCGCGTAGGCGCGCAGCAGGTCGAGGCGGTCGGGCGCCACGGGGAACGGCGAGAATCCGCAGTTGCCCACGAGTTGGGTGGTCACGCCCTGGCGCACCATCGCGTCCGCGCGGGGGTAGACCGGGAGCGTGAAGTCCGCGTGCGTGTGTAGGTCGATGAACCCCGGCGCGGCGACGAGCCCGGTGGCGTCGATGGTGCGCCGCGCCTGCGCCCCCGCGAGGTCACCCAGCCGGGCGATGCGGTCACCCTCAACGCCGATATCCCCCGGAAACCACGGATTGCCGGTACCGTCGACGATGCGCGCGTTCTGAATCATCAGGTCGAACATGGGATCTTCCTCCGAAGCGATGGCGTCGCTTCGAGGAGCTGCGTCGGCATGGCTGCAAGAGCCCGCTTGCAAGGGCGGCGGGCTTGATCCACGCCTACTTCATCGCGCTGGCCGTCGCCAGCCTGATCGAGCGTCAGGTCCGCACCGGCATGCGCCGGCGGGGGATCAAGACGCTCCCCCTCCTGCCGGAAGCCCGGCCTACGGCCACCCCGACGTGCCCCCGTATCCTGGAGGCCTTTCGGGACGTGCGGTGGTTCGAGGTCGAGCACAAGGGGGAGAGTATCGCGTTTCCGATCGAGCTGTCACCACTCCAACGCACGCTCCTCGAACTCCTGAGCGTGCCCGCGGAGGCTTACCGATAACCCCTCCGATAAATCGCTACACTCCACCCCGCAGACCTACGGAATGTGGGTCTCTGCTGCGCTTTGCCCATGATCACGCTCCTTCGCGACCGAATAGCAGAGAGTGCTGGGGCCTTCAGTGTCTTCTTCTGGCGCGGCGGACCGGGGCCCTCTTCGTGCGATCATCATCCCGCCCGCCGATCCCGTCGAACAGGCGCGGATCCGTCAACGCCCGCTTGAGCGTGCGCCGTTCGTGGCGCAGGGCGGCGGCGAACGACGTGACGTCGGCCTGGAGCACGTCCAGGCCGCCAGGGTCCATCGTCGCCAGCGCCGCCTCCCCGGCGACGACATCGAGCGCCGCGCGCTGTCGGGGGCTCGCCTCGGTGAGCCAGACGACCTCGCGGCCGAACCGAAACGTCGCCAGCACGTGCCGGTTCACCCGTGCGACGGCGGACCGCAGGCGCAACCGGCCGGCGATCATCAGGTGGATGACGATGAACAGGTCGCCGTCGAGCGCGAAACCACGACATCGGGGAGCTCCGGCACGGCGCCAGCGGGCGTCAGTCGCCGCCGGGCGGCGGAGGAGCTTCGGGCATCGGAGGCGTGCCGGGCACCGGAGGCGCACCGGGCACCGGGGACACTTCGGGCGGCAGCACCAGGATGACGTCGCTCACCGGCCGTTCCCCGCCCTCGTCCGAGGGTAGGTTGGTCACCACGCCCCGGATCACCAGCGTCGTGGAGCCGCCGCCATCCAGATTGAGGGCGTCGGTGACGCCCCACTGTCGCAGCATCAGCGCGAGCTCGACCAGCGACATGCCCAGGCTGTGGTAGGGCTGCCGTCCGCCGACAACGACCAGCACGATGCGGCCGTCGGCCAGGCGGCCGATCGCGGTCCGCGGGTGTCGGCGGTCAGCCAGCGACGCCCGGAATCCTTCGCCTCCCACGTACTGGCCGTCGGCCAGCAGCCGCGGCCCGCCGCCGATCACATGCCGGACCTGCTCCCAGCGCGGATCATCGCCCGGCATCAGGCGCGCGCGGAGCGCGACGCGGTCGCCCGGCCGGAACGCCTCGAGCAGCGCGGCGCGTCCGCGGCCGTGTCCGGAGAGGACATAGCCTCCCGGCGGGATGGTGGAATTGCCGCGACCGTCGGCGATCGCCACCACCGTATCATCGGCCACGACCACCTCGACGCCGAACGGGTTGGTGCGCGTCGAAACCCCATGAGCCCGTCTGTAGAGGATGATCTCATTCGCCCCACGGGGGCGGTTGACGCCGCCGATGCTTACGCGGCCCACGTCATTGGCCGCGACGGCGTCGAGGCGCGGCATGGCGAAGAGGAGCTGGCCGTCGTCGGTGATCCCGACGCAGGTGCGGCCGGGGCGGGGATCGCTGATGATCTCGCCGTCGATGACCAGGCAGCCGACCGGGGCGCCGCCTGACGAAAAGAACCCGCCGTTGACCGCGGCGATGGCGCCGGCGCGGCGCGCCGCCTCGCTGGGACGGCCGCGGCCGATCGCGCCTCCGGCGGCCATCGCGGGTCGCAGGCGCGCGCCGCCCGCCGGTTCGACGATCACCGCGCCCGTCCAGAACGGTCCGGCCAGGGACTCGTAGTCGAGCACGGTCAGGATCGTCCACGCGGGCAGGCCGTCGGCCGCCACCTGCGCCCGCAGCAGCTCGGCCTCTTCGCGCGTGGCGAAGTTGCCGGCGCGGACCTTGAACAGGTCGTCCTGCAGGTCGATCGCCACGGGAAGTCCCCGCGCCCGCAGCGTCTCCGCCAGACGCCGGGCCCGTTCCTCTTCCTGGAACGCGCCGACCTGGACGCGCCATACCGGGAGCGCACGCAGGGCCCCGCGCTTCTCGAGCGCCAGCGTGACCCCGCTGCCGAGCGACACGGTGAACGAGAGCGCGACGCCGCGCTCGACGCTCTCGAGGTATCCCCAGATCAGGCTCGCGGCCTCGGCGCGCGTCATGGCGTCATGCGGCCGGACGTGCTCGGCCGCCGGCTCGCGAAGGATCGGCGGAACCGTCAGCGCGACGACGGAGATCGCGCCGCGCATCACCGAGGGCAGACCGCGCACGTCGCGGAACGGCAGCGCCGCGTTGGTCATGTACGATGCCTCGAACGTGTAGCCGAGCGTCCGCACCAGCCAGACGAACGCGTCACCGCGCACAAGCGGCGCGTCGGGGCGAAAGGCCCCTCCGGTCGGGAGGATGCCGTATGCGACCGCAGCCGTGATGGCGCCTGCCATCGCGTGCGTCGGCGGCACATCGCCGAATGGCGGCTCAGCGCGCACGGCCGGCAATCCGCGCGCGGCCACCAGCCACGCGACGAACTGGCCGCGCGTAACGCCTTCATTGGGACGGAACAGGCCGTCGCCTGCCGTCCCGATGATTCCGCGCGCGATGAGCTGCGCGATCCGGCCTTCGGCCCAGTGGCCGGATGTATCGGTCGGCCGCGACTGGGCGGCGGCCGACAGACCCGTCGCGACCAAGGAGGCGACAAGGGCTGCGGCCGCCACCAAGGTAAGTGGCAGTGGGCGCCCGCGGCCGCTCGTCCGGATTCCGGCAGCGCTCAACGCGTCCTCCAAACCTGTTCTCCGGGGAGAAAGAAAATCAAGAAATTGTGTCCCCTGAAGAAGGAAAACCCAGATATGGTATCGAACGGGTATGCGACGGCACGCTCCTGCCGTCCATCTTCCAGGAGAAGGAGGCGAGGACGGTGGCGAAGAAGGCGAAGAAGGCCGCTAAGAAGAAGGGCAAGTAGCCGCCCTGCGCTTGCCCCAGGGGAACGGCGGAAGACTCCGCCGTTCCCCTGCTTTTTGTGGACCGGCGGCATCGCGTTGGCACTCATGGGATGCGGTGTGCGATGACGTACAGCCCCTCTGCGACGCGGCCGAGTTCGACCACGGGGATTCGCAGTGCGGCGAAACGGCGCACCAGGCGGCGCTCCAAGAATCCGGGCAGCCTTCCCCCCTTCGTGTAGCACAACACGAGCATCGCGCCCGGACGCGCCACGCGCGCAAGCTCCGAAAACGTCGGCGGTGCGTTCTGCAGCAGCACAAGATCGAAGCTCGCATCCCGATAAGGCAGACGGGCGCCGTCAGCCTGCTGCCAGGCGATGTGGATCCCGGCGGCATCCGCGCTACGTCGTCCGACCCGGAGCATCTCGCAGGACAGGTCGCACGCACAGACGAGCGCGTGCGGAAACCGGCGCGCGACCCTCAAGGCGACGGCCCCGGTTCCGGCGGACACGTCGAGGACCCGGTCGGCGGCGATCTCGAGACGGCTCAGCGCGCGCTCAAGCGGCGCCATGTACGTGGGGGCGGACGTGATAAACGTCAGGTCGTAGCTGGCCGCCAGCCGCCGGTACCGCCAGGCGGCCTGACGTCTCCACCAGGCGGTGCTGAACACGCGGGGCGCGATCACCCCTGTCGCTACGAACAGGACGTCCACCGGCGGGGGGAGGAGTTCTCGCCACGGCGTGCGGGGCACTACTCGAACGCGCTGATCCCCGTCAGATCGCGCCCCAGGATCAGCGTGTGGATGTCGTACGTCCCCTCGTACGTGTCGACGGACTCCAGGTTCGCCGCGTGCCGCATCGCGTGGTACTCCAGCGTGATCCCGTACGCGCCGAGGATCGTCCGCGCGGCGCGCGCGATCTCCAGCGCCATGCGCACGTTGTTGCGCTTGGCCAGCGAGACGTGGGTGTACCGCATGGCGCCCTGGTCCTTCAACTGTCCCAGACGGTACGCGAGCAGCTGGCCCTTCGTGATCTCGGTCAGCATGTCCACCAGCCGCGTCTGGATGATCTGTGTCGCGGCGATCGGCCGTCGAAAGGCGACGCGCTCCTTGGCGTAGCCGAGCGCCTCCTCGAAGCAGGCGATCGCCGCGCCGATCGCGCCCCAGGCGATGCCGTAGCGCGCCTGGGTCAGGCACGACAGCGGCGCCCGTAGTCCGTTGCCGTCGGGCAGCCGTGCCTCGTCGGGCACGACCACGCCGTCGAGCACCAGTTCCGACGTATCCGAGGCGCGCATGCTGGCCTTCGTGTGGAGCTCACTCGCCGAGAAGCCGGGCGTCCCGCGCTCCACCAGGAACCCGCGGATCTCGTCGTCGCCGTCCTTCGCCCAGATCACGGCGACGTCGGCCATCGATCCGTTGGTGATCCACATCTTCGTGCCATTGATCTCCCACCCGTCGCCGCGGCGGCGGCACCGGGTCGTCATCGCGCCCGGGTCCGATCCCGCGTTAGGCTCCGTGAGCCCGAAACATCCGACCGCCTGGCCGCTCGCGAGCCTGGGGAGCCAGCGCCGCCTCTGATCCTCGCTGCCGAAGGCGTAGATGGGATACATGACGAGCGCGCCCTGCACCGAGGCGAACGATCGCAGCCCGGAGTCGCCCCGCTCCAGTTCCTGCAGGATCAGCCCGTAGGCGATGTTGTTCACCCCGGCGGCGCCGTACTCCGCCGGGAGATTCGCGCCCAGCGTCCCGAGCTCGCCCAGCGCGCCGACGAGGTGCCGCGGGAACTCGCCCCGCAGCCACCAGCCGCCGACGTGGGGAATCACCTCGCGGTCGACGAACCGCCGGACGGTGTCGCGCACCAGACGCTCTTCTTCGGTCAGGAGCTCATCGAGCTGGTAGTAGTCGGCCGGACGAAGCGTGAGTTCCTTCACGGGAGACCTCCCGCAGCAGACATCAGCTTGATTCTATCCTTTCACGGCTCTGGCCAGCAGCCCCTGGGGGACATGCTGCCCGAGAAGGGTCTGCGGCGCCGAACCGATCGGCCCGTCGGCACGTACTGGTCTTCTGGACGACACTCTCCAACCGCGTGAGCCGGCGCGGCAGGAAAGGATGTGTGTGATGAAGATCCGCGCGCTCACCCTCGGAATCGGCTTCGTCTTGTTCGCTACTGCATGCGGTCAGGTCTTTACACCTTTCGCACCGATCGATGCGGGTGTCACTGTGCACGCGGATCCCGCAGGGGATGCCGGATCGCCGCCGACCTTTGACGTGATCGAGCTTCGGGCTGTGCGCGGGGCTTCCGAGATCCGGATCCGCCTCTGGACGACGCCGGATCCCGTCCTGCCGCCGTCAGGCGCCAGCCCCTCGGCCAGCCAGTTCAGCGGCGGGGTCGGATTTGACACCGACCTCGACGCGAGCACCGGAGGCGGGTTTGTACCGCCGTGCGGGGGCAACGAGGGGCTGGAGCGGTTTGTTGATCTCACGGCTCGCAACGCGGACGGCACCTACAGCGTGCGCAGCGCCACGACGCTGGCGGTGACGGGCTTCGCCTCGGTGAGCCAGGATGGGCCCCGCGTGACGTTCACAGTGCCCTTCGGCGCGCTCGGGACCGCCACCGGGCGCACCCAGGTGAGCGCGGTCATCGGCGTCGGCGCGTTCCCCTTCATCGGCAAGGACTGTGTGCCGGATGCCGGGCAGGCCATGCCCACGAGGGTGCGGACAGGGCGCCATCCGGTCCTTTGGTGAGCGAGTCCGTTCGCCTGGTCGCTATCCTTTCAGCGCCCCGGCCAGCAGCCCTCGGAGGAAGTACCGTCCGAGGAAGACGTAGACCAACAGCGTGGGCAAGGCCGCGAGCAGCGCGCCGGCCATCTGCACGTTCCATTCCACGATGTAGCTGCCGGCCAGGTTGTACAGCGCCACGGTCACCGGCCGCACGGCCGGGTTCTGGGTCAGGACCACCGCGAACAGGAACTCGTTCCAGATCGACGTGAACTGCCAGATCAACACGACCGCGAAGGCCGGCATCGAGATGGGTAGGAGGACGAGCCGGTAGATCCCGAGCAAGTTCGCCCCGTCCGCCTTGGCCGCATCAAGCAGCTCGTCGGGGATCGTGGCGTAGTAGTTGCGGAAGATCAGCGTGGTGATGGGGATCCCGTAGACGATGTGGACGAACGCCAGGCCGGGGATCGTCCCATACCCGGGGATCGCCCAGCTCAGCCAGCCGGGCACGCCCAGGGCGGCCGCGGCGAAGTTCACCCGCTGCAGCGTGTCCACCAGCGGGATCAGGATGCTCTGGTAGGGGATGAACATCCCGAAGAGGATGAGCGTGAAGAGAAGATCGGCTCCCCGAAACCGCCACTTGGCCAGGATGTAGCCGTTGACCGATCCCAGGAACGAGGAGATCAGCGCGGCCGGCACCGTCAGCGTGATGCTGTTGGCGAAGTGGGGCGCCAACCGGGCGTACGCCTGTTGGAATCCCTCCAGGGTCGGCGCCGCGGGCAGGTGCCACATCTGGCTCAGGCCGGCCTCGGCGTAGGACTTGAGCCCGGTGATCACGAGGACGTAGACCGGCAGGAGGTAGAAGGCCGCGGCCACAACCAGCGCGGCGTAGATCAGCGCGCGGCCCGCCATCGCGAGGGGGCTCGCCGCCACCCGCGTCACGTCGCGGTCTCCCGGCGCATACTGTACACCAGATAGGGGATGATGAGCACGCTGACGCTGACGAGCATGACGACGGCGACAGCCGCGCCTTGTGCGAAGCGGTCGGCGTGGAAGGTCGTCTCGAACATGAAGTAGGCCGGCACGTCCGTGGCGAACCCGGGCCCGCGCTTGCTCATCGCCGCGACCAGGTCGAAGATCTTCAGCGAGATGTGCCCGAGGATGATCAGCGCGCTCAGCGTGACCGGCCACAGGAAGGGCAGGACGACGTACCGGTACACCTGCCACTCGCCGGCGCCGTCGATGCGCGCCGCTTCGCGCAGCTCCTCTGGAAAGCCGCGCAGCCCCGCCAGGTAGAGGGCCATGACAAAGCCCGACATCTGCCAGGTGGCCGCGATCACGATGGAGAGCATGGCCACCGGGATGCCGACCGTGGGGTCGGTGAGCGCCCCCAGCCCGGCGCCCGAGAGCACCTGTCCCAGCGCGCCGTCGGGGTGGATGTGGAGCACGGTGTGGTCGGTGTACCAGCGGAGGTGCGGGAGGTCCAGGTGGGCGAGCAGCACGTTGACGCCCGTGAGGCGGCCCGTGGCAGGATCGCCGGGGGCCAGCAGCCACCGCCAGGCCACGCCGGTGACGATGAACGAGACGGCCATGGGGAAGAAGAAGAGGCTGCGGAAGATGCTCTCGCCGCGCACCCCGCGGTCGAGCAGGAGCGCGAGCCCCAGTCCCAGGCTCATGCACGCCGCCAGCAGGAAGACCGTGAAGACGATCGTGTTGCGGATGTCCAGGTGGAAGCGTGGATTGGCGAACAGGCCGAGGTAGTTCGCCACGCCCGCCCAGCTCAGGTCGGGGCGGAGCCCGGCCCAGTTGCTGAGCGAGACCCAGGCGGTCCAGCCGATGAAGCCGTAGACGAACACGGCCGCCGCGGCGATGGAAGGCGCGATCAGGAAAGCCGCGAGGACGCGGTCAGATGTGAGCCGCATGCACGGGGTCCGCGGGGGCGGAGCCCCGGACGGGCCCCGCCCCGCGTCTACCTTTGGGTTACCGGCACACCCCTGCCTCGACGCAGGCCCGGGCCAGTCCGGCCTGCGCCTTGGCCACGTCGCGGTCGCTGACGAAGGTGGTCATCACGTCGTTGATGAGCGCGACCCAGGACTCCGAGGCCGCGGCACCATGGGCCAGGCTCGGCACGATCTGATCACGCTCCCAGTCCTGCATCGCCGACTGGAGGTAGGGACCAAACAGTCCCGGGTCACAGTCGTTGCGCGCGCAGATGGAACCCTTGACCGGGTTGAAGGCTTCCTGTCCCGCCCGGGATCCGGCCAGTCGGAGCCACGCCAGAGCCTGCTCGCGGTGGGGCGCGTTCTTGGGCAGCCCGAAGCTGTCGGACAGCGCCACGAAGATGCCCCGCGTGCCCGGAGGCGGCGCCCAGCCCGAATCCGCGAAGTTCTTGGCCAGGTTGTCGGCGTCCACCCAGTCACCCATGATCGTCATGCCCGCCCGGCCCTGAATGACCAGATCATTGGCCTGATCCCAGGAGAGCGCCGAGTGGTCAGGGTTGACATACGTCAGCATGCGCGCCATCGTCTCCAGCGCGCGCCGGACCTCCGGGCCATTCCAGTCGGTGGCGCCGGTCCACAGCCCGTTGTACTGTTCTGGTCCGAGCACACCCGCGAGGACGACCTCAAAGAGGTGTACGGACGCCCAGATCCCGACATCGCCGAGCGCGAGCGGCGTGATCCCCTTGGCCCGCATCTGCTCGGCGAGGGCGAAGAACTCGTCGAAGGTCGCCGGCGGGGTCCAGGTGTTCTCCTCGAAGACCCGCTTGTTGTACCACAGCACGTTCGCGCGGTGGATGTTAACCGGCACCGACCAGTAGCTGCCCTCGTGCCGCAGTAGGGCCAGGACACCGGCCGGGAACGCCTGCTCCCAGCCCTCGGCGCGGAACAACTCGTCGAGTGGCTCCATGAAGTTCGTGACCACCCAGGTATCGATAAGCTCGCGTCCCATGTGGACCTGGAAGGAGTCGGGCGGGTCGCCGCCCAGCATCCGGGCCTTGAGGGCCGGCTTGGCCTCGAATCCGGCGCCGCCGGCGACGGTGGCATTGATGATCTCGACCCCGGCATGCTGCTGCCGGTAGAGATCAAACATCTTCAGCAGCCCGGCCTCTTCACCTCCGGTGGTCCACCAGGAGAAGATCTCCAGCGTGGCGGCCGGAGGGACGGGCGCCCTGGGCCGTGTCGCCTGGAAGATCGCGACGGCCGCGATCACCACGACGATCGCGGCGATAATCAAGATGCGCCTCTGCTGCATCGCCTTCCCTCCTTTCCCATGGATAGCATGACAGGGCGGTTGCAGTCGGGTCAAGGCCAATCGGGAGGGGTCCCTCCGCGGCGCGGGGAACGAAACGGTGCGCAATCTGCGGGCGGGTGATCCTGTCATGAACGGACAGCGAGTGCTCTGCATCACGGCCGGCGGGGTCGAGGCCACGGCGGTGCTCAACAGCACGAAGACCGCCGAGGCGATCTGGAATGCGCTGCCGATCGAGCGACGCGCCAACCGCTGGGGCGACGAGATCTACTTCAGCATTGGGATCAGCCTGGATCCCGAGGACGGCCGGGAGGTCGTCGAAGTCGGGGATCTCGGGTACTGGCCGCCCGGGAACGCGTTCTGCATCTTCTTCGGCCCCACGCCGGCCAGCGACGGCCCGGCGCCTCGTGCCGCCAGCCCGGTGAACATCTTCGGCCGCATGGACGGCGACGCGACGCGATTCCGCGCGGTCCGTGACGGCGCGCGGGTGACGATCGAGCGCGTGCAGACCTGACCGCTCTCCACAGGACCGGCCGGACGCCCCGGGCGCTCGGGATTGCCGCGGGCGCAAGAGGATTGCCGGACCGTACGGCGAAGCGTTCAGAAGGCCAGGAATGTAAACGTTTACAGGTTCGGCCCGCGTTGCGGGCCGGAGGCGGGGGCGAGCGGTGACCGCGACGATCCGCGAGGTGGCCAGGGCGGCGGGCGTGTCCGTTGCGACCGTGTCGCGGGTCGTCAACAACGCCTCGAATCACGTCCGGCCGGACACCCGGGACCGCGTGCTCGCGGCGATCGGGCGGCTGCGCTATGAGCCCAACCTCGTCGCGCGTGGCCTCAAGAAGCGCGTCACCCGTACCGTGGGGCTGATCATCCCCGACATCAGCAACCCGTTCTACCCGGCAATCGCCCGCGGCATCGAAGATGTCGCCAGCCGCGCCGGGCTCGGCGTCCTCCTCTGCAACACCTACGAGGACCTGGGCAAGGAGCGCGCCTACCTGGCCCTGCTCAACACCCGCATGGTGGACGGCCTGATCTTCGCGACCGTGGGCGCCAACACCGCGCATCTGCGGATGTTGCGCCGGCGCGGGGTGCCCGCGGTCCTGGTGGCACGAGCGCCCGCAGGCGTGGGCATAGACGCCGTCCTGGTGGACAACCGCCTCGGCGCCCGCGACGCGACGGCCCATCTGATCCGCCTGGGCCATCGGGACATCGCGTTCATCGGCGGGCCGGACTCGCTGGCGGTGGAGGTGGAGCGAGAGGCCGGCTACCGTGAAGCGCTCGCCGAGGCGGGAATCTCGCCGAACCCGCGCCTGCGCTTCGATGGCGGGTTCCGCGCGGAAGGCGGCGCCGCGGCCGTGCGCGCGCTGCTCGAGCGCCGGGAGCGATTCTCCGCGATCTTCGCCGCCAACGATCTCATGGCCATCGGGGCGATGGAGGAACTGCGGCATCGGGGGCGGCGGATCCCCCACGATGTTGCCGTCGTGGGGTTCGATGACATCACGTTCGCGTCGCTCATCGAACCGCGCCTCACCACCGTGGCGCAGCCGAAGTACCGCATGGGGTGTCTCGCGATGGAACGGCTCCTGCACCTGCTCTCGGGCGGCGACCGCCGGCCGCGCCGGCTCGTGCTGGAGCCGAAGCTCGTCGTGCGGGACTCGTGCGGTGTCCGGCTGCGACGACGTGCGACATCCGTGACACGCGCCCGCACGCGCGTGCATCACCCAGGGAGGGAAGGGACATGAAAGGTCTTGTGCTGGACGCTGAGTGGAAACCGCGCGAGGGGTATACGCTCAGCGAGTTCGAGCGGACTACCGGCAAGGCGGTGACCGGCAGCAGCGTCTGGAGGAATCCGAAGCTGCGTCTCGACGACCTGCCCGAGGCCCCGGTGGGGCTCAAGGACGTCCGGCTGCGGCCGCGCGCCTGCGGCATCTGCGGGTCGGACGTGCACTTCTACGAGACGGACAAGGACGGCTACATGCTCTACCCGGGGCTCACGAAGTTCCCGGCGATCATCGGCCACGAGTTCTCGGGTGAAGTGGTGGAGGTCGGACGCGAGGTCACCGACCTCAAGGTGGGCGACATGGTCACCGCCGAGGAGATGATCTGGTGCGGGGAGTGCACGCCCTGCCGCAACGGCTATCCCAACCAGTGCCTGAACCTCGAGGAGATCGGCTTCACGATCCACGGCGCACAGGCCGAGTCGATCGTGATCGGCGCGAAGTACTGCTGGAAGATCGACTCGCTGGTCGAGGTGTACGGCAGCAAGGACAAGGCCTACGAGGCCGGGGCGCTGTGCGAGCCCACCAGCGTTTCGTACAATGCGATGTTCAGCCGGGCCGGTGGGTTCAAACCGGGCGGGTACGTGACCGTGTTTGGAACGGGGCCCATCGGCTTCGCGGCCATTGCGCTGGCCAGGGCGTCGGGCGCCGGCCTGATCATGGCGTTCGAGGTCGCGCCGGTCCGCCAGGAACTGGCGAAGAAGGTGGGCGCCGACCTGGTCTTCGATCCCGTGGCGCTGCAGAAGCAGGGCGTCCGGCCGCGCGACGTCATCAGGGAGCACACCCACGGCGAGGGCATCGACATGCACGTCGAGGCCGCCGGCGCGCCGCCGCTGACGATTCCCGAGATGGAGGAGACCCTCGCCTTCGGCGGCAAGATCGTGATGATCGGCCGCGCGTCCGAGCGGGTGCCGATGTACCTCGAGCACTTCCAGACGCACGCCGGACAGGTGTACGGCGCGCAGGGCCACTCCGGCTACGGCAACTTCCCCTACGTGATCCGGCTAATGGCCGCCCGGCGCATCGACATGACGC
>JBBIOB010000003.1:0-136830 GCA_037443565.1 Armatimonadota bacterium | reverse complement strand
CCATCTGGACAAGCGCGCGCGGGGCTTCGATCTGATGATCAACGTGTGGGCGATCGACCACATCGGTGCCGTCCCGCGCCTGCGCGGCGGGCTGCAGGCCCTGGGCGTGCCGCCCGATGCGCTCGATGTGCTCATCTACCAGCACGTGCGGCTCAAGAACGAGGGCGAGCTGCTCCGCATGTCCAAGCGCAGCGGTGAGTTCGTGACGCTGCGCGAACTGATCGACGCCGTGGGCACCGATGCGGCGCGCTTCTTCTTTGCGATGTTTTCGCCTGGGGCGCCGATGGACTTCGACGTCGCGCTGGCCCGGCAGCACTCGCAGGACAACCCTGTCTACTACGTGCAGTACGCGCACGCGCGCATCGCCGGGATCCTGCGCGAGGCCACGGCCGCCGGCGCCCTCGACCGGCCGCGGGGACAGGACGCGCGTCGGGACGCCGCGGGAGCCGCGCCGGTCGAGCGTCTGGAGGATGAGCGGGAGTGGGCCCTGATCCACACACTGGCCGAGCTGCCAGAGGTCATCCGGACCGCCGCGCTGCGGCGCGAGCCCCACCGGCTGTGCGCCTATGCGCGCGAGGTGGCCGAGGCGTTCCACCTCTTCTATACGCACTGCCGGGTGCTTTCCGACGACCCCGAGCTGACGTCGGCACGCCTGGTGCTGGTGGACGCCGCGCGCACGGTGCTCCGCCGGGTGCTCGGCCTGCTCGGGGTGGGGGCGCCCGACCGGATGTAGGGTCGGCGGTGCGCAGACCCGGAGCCGTCGAACGAGGGGACGGCCGGGAAGGTCGGGAGCGTCGCCTGGGGCTTGCGCGGCGCGCTGAGTGTATGCTACGAATAACCTGATAGGCTGCTGACGATCGGGGTGCTGCCGCCACCCCGCGTCGCGAATCTCCTGGGCTTCATCAATCGAAGATCCCGAGGTCGATCCCCAGACGTTGCACGATCTACATGATCTCTACATGATCTCAAGAGTACGATGCGTGACAGTTCGCCGCCGGCCCGGTCTGCGCCGGGAACGGGCGAGGGAGGCACTGCCTTCATGAGCAGATGGATGCGCACCGCCGTGGTTGTCGCTGTGATGGCGCTGGTCGCCGTTCCTGCCGCAGCGCAGGTCTTCACGGACATGACCAACAACCCTGCCCGACGGGCGGCCGAGCGGCTGTACGCCAAAGGCGTCGTCAGCCGTCTGCCGGACGGTCGGTTCGCGCCCGAGCAGCCGCTCACGCGGCTCGACGTCGCCGTCGCCCTGGCCCGGGGGCTTGGGATCCCCACCGCCGGCATCCGGCCTCCGGACTTCCGCGACGTGGACCAGATCCCGCCCGCCGACCGGTCCGCGGTCGCCGCCGCCTCGATCATGGGCGCGGTATCCGCGCGAAAGGTTGAAGTCCGACGCGGATCGGTGACCTACACCCTCGCTGCCGACAAGACCGTCTACGCGCCCGACGACATGATCGAGCTGACCTTCACGATCGCCAACACCGGCCCTGGCCGTGAGACCGAGATGCTGAGCGCCGACCGCGGCCGGCCGCGCATGAAGCTCACGGACCGCGATGGGATGCGGCCCGGCGTGGAAGGCGAGCTCTATGTGGAGACCCGCACCCCGCAGGGGGCCACGCGCCAGACTGTGGCCCGCGTCCGCGTGCTCGAAGCGCGGACGGAGGGCTCGATCCTCGAGGTCGTCGAAGCGGGGACCGTCCAGATCCGCCCCGGGTTGAAAGTGTTCTTCCTGCAGGACGTGCAGTTCGAGTACGCCACCACGCAGTTCCACGATTTCGTCATCCGCGACCAGGACGGTAACGAGGTGGCCCGGTGGTCGCTGAACCGGCCGTTCCAGGCCGTCGAACGGCCGATCCCGCTGGCCGCCAATCAATCGCTGACGTTCGCCACGCGCTGGCGCCAGCTCGACCAGAACGACCAGCCTGTCCGGCCGGGCCGCTACACGCTCAGTGCCCTGCAGACAATCAAGGAGGACCCGGTCATGCTGTCGATCACCTTCCAGCGCGGCATGATCTCTGCCTACCCGGATAACACATTCCGGCCGCGGCAGCCGGTGACGCGCGCCGACCTGGCCGTCTTCATGGTCCGCGGCATGGGGCTGGAGGCCGAGGCGCTCCGGCGCGCCAATGAGACGCTCCTGGTGGCCGACGCCCGCGAGATCCCGGCCGAGGCGCGCGGCAGCGTCGTCGTCGCCATTGATCGGAAGATGATCGCGCCTCTGCCAGACAACACCTTCCAGCCCACCCGGACGGCGACCCGTGGAGAGGCGATCATCGCCCTCAATGTGTTGATGGAGGCGCTCAATCGGTACAACTACGTGGTGGGCACCCTGCGCGAGGTGCGCGGTGGTCCGCCGCCGGTCGTGGTGGTGGAGGACGAGCAGAAGCAGATCCGGGCGCACAGGGTCGCGGTGGTCAGCGCGATCTACCGCAACGACCAGACCGTGCTGCTCCTTCAGCTGCGGGCCGGGGACCAGCTCAAGATGCTGAAGCCGACCGAGGCCGGCGAGGTCATGTACGTCGAAGCGACCGGGAGGTAAGGTCGATGGAGTTCTTTGTCGATACCGCCAGCATCGTCGAGATCACCACCGCCCAGTCCTGGGGCATCCTGGATGGGGTGACGACCAACCCCACCCACGTGGCCAAGGAAGGCCGCGAGCACAAGAGCCTGATCCAGGAGATCTGTTCGATCGTCCCCGGGCCGGTCAGTGTGGAGACCACCGTTCCGGATGCGGAAGGCATGATCCGCGAAGGCCAGACCTTCGCCACCTGGGCGCCCAACGTGGTCGTGAAGGTGCCGGTGACCCCCGAGGGGATCAGGGCCGCCCGCGCCCTGCGCGGCCAGGGGATCCCGGTCAACGTCACGCTGGTCTTCTCACTGCCCCAGGCGCTGATCGCCGCCAAGGCCGGGGCCACGTTCGTCAGTCCGTTCGTGGGGCGGCTCGACGACAACGGCACCGACGGCATGCAGCTCGTCCGGGACATCGTCACCGCCTACCGGCACTACGCGTTCAGCACCAGGGTACTCGCGGCCAGCCTGCGCCATCCTGTGCACGTCCTCCAGGCGGCGCTGGTGGGCTGTCATGTCGCCACGATGCCCTTCAAGGTGATGGAGGCGCTCTTCCAGCACCCGCTGACCGAGATCGGCCTGGAGAAGTTCCTGGCCGATGTCCGCGCGCTCCAGGCTTCGCTCGAGGCGAGGCGCGCCGCGCGGGTCTAAACCACCAGGCGGGATGGAAAGAACACAAGAGGTGAGCACGTCGTGCCCATAGCAGAATTGGAGGCCAAGAATCTCTCCGAGCTCCAGGACATGGCCAAGGAGCTCAACATCCCCAACTTCCGGCGCTTCCGGAAGCAAGAGCTCATCATGCGGGTCCTCCAGAAGCAGACCGAGGACGCTGGGCTGCTGATCCGCGCCGGCATCCTGGAGATCATGCCCGAGGGCTACGGCTTCCTGCGGACCAGCGGGTACCTGCCGGGGAATGAGGACATCTACGTCTCGCCCTCGCAGATCAAGCGCTTCGGCCTGCGGGTGGGCGACGAAGTGCTAGGCCAGGTCCGGCCGCCGAAGGACAACGAGAAGTACTTCGCGCTGCTGCGCGTGGAGGCGGTCAACGGGCTCGACCCCGAGCAGGCGCGCACCCGACCGAACTTCGAGCAGCTCACCCCGGTCTTCCCACATGAGCGCATCCGGCTCGAGCTGCCGGAGTCCGACCTGACGGTCCGCGTGATCGACCTGTTCGCCCCCATCGGCAAAGGGCAGCGCGGGATGATCGTCTCTCCACCGAAAGCCGGCAAGACCACGCTGCTCAAGAAGATCGGCACGTCCATCGTCCAGAACCACAGCGAGGTCTACCTAATGGTGCTCTTGCTCGACGAGCGGCCCGAAGAGGTCACCGACATGCGGCGCTCGGTCGAGGCCGAGGTGGTGGCCAGCACGTTCGACCGACCGCCCGAGGAGCACATCCAGGTGGCCGACCTCGTGCTGGAGCGGGCCAAGCGCCTGGTCGAGGGCGGCCGCGACGTCGTGGTCCTCCTCGATTCCCTGACGCGTTTCTCGCGGGCCAACAACCTCGTCATCCCGCCGTCGGGGCGGACGCTGTCGGGCGGACTGGATCCCGCGGCGCTGCAGCGGCCCAAGCGGTTCTTCGGCGCGGCGCGCAAGATCGAGGAAGGCGGGAGCCTGACGATCCTGGCCACCGCGCTGATCGACACCGCCAGCCGCATGGACGATGCGATCTATGAGGAGTTCAAGGGGACCGGCAACCTCGAGATGCACCTGAACCGCAAGCTCCAGGAGCGACGCACCTTCCCGGCCATCGATATCAAGATGTCGGGTACCCGGCGTGAGGAGTTGCTGCTCAGCGAAGAAGAACAGCGCAAGGTATGGGTCCTGCGCAAGAGTCTCGAGCAGCTCGACACCGTGGCGATGACCGAGTTGATCCTCGACCGGCTGCGGAAGACGGCCAACAACGCGGCATTCCTGCGGTCGATTGTGAAGAGTTCCGAGGACAATGGCGCCTAGGCGCGGTGCGTTCGGGCCGGTGACGCCCGCGGCGATCCCCGTGCGCAGGGAGGAACTCCCCGCCGGGCGCCGAAGATACATACTACCTCCGTGCACGTCGCGAACACCAGCGGTCAGGGTGCGTTTGTTGTGACAACGCGCGCAGCCGGCGCGCGCATCATAAGGCCAGGACGACCGATGTGCGGTCCAGAGCCGGTAATGCCGCCGGCGCGGCCCACGCAGGAGGGAGCCCTTGCGCAGACCGGCGGTTCTCAATACGTGCATCGCAGTGTTCGTGCTTGTGAGTTCAGCGCTCGGCGCGCCGGAGCGTCCGCCGGTCGCACCATCCGGTGACCTTGCTCAGGCGCCAGCCGCGGAGAGTTCGCTCGGCCGGCTCTCCCATCAGCTCCCGCCGGTGACCGATCAGACGGCGATCCAGATCGCGCCCGAGTCTCCACAGGCCAGAGCCGCGGCAGCGCGGGTAGCCGCACGGGAGGCGGCGGCTGCGCCTGGTGCTCCACCCGGCCCGCCGCCTGGGACTTCCGTATCGCGGGCCTACGTCGTGGAGAGCGGCGATTCCCTGTGGGCCATTGCCCAGCGGCACGGCGTGTCGGTCGAGGGCCTGGCCGCGGTGAACCGGCTCGCGCTTACCACCATCCTCCAGCCCGGCCAGCGCCTGGTGATTCCGGCGCCGGGAACCGCGGCGGCCCGGCCTCCGGTGCGGCCGGCGACCACAACGACCGTGCACGTCGTGCGGCCCGGTGAGACCCTCTGGGGGATCGCGCAGCGCTACGGCGGGCGGGTTGAAGATCTGATGGCAATGAACGACCTCGGCCACTCCGACTGGATCAAGCCGGGGCAGCGCATCGTGGTCTCGCTTCCGCGCCACCGGCAGGTCGCGGCGCAGGCGCGCCAGTCTCCCCCGGTGATGGCGGACATCCAGGCGATGCGGGCGTCGGGCGGGTTCATCTGGCCGTCGCGCGGCGTTATCACCTCGCGGTTCGGATGGCGCTACCGGCGCCATCACGACGGCATTGACATCGCGGCGCCGTCGGGCACGCCGATCTACGCGGCGCGCGGGGGCGTGGTGGAATTCGCCGGATGGCGGGGTGGATACGGTCGGGTCGTGTACGTCAATCACGGCGACGGCGTCGTCACAGTCTACGGTCATGCCTCGTCGCTCCACGTCCGGACCGGCCAGCGGGTCGAGAAGGGACAGCTGATCGCCCGGGTGGGTCGCAGTGGGTATGCGACGGGTCCGCACCTGCACTTCGAGGTCCGCGTCAACGGCCGCGCGGTGAATCCGCTCGCATACCTGGCCGGATCCGAGGCGGCGGCCATCGCTCCTCCGCAGAGGTCGTCCGGCGGCAGCGAAGAGGCAGGGCTCGACGGTTTCCTCCAGGGGCGATGACTGGTATAATCGCGGGTGTTGTCACCAGCGTCGTGATGAGGAGCCGTTGATGAAGTCTGGAATCCATCCCGAGTACCACCAGGCTCGGGTGACCTGCGCGTGCGGCGAGACCTTCGTGACCGGATCCACGCGGAAGTCGATTCGCGTCGAGATCTGCTCGAAGTGCCATCCCTTCTACACCGGTCAGCGGAAGTTCATCGACGCAGAGGGGCGCGTTCAGAAGTTCGCCCGCAAGTACGGTCTCAAGGTCCAGTAGCCGCGACGCGTCTGGCCGTCACCCTGCTCTGCGCCGCATCCGCCCTTATGGCGGTTCAGGCCGCGGGCGTTGCGGCGCCGCCCGAGCCTGCACTTCCTGCCGCGCCTCCCGCGTGGACGGCGCTGCCGTTTCGCAGGGCGGTCGTCTATATCGTGCCCGGTACCGTGCCGGACGCCGAGGCCAGGGCGGCCGGCGATCGACTCGATGCGCTGCTGGACGCGATCGAAGCCGATAGCGGCCTGGTCCTGTCGCGCCGGCTGATCTTCCCGATCTACCCCGATGCGGCGCGCTTCCGGCGAGAGTGGTGGTTGTTCGCCGACCTGCGGAACGACGTGATCAACGGGTGGGGGACCATGCCGGCCGACGGCCGCCTGCACGTGTCCCCGTACCAGGTGGCCCGGCTCGTCGGCCGCGCCGTTGTCGGACGCGCGGTGCCGCTGGTGGCCTGGGGGCTGCCCGATCTCCTGGCCGACCGACTGATCGGCGCCGACAGCCACGCGCACGCGAAGCTCTATCTGGATCGCGGCAGCCTGCCACCGCTGGAGTCCATCGTGCACCAGGCGGACTTCGGTCGGGCGCTGCCGGGCGCCTACGCGCAGAGCATCTCGTTCCTGGCCTTTCTGGGCGACGTGCATGGGCTCCCCGCGGTCGTCCGGTTTGCACGGCTCGGGGGCGTGCACTGGTACGATTTCCGCCCGCAGTTCGAGCGGGCGTTCGGCGTGACGCTTGCCGAGGCCGAGGCGCAGTGGCGGAGGCGGCTCGAGCGCGTGAGTGCGCCGGAGCTGACGATGAGCCAGTGGGAGCACTACAACCTGGCCGCGCGCTTCGCCTATGGGTTCGCGCTGGCGCGTAGCCCGGCCGGGCTGGTCGGCCGTCCCGGCGGTGCCACGGCATACGTCGAGGCCGTGCGCGCCGGGGAGGCGCTGCGCCGGTTCGACATCGCAGACGCGCGGCGGTCCGCCGACCGCGGGAGAGGGGGCCTCGAGGCCGTGCAGCGAAGGACGCACCTAGCGCGGCTGGCGGCGCGCGCGGGGCTCTGGGCGATCGGCGTGGTGCCGATCCTGCTGGCGCTTGTGCTGCTGGCTGGCCCGGCGATCCGCAACACGTGGCGCGACCGGCGGCGTCGAAGGCGCCGCACTGGAGTCTCCCGGAGGATGTGATGGATCGCTCGACAGGTAGTATCGAGGTCGTCTGCGGCAGCATGTTCAGCGGCAAGACCGAGGAGCTGATCCGGAGGGTCCGGCGGGCGCAGATCGCGCGGCAGCGTGTGCAGGTGTTCAAGCACGCACTGGATGACCGCTATGCGATGCAATCGATCACCTCGCACAACGGCGCACGGATCGAAGCGGTGCCAGTGGGCGGCAGCGTCGAGATCAGGCGTCTGGTTGCCCCGACCACGGAGGTCGTCGCGGTGGACGAGGCCCAGTTCCTCGACGACGGGATCGCCGCCGTGGCCTCTGAGCTGGCGCAGCGGGGCGTGCGCGTGATCCTGGCCGGACTCGACACCAACTTTCGCGGGGAGCCATTTGGGCCGATGCCCGTGCTGCTGGCTCTCGCCGAGGAGGTCGCGAAGCTGCAGGCGATCTGCGTGCGCTGCGGCGCGCCGGCGAGCCGCACCCAGCGCCTTGTCGACGGCCGGCCCGCGCACTACTCCGACCCGATCGTGCTGATCGGCGCGCAGGAGGCGTACGAAGCCCGGTGCCGGCAGTGTCACGAGGTCCCGGGAGCCCCGGTGCTATAATCGGTGCGATGAGTCCCCTCGAATCCAGCATGCGGACGCGCCTTGAGGCGCACGAGACCCGGTACGAAGCCCTGGCGGCCGACCTGGCCGACCCGGCCATATTGTCCGACCAGGCGCGGTACCAGCGGACGGCCCGCGAGTACGCCGACCTCGAGGAGGCGGTGGCCGCGTTTCGCGCATACCGTGAGGCCGAGCGCCAGGCCAAGGAAGCCGACACCATGGCGCGCAACGAAGCCGACCCCGATCTGCGCGAGCTGGCCCGGGCGGAGGGCACGCGCCTTCAGGCGCGTCTGGCCGAGCTCGACGCCCACCTGCGCCGGCTGCTGTTGCCGCGCGACCCCTACGACGAGCGCAACATCATCGTAGAGATCCGCGCCGGCGCCGGCGGGGATGAAGCGGGGCTGTTCGCGGGCGACCTGTTCCGGATGTACGCACGCTACGCGGAGCGCCGCCGGTGGAAGTCGGAGGTACTCTCCACCAACCCCCAGGGGGTCGGAGGATTCAAGGAGATCGTCTTCGCGATCACGGGACGCGGCGCCTACAGCCGGCTGAAGTACGAGAGCGGCGTGCACCGCGTGCAGCGCGTGCCGGTGACCGAGGCCTCGGGCCGCATTCACACCTCGACCGCGACGGTGGCCGTGCTCCCCGAGGCCGAAGAGGTGGACGTCATCATCCGTCCCGACGATCTGGAGATCGAGACCTACCGGGCCGGCGGCGCCGGGGGCCAGAACGTCAACAAGGTCGAGACCGCGGTGCGCATCCGGCACATCCCGACCGGCGTGATCGTGGCCTGTCAGGACGAGCGCTCGCAGTTCCAGAACCGCGAGAAGGCCATGCGCATCCTGCGCGCGCACCTGCTCGAGCGCGCCGAGCGCGAGCAGACCGAGGCGATCGCGAAGCAGCGGCGCCAGCAGGTCGGCACGGCTGAGCGGAGCGAGAAGATCCGGACCTACAACTTCCCCCAGAACCGGGTGACCGACCACCGGATCGGGATGAGCCTGCACCGGCTCGAGACCATTCTGGACGGCGACCTGGACGAGTTCATCGACGCGCTGACCGCGGCCGACGAGGCCGCTCACCTCGCCGCCGTCGACTAAGCCTCCGGCCGTGCACGAGGCGTCGAGTCCCGCGTGGCCTCGCCTCCGCCCATGACGGTCGCCGACGCATGGCAGGCCGGTTGCGAGCATCTCGCGGCGCTCGGCATCGACGAGGCCGGGATCACGGCCGACGTGCTGCTCCGTCACGCACTCGGCCTCACCCGTACAGGCCTCTACCTGGCCTGGAACCGGCCGATCGATGCGGCGGCGTGGGCGCGGTATCGGGCCCTCCTCGAAGAACGGGCCCGAGGCCGCCCGGTCGCCTACATCACCGGCCGGCGGGAGTTCATGGGTCTGGAGTTCTGGGTCGACGAGCGTGTCCTGATCCCTAGGCCGGAGACCGAGGTGCTCGTGGAAACCACCCTGGACGCGATCCGCGAGCATCAGGCGCCAGTCGTGGCGGACGTCGGCACGGGCAGCGGTGCGATCGCGGTCAGCCTCGCCGTCTTCCGGCCTGATGCCCGGGTGCTCGCGACCGACCTCTCGCCGGATGCGCTCGCCGTCGCGTCCGCCAACGCCGCCCGCCACGGTGCCGCGGACCGGATCACCCTTCTGCACGGAGACCTGCTTGAGCCGATTCTCACCCGCGGATGGCAGGTGGATGTCGTCGTCTGCAACCCGCCCTACGTGGCGCCGGAGGCGGCGGCGGGTCTGCCGAGGGAGGTCCGTGCATTCGAGCCGGCGCTCGCTGTGATCGCACCCGGATCTCCCGAGAGCCTCTACGCGCGGCTGGCGGCCGCATCACCCCGGGCCCTTCGACCCGGCGGCTGGCTCATCGTGGAGGTCGGAGCAGGCCAGGCTCCGCGTGTGGTCGAACTCCTGGAGCAGGCGGCGGTGTTCGAGGCCCCGCGCATCCGCCGGGACGGGATCGGATGGGAGCGTGTCGTCGCGGCGAGGCTCCGCGCGGCGGTCGGGCACGGAGGGTGACGGTGACCTACTACGCGCTCACGTTTCAGCCGGCTGTAGATCGCCCGCAGGAACCTCTTGCGATCATCCGGGTGAGCGCCGACGAATCCGCCGCGCCGCGTCGCGCCGTGGACATGCTCCGCGGCGGCGGGCTCATCGTCTTTCCGGCCGATCAGGGCTATCTCGTGGGCTGCAACGCCCTCGATGCGCGCGCCGTCGGGCGACTCTGCGACGTGACAGGCGCGACGCGCGACCACCTGCTCCGGTTGGCGGCCGACCCGCAGCAGGAACGCTGGCTGAACGGTCCCGCCAGCCCGCTCGCGCATCCCGTGCCGCTGGCGCTCATGCGCGCCAGCGGGCTTCCGCTCGTGGCGACGGCGATCCCGCCGGGCGCGGATCCGGCGCCCCAGGCGCAGCATGTCGTGTTCATCCTCGGTGACCGCGTGGACCTGGTGCTCGACGCCGGTCCGGTCCGGCAACCCGTTCTCGCAGGGAGGTGAGCAGCGTGCGGATCGTCATCGGCGGCGACCACGCCGGAGTGATCCTCAAGGCCGAGGTTGCCCGTCTGTTGCTCGACCTCGGGCACGAGGTGCGCGATCTCGGCACCCACTCGCCCGAGCCGGTCGACTATCCCGATTTCTGTATCCCCGTCGCCCAGGCGGTCTCGCACGGCGAGGCCGACCGAGGCATCATCTTCGGCGGCACGGGCAACGGCGAGGCCATGGCGGCGAACAAGGTGCCGGGGATCCGCTGCGCGGTCTGCCACGACGTGACCACGGCGCGGCTGGCCCGTCAGCACAACGATGCGAACATGCTCTCGCTGGGCGCGCGGATCGTGGGGACCGAGGTCGCCAAGGAGATCGTGCGTACCTTCCTGGCGACGCCGTTCGAAGGCGGGCGGCACGTGCCGCGGATCGAGAAGATCGCGAAGTACGAACGCGAGCGGACGAAATAGCGCCGGGCCCGTTGGACGCGGCGCAGGACGCCAGTTCTGTCAAGGTGCTGGCAGACCCGAGAGTCTCGTTGCCCTACCCGATGCCTGGAACCGGGAACCGTCGGCACACCGCCTGGACCTCTCCTCGGATGGACGCCAGGCGCGCGTCGGCCTTGATCGTCGCCCGGAACTGCCGGAGCGTGAGGTTTCGGGCGTCCCGGTCCTCGGGGAGCCGGAACGCCGCGATCTCGTCCCGGACCTGCGCCATCCAGCCGGCGATCTGCGCCATCTCGGCCTCGCGCATGCCGCGGGTGGTCGCCGCTGGCGTGCCGATGCGGATCCCCGAAGGGTAGAACGCCGACGACGGCTCCCCGGGAATCGTGTTCTTATTCACCGTGATGCCGACGGCGTCGAGCGCCTCCTGCATGAACACGCCGCGGCCCCCGCCTGTGGGCGTCAGATCGATCAGCAGCATGTGGTTGTCGGTTCCACCGGTGACGAGCGAAAAGCCCTGCTCCACCAGCGCGGCGCCCAGCGCCCTGGCGTTGGCCACCACCTGCTTCGCGTAGGCCGCAAACGACGGCTGCGCCGCCTCGCGCAGGGCCACGGCGATGGCCGCGGTGGTGTGGTCGTGCGGGCCACCCTGCAGGCCGGGGAAGACGGCACGGTCGACCTTCTCAGCCAGGTCGTGGTCCTTCGCGAGGCCCCGCTCGGTCACCAGGATCATCGCGCCGCGAGGCCCGCGCAGCGTCTTGTGGGTCGTCGTCGTGATGATGTGCGCGTGGGGGCTGGGGCTGGGATGGGCGCCGCCGGCGATCAGCCCCGCGATGTGCGCCACGTCCGCGGCGAAGTACGCGCCCACCTCGTCGGCCACCTCCGCGAACTGCGCGAAGGGGAACTCGCGGACGTACGCCGTGGCCCCGCACCAGATCAGCCGCGGCCGATGCCCTCGAGCCAGCCGCCAGACCTCGTCGAGGTCGATATAGCCGTCCGGCCGCACGTGGTAGGGGACGCCGGTGTAGTAGATACCGGTGGC
Source organism: Armatimonadota bacterium (assembly GCA_037443565.1). Lineage (GTDB taxonomy): Bacteria > Sysuimicrobiota > Sysuimicrobiia > Sysuimicrobiales > Humicultoraceae > Fervidifonticultor_A. The sequence goes on along the minus strand of JBBIOB010000003.1, from coordinate 124,949 downwards.
GCTGACCTTCCAGCCGTGCGTGAGGTGGCCCCCGTCGAACAGGTTCTGTCCCATGACGACATCGCCGGGCTGACAGGTCGCCAGGTACACGGCCAGGTTGGCCGGACTGCCCGAGTACGGCTGCACGTTGGCGTGCGGGACGCCGAAGACCTCGCGCGCCCGCCGCTGCGCCAGACGTTCGACCTCGTCGACGATCTCGTTGCCGCCGTAGTACCGCCGGCCGGGGTAGCCTTCCGAGTACTTGTTGGTGAGCACGCTGCCCATCGCCTCGAGCACCGCCGGCGATACGTAGTTCTCCGACGGAATCAGCTCGATCCCATCGCGCTGGCGGGCGCGCTCGCGTTCGATCATCCCGCAGATCTCAGGATCGTGCTGGGCCAGAGTCATCGGCAACCTCCAGACGTGCGGACACGCATCTCGCACCTTCCAAGTTCGGTGTGACGAGAGGTGGCGCCTCCAGGCGCCGGTTTCGCCGCGCGGCGCAGACCGGCGTGCACCAGGGCAGGGATGCCTTCTCGCGGCAGCGAACGGGGTACCGATTCTCGGTCGTCTGGGAGGCGCGCGAATGCCGACGGTGCACGTCTTCGATCATCCGCTGATCCGCCACAAGCTCACGATCCTGCGTGACAAGTCTACCGGCCACAAGGAGTTCCGCGAGATCACCGAAGAGCTGGCGATGCTCATGGCATTCGAGGCGACGCGGACGCACCCGGTGCGCGAGATCGAAGTGCAGACCCCGCTCGCTAGAACGATGGGTTGGACGATTGCCGGCCAGGAGATCGCGGTCATCCCAATCCTGAGGGCTGGCCTGGTCATGGAGGCCGCGATCTCCCGGCTGATCCCCACGGCGAGGGTCGGCCACATCGGCATCTACCGGGATCACGAGACCCTCCTGCCCGTGAGCTACTACGCCAAGCTGCCGCCGGATATCGCCGAGCGCGAGGCCATCATCCTGGACCCCATGCTGGCCACCGGCGGCTCTACGGTGGTGGCGATCGACACGCTGAAGCAGCACGGGTGCAGCACGATCAGGGTCATGGCGATTATCTCGGCGCCAGAGGGTATCAAGAAGGTGCACGACGCGCATCCGGATGTGGATGTGTACACCGCCGCGGTCGACAGCCACCTCAATGAGAAGGGGTACATCGTCCCGGGGCTCGGCGACGCGGGCGACCGGCTGTTCGGCACCAAGTAGTCTGACCATCAGACGCTCACGCCCAGGCCCTGGTCGGGGTGAGGTATGCTTGGAGCGATGACAGGAATCCCGGCGGTCGTCCTTGCGGCCCTCATCGGCAGCCTGCCGACGGGCTACGTCGCCGCGCGGCGCCTGCGGGGTGTGGACATTCATCGCTTCTCCCCTCACAACCTCGGCCTGGTGACCGTGGCGCAGGCCGCAGGCGTGCCCACGCTGGCTGCCGCCGTCGGGCTCGATCTGCTCAAGGGCGCGCTCGGGGTGCTGGTCGCGGCGTGGCTCGCGGCGGGCGACTGGACGCTCGCCGCCGCGGCCGCCGGCGTCGTGCTCGGGCACGTCTACTCCCCCTACTGGCGGTTCGTCGTCAGGGCCCACACACGGATGAAGGGCGTGGTGGTGGGGATCGGCGCCCTGATCGCGCTCGGTGGACTCGGCGCGGTGCCGTGGGCGGTCGCGGTGGTGCCCGTGGCGGTGGCGGTGCTCCTGCTCGTGGGTCCCCGTCTCATCGGCAAACGGTGGGGCTTCCTCTCGCTGGGTGCCGTGGGTGGCGGTCTGGCGGTGCCGATGACGATGGCGGCTGCGGGCGCAGGACCGGCGTTTGTGGCGCTCGGCGCCGCCTATGCGCTGATCACGATCTGGAACCACAAGGAGCACCTGCTGCGGATAGCGGACGGCGTGGAGCCGCGCCTGGGTGACAGGCTGCCGCTGCCCGCGCTGGGCGATCGAGAGGCGGTGTGCGCCTTCCTGATCCACCCGATGACCGTGGACTACATCTGGCAGGCCGATCGGTTCCGATGGGTGTCGGCGCTCTCCCGGCGGGGGCTGATTCCCGAGCGCGTCGTACGTTGGCTCATCCGGTTCGCCCGGCCCATGAAGGTGGACGAACTGCGGTCGATCGCCACGGCCGACGGCCGGTCGGCCCGCGTCTACCTCATCGGGGTGCCGATGCTGCCGGACCAGATCCGCTCCGAATCCGGTCTGGCCGTCCGCCGGGCGGTGGAGGCCGCGCAACTCGCGGCCAATCTCGGGGCCACCGTGCTCGGATTGGGCGCGTACTGGTCGGTCGTGGGCAACAAGGGGATCGACGTGCAGGCGCAGTCGCCGATCGCGATCACGAACGGCGGCGCGTACACCGCGGGAACCGTGAAGATGGCGGTCCCCACGATCCTCGCGCGGCTCCGCTCACGCGGGATCGACCCCTCGGGCGCTACCGCGGCCGTCGTCGGCGCGAACGGCGTCGTCGGCTTCGGCATCTGCCGGGCGCTGGTCGGGCACGTTGGGCGTCTGATCATGGTCGGCACCGACGAAGAGCGGCTCCGGCGGTCGAAGGAGCTTCTCGTGCGGCGCGCCCTGGGCACGAGTGTGGACACTACCACCAGCTACGATCTCCTCAGCGAGGCTCAGGTCGTCTTCACGGCCACCTCGCACCCCCAGCCGATCATCTTTGCGCGTCATGTGCGGCCGGACGCCCTGGTGGTGGACCTCGGGCGCCCACCAGATGTCGATCCCTCGGTGGCGGCGGTGCCGGGGGTGGAGGTCATTCCGGGCGGTGTCGTCCGCCTGCCGGGGACGCCCGACGTCCCGGCCTACTTCGACTACAGCCAGTACGGCCCCGGCCTGGTCCCGGCCTGTCTGGCCGAGACGCTGATCATCGCGCTGGATGGATGCCACGACCGGGTGAGCCTTGGCGATCGGACGAAGACCGAGCACATCGACTACTTTGTCGAGCGCGGCAGGGCGGCCGGCTTCGAGGTGCTGGGGGCTGTGCAGACGGACGGGCATGCGAGTCGTGCGCCGGTGCCCCTCTAGCGAGAGCACGATCGGGTGTCACCCAAGGCCGATCTTCATCAAGCGCGACCAGCCCACCCCCGGAACAAGCTGGCCCCCGCTTCCTCGCCGGCGCGCCTCCTGACACTCGGGCCGAAACCGCCCCGGTTCGCTTGTTTGCATCCACGGCAGGCCCCGGCGCCCGCGGCCGAGAAGCGGACCTGGAGGCATTGCTCTAGATGCACGGCTCCCGGGGAGGACTCCTACATGACGAAGCAGCAGGTGCTCAAACAGGCGAGCGCGCAGGGTGTGCGCTTCGTCCGGCTCCAGTTCACCGACATCCTGGGCACGCTGAAGAACGTCGAGATCCCGGTCGGGGAGCTCGAGAAGGCCCTCGACAACGAGATCATGTTCGACGGCTCCTCGATCGAGGGGTTCGTGCGGATCGAAGAGTCGGACATGTACCTGATCCCGGATCCGGCAACGTTCGCCCTGTTTCCCTGGCATGACCACGAGGGGACCACGGCGCGGCTGATCTGCGACATCCGCACGGCCGATGGCGAGCCGTTCGCGGGCGACCCGCGGTATGTGCTCAGGCGCGCGATCAAGGCGGCCGCAGACATGGGGTTCGCGATGATGGCCGGGCCCGAGTGCGAGTTCTTCCTGTTCCCCACCGACGCCGAGGGGCAGCCGGTGCTCGCGACGCACGACAAGGCGGGGTACTTCGATCTGGCGCCGCTGGACAAGGGCGAGGCGGCGCGCGCCGACATGATCACGGCGCTGTCGGCCATGGGATTCCAGGTCGAGGCCGGCCACCACGAGGTGGCCCCGGGACAGCACGAGATCGACTTCCACTATGCCGATGTGCTCACCACCGCCGACAACGTCGCGACGTTTCGCTTCGTCGTGCGCACGATCGCGCGGCGGCATGGCTTGCACGCGACGTTCATGCCCAAGCCGATCGCCGGGATCAACGGGTCGGGCATGCACACCCACCAGTCGCTGTTCCGCGGGAAGAAGAACGCGTTCTACGACCCCAAGGGTCCCGACCAGATCAGCGGGATCTGCCGGTACTACATCGGCGGGCTGCTCAGCCACGCGCGGGCGATGGCGGCGGTCACGAACCCGCTGGTGAACTCGTACAAGCGCCTGGTGCCAGGCTACGAGGCGCCGGTCTACATCGCGTGGGCCGAACGCAACCGGTCGCCGCTCGTTCGCATCCCGGCGGCGCGGGGCGACGCCACCCGCGTGGAGCTGCGGATGCCCGATCCATCGTGCAACCCCTACCTGGCCATGGCCGTCATGCTGACGGCCGGGCTGGACGGGATCCGGCGGCACCTCGATCCCGGGCCGCCGCTCAACCGCAACATCTACGCCATGACCGAAGACGAGCTGGACCAACTGAAGATCCGCGTGCTGCCGCGCAATCTCGAAGAGGCAATGGCGGCGCTCGCGGGCGACGAGGTGATCCGCGACGCGCTGGGCGGCCACATCGTCGAGCACATGGCGAGGGCCAAGAAGCTCGAGTGGCGCGAGTACATCGCTACCGTGCATCCGTGGGAGACGGGACGATACCTGGCCGAGTTTTGACAGCATGACCCGCCCATCGTGGGACGAGTACTTCATGCGGATGGCCCATCTGGCGGCCTCCCGGTCGACCTGTCTGCGGCGTCGGGTGGGCGCTGTCATCGTCAAGGACCGCATGGTCCTCTCGACGGGGTACAACGATACCCCGCGCGGGCTGCCCAACTGCGGCGACGGTGGCTGCGAGCGCTGCGCCAGCGACGCACCGCCCGGCACCGGCCACGACACCTGCCTGTGCCTGCACGCCGAGCAGAACGCGATCATCCAGGCGGCCTACCACGGGGTCGGCATCAACGGTGCGACGATCTACGTGACGCACCAGCCCTGCCTGACGTGCGCCAAGATGATCCTCAACGCCGGGCTGCGCCGCGTGGTCTTCGCCGGGGACTACCCCGACCCCGTGGCCCGCGGCGTGCTGGAGGCCGGGGGGGTTGAACTCGTCCAGGCGATGTGATACCCTACGCGCAGTCGACATAGTTGCGTTCTCGGACGGGCGGTGTTGACGTGCAGCACCGCCTGCTTCATGTGTCCGCGGAGTTCGTCCCTCATCCAGGGCTGGGTGAACCGGTGGGCACGCGCATGATGCCGGCACAAACCCGGCCCGGGTCCCCCGGGTCTACAGGAGGTAAGGCATATCTCGACACTGACGCGCGAGGCCACGTTCGGCGGCCTCGCCCTGAGCCCGGACACCCTCCGGGCAGTCTCCCGCTTGGGGTGGACCGAACCCACTCCCATTCAATCCAAGGTCATCCCGGCGCTGCTGGCCGGCCGCGACGTCGCGGGGCAGGCACAGACCGGGTCGGGTAAGACCGGCGCCTTCGCCATCCCCATCATCGAGCGGCTCGACCGCCAGGCCCGAGGCATCCAGGCGCTCGTGCTCGCGCCCACGCGCGAGCTGGCCATTCAGATCTCGGACGTGTTTCGAGGTCTGGCAGGGCCAAAGGTCAAGGTCGTCACGCTCTTCGGCGGCCAGCCCATCGAACGACAGTTCACGGCGCTGAGGGCCGGCCCACACGTGGCCGTGGCGACGCCCGGCCGTCTGCTCGATCATCTCAACCGGCGCACGGTGAGGCTCGACGCGGTGCGGTTCCTGGTGCTGGACGAGGCCGACCGGATGCTCGACATGGGCTTCCTGCCCGACGTCGAGGCGATCATCCGCCTGCTCCCGGCCGCGCGGCAGACCGCGCTCTTCTCGGCCACGCTTCCGGATGCTGTATACGCCATTGCGGCTCGCCACATGCGCAACCCGTCGTGGATCAGCATCGCGGCCCCGGCCCCGACGGTCGAGACGGTCACGCAGTACTACCTGGAGGTTGCGGAGCAGGACAAGGTCCGGGCCCTCCGCCTGCTGCTGACGAGCGGCGAGATCCCGTCGGCCCTGGTGTTCCGGCGAACCCGGCGCGGGGTCGACCGCCTGGCCAAGATCCTGCGCGAGAGGGGCCTGCAGGCCGCCGTCCTACACGGCGACATGACGCAGGGAGCCCGGCTCAAGGCGCTTCAGGCGTTTGTGGCCGGCCGCGCCCGTGTGCTGATCGCGACGAATGTCGCGGCCAGGGGCCTAGACGTGCCCGACATCTCGCATGTGATCAACTATGACATCCCGGAAGACGTCGAGACCTATATCCACCGGATCGGCCGCACCGCGCGGGCCGGCCGGAGCGGTGAGGCCATCACGTTCGTCGGTCAGTACGATCTCGAGACGTTCGACGCGATCCGGCGGCGGCTGGGCGACGCGTTGCAGCCGCACCCGCTGCCGCTGTACCGGTAGTCTTCCCCATCCCTTGACCGGTCGTGCCGGGCGGCCCGCCGTGGCCGCCCGGCACATCCACAGGTGTGGACATCTGGTGAGTCTTCACCCACGTTTCACACACCCCTGACCCTTGCTTCACCCACCTCTGACCCCTGCGCGCTACCGTGATGTGCGGCGGTGGGCTCACACTCCGCGAAGCCCGCCGGCCGACGACGGTAGAGGGGGTTCGTTCATGCGCACGACGTTCGGAATCCTGCGGGGCCTCGTGGTGCTGGTGGCTCTGGTGATCGTGGCGGGCATGCCGGCGACCGCTCAGGTCAGGCTCGACTCCCGCCTCGTGACCTACCGGGTTGTCAGCGGTGTCAGCGGCAACCTGAACAGCATCGGCTCCGACACGCTCAACAATCTCATGACCCTGTGGGCCGAGGGGTTCCAGAAGTTCTATCCCAACGTGAAGGTCCAGGTCGAGGGCAAGGGCTCGAGCACCGCGCCTCCGGCGCTGATTTCGGGGACCGCTCAACTCGGGCCGATGTCCCGGGAGATGCGGGGTACCGAGATCGACGCATTCGAGCGGAGGTACGGCTACAAGCCGACGGCGATCCGCGTTGCGGCAGACGCCCTGGCCGTGTTCGTCAACAAGGACAACCCGATCCAGTGCCTGGGGCTCGATCAGGTCGATGCCATCTTCTCCAAGACGCGCCGGGCGGGCTACCGCGAGGACATCCGGACCTGGGGGCAGGTGGGCCTGACCGGGGACTGGGCCAACCGGTCGATCAGCATGTTCGGCCGCAACTCCGCGTCCGGTACGTACGGCTTCTTCAAGGAGCACGTCCTGCGCAACGGCGACTACAAGGATCAGGTGAAAGAGCAGCCGGGCTCTGCGTCGGTCGTGCAGGGTGTCACCGTGGATCGGTTTGCCATCGGCTACAGCGGGATCGGCTATGCGACGGCCGGCGTTCGGGCGCTGCCCCTGTCCGAGAAGCAGGGCGGGACATGTGTGGAGGCCGCCGCGCAGAACGCCTACAACGGCACGTATCCCCTGGCCCGGTTCCTCTACGTGTACACGAACCGCAATCCCAACCAGCAGGCCGACCCGTTGGTCCGCGAGTTCGTGAGGTTCATCTACTCGCGACAGGGACAGGAGATCGTCATCAAGGACGGATACTTCCCGATCCCGGCGCCGATCGCGTTCGAGGACTTGAAGAAGGTCCAGTAGGCGACGGCCGATCGGGTGACGGACGTGTCAGAAGAGATACTGCTGACAGGCGGGCGGCTGCTGTCCGCCCGCCTGTCAGCCGGGTTCCGCCGGACACGAACCCGGCGAAGCCTCATCGACGGGCTGGCCAGCCGCTTCGTCGTCGCCGGCGGCCTGTTGATCATCGCGTCGATCCTTGCCATCCTCATCGTCATCACCGCGCAGGTCGCCCCGCTGTTCAGGCCGCCCACGGCCAGGCCGGTGGCGGCGGTGGATCTCCCCCTGCCGTCGTCGCCGCTGGCCGTGGGTGTGGACGAGCATCGTCAGATCGTCTACCTGGTGGTGGAATCGGCGGTGCGCTTTGCATCCCTCGCCGACGGCCGCACTGTGGGCGAGGTGCGGCCGGACGGTCTGGGGGATGCGCGGATCATCTCCGTATCGACGCTCGGCCGTGGGCAGTTCGGCCTCGGGCTGTCCGACGGCCGGGTGATTCCGGTCGAAGTGACCTTCGATGTGCAATTTCGCGAGGGAACGCGCACCGTCGAGCCGGAGCTGTCCGTGCAGGCGGCACTCGATGTCGCCGAGGGCGAACCGGTCCGCCACCTCGCCTACACCGCGACGTCGCGAGGCTCGCTGCTCGCGGCGGTGACAGGGGCGCGCGACCTCACCATCGTCGGCATCCGGGAGACCCAAGCTCTGGTCGGGCCCTCCACGCGAGACATTGTTCGGACGCGGCTGTCCCTGCCGATCCCCAGCGAAATCACCCAGATCGTGATGGACAGTCGGGGTGATCATGCCTACGTCGGCTGGGCCGACGGCCGCGTCACCAGCGTGGATCTCGGCGACCCCTCGACGCCCAAGGTTGAGGGGTCGCTGGCGGTCACAAGCCGGCCGGAAGCCGGTGTCAGTGCGCTCTCACTGCTCATCGGCGATCGGACCCTGCTTGTGGGAGACCAGGAGGGCGGGGTCACGTCGTGGCTGATCCTTCCCGGCGCACCGCCCGCCGGATTGATGAAGGCGCACGACTTCGAAGGCCACCGGCACCGGGTGGCGGCCGTCGTGCCCTCACGCCGCGACAAGGGCTTTCTCTCGCTTGACGCCGGTGGGGCCGTGCACGTTCACTATGCGACGACGGGCCGCACGTTGCTGATGGTGTCTGGACGCGGCGACGTGGCGCGCTCCATCAGCTTCGCCCCCAAGGCCGATGGATTCGTCGTCACGGGCCCGGACGGCCGGCTCTCGCACTGGGCCCTGGACAACCCTCATCCTCAGATCACGCTGCGGAGCCTCTTCGGCAGGGTGCTCTACGAGGGGTACTCGGAACCCACCTACGTCTGGCAGTCGACCGGGGCCACCGACGACTACGAGGAGAAGTTCAGCCTCGTCCCGCTCATCTACGGCACGTTGAAAGGGACCTTCTACGCGATGCTCATCGCGGTGCCGCTGGCGCTGATGAGCGCGCTCTATACCTCACAGTTCATGCATCCGGCGCTCAAGGGCATTGTCAAGCCGGTTGTGGAGATCATGGCCGCGCTCCCCAGCGTCATCCTGGGATTCCTGGCCGGATTGTGGTTAGCGCCGATGATTGAGAAGGTGGTCGTCGGGGTGTTCCTGATTCCCCTCGTGGTCCCTCTCGGCGTCATCCCGGTGTTGCTCCTCTGGCAGCGACTGCGGGGTGGCGGGCGAACGCTCCGCCCCGGGACGGAGGTGGCCGTCTTGATTCCGGCCGTGGTCGTGTGCGTGTGGGCGGCGCTACGGCTCGGTGGGGCAGTCGAGGCCGGCCTGCTCGGTGGAGACTTTCGCACCTGGCTGCATCAGGTCTTCGGGGTGACGTACGACCAGCGGAACTCGCTCGTCGTCGGCATTGCGATGGGTTTCGCCATCATCCCGATTATCTTCACGATCGCCGAAGATGCGCTGTCAAACGTCCCGCCGTACCTGGCGGCGGGCTCGCTCGCGCTGGGGGCCACGCGCTGGCAGACCGCGGCGCGGGTCGTGCTGCCGACCGCCAGTCCGGGGATCTTCTCGGCCGTCATGATCGGATTCGGCCGCGCCGTCGGCGAGACGATGATCGTGCTCATGGCGACCGGCAACACGCCTGTGATGGACTGGTCGATCTTCAACGGATTCCGGGCGCTCTCGGCCAACATCGCGGTAGAACTTCCCGAGGCCCCGCAGGGGGGCTCGCTCTACCGGGTGCTCTTCCTGACGGCCCTGTTGCTGTTCATCCTGACCTTCCTGATCAACACCGCCGCTGAGACGGTGCGCCTCAGACTACGCCGGCGGTACCAGGCGATGATATGAAGGCGTTCTGGCGGACGGGCGATCCGATGGTCTGGCTCACCGGGGCCGCGCTGGCGCTCGCCCTGGCCCTGGTGGGCGGGCTGGTGCTCCTGGTGGCCGCCAATGGGTTGGGGTTCTTCTGGCCCCGGGCCATCGCCCGCATCGCGCTTGCCGATGGGACCGTCGTGATCGGCGAGATCGTGCAACGCGAGCCGATTCCCCAGGCGGAGGGCGACCCGGCGGGGCGGTCTCCTCACAGAATCAAAGTGAAGCAGGGGAACCGCGACCTCTTTGGTGCCGACTTCCGGTGGATCGATGAGGCCGACATCACCCACGTCGCCTATCCCCCGAACCTGATCGTCGTCGAGCGCCGCGAATGGGGCAACCTCTACGGGGTCATCACCGAGGTGAGGCACGGCGGTCAGGTCGTCGTGCAGGGTGAAGATGCGGCGTGGGACGCACTGCTCGGGCGCCTGCCCGACGCCGTGGCGATCCATGAGCGGATTCGATGGATCGAGCGCAACGACATCGGGGAGATCAACCTGCGCCAGGAACGCATCCGTCTGGCACTGCGGCGGCATGGGCTGCGCGGCAGCCCCGACGGGCCCGAGGTGGCACGCCTGAGGAGCGACCAGGCCAGGTGGCAGCAGCGGTACGACGAGCGGATCGCGGAGGTCGAGCGCTTGAGGGTCCAACAGACGGCCACAGCCCTCTTTGTGGTGGCGGACGGCCAGGAGAAGGAGATCCCCCTGACCCAGATCGTCCATGTCCTCAGGCCAAACAGCATGGACGTCGTATCCAAGGTGAGTACGTACGCCGTCCGCGTGTGGGGGTTTGTCTCCGGCGATCCGCGCGAGGCGAACACCGAAGGAGGCGTGTTTCCGGCGATCTTCGGGACTGTCCTGATGGTGTTCATCATGAGCATCATCGTGGCCCCCTTTGGGGTGCTCGCCGCGATCTACCTGCGTGAGTATGCGCGGCAGGGCCCGCTTGTGAGCGCGGTGCGGATCGCGGTCAACAACCTCGCCGGGGTGCCGTCGATTGTCTTCGGGGTCTTCGGGCTCGGGTTCTTCGTCTATGGTGTCGGGGGATCGATTGACCGGCTGTTCTTCCCCGAGGCCCTGCCGACCCCCACGTTCGGCACCGGAGGCATTCTCTGGGCGTCGTTGACCATGGCGCTGCTCACCGTCCCGGTCGTGATCGTGGCGACGGAGGAGGGCCTGGCGGCAATTCCCCGGTCGCTGCGTGAGGGCTCGCTCGCGCTGGGGGCCACGAAACTCGAGACCACCGTGCGCGTCGTGCTCCCGTCGGTGCTGCCGTCCATCCTTACCGGAATCATCCTGGCGATGGCCCGTGCCGCCGGCGAGGTGGCGCCGCTCATGATCACGGGCGTGGTCAAGCTGGCGCCCGCCCTGCCGATCGACCGTTTCGCGCCGTTCGTTCACCTGGAGCGCAAGTTCATGCACCTGGGGTTTCACATCTACGACGTGGGGTTCCAATCGCCCAACGTCGATGCCGCGCGGCCCGCGGTGTTCGCCACGACGCTCCTGCTGTTGGCCATCGTCGTGGCGATGAACCTGCTCGCGATCGGGCTCCGCAACCGGCTTCGTCGCCGGTATGCCACGGCTGCGGTGTAGGGGGAACAGCGATGCTGGTCAGCATGCAAGTGCACCTCCCCACCAACGAACAGGGGCCGATGCCCGAGGAGCTCCGGGAGACCGCGGTGGAGGTTCACCACCTCTCGCTGTGGTACGGCCGGACGCAGGCACTGCGCGACATCACCATGACTGTCGCGAAGCACCACATCACCGCCCTCATCGGCCCGTCGGGATGTGGCAAGAGCACTCTGCTGCGCTGCTTCAATCGCCTCAACGATCTCATTGACGGGGTCAGCGTATCGGGCAGCGTCCGCATCCGCGACACGGAAATCTACGGCGCGGCGACCGACGTCGTCGATCTGCGGCGGCGCGTGGGGATGGTCTTCCAGAAGTCCAATCCCTTTCCCAAGTCCGTCTACGAGAACGTGGCCTACGGCCCCCGAATCATGGGGATCAGCCGGCGATCCGAGCTCGACGGGATCGTGGAGCACACGCTGCGGGCCGCGGCCCTTTGGGACGAGGTGTCCACCCGGCTCGACGAGAGTGCGCTGGGGCTCTCCGTGGGCCAGCAGCAGCGGCTCTGCATCGCCCGGGCGATCGCCGTGGAGCCTGAGGTCCTGCTGATGGATGAGCCGTGCTCGGCCCTGGACCCCGTGGCCACTGCGAAGATCGAGGACCTTATGGCGAGCCTGAAGGCGCAATACACGATCGTGATCGTGACGCACAACATGCAGCAGGCGGCGCGTGTCTCCGACTTCACGGGGTTCATGCTGCACGGCGAGCTGGTGGAGTTCGGTCTGACGCGTGACCTGTTCACGACCCCGGGGGACAAGCGGACGGAGGACTACATCACGGGGCGTTTTGGATGAAGGAGGCAACGAGATGACCGTGAAGGCACGACTGATCGATGTCCGGTTCGAGATGGAGCTGCAGACCGTGGAAGAGGATCTCCAGCGGATGGGCAGCCTGGTCGGGGCGATGCTCGCTCAGGCCGTGGATGCCATCCACCGTCGGGACGCGGCGGCTGCGGCCGGAGTGCCTGAGGGCGATGAGCGTGCCGATCGGATGCACATCTGTATCGAGCGGCAAAGCATGATGCTGCTGGAGACCTACCGCCCTGCGGCTGCGGACCTCAGGACGCTGACCTCGATACTGGGGGTCTCCACGGAGCTTGAGCGCGTCGGCGATCATGCCAAGGGCATTGCCGAGGCCGCCATCCGGCTGTCCCTCCGCCCGCCGGTCGAACTGCCCGCCGACCTCCCCTCCATGAGCCAGATGGTCCGGGGCATGCTGCGCGACGCCCTGGGGGCCCTCCTGCGGCGGGACGGCGTCCTGGCCGAGGCGCTTGCGGCCAAGGATGCCGCCGTCGACGCGCTCGAGGCCCGGGTGTCCGGGGAGTTGCTCAAGTGGATCCGGAGCCCACGCACGGCCGCGCAGGCGCTGGACCTCATGATGGTCACCCACCATCTTGAGCGGGCGGCCGACCGCGCGACGAGCATCGCCGCGCGCGTCGCCTCGATGGTGTCCGACGAGGTGCGCGATCCGCATGCCGACGCCGCCGCGGCGGCGGGGTGAGCAAGGGCACGCCGTCGGCCCGGAACAGGCGGGCCGTGGTATGCTGAGTCGTGGCATGATTAACCATCGCGCAGATCTCCGCATCAGGTCGTTGGGTCCGGCGTTTGAACGCGAACTCGGCCTGCTCGAGGAGATGACCCAGACCATTTACGAGGCGGCGACAACCCTCAACGCGGCCCTGAGCGGGACCATGCCGTTCGCTGCGGCTTGGCAGACCATCCGCGAGCTGGAGCACAAGGGCGACGCCATCGCGCGGGATCTCTTCGAGGTCTTGATGGCCCCGCGCAGCAATGCGGGCGATCAGGATACCCTGAAAACCCTCACCGGGCTATTGGATGACGTCCTGGATGCCATCGAGGCGGCCGCTGCCCGGCTGGCCATCCACCGCATCCGGCGCGTCATCCCTGCCGCGCGCGAGATGGGTGAGGTGGTGCTCCAATGCGCGGAGGAGCTCATCAAGGCCCTGTCCCAGATGCGGCACATGCAGGAGATCTTCCCCCACACGCGCATGCTACACCGGCTGGAGAACCGGAGTGACGATATCCTCAGAGATGCGCTGGAGGCGCTCTTCGCGGGCCGACAGAGCGCCAAGGACATTATCAAGTGGAAAGACATCTGCGAAATGCTCGAGGCCAGCACCGACCGCTGCGAAGACATCGCCAATGTCCTCGAATCGCTCACCGTCTGGTCCGGCGCCGAGGACCGGCTGGCCGCCGGGCGGCTGGCCCTGGACCTGGGCCGCCATGAGGTCACGGTGGCCGGCGAGCCGGTCTCCCTGACGGTGAAGGAGTTCGCCCTCCTGCACCTGCTCCTGCGCCACCAGGGCAAGGTCGTCCGGCGCGAACGCCTCTTGCAGGATGTGTGGGGCGCGGACTACTTCGGCGATACCAGGACGCTCGACACCCACATCGGCTGGCTGAGGAAGAAGATCGAAGCCGCGGGCGGTGTGCGCATCGCTTCGGTTCGGGGCATTGGATATCGGTTGGACCTCGGCGAGTAGCGCGTGACGCGCCCAAGACAGGTGCGGTCGCGTTTGGGTGGAGCCGCGAGATGACCAGGGACCTCTACCTGAAGGCGTTGGAGGACTTGACGGCGGACGTGGTGCGCATGGCCACCATGGCCGGTCAGGCCATCAACGCGTCGGTCGAAGCGCTCAAAGGTCTCGATGTCGCGCTGGCCGAGCGCGTCGTCGCCGCGGATGACGAGATCGACCGGCTGCACCTAGACCTCGAGAACCGGTGCATGCGTCTCATTGCCCTGCAGCAGCCGATGGCATCGGATCTTCGGACGATCGCAGCTGTCTTCGCCATTACGATCGACCTGGAACGCCTCGCCGACCACGCGGAGGGCATCGCCAAGTGCGTCACGCGGCTGGCCGGACAGCCCCTCCTGAAGCCGCTGATCGATATCCCCAGGATGGAGGGAATGGTTCAGGCGATGCTTCGAGACGCCACGGTGGCGTTCGAGCGTCGCGACCGAGCCCTGGCCGAGGCGGTGGCCCACAGGGACGATGAAGTTGACGCCCTGCGCAGCCAGGTCTTCCGGGAGCTGCTGACGTACATGATCAGCGACCCGCGGAACATCCCCCGGGCGTTGGAGTTGCTCCTGGTCGCGCAGCATCTGGAGCGCGCCGCTGACCATGTCACCAACATCGGCGAGCGCGTGATCTACATGGTGACCGGTGAACTCCGGGAGTTGAACGTCTGAGCTCTGGGGAATGCGTCGCGAGGGAGGCCGGAATGCCCCAGGTGCTGTTCGTCTGAGCGCACAACACCGCCCGCTCGCAGATGGCAGAGGGGCTGTTCAACGCCCTGGCGCCGGCGGGATGGGAGGCGCGGTCCGCGGGGACGGACCCGAAAGGCTCGGTGCGGCGTGAGGCCGTCGAGGCGATGCGCGAGGTCGGTATCGACATCGGTCATCACTATAACTATCCGAAGTCGATTGCCGAGGCCATGGCACCCGACGTGCGTGTTGCCGTGGGGTTGTGCGCTGAGGAGGCGTGTCCGGTGATTCCCGGGGTGCCGAGCCTCCACTGGCCGCTGCCGAACCCGGCCGGCGCCGGGATCGAAGTGTATCGGCACCTCCGCGACGATCTGGCCCGGCGCATCCGGGCGCTCATCCCTGAGCTGACGGAGGACACCCCGTGACCGAGCACCCGAAGTCCGTGCTCGCCCGCGTCGAGGTCCCGCGCGGCAGTCGGAACAAGTACGAGATCGACCCCGATCGCGGCGGAATCCGGCTGGACCGGGTGCTCTACTCCCCGCTGCACTACCCGGCCGACTACGGCATTCTCGAGGAGACCCTGGCTGAAGACGGCGATCACCTCGATGTGCTGATCTTCGTGTACGAGCCGACGTTCCCGGGGTGCCTCGTGGAGGTGCGGCCGATCGGCGTGCTCGACATGCGCGACGAGAAGGGACACGACCAGAAAGTGCTGGCGGTGCCGGTCGGCGATCCGCGCTTTGACGCCGTCGCCGACCTGGCGCAGGTCTCCCCGCACTTTCTCAGGGAGATCCAGCACTTCTTCACGGTGTACAAGACGCTGGAGCAGAAGCCGGTCGAGATCTACGGGTGGGCCGGCGCAGAGGAAGCCTGGCGTCTGGTAGGCGAGGCCCACGAGCGCTACGAGGCATCGGTGCAGGCTCCCCGCTGACGGCCGCCGGTCCGGACAGCGTGACCGATCGCCCAGGACGCCTCAGCGCGTCGCGCCCGGCAGGGCGCGCTCCAAGGCCGCGGCGGCCGCCAGGCCGATGACGATCCCCACCGCCACCTGGACCAGGTTGTAGGGGACCTCGGCCATCGCCGGCAGGCGGCCGAGCCCGAAGATGTAGGCCTGCGTGACGAAGTACCCGGCCACCATGAGCAGGCCGCCGCCGAGCATGCCCGAGAGGCGCGCGCCTGTGCGGGCCCATGCCGGCGACCGTGCGCCCACAATCGCTCCCGCCACGGCCAGGACGATCGCCGCTCCCGCGAGCCGGACGAGCCACGTCTCGGTGGCCACCAGCCAGAGCGCCGCGATGCCTGCCACAAGCGCCGCGAGCCATCCCGCGGGGTGGAGGCGCTGCGCGAAGAGCCCGACCACGGCGCCCTCAACGCCCTTGATGACGAGCGTGTAGGGCGCGTACTGGCTGTATCCCAGCGACAGGTCGGCGAGCGCCGATCCGAGGCCGCCCGAGAGCGCCCCGACGACGGGTCCAAACAGCACGCTGGCCATGTAGATCGCGGCCTCGCCGAGATTGAAGAACCCTCTGGTTTGTGGGATCGGGACGATGAACGCGCGCGTCACCACGAAGACCAGCGCGATCATCAACCCGGCGGCGGCAACGTCCCTGGTGCGCATGCGCCCTCCTGATGATCTCCGACGGGGTCTACCGCTTCCTGTGGTACCGGATCAGACCGAGCGCGCTCAGCCGCGTGGACATGATGACCTCCAGGCGGTTTGCCTGCCCGGATCCGGCGACGCCTGTACTCTCTTCGAGCTGTATCTCCTGTAGGCGTCCGGCGATCGCCTCGTCATCCAGGCCGGCGTCCAGGGCCCGCTTCACGAGATCGGCCGACGCGCGGAGCCGGTCGCGGAGTTGCACGAGCAGGTCGTCCACCCAGAGGTGCGGACCGAAGTGCGTCAGCAGCAGCCGGCGCGGCCGAAGCAGGCGGAGGCGCTCGATCGTCGCCTCCCAGACCGGAATGTCGAGTTCCGGAGGGGGCGTCGGCGGGCGGACGTGCCGCGTGCCGGGCAGCGCCACCCCCGCGGCATCGCCGGTGAACAGGTCGCCCGAGTCCTCGTCGAAGTACACTAGGTGGTGTCCGGCATGGCCCGGGGTATCAAGCGCGGTCAGCCGGCGCGAGCCCAGACCGATGCGCGCACCGTCCTGCAGCGTGTGGATGCGCTCCGCCGGTACCGGCCGCACCTGTCCAAACAGCGGACCGAGGTGGTCGCCGTAGAGCCGCCCGGCGCTGGCCAGCAGGCGCGATGGATCGGCCAGGTGTGGGGCGCCCATGGGGTGGACGTGGACCTCGAGGTGCGGAAACCTGTGCACGAGTTCGCCGGTGGCCGAGGCATGGTCCAGGTGGATGTGTGTCACGGCGACGGCTCGCAGGTCTTCGGGACGCAGGCCGGCGTCCTGGATGCCGTCCAGGAGCGTCTCCACGCGCGCGGCCGGGCCGGTCTCGATGAGCGCCGGCCTCGCGCCGGTGAGCAGGAACACCCCGATCGCCTGCGGCGTTTCGTTATAGTGCGTATCGATGAGGAACAGGTCGTGGTCGAGTTGCTGCGCGTGTGCCACGCGACCACAATACCACAGCGCGGCCATTCCTCGCAGGAGGCATGTCATGAGCCAGACGGACAAGCTGAAGAAACCGGCGAAGCGCCAGCGTCGCGAGGCGGCGATTGCCGCCAAGCGAGAAGCGCGCCAGCGTGAGCAGGCGGCACGCCGCCGCAGCGCGCTGCTGACCTATGGCGGGCTGGCCGTCGGCGCCGCGCTGGTCGTCGCCGTGGTGGTGATCGTGAACCTTCGAGGACGCTCGGGTCTGGTCGAGATCGATGCGCCGACCCTATCCGCGCGGGCCGCGCAGGGGGCGCCCGCAGGGGCGCCCGGTGCCGGCGCCCCGACGCCCGGGGAGGTTGACGCGGCCGCCGGCGCGGAGGCCTCGCCCAGGGGCGTCGTGAAGCGCTATCCAAGCCAGGGAGTCGCGCACATCCGGCTGGGGGACTCGCATCCTCCCTACAACTCCAACCCGCCGACCTCCGGGTGGCACACGCCGGAGACCGCGCCGTGGGGGGCACACCGCCGCGAGATCCCCGACCAGGTGATCGTGCACAACCTGGAGCACGGCGGTATCTGGATCTCGTATCGTGACCCTTCCAACACCGAGCTCGTGGACCGGCTCGAGACGCTGGCCGGGCGCTACCGCTCGAAGGTGATTGTCACGCCGCGTCCGCAGAACGACGCGCCGATTGCCGTGGCCGCCTGGACACGTCTGATGAAGCTCGACGAGTACGACGAAGACAAGATCGTCCGGTTCATCGAAGCGTATCGGAACAGGGGGCCAGAACAGGTTCCCGACTGATCGCGGCCCGTCATTCGCCGGTGTTGCGCCGCCGCTGCCGCGTGCTATAATGCAAGGCGTTCAGGCCCCCACCGGGGCCTGTCGCATGTCGGAGGGACCCATCGATGGAACGCGTGACGCTCAAAGCGCAGGTGCGGGACGGCATCGGCAAGGGCGCGGCCCGGAGTTTGCGACGAAGCGGGCTGGTGCCGGCCGTTGTCTACGGCAGGGGACGGGACCCCCGACCCGTGGCCGTGGAGGCGAGGGCGATGGACGCGGCGCTGCACACGCACGCCGGCCGCAACGTGCTCATTGACCTGGAGGTCAGCGACGGCACCGAGCCCACCACCGTGATTGTGAAGGACACTCAGCGCGATATCTTCCGCCATCATCTGCTCCACGTCGACTTCCACGCCATCTCGCTCACGGATACGATCGAGATGAACGTGCCCGTCGTGCTCCGGGGGGCCGCGAAGGGCGTGGGCGAGGGCGGCATCATCGAGCACCATATGCGCGAGGTGTTCGTCGAGTGTCTGCCCACGCAGATTCCCGACCAGATCGAGCTCGACGTAACCGACCTCGTCGTCGGCCGCTCGTTGCACGCGAGCGACCTGGTGATGCCCGAGGGCGTCACGCTCCTGACCAATCCCGATGAGGTTGTCGTGACCGTGGTTGCGCCCCGGATCCACGAGGAGGCGGCGCCGGCGGCAGCCGCGGTTGAAGCCGCGCCCGGCGAAGCGGTGCCCGAGGCAGCGCCGGCGACGACTGCCACCGGCAAGCCGACGAAGGCCGACGCCGAGAAGGCGTAGGCGCGCGGCGGGCGCCCAGACGCCCGCCGCGCCCCTGTCCTGCCCGTACGTCCCGCTGGGGCCGTCATGCGACTTGTCATTGGCCTGGGGAATCCCGGACGCCGCTACCGCCACACCCGGCACAACATCGGGTGGGAGGTGGTGGATCGGCTGGCGGCCGCCCATGAGATCGCCGTTCGGACCGATGAGGGATGGGCCGAGATCGGCCGGGGTGTCATCCGCGGGCGGCGGGTGGTACTCGCCCGCCCGCAGACGTACATGAACGTCAGCGGGGCGGCGGTCGCCGACCTCCGGCGCCGGCACCGCGTCCCGCCCGAGGATCTGCTCGTCGTGGTGGACGACCTCGACCTGCCGGTCGGCGCGCTGCGCCTCCGCGAGAAGGGCAGCCACGGCGGTCACAATGGCCTGCGGTCGATCATCGAGGAGCTGGGCACGAGCGCCTTCCCGCGACTGCGGGTCGGCATCGGACGGCCGCCGGAGAACGTCGACCCCGCAGACTACGTACTCGAGCGGCCCGCGGCGGACGAGCGGCGCCTGCTCGACGAGGCGGTGGTGGAGGCCGCCCATGGCATCGAGCTGTGGATTGCCGACGGGGTCCAGGCCGCGATGCGCCACTGTAACAGGCGGTCCGCTCCGGAGACTGCTGCACCGGACAAGACGCTATAATGGATCTATTCCCAGAGGGTGAGGAATCATGGCTCGTGATGCGGGCGCGCGTGTGCCTCCCGGCCAGTACGCGACCGAGAAATGGCCGGTCCTGCACTACGGCAGCATACCACGGTTCGACCCGGCGACGTGGGGCCTGCGCGTCTTCGGGCTGGTCGAGGAGTCGCTCCGGCTCACCTACGAGGAGCTGCGTGCGCTGCCCACGGTCACCATCACCTGCGATATCCACTGCGTCACCGCATGGAGCCGGCTGGGCATGACCTTTGAGGGCGTCCCGGTCAAGACCGTCCTCGAGCGGGCGAAGGTCCGGCCCGAGGCCCGCTACGCGATGGTGCACGCCGAGCAGGGCTACGAGACCAACCTGCCGCTCGGCTATCTGCTGGAAGACGATGCGCTGCTCGCCTACCGGGCCGACGGCGCAGACCTGACGCCCGAGCACGGCTGGCCGCTGCGGCTCGTGGTCCCCCGTCTGTACTTTTGGAAGAGCGCCAAGTGGGTGCGCGGCTTCGAGCTGCTGGCCAAGGACCGCGCCGGGTTCTGGGAGCGCAACGGCTACCACATGCACGGCGATCCCTGGAAGGAGGAACGGTACTCCTCACCGTGGTGATGCTGGCCCGCATTGGCTGATGAGGTCAACGGAACCCTGCCAGCCGGCGCCCCTGCGGTGCGCGATGCGGGCGGGCCCTGGAGCGCCTTCACGCCGCTGCGGGGCCGCAACTTCCGGCTGTTGTGGTCCGGGATGCTGGTGTCACAGACCGGCTCCTGGATGCAGTTCATCGCGCTCGGCTACCTCATCGACCAGCTGACGAAAGCGCCCATCTACCTCGGCCTGCTGGGCGTCAGCCAGGCGTTGCCGCGTCTGCTCTTCGCTTTCCTCGGCGGGGTGGCCGCCGACCGCCTCGACCGCCGGACGGTCATGCTGGTGACCAATGCCACGATGATGGCGTCGGCGACGCTGCTGTGGGTCCTGGCCTACACGGGTCGGATCGAGGTGTGGCACGTGCTCGTGATCGGCGCATTCAACTCCTTCACGCAGTCGTTTGATGTCCCCGCCCGCCAGTCGCTGGTGCCATTCCTGGTGACCGATCGGGAGCTGATGAAAGCCGTCAGCCTGCTGACGATCGCCTTCAACGGCTCCGGGATCTTCGGCCCGTCGCTGGGTGGCGTCGTGATCGCGGCGGTTGGTGTCGCCGGCTGTTTCCTGGTGAACGCGATCACCTACATCGCCGTGATCGTTGCGCTGCTCCGCATGGACATCCCGCGCCAGACCGACGAGCGCCGGGAGTCGATCGGTGAGGACATTCGAGAGGGACTCGGTCTGCTCTTCCAGCAGCGCCATCTGCTGGCCATCCTGGGCGTTGTCGCCGTGATGAGCTTCTTCGGACGGGCGTACGTCCGGCTCATGCCGGCCTACGCGCGCGAGGTCCTAGGCGTCGGCCCGCAGGGGCTCGGAATCCTGCAGGCAGCCCCGTCGGTGGGAACGATCCTGGCGGTCTTCGTCGTGGGCGCCGTCGCGGCGACCGCGCGCAAGGGCCGGCTGCTCGTCGGAGCGGCCATCATCACCGGAGCACTGGTCGGGCTCTTCGGGCTCTCCGGCTGGTTCCTCCTCTCGGTGCTCCTGCTGATCGCGATGGGCACAGGGCAGGCGGTGTTGATGGCCTCGGCCAACACTCTACTCCAGACCAGCGTCCTGCCCGGCCAGCGCGGGAGGATGATGGGCCTCTACGGCATGACCACCTTCGGGATGTTCGCGCTGGGCACGCTGCCGCTCGGCGCCCTGGCCGGTGCCATCGGGGTTGGGCACGCGCTGTCCCTGGGCGGCGCGGTGGCAGTGTTGCTGGTCGGGCTGCTGGCGTGGCGGGCGCCGGAGATCGGGAAGCTGTAGCATGGTGTATCCTGTGTGGGGAGCGCGCGTGCGGAGTCAGGTGGTTGACAAGATCGTGGAAGAGGCGCAAGAGGACCCGGCCGTGCTCGCCGTCGTCCTGTTTGGCAGCACATCTACCAGATGTATCTCGACGCGGTGCTCCATGACGAAAGGGTTTCGTCGGGGCTGCCCTGGGTGGCCACGTCCATCCGCCCGAACACCAGCGCCGCATTGATCCCGCCAAACCCGAAGGAGTTGCTGAGGATGTACTGCACCCGCTGCGTGCGGCCCTGGCCGGGCACGTAGTCCAGGTCGCACTCCGGGTCGGGATGGTCCAGGTTGATGGTCGGCGGCAGGTAGTCCCAGCGGAGCGTGAGCATGCAGATCGCGGCTTCGACCGCGCCGGCGGCGCCGAGCGCGTGGCCGTGCATCGACTTCGTGCCGCTGGTGGGGATGCGGTGCGCGCGCTCGCCGAAGACGGCCTTGATCGCGCGGGTCTCGGTGGAGTCGTTGAGAGGGGTGGACGAGCCGTGGGCATTGATGGCGTCGATAGCCTCAGGCGCCAGTCCGGCGTCGGCCAGGGCCAGACGCATGCAGCGCGCGGCCTGCGCGCCCGAGGGCAGGGGCGCCGTCATGTGGTAGGCGTCGTTGGTGCTGCCGTAGCCGAGCACCTCGCCGTAGATCGTCGCGCCGCGCGCCTGCGCGTGCTCCAGGCCCTCCAGCACCAGCACCGCCGCGGCCTCGCCCATGACGAAGCCGTCGCGGCCGCGGTCGAACGGCCGGCAGGCTGACGCCGGCGCGCCGTTGCGCGTGGACATGGCGCGGATGAGGTCGAACGCGCCGAAGATCATGGGCGTCAGCGGCACCTCGACCCCACCGGCCAGCATGAGGTCGGCCTCGCCGTGGCGGATCAGGCGCGCGGCCTCGCCGATCGCGATGGCGCCGGAAGCGCACGAGTCCGAGTTCGCGCTCGTCGGGCCGTACAGGCCCATGTCGATGGCGATGTTGCACGACGCCGAGCCGCCGAACACGGCCAGCGCGAGCGTCGGCTTCACGCGGCGGATCCCCTCGGCCAGGAACACGTGGTGCTGCTCCTCGGCGAACGCCGCGCCGCCGAGCGCGGTGCCGATGAAGACCCCGACGCGCTCGCGGTCCACGCGGCCGAGGTCGAGCCCGGCGTCGGCCACCGCCTGACGGCCGGCGACCACCGCAAACTGCGCGAACCGGTCGAGGCGCCGGACCTGCTTCGCATCGAGGAACTGGCCCGCGTCGAAGTCCGTCACTTCGGCCGCGACTCGGCAGCCAAAGGGCGTGGGGTTGAACCGCTCGATCCGCTTCACACCGGGCCTGGCGTGGCGGATGCCTTCGAGCAGGCCCGCCGCACCGTGTCCGATCGGCGTGACGGCGCCGAGCCCTGTAACGACGACGCGCCGCATCATCGCGCCTCTCCCCAGGCCGGGCGCTCGGCCCGGCGCTTCACGGCGTCCAGCGTGCGTCTGGCGATGTGGTCGATGAACACCGGGCCCACGACCAGGTCGCTCACCAGCCGACCGATCAGCGGCCACCGCATCACCAGCGCGTGCTCGATCTCCACCTCCGTGCCCCCGCCGTCCGGCGTGAACCGCCACTCGACGGTCATGCCGGTCGTGATCCCGCCGATGTGGCGGAACCGGATGCGGCGCTCCTCGGGCGCGGGCTCCTGGATCGCGGTCCACCGCGCGGGCCACCCGCGGATCCACCCGCCCATCGAGACCACCAGCCGGTTCGGCGCGCGCTCGTGCACGCGGCACCATCTGTACGCGGGCAGCAGGTCCGGCCAGCGCTCGACATCCACTGCCAGGCCGAAGACCTGCTCGAACGGCGCGGCGATGCGCGCCCGGTGGATCGTGTGCATGATCTACCGGCCTCCGGCCAGAAGCCGCACCGCGAAGCGCGGCGACAGGATGTCGGCGGCCGGCCGGAGACCGCCGACCGCGGACAGGAGCGCGGTTGCGGTGTCAGGATCCGACGCGAGCCGCCGCAAGAGCCGGCTGACCAGCGGCGGCCGCCGCACGACCCACTGCAGCAAGCGGCCCAGGCGCCACGTGTCGCGAAACGCCTCGAGGCGGGCGCGCTCGTAGCCCCGCAGAGCCTGGGGCGGGATGGCGTCCCCGCGCAGCGCTCGGTCCGCGTGGCGCGCCGCGAGTTCCGCGCCGCGCAGCGCCAGGGCCAGGCCCTCGCCGGTCATCGGGTCGATCGTCCCGGCGGCGTCGCCGACCAGCAGCACGCCGTCGGCCGCCGCCCGGCGGGGAGCATAGCCCAGCGGTCCCGCGCAGGCAAACGGTGTCACGCGCCGCGCGGCCCGCATCATGCGCGCCAGCACGGGCAGGCGCCGGCACGCGGCGCCAAAGAGCGCCTCGAGGTCGCCGGATGCGGACTGAACGGTGGAGCGATCTACCGCGATGACGACGTTGCCCGCACCGCCGCCGTACAGCGCCGCGCCCGCGTACCAGCCGTCGCCCAGGTGCAGGTCGCCGCGCGGCGCCGAGACCTCGATCCCCTCGAAGTGTGCGCCCACCGTGTAGCGGCCGTGTGCCGGGGGCGCCAGCGGGCCGTTCCCGCGTGCAACCGCCGACCGCAGGCCGTCGGCGCCGATGATCAGATGCGCGGAGAGGGACAGCCGCCGGCCGCGCATCCGGGCCTCGACCGCGGGGGATCGTCCGTTCGATCGCTCGCGTACCGCGTCCACGCGCACCTCCTCGCGCACGTCCACCCCGGCCTCGGCCGCTGCGACGACCAGGGCGTGGTCGAGCCGCTCGCGCGGGACGAGCATCCCGCGGCCGGACGCAAACGGCGCCCACACCGACGTTCCGTCCGCGCCGGCGATGAACATGCCGGAGAGGCTCACGCCGTGCGCGCCGATCCGGCCCGCGACCCCGAGCCGTTCGAGCACCGCGACCGCCGCGGGGTTCAGGTACTCGCCGCAGGGTTTGGGCCTCGGGAACCGCGCCTTGTCCACGAGCGCCACGCGGCACCCCCTTCGGGCCAGCAGTAGCGCCGTCGTGCTGCCGGCGGGGCCGGCACCGACCACCACCACGTCAGCGTCCACCGCGTGCCCCGTCGGGCCAGCGGACGATCGCCGCCCGCTGCATGCGGTGTCGCCTGATCTCCACGCCGTCGAGGTCCGCGGCGCGGGCCAGGGCATGGAACTCCGGCCAGGTGAATGAGCGCAGCACCGAGAGCGGGCCGTCGTGTCGGGCCAGCCGGTTCCACCCGATCACCCATGTGTCCGCGACGGCGCCCAGGTACGCCGGCCACGAGCGGAGCACGTCGTTGACGGCGAACCCGAAGCGCGCGACGCGCCCGATCTCGCGCAGCACCGCGACCGCCGCATCGAACGAGAAGTGATGCAGGGCGAGCGCGCTCAGTGCGACGTCCACACCGCGGTCGGGGAAGGGCAGCGCAAACGCGGTGCCCCGAACCAGCGCAACCTCAGACAGGCCGGCCACGATCCGCCGCGCCGACCGCAGAATGTGGGGGTTGATGTCGAGCGCGACGATCCGCACGGAGACTCCCTGCTCCCGCGCCCACGCGGCGATCGCAGCCGGGATGTCGGCCGACGCCGTGGCGACATCGAGGATCGTGACCGGCCGGTGGGGAATGGCCGTGACACATCGCTCCAGGTAGTCCAGCACCACCTGCCGGCCGCCGTACCACCGGTTGGTCCGGCGGATCGCCTCCAACAGGCCCTCGAGCTCGCGCGGGTCCTGTCCCGGCGTATCGAGGAACTCGGGATCCTGGCTCTTGGGCGGGTAGCGCACAAGGCCCTCCGTCAGGGATGTGCGATCAGTCTAACCGGGATCGTGTAACGATGTGGTGACGGGGGCTACGGAGTCCGGTCGGTCGGTCTGCGCAGCGCGACGATCATCGACGACACCGTGCGCTCGCCGCCCCTGGGCAGGGCGCTGACGACGCGGCCGCCGACGACAAGCGTCGCCGACCCGCCGCCGTCGAGGTTCATGGCGTCACGGGCGCCCAGCCCCTGCATGAGCGCCGCCAGCTCTGGCAGGTTCATCCCGGTGCTCTGGCGGCTCGGGCCGTCGACGGTCACGAAGAGGATCTTGTCGGCGGCGGTGATGCCGATGGCGGAGCGCGCGGCGCGGAGGCGGGAGAAGCCTGCGGTGAAGCCCTCCCAGGCGTAGGGGACGAATGCGCGGCCATCGCGGACCAGGCGCGGCCCGCCCTGGATTGCCTGCTGGATCCCGGGCGGTGAGAGGGCCATCTCGAGAATGACACGCTGGCCGCGCGTCAGGCCCAGTAGCAGGTGCTGCTGCGCCGCCGTGGCCGCGAGCGCGTAGCCGTCCGGGGGGATCGCCGGCCGTCCGTGGCTGAATCCGATGACTTCATTCGCTCTGACCACCGCCACGAGCGACTGGGTAAACGTGAGCGGGCCAAACTCTGGAGTATAGAGCGCTACGCCCCCGGCCTGTGGAGGCCGGTTGACCGCCGAGATCGGGATGCGCCCCCCGCCCTCGGGGATGACCACGCCCGAGAACTCCACTGGCTCGATCCAGGCCCTTCCGGTCGCATCGACGGCAAACACCGACCGCCGCGGCAGCGGGGCCGAGAGCAGTCGGCCGTCGATCACGACCAGGCCGATCGGGAGACCCGCGGACGAGTAGAACGACCCGTTGATCGCCGCCAGGGCCTCCACACGCGTGGCGGTGTGGCTGGTGCGTTCGGCGGCGGCGACGGCGGCGCCGCCGAGGGCTGGCTTGATCTCGAGGTTCCCGCCCGCGGCGTCCACGGTCGCGACGTGCACGCGGGCCCGGCCGGCGCCGGTTGGAGCCGTCAGGCTTCGGTACCCGACGCTGGGCGGCAGGGGCACCGCCCCGGCCTGCTGGGGGAAGACCGTGACCGTGAGCCGGTCGTCGGCGGTGAAGACCTTGAACCGCGCGGGCTCGCGCAGGCTCACCCCGACGCGGAGGACCTCGGGCGCGAGCCGTCGGACGGTCACCTGCGATGCGACGCCGCGGTCGAGCAGCATGACGCGGTCCGCGTTGCCGGCCACCGGCCACATATCGACGCGAATGACGTCCTTCGTGGCCGCTGTCCGGAAGCGTACCGGACCGGAGAGATGCGCCGTGATGTACGTGGCCTCGCCTGAGGGTTGCCAGCGAATGTCGAGGACCTGCGCGGTATGCTCCCCGGCCGTTGCAGGCGTGGGAGGGGCGGCCGCGGCGAGGGCGGTCAGCAGACAGATCGACGCAAAGAGGATCGTCGAGCGCATGCGCGCGGTCACCATCGGACTACGGCTCCGCGGACCTCATGGTTCGCGGCGCCGCATATGTACCGCTGCTACGCCGCGGGTGGGGTAGAGTCCTTCCCGGAGGGAACGCCTCTTTCGTTCACCGAAGTCTCCTGGTGACGCCAATCACGCGTCGTCGAGGAGGCGGGGTACGCGAGTCCTGAGGGTGTTGGTCCTCGTGCTGGTCGCCGTCGCGCTGATCTGGCCCCAGGTGGGGCACAGTCAGCAGCCGAAGCGCGGCGGGATCTACAGGACGTACATCTCTGGGGATCTCCAGGCTGGGGGCCTCGATCCGGCCAGGTTCACGGGTCTGAACGAGTGGGCCATCGCCATGGATCTCTACAACGGGCTGGTCCAGTTCGACGACAGGAATGCCATCGTGCCCGACCTGGCCGAGCGCTGGACGGTCAGTCCCGATGGCCGCACGTACACCTTCACGTTGCGCCGGGGGGTGAAGTTCTCCAACGGCCGCGAGCTGACTGCGCAGGACGTCAAGTACTCGATCGAGCGCATCATGGATCCCGCGACGAAGAGCCCCAACACCTGGATCTTCGAGGGTGTGATCCGCGGGGCCAAGGACATGAAATAAGGCAAGGCCGCCGAGATCGGCGGCATCCGCGTGACCGATCGGCATGCGATCCAGTTCACGCTGGAACAGCCGATGGGGCACTTCCTGGCGCTGCTCACCATGCCGCAGGCCTTCGTGCTGGCGCGCGAAGAGGTCGAGAAGTGGGGCGCGGACTATGTGTCGCACCCCGTCGGCACCGGGCCGTACGTCCTGCAGGAGTGGCGGCGCCAGGACCGGATCGTGCTGCGCGCCAACCCCGACTACTTTGCCGGTCGGCCCTGGCTTGATGGGCTGGAGATCCGTATCATCCCTGAGGCGTCGACCGCCGAAGCCGAGTTCAAGACCGGCCGGCTGGACGTCCTCGGAGTCCCGGACGCGACGTTCACCCAGTGGGTCAACGACGCCAAGTGGAAGCCGCTGATCATCCGGGGCGCGGAGATGAACGTCTTCTACCTGGGCTTCAACCACCGGCAGCGGCCCTTCAACGACGTGCGGGTGCGCCGGGCGTTTGCCTACGCGATTCCCCGCAAGCAGATTCTCGAGGCCATCTTCAACGGCCGCGGGGTGATCGCTCACGGGCCGATTCCGCCCGGGCTGCCGGGGTACAGCGCCGGCATCCCGCCGCTGCCGTACGATCCGTCGCGGGCCAAGGCGCTGCTCGCCGAGGCCGGCCTGGGCGCGGGGGTCGAGGCCGAGCTGCTGCTGACGCCGACGACCAGCAACCGGCGCATCTTCGACGTCCTGCAGGCGTCGCTGCGGGGCGCGAACATCGAGCTGAAGCCGGCGTTCCGCGAGCGTGCCGTCTACTTCCGGGAGCGCCGCACCGGCAACTTCCAGATTGCCCGCGCCGACTGGTGGGCGGACTACCTGGACGCCGAGAACTTCCTCTACCCGCTGTTCCACTCGACCAGCACACCATTCACGGGATACAGCAACCCTAGAGTGGACCGGTTGATCGATCAGGCACGGGGGACGGTCGATGCGGCCAGGCGGATCAGTCTCTATCAGGAAGCCGAGCGCGCGATCATCGAGGACATGCCGTGGGTCTTCCTGTGGCACACGGTCTCCTACGCGGTCTACCAGCCCTGGGTGCGGGGGCAGGCGTTCTACCCGACGCCGCGGCGCACGGTGAAGATCTGGCTCGATAAGTAGGCGGGCGTGGGGGAGGGATCGCCTGATCCCTCCCCCGCAGGCCGCTGTGCACTGCCGCGCCCGATGCTCCGCTACGTCGCCCGCCGCCTGCTGCAGATGGTCCCGGTCCTCCTGGGGCTGACGCTCGTCACGTTCCTGCTCACCTACGTCGTGCCCGGCGACCCCGTGGACCTGATCGCCAAGCAGGAGTACCTGACACCGGAGACGCGCGCGGCGTTGCGGCACCAGCTCGGGCTCGACGTACCCCTGCCGGCGCAGTACGTCCGATACGTCTGGCGGCTGCTGCACGGCGACCTCGGCCGGTCGTACGTGACCAACGTGCGCGTGACCGAGGCGATCGCACAGGCCTTTCCCATCACGCTCCGTCTGGGCACCGCGGCCTTTGTTCTCTCTACGATCGTTGGGGTGGGCGCCGGCATCCTGGCCGGCCGCCGGCCGCACTCGTGGCTCGACCGCCTGATGACCGTCCTGACGCTGGCGGGGATCTCGCTGCCGGTCATCTGGGTCGCACCGCTGGCGATCCTGCTGTTCGCGGTCACCTGGCGGGTGTTCCCGCCCTCGGGATACGACGGGTGGTACTCGCTGGCGCTACCGGCCCTTGTGCTCGGCGTGCGCGCGGCGTTCACGACCCGGATCACCCGTACGAGTCTGCTCGAGGTGATCGGCCAGGACTATGTGCGCACCGCCCGCGCCAAGGGCGTGGCCGAGCGGCAGGTCATCAACCGCCACGCGCTGCGCAACGCCCTGATCCCGATTGTGACGATCCTGGGCCTCGATCTGGCGTCGTACCTCGAGGGGGCGTTCTTCGTCGAGTTCATCTTCGCCCTTCCGGGCATGGGTCGGCTGGCGCTCGACGCCGTAAGCCAGCGCGACCTGTTCATGATCCAGGGCACGGTGCTCGTGGCCGCGGTGCTCTACATCCTGGCCAACCTCTCGGTGGACGTGTCGTACGCGTACCTCGATCCCAGGATTCGCTATGCGTGAGCGGGTCGAGTCCCCAGGCACCCTGGCGCTGCGACGCTTCCGCCGCGACCGCATGGGCATGGTCGGGTCGGCGCTCATCGTGCTGCTGTACCTGACGGCGGCGCTCGCGCCCTGGATCACCCCGCACGATCCGATGGCGGTCGACTTCGACGCGGTGCTGAAGCCGCCCGGCCGAACGCACTGGATGGGGACCGACAAGTCGGGCCGGGACGTCGCCAGCCGCGTCATCATGGGCGCGCGGGTCTCGATGGTGATCGCACTGGTCATCCGGCTGGTCACGCTGGCGATCGGCATCGCCGTCGGCGCGATGGCCGGCTTCTATGAGGGCTGGGTGGACGTCGCGCTCATGCGGGGCGTGGAGGTCCTGCTGGCGTTTCCCGGCCTGCTCCTGCTCATCGGCATCGCGTCTGCGCTCGGCCCGGGCTTTCTGTCGCTGCTTGTCGCGTTCTCGGTCACCGGGTGGACCACGACGGCACGCCTGGTGCGCGGCAAGCTGCTGGCGATCAAGCGTGAGGAGTACATGGAGGCCGCACGCGCCATCGGCGTGCCCGCGCGCCTGCAGATCGTGCGCCACGCGCTTCCCAACGCGATGGGGCCCGTGATCGTCACCGGGACCATCGGCGTTGCCGGCATCATCCTCGCCGAGGCCGGTCTCTCGTTCCTGGGGTTGGGAATCCAGCCGCCGACGCCGACCTGGGGCGGGATGATTGCCCAGGGCCGCTCGTTCCTCACGGTCGCGTGGTGGACGTCGTTCTTTCCGGGGCTGGCGATCGCGCTGGCGGTGTTCGGCTTCAACCTGTTTGGCGACGCGCTGCGGGATGCCTTAGATCCTCGGGCGGCGCGATAGGCAGGGGGCCCACCGGTGCGGACGGGCCGCCCGAGGCAGCCCAAAAAGTGAAGCGCCCCGGCCCACGAGCCAGGACGCCGGCCGCGCGACGTGACGCAGCCTCTACTGGAACATCCTCCACTGGTGGGCCGGGGTCTTGGGACTCATCGTCGGCCTCACCTCCTTTCCCGTCAGCCACCTTCGACAGGTGGTCGATGCGTGGAGCATATCACCGTTCCGGCTCCCTGGCAAGCCCGCGCCGCAGCAGCACGCTCACGTCGCGCGATCCCTCGCGCTCCTCGACCGCGATGACGTAGAACGTGCGCCGCCTGGCATCGGCCAGGTAGCGGAGATACAACCGGCCCGTGCTCTTGGGCGACTCGTTCTCGAAGGTCGAGGTCCAGCCGTCGACCGCGAGCCTGGCGTAGAAGTCACGCACCTGCTCGTAGGGCGCCTCTGCGCGCAGTTCGACCTGCTCCCATGAGGCGTGCGGGAACCCATACCTCTCGCCGACGAACGAGGTGGTCCCGATGGTCGCCGATCCGGGGAAGTACGTGAGGTCGCCCAGCGCCGCGCGCCGGGCGCAGCCGGCCGCCAGCAGGAGTGCGAGGACCAGCCAGAGGCCCTTCATGCGCCGCGAGTCGCGCGGGAGGTCCGTCCTGCCAACGCCTGGACGAGCGTCCCCAGGTCGCCGGTCACCGACGAGGTCGCAACGACGCGGTCACAGCCCGCGGCGACTGCCGCTTCACGCCTGACCTTCTCCCGGTGGCCGCAGAACCCCAGGACGGGAATCGGGGCCAGGTCCGGCTCGGCCTTCAAGGCTCGGACGAACAGCGCGGGATCGTGCCTGGAGGCCATCAGGTTGACCACGATCACGTCGGGCCGGCGCTGCCGGGCCAGGGTGAGCGCCTCGGGGCCCAACCCCACGGCCGTCGCGGTCAGACCGGCGGTCTGCGCCTGGCTCAACAGGCGCGTGCACGACAGCAGGTTGTCATCGACGATCAGCACGAACACGGCTACACCGGAATCCCCAGCATCTGGAGGTGCAGCTTCCCCTCGGGGGTGACCTTCTCGGCGGTCCACGGCGGCGACCAGACGAAAGAGACCTTGACGGTCTTCGCGCCGAGCGCGGTGAGCTTCTCTTCGATCTCCGCGGCGATCATCGGGCCTACCGGGCATCCCGGGGCCGTGAGCGTCATCGAGATGGCCACGTTGTCTCCGGACAGGTTCAGATCGTAGATCAGGCCAAGGTCCCAGACGTTCACCGGGATCTCCGGATCGAAGACGGTCTTGAGTGCCTCGACGATCTGTTCGCGGGTGATGACCGCGTCCATCGAGAACCCCTCCTCAGTGGGACGCGTGGTAGCCGGCCGGGCAGGGCCCGCTTATTCTAGCGTCAGGCGGTAGGCGCATTCAAGGACGGGCGCCGAGGAGAGGACGATCGGGCATGCGACGTCTGCGGATCCTGCTGTGGATCACCATTGCCCTGTTGTTCGTCGTCGGGCCGACCCTGGCCCGGTGGTACACCGACTGGCTGTGGTTTGCCGAGGTCGGGTACCTGCGGGTCTTCTGGGTGCCGTTTCTCTCCCGGATGGCGGTGACGCTCGCGGTCACCGGTGCCCTGTGGCTCCTCCTGTATCTGAACGCGCGGCCGGTGCTGCGGGCCGTCCGGGCCGAGACGATCGACATGGTCGCCCGCGGCGGCATCTTCCGCCGGGCACCGGCGCGCTGGGGCGCGGGATGGTGGGGCTGGCTGCTGCTCGTGGCGGCATTCGTGGCCGGGCTCTCGGCGTCGCGCCACTGGGTGGTCTTCCAGCAGTACGTTCACGCGGCGCCGTTTGGGACGGCGGACCCGCTGTTTGGACGCGATGTGGGATTCTACGTCTTCGCGCTGCCGGTGTACCGGTACCTCGCCGACGGGCTGTTCGGCTGGCTGGTGGTGGTGACGCTGGCGGTCGCGCTGGGCTACGGCGCGGCCTACGGTCGCCTGATGCTCCGCGGCGTGTGGCTGGCGCCCGCCGGCGCCCGGGCCCACCTCTCGATTCTCCTGGGGGTCACAGTGCTCGTGCGCGGCTTCGGATTCTGGCTGGACGCGTTCGATCTGCTGTACTCCCCGCGTGGGCCGGCGTTCGGCGCCTCGTTCACGGACGTGTACGCGGTGCTGCCCGCGCTGCGCGTGCTCCTCGTGCTCTTCGTCGCGTGCGGACTGCTGCTGGTGGCCAACGTGTGGCTGCGGACGGTCCGCCTGGCCATCACCACCGTCGCGCTCATCGCCGTGGCGTGGGCGGTGGGGCTCGTGGTCTACCCCGGGCTGGTCCAGGCGCTGCGGGTCCGGCCCAGTGAGCTGACCGTCGAGACGCCGTTCATCGTCCGCTCGATTGCGGCGACGCGCACCGCCTTCGGGCTCGATCGGGTGCGCGAGCGGGAGTTTCCCGCCGAGCTCCTGGACGCCGCCGCCATCGCCCGCAACCGCCCGACGGTGGAGAACGTCCGACTGTGGGACTACCGGCCGCTGCTGCGCGCGCTCAACCAGCTGCAGACGCTGCGGCCGTACTACACGTTCTCGGATGTGGACATCGACCGGTACACGATCGGCGGGATCCAGCGGCAGGTGATGCTCTCGGCGCGCGAGCTCACGGTCGGGCGCCTGCCGGCGCCGGCCCGCACCTGGGTGAACGAGCACCTGGTCTACACCCACGGCTATGGTCTGGCGATGTCGCCGGTCAACCGCATCTCCGAAGGAGGGCTGCCGGAGTTCTATGTCAAGAACATCCCGCCGGACGCCTCCATCCCCCTGGAGATCACCCGGCCGGAGGTCTACTTTGGTGAGCTGACGGACAACTACGTCATCGTCAATACGAACGTCGCCGAGTTCGACTACCCTCGAGGCGACGAGAACGTGTACACGCGGTATCAGGGGCGGGGGGGCATCCGGCTCAGCTACCTGGCCCGGCTGGCCCTGGCGTATCGCTTCGGCGACATGAAGCTCGTGCTCTCGACCGACATCCACCGGGACAGCCGCCTTCTTTTCGCCCGGCAGATCCGCACCCGCGTGACGCGCATCGCCCCGTTCCTCCGCTACGACCGCGATCCCTACCTGGTCGTCGCTGACGGCCGCCTCTACTGGTTCATCGATGCCTACACCGTCACCGACCGGTATCCGTACGCCACGCGCTACGGCGACATCAACTACATCCGCAACAGCGTCAAGGTGGTCATCGATGCCTATGAGGGCGGGGTGACCTTCTACGCGATGACCCCTGAGGAGCCGGTCGTCCGGACGCTCGGATCGATCTTCCCGGGGCTCTTCCGGCCGGTGGCCCAGATGCCGGCGTCGCTCGCGGCGCACATCCGGTATCCGGTGGACCTGTTCGAGGTGCAGGCGCAGGTCTTCGCGACGTTCCACATGCGTGATCCTCAAGTGTTCTACAACCGCGAGGACGTCTGGGCCGTGCCGCGCGAGCTGTTCGGCGGGGAGACGGTGCCGGTCGAACCGTACTACGTGACCATGCGGGTGGCGGAGGGGGCGGCGCCGGAGTTCATCCTCATGCTGCCCATGGTGCCCGCGAGCCGTGACAACATGATCGCCTGGATGGCCGCCCGGAACGACCCACCGCACTACGGTGAGCTGATCGTCTACCGGTTCCCGAAGACGCGCATCGTCTTTGGTCCCCTCCAGGTCGAGGCCCGCATCAGCCAGGATCCCTTCATCGCGCAGCAACTGACGCTGTGGAACCAGCAGGGCTCGCAGGTGATCCGCGGCAACCTGCTGGTGATCCCGATCGAAGAGGGCCTGCTGTACGTCGAACCGCTGTTCTTGCAGGCCGAGCGCGGACAGATCCCCGAGCTGCGGCGGGTGATTGCGGCGAGTGGCCCGCGGCTGGTCATGGCCCCCACGCTGGAGGCGGCGCTTGCCGAGTTGTTCGGGCCCGGCGCAGGGCCGGCGCAGCCCGGCGCGCCGCCGGGACCGGGGATCGGTCCGTCGCCGGAGACCGCCGGACGGCCCGCCCCAGATGCCGCGGCGCTCACCGAGCAGGCGATCGAGTCCTATCGCTTGGCGCAGGAGCGGTTGCGCGCCG
The DNA here is from genome assembly GCA_037443565.1 of Armatimonadota bacterium. Lineage (GTDB taxonomy): Bacteria > Sysuimicrobiota > Sysuimicrobiia > Sysuimicrobiales > Humicultoraceae > Fervidifonticultor_A. The sequence continues at coordinate 90,724 of JBBIOB010000003.1, read as the reverse complement.
GCGATCTCGCCGGCTACGGGCAGGAGATGGAACGGTTGGGCCAGATCCTCGAGCGGCTGCAGGCGGTGATGCGCCAGCGGTAGCAGGAGATTGGGGCCCGGCGCCCAATCCTGGTGTCCAAACGATCCACGGGGAGGCGACGTGCACCTGACATCGGCCGTGGGCCGAGCGGCGCACGGACGGCGGCGGCGGTCCGTTGCGCTGGCGATGGTCGCTGCCGCCTCAGCGCTGGCCATGGGAGTCGCAGGCGCGCAGCCCGGTCCGCCCGCGTGGCGATCAGGCGAGATTGCGCTCATCGTGCCTGGCGAAGCGATTGGGCCGATTCGGATCGGCATGACAACCGCTCAGGTCCGTGATGTGGCGACCCGCTTGCCATGTGAGATCGCCGTGGCGTATGCCGACGGTCTCGCGAGCCGCATCGAGACCAACTGCGGTGTGGCCTACCAGACCCAGGAAGGCATCACGGTGGGCCTGGACGGCTCACGGATCAGGTGGGTCTACGGGTCGCCCGAACTGACGGTGCCCAGCAACCTCCCGGGGACACGCGCCGACTGGTGGGTCTACCGGGGCCCGGGCATCAGCTTCCGCGTCATCTACGCAGAGACGGGCCAGCTCATCCAGGCGATCGCCATCTTCAGAGGGACGGGCGAACCTCTGCGGCGGCCGGTGGTCCCCCCGGTTCCGCCGCCGATCGTCCCGCCGACCCTCGGCGACTGACCTCAGGGCATCCCATGTTGGGCTTGACAGGAGAGCATTCACCACATATAGTTAACCAAGTGGTTAAGTATTCTGCGTCAGGGGGCAGGATGTCAGAGGTCAGCATGGACACACGGACGTTAGCGAGGTTGAATCACACATTCGCCGCGTTGGCAGACCCCACGAGGCGCGCCATCGTCGAGGCCCTCTCGCGCGGCGAGACCTCGATCTCGACCCTCGCCGCGCCGCACCGCATGTCGCTCCCGGCGGTCTCGAAGCACCTCCGGGTGCTGGAGCGCGCCGGGCTGCTCGCCCGTCGCAGGCAGGGCCGGGTTCACTTCTGCCGTCTTGTGGGCGATCCCATGCGAGACGCCGCCGCGTGGCTGGACCAGTACCGGACGTTCTGGGGGCGTCAGTTCGACGCGCTCTCGGCGTACCTCAAGCAATTCCCAGGGGGTGAGCAGACATCATGGCCACGACGAAGTCCGCCGACACCATCCTCACGATCTCGCGGACCTTCCCGGCCCCGCAGGAGCGGGTCTTCCAGGCGTGGACCGATCCGGAAGCGCTAGAGCACTGGTGGGGCGCAGGCCCCGGCTTCACCGCGATGGTCGCCGAGGTCGACCTGCGGGTCGGCGGGCGGTACCGACTCGGCATGAAGCCGCCGGAGGGGGATGCCGTGTACGTTTCCACGGGCGTGTTCCGTGAGGTCCGGCCGCCCTCGCGGCTCGTCTACACCTGGGCGTGGGAAGGAACCGGCGGGCCGGAGACGCTCGTGACCGTCGAGTTCCACGAGCGCGGCACAGCCACCGAAGTCGTGCTGACCCACGAGCAGTTCGTCGACGCGAAGATGCGGGACGAGCACGCGCAGGGCTGGAACGGCTGCTTCGACCAGTTGGACCGGCACCTGGCCCGGTAGCGGGGAGGGTTCGCGAATGTCGCTGCACTCTGTACGTTTCCCCGGCGAGACTGCAGCCTATCGTGCCGCGCGCGATGCGCTGCTTCAGGCTGAGATCGATCTGCGCCGTCAGGTCGAACGGGTGGCGACTCTGCGCCGTCCGCCGCGTCAGGCTCTCGGAGCTCCTCCGCGACGGGAAGGAGAGCCTGATCATCTACAGCTTCATGTACGACCCATCGATGGCCAGAGCGTGCCCGATGTGCACGTCAATCCTGGATGGTCTTGACGGCACGGTGCCGCACGCCGCGCAACGCGCAAACCTCGTCGTCGTGGCGAAGTCCCCGATCGACCGCATCCTGGCCTTCGCGCGGGAGCGGGGGTGGCGGCATCTCAGGCTGCTCTCGTCGGCTGCCAACACCTACAATCGCGACTACCATGGCGAGACCCCAGACGGAACGCAGATCCCGGCGCTGAACGTGTTCGTCCGCCGGGACGGCGAGATCCGGCACTCGTACGCGGCGGAGCTGCTGTTCGCGCCCCAGGAGCCGGGACAGAATGCCCGGCACGTTGATCTGATCTGGCCGCTGTGGAACCTCCTGGACCTGACGCCGGGGGGACGTGGCCGCGCCGCCATCCAAGCAGCCAAACCGACTGTCGCCCAGAAGCGCCATTGCGACCACCGCCACTGACGGCCGGCACCAAGCCTATTGAGGACGAGCACCAGCGTCACAACTGGTGCGCCCACAAAGACGGCAATGAAGAGGATGGTTGGAATCAAGTCAGCCATTCTGGGTCTCCCACGCCAAGCCTACTGCTACCCGGCGAAGCGGGCTTTGCGCACGGTGCGGCGTTCAACCCGGTCCATCACGACGTGCACGCCCAGCCCGACGCCTGTGGGCACCGTGATGGTGCCGTCGGGGTTGAGCGTCACCGGCGGGTCGATCAGGTCTTCGTCGAAGTAGCGGTTGCTGGCCGAGAGATCCGCCGGCAGCGTGAAGCCCGGCAGTGCGCACAGCGCCATGTTCGCGGCGCGGCCGATGCCGGTCTCGAGCATGCCGCCGCACCAGACGGGCACGCCCTGCGCGCGGCACAGGTCGTGGATCGCAACCGCCGCCGCCAGCCCGCCCACCCGGGCCTGCTTGATGTTGATGATGCGACACGCCCCCAGCCGCAGCGCGGCGCGGGCCGCGCGCTCGTGCACGATGGACTCGTCCAGGCAGATCGGCGTCTTGATCCGCGCCTGCAGGGTCGCGTGATCCACCAGGTCGTCCTCCGAAAGCGGCTGCTCGATGAGCAGCAGGCCGAACGCGTCGAGCGCCTCGAAGACCGCGGCATCCTCGAGCTCGTAGGCCGAGTTGGCGTCCACTTGAAGCAGGATGTCGCCGAAGCGCTCGCGGAGGCGGCGCACGGGTTCGACGTCCCAGCCCGGCTTGATCTTGATCTTGATGCGCCGGTACCCCTGCGCCAGGTAGCCGCCGACGCGGTCGAGCAGTTGGTCGAGCGTCGGCTCGATCCCCTGGCTGACGCCGACCTGGATCGTCGTGCGCTCGCCGCCCAGCACGGCGGCCAGCGGCAGGCCGCGCCGCTGCGCCTCGAGGTCCCACAGCGCGGCCTCGAGGCCGGCCTTGGCCATGTGGTGGCGACGGATGTGCCCAACCGTTTCCGCAAACGCGCGCGGCGCCGGCATCTCCTGCCCGAGCAGCGGCGCGATGAGGAACTGCTCGAGGATCGACCAGGCCGTGTCACAGGTCTCCTCGTTGTAGAGCGGCGCCCGACCCGCGGGCACCTCCCCCCAGCCCTCCAACCCGTCGGCGAGCACGCGCACCAGCAGGCAGGCCTTCACATCCTCCCGCCCAAACGACGTCTCGAACGGCGAGCGGTAGGGCATCTCGACCTGCCGGAGCTCAACGGCCTCAACGCGCATCGCTGTCCCTCGTCAATACGTAGTCGCCCCGCAGCCGCGTCCCCGGTGTGAGCACGAAGTCCACGGCTCGGTAGTCCCGGCCGAAGTAGTGCAGGAATGTTTCCCGGGTCGCCACCCGCCAGGCGCGCGCCAGTCCGGCATCGCGCTGGCGCAACGCCGAGAAGTCGGTGGGGATCTCGACACGGACTGCGGGTAGGTCCAGGCTGAGCACCGGATCGCCCGGCCCGGCCCCCGGCGGCCAGGACACGGCCTCGAGAACCCGCGGGGCATGGTCCCAGGGGCGATCCTCGGGCCGGCCGGCCACCGCGGCCTCGACCCGCGGCGACCGCAGCGCCCAGTCCGCCTCGAAGCGGTCGCTGTCGCTTCCCTGGTTCACCGCATCTGCCATGTCGCCGTAGTAGTTGACGTGATACCGGCTCACCGTCGCGCCCAGCTTGCGCAGGTTGAAGCGCGCGTTGATGCTCTGCAGGGGATCAAACGTCCACACCGCGTGGTCATAGCCCATGGCGAGCGCGGCCTCGCGCTGCGCGCACTTCAGCCGAAAGCCGATATCGTGGAGCTGGTAGCCGGCCTTCACGCCGGCCATGTGCGAGTAGAACAGCGGCCGGCCCTCCCGCCAGCCGGCGAAGCCGTAGCAGAATCCGACGAACGAGCCGTCGGGCGCCACCGCTGCGATGACCGCTCCGCCGGCGCCGACCGCGGCCTTGAGTTGGTGGATCGGCACGACGTCCAGCGGGGGCATTCCCCAGATGTCAATCTGCAGGGCCTCGATGCGCCGCAGCGACTCGATGTCGGTCACAGGCCTGATCGTAATTTCGTCCACCGCCGCCTCACACGTCGAACGCCTGGAGGGGTCACCCCCCAGGGAGAGAATTCTTCGACTGCGATTCCATGGACACCCTTCGCGCGCATGTCGCAGCCCACCTATCTGATCACCTCGCCGAGCTCGATCGCCTGATCCGCCAGCCCAGCGTCGCGGCCCACGGCCGCGGCCTGGAGGAGACTGCACACTCGGTGCAGGTGCTGTTCGACGAGGCCGGCGCCTCGCGGGCCGAGGTCCACCGGCTCCCCGGTGCCGCGCCGGTCGTGGTCGCCGAGTTTCCCGGCCAGAGCCCCCGCACGCTGCTCTTCTACAACCACTACGATGTGCAGCCGGCCGAGCCGCTGCACGAGTGGACGGTCCCGCCGTTTGCGCTCACCCAGCGTGACGGCCGGCTCTACGGCCGTGGAACCAGCGATAACAAGGGCGATCTCATCACCCGGCTGGCTGCGCTGCGCGCCCTGCGTGACACTGCGGGCGGTTTGCCGTGCCGGGTGCTGTTCCTCATCGAGGGCGAGGAGGAGATCGGTTCGGTGCACTTTCCCGCGTACGTGGAGACCCTGGCGGACCGGCTCTGCGCCGACGCCTGCGTCTGGGAGTACGGCGACCGTGACCTCCGTGGTCGGATCCATGTCATCGCGGGCGTGAAGGGGATCTGCTACGTTGAGCTCGAGGTAACCTCGACCAACCGGGACCTTCATTCGATGTGGGGCGCGCTGGCCAACGGCAGCGGGACGCGCTTGGCCTGGCTGCTCGCCGGGCTGCGCGGCCCGGATGGACGCGTCCGCATCCCGGGATTCTACGACGCCGTTCTTCCGCTGCGACCCGAGGCGCAGGTTGCGGCGCGGCGGGCGCCGCTCGACGACAGCGTGTTGCGGGCGCTGGCCGGTACCGACCGATTGATGGACGGCCGGACGGGCGCGCGCGGGATCGACGCCTATCTGTTCGAGCCCACCTGCACCGTCTGTGGGGTGCAGACTGGCTACACCGGGGAGGGCATGAAGACGGTGCTGCCCCGGCGGGCCCGCGCGAAGGTCGACTTCCGGCTCGTACCCGATCAAGATCCCGAGGAGATCGTCCGCCTGCTGCGGCGGCACCTCGACCGGCAAGGGTTCGAGGACTGCACAATCACGCCTCTGTCCGCCGAGCGCGCCTTCCAGACCCACCTGTCCGATCCGTTTGTGGCGCTGGCTGTGGCGTCGGCGCGCGAGGCGACCGGCCGCGAGGTGGTGCTGATGCCCACCTCTGCCGGCACCGGGCCGATGTGGGCCCTGGGCGGTCCGCTGCGGCTGCCGATCCTAAGCATCGGGGCGGGGTACTGGGGCTGCAGCGCCCATGCGCCGGACGAGCACATCCGGACTGAGGATTTCGAGGAGACCATCGTCCTGATGGCGCACCTGCTGCAGCGGTTCGCTGCATCGTGAACGGGAGACGCGAGATGCCGACGTTGAAGGAGATCGCAAAGACGCAGACGGGACCGGCGCTCGACCTGGTCATGACGTTGGTGCGCCAGCCCAGCGTCGCGGCCACCGGCGAAGGGGTGGACGCGTGCGCGGAGGTCGTCCGCGGCGTGTTCGAGCAGGCCGGCGCCGCCGTCCAGGTGCACAGGCTTGAGGCCGCCGCGCCGCTGGTCATCGCCGAGTTTCCCGGCGTCGGAGACCGCACGCTGCTCTTCTACAACCACTACGACGTGCAGCCTCCCGATCCGATCGACGAGTGGACCTCGCCGCCATTCGACCCTGTCGTCCGCGACGGGCTGCTCTACGGCCGGGGGGTGTCCGACAACAAGGGTGACCTCACCACCCGGATCGCCGCGGTGCGTACACTGCAGGCCCTGCACGGCCGCCTGCCCTGCCGTGTGAAGTTCGTCGTCGAGGGGCAGGAAGAGATCGGCTCGGTGCACTTCGGCCGCTACGTCGAGCGCCACCGCGACGAGCTGGCCGCCCAGGCCTGCATCTGGGAGTTCGGCCAGCGCGACCTCAAGGAACGCCTGGTCGTGACCCTGGGCATCAAGGGCATCTGTTATCTGGACCTCGAGATCGAGGCGACCAGCCGCGACCTGCACTCGTCGATGGGCGCGATCGTAGACGGCGCCGCCACGCAGATGGCCTGGGCGCTCGCCTCCCTGAAGGATCCGGCCACCGGCCGGGTGCTCGTGGAAGGGTTCTACGACAGGGTCCGCGGGCCCAGTCCCCGTGAGCTCGACGCGACACGGCAGGTGCCCTTTGACGAGGACGACCTCAAGCGCCACATGGGCGTCGCGCGGTTCATCGGCGGGGTCAGCGGCTTCGACGCGCAGCTTCAACTGCTCTACCAGCCGACGTGCACCGTGTGCGGGTTCGAGAGCGGCTACACCGGTCCGGGGTCGAAGACCGTACTGCCGCGCCGCGCCCGTGCCAAGGTGGACTTCCGGCTGGTGCCGGACCAGGACCCCGAAGAGGTCGTGGCCCTGGTTCGCAGGCACTTTGAACGCCAGGGTCTCGAGGTGAAGATCACCCTGCTGGGCGGCGAGCGGGCCTACCGCACGAACCTGGACGACCCATTCGTCGGCCTCGTCGCAGAGACCGCGAGGGAGACCACCGGCCGCACCATCACGGTGCATCCCACCTCGGCCGGCACCGGACCGATGTACGACGTAGGACACACGCTCGGCGTGCCGATCGTGGGCATTGGCGGTGGATACTGGGGGGGCCGCGCGCACGCGCCCAACGAGAACATCCGCCTGGCGGACTTCGAAGAGACGATCTACCTAATGGCGCGGCTGATCGAGCGCTTCGGCGAGGCGTAGCCCGTCACGCCTGCATCCGTCCTCGCAGGGTCTCCAGCGCGGGGCTCAGCGTGACCGCGTAGGGGACCGTGTCGTCTAATTGACGCAGCTCCTCGGGCAGCGCCGCGAGTTGCTCCGTGCAGCGTCGTCGGACCTCGGATAGGGACTCCGCGAGCAGCCGCCGGCCGCCTCGGGCGACCTCGTGCAGCAGGGGCACACCGTGTGTGGGTCCGGGTTCGTCCACGAGCGTGATCACGTCTCCGGCAGGCGCGCCATCGTCGTCATGGACGCGCCACACTTGCTTGCGGCCGGGAAGCGTGGCCTTGCCGGTGCTCAACTTGATCCGGTACCCTTTCTCGTCTTCCACGAGCTTGTAGACCCCGCCGATGCTCGGCGCGTCGGCCGAGGTGCCGAGTTCGGTGCCGACGCCGAACGCGTCGACCGCCGCACCCTGGGCCAGCAGGTCGGCGATGCGGTATTCGTTGAGGTCGCCGCTCAAGAGGATCTGTACGTCGCGAAACCCCGCGTCGTCGAGCGCCCTGCGCGCCGCGCGGCTCTGCGCGACGAGGTCGCCGCTGTCGATCCTCACCCCGCGCAGCCGCGCGCCGCGTTCGGCCATCTCGCGGCCCACGGTGATGGCGTTGGCCACGCCCGGCGCCGTGTCGTAGGTGTCGACCAGGAGCACGGCGTTGTTCGGGAAGTCGCGGGCGAATGCGCGGAACGACTCGAGCTCGTCGGAGAACGACATCACGTAGGAGTGGGCCATCGTGCCGACGACCGGGATGCCGTAGACCATGCCCGCCAGCACGTTGGACGTCCCGGTACACCCTGCCAGGTAGGCGGCGCGCGCCACCTTGAGCGCGGCGTCCGCGCCGTGGTCGCGGCGCGGCGAGAAATCCACCACCCCGCGGCCCCGGGCGGCAAGCACCGCGCGTGCGGCCTTGCTGGCCACCATCACCTGGAAGTTCAGGGTGTTGAGCAGGAACGTTTCGACGATCTGCGCCTCGATGCGGGGGCCGGTCACCTCGAGCAGCGGCTCGGGCGGAAAGAAGACCTCGCCCTCGCGGATCGCTCGCACGTCCCCGGAAAACCGAAATTCGCGCAGGTAGTCGAGGAACGCGTCGCTGAACAGGCCGAGGCGGCGCAGGTAGGCGATCGCCTCGGGGGTGAAGCGCAACATCTCCAGATAGGCGAGCGCCGTGTCCAGCCCCGCGCTGATCAGGAACGCCCGATTGGGCGGCAGCGACCGGACGAACAGCGCGAACGTGGCCCGGTCGTTCATGCCGTGCCGCAGGTAGCTGTCGGCCATGGCGAGCTCGTACAGGTCGACGAGCAGCGCCACGTTCTCGGGCGTGACGTAGCCGAAGCCTGGTCCCTCCGGTCCTGACCCCAGAGGTTCGTTCACAGCCATCGCAGGCGCCGGAAGACGGCCAGCATGATCATCACGCTGGCCGCCATCATGCCCAGGGCGGCGACGAATCCGTACCGCCACCCAAACGGCGGAAACGGCCGCTCGAAGTTCATCCCGTAGATACCCGAGATGACGGCGAGCGACGCGAAGACCGCGGTGATGATCGTCAGCACCTTCACGATCTCGTTGAGCCGGTTGCTGATCAGGCTCAGGTAGATGTCCAGGGCACTCGCCAGGAGGTCGCGGTGGGTGTCGATCTGCTCCGTAATCCGCAGCAGGTGGTCGTAGATGTCGCGGAAGTACGCGCGCAGCGACTCACCTACCTGCACCGAGTCGTGCCGCATCAAGATGTTCATCATGTCGCGCTGCGGCGCGGCCACCCGACGCAGCAACAGCAGTGCCCGCTTCGCCGCGAACAGGCGGTCCATCGTCTCGCGGGCGGGGTTGGCAAACAGCGTGTCCTCCAGACCCTCGATGTAGTCGTCGAGGGTGTCCAGCACCGGGAAGTACGAATCCACGACTACGTCGAGGATCGCGTACAGGAGGTAGCCGTGGGCGCCCCGCAGGTCAGACGGCGCCTGCGCAATCCGCCTCCGCACCTCGCCGATCACCGGAGCTGTTCCCTCGTGCACCGTGATCACGTAGCCCCGGCCGCAGAAGAGGTCGATCTCGTCGAGCGCGACGTCCTCGCCGTGCTCGCCTTCGGCCCGCGCCGCGTGCGTGGTGATGAACAGGAACCCCTCGTACTCCTCGGCCTTCGGCCGCTGGCGCCGCTGGAGGGCGTCCTCGAGCGCCAGCGGGTGCAGATGGAAGACCTCCCCGATGCGCGTCATCGTCTCGTGCGTCGGGTCCGGAAGGTCGATCCAGAGCACCTGGCCGTCGCGCGCGGCCAGCGCCTCGAGGGACTCGGCCGGGTCGACGACGATCTCCGAGTCGCGCAGCGCGAGCACGTGCATCGCCGGAGGCGCAGCAGGCATCGGTCAGTTGCTTCGTGCGCGGTGGAGGCGTTCCTGTCGGGGCGCGTTGGTCACTTCACCGCCACGAGCGGCCAGAACTGCAGCAGCAGGGGGAGCGCGACCGCCACGATCACCGCCTCGAGCGGCAGCCCCAGCCGCCAGTAGTCACCGAACCGGTAGCCGCCCGGCCCCATCACCAGCGTGTTCGACTGGTGGCCGATCGGCGTCAGGAAGGCGCACGACGCGCCGATGGCCACGGCCATCAGGAAAGGATCGGCCGAGACGCCGAGCCCGGCCGCGACGTTGATGGCGATCGGTGCCATCAGGACCGCGGCCGCCGCATTGTTGATGATGTCGGAGAGGAACATCGTCCCGACCAGCACCAGGGCCAGGGTCGCGACCGGTGGCCGCTGCGCTGCCAGCGCCAGCAACGCGCCCGCGATCGTCTCGGCCCCGCCGGTCGCCTCCAGCGCGCGGCCGACCGGGATCATCGCCCCTAGCAGGATGATCACCGGGCCGTCGATGCTCTCGTAGGCGTCGCGCAGCGACAGGAGGCCCGCCAGGATCATGCCCACGCCCGCAGCCACGAAAGCGACCTGCACGGGCAGTAGCCGCAGGGCGACGGCGGCCAGGGCCGCGCCGAAGATCCCCACCGCGAGCAGCACCCGCTGCGGCGCGCCGATGCGCAGGCCCCGCTCGGCCAGCGGCAGGCAGCCCAGGGTGGCCAGGACCTCAGGCATGGCCTCGGTCCGCCCCTGCAGCAGGACGATGTCGCCGGCGCGGAAGTGCACGTCGCGGAGGCGCTCCCTCACGCGCGCGCCCTGCCTGGCCACGGCCAGGACGTTGACGCCGTACCGCCACCGGAGGTTGAGCGTCCGAGGCGTGCGGCCATGAACGCCGAGGTCACCGTGACCAGGCCCATCAGGGCGGCGAGCTGTACGATGAGCCGGTCGCCCACACGCGCCAAGAAGTCGCGCAATCAGGTCGACGACGCCGGAGTTCTGCAGGCCGCGGCTGACGACGAGAATGGCCGCCACGGTCACGACCGCCGGATGGCCGAACCCGGTGAACGCGTCCGCGGCGGGAACGATGCCGGCGATCGTCACCGCCAGCAGCGCCAGCAGGGCCACGACGTCGTAGCGCCACCGGCCGGTTACGAACAGGACCAGCGTGGCCGCGAGGACGGCGAAGACGATCGTCCGCTCCACCATGCCCGGTCCCAGGAGGTCAGTAGCGCAGGCGCGCGCCGAGGCCGCCGATCGCGCGAAGGCGCTCGGCGGGTGGACCCTGCAGCACGGTGACCGCGACGTCCTGGTCGAGGGATGCTTCGATCAGGCGCTCGATCAGGTGCGGCTCGGGCTGCCAGTCGTCCTGAGGGGGCGCGCCTTCAACTACGTATCCGCCGTCCGGTCGCCGGTAGCCGCGCATCCTGACCTCGTCGCCCAGATAGAGATGACTGACGCGTCCCTCGGACAGCAGGTCGAAAACCTCCTGCGGGCTTGCTGTGGCCGGCCCGCCGGAGGCGACCAGGTCCAGCAGCTCACCCACCGCCCGCTCGTCCCGCGCGCGAATCCAGTCTCTGATGGCCGACGTCACGGCGTCGGCGATCTGGGCCGGCGTGGCCCTCGACATGTTCAACATCGGCGCCGGCAACACCCGTGAAGGCCACGGTTCGGGCAGCACGCCGGCGATCGCCTGCTCCAGGTCGGGCGCGGCGAGGATCACGAGGCGCTCCCAGCCCGCCTGTTCGCCCACGCGCGCGGCCTCGGCGGCGACGTCTTGCAGGAACCGGCGGACGTGGACGGCCACCCGGTCCCCATACTTGTCGACATCGGTGGACGTCTGCCTGCTGACTCCGGGATGAGACGGTGCCGGCCCGGCGTAGCGCCGCCAGTCCCGGTCGGCGAGGGCGAACTTGCGCGCGGCAGCCTCTTCGATCATCCCCTGCTTCCAGATCAGCAGGCGGACGATGCCCTGCGCCGCGGCGATCACGCCGACCGGCGGGGCCGTATCGAGCAGGGCCACGAGGGGGCGGAGGTACGGCCGGTTCATCCAGACGAAACGGTTGCCGGTCGAGATCTGCAGGGATCGCCACCACAGCCACTCCGGGTCGAGCGAGAGGAAGAGGACCAGGTTGCGCTGGCGATCCTCGCGGGGAAGCTTGCGATAGAGCCGTCGCACCCGGTTCGCGGCGCCGGTGAGCTGCCGGTCGTCGGGGTTGCGCTGCTGCAGTTCCCGCAGGCCGGCATTGAGGGCGCTCTGCCCGATGCGCAGCGCCGACTTGCCAGCCTCGCCCCGGGCCAGGTACACGCTCAAGACCGCGGTCTTTGGCGCATGGTGCTGCAGGTCGAGCAGGTCCTCGCGCGTGATCTCCAGTGCCATCACCTCACCTGCCTCGTTGGTACTGTGATACTGTCGTGGCGTGCCGCCGTCGGCGCACCGGCACCACGATACCACCGCGGGCGGCAATCCTCACCGCCGGAGCGTGACCAGGATGACGCCCGCGGCCGCCAGCAGCAGGCCGAGCGCCTGCCCCCACGCCACCCGCTTGTCGAGGAGCTTCGGCGCGGGCCGCGCGCAGCCCCCCGGTCATGCGGCCCGAAAGATCTGCAGTCCGCGGGAATGGCCACGGCCACCCTGGAAGTTATCCGGCATCGGCACGGGCGTTTTGGATCACACACGCACATCGCGGGGCGGATCCCAGGGAGGGCGCCGGGGTGGCGATCGAAGTCGGACAGGAAGCTCCGGACATCAGGCTCGTCAACGCCGAGCGGAAGGCGACGCGGCTCAGCGAGCTGCGCGGCAAACCCGCCGTGCTCGCGTTCTTTCCCGGCGCGTTCACCAGCACGTGCACCAAGGAGATGTGCGCTTTCCGCGACGGCCTGGCGCAGTTCAACGCGCTCGACGCTCAGGTCGTCGGGATCAGCATTGATGCGCCCGCCGCGCAGAAGGCGTTTGCCGAGGCCAACGGGCTCAACTTCCCCTTGTTGTCGGACTTCAACCGCGAGGCTGTGAAGGCGTTCGGCGTCGAGGATCCCAACTTCGGCGGCGGGCTGATCCCGGGCGTGGCGATGCGCTCGGTGTTCGTACTGGACGCGGCCGGCGTTGTGCGCTACAGGTGGGTGGCGCCTACGCAGGGAACTGAACCCGACTACGCCGCGGTCGAAGCCGCGGTCAGGGCGCTGGGGTAACCAGCCCCAGGTCGTCGGCCGCCGTCTCGGAGGCCGATGGGTCCGTGGAGGGCGCCGGCGCCACTGGCGAGAGCTTCGCCGCCCGCACGCCGAGCAGCCGCACCGGGCGCGTGACGTTCGCGCGCTCCAGCAGGTCGAGGGCCACGCGCGCCAGGGTTTCCGCGTCGCCGACGGGCGCCGGGAGCGTCCGCGACCGCGTGATGGTGTGGAACGGGACCAGCCGGACCTTCAGCGTGATCGTCGCGGCCTGGTAGCCGTGGTCGCGCAGATCTTCCCAGACTTCTGCGCAGAGCCGCTCGACGACCCGCCGCATCGTCTCGGGCCGCCGCAGGTCAACCTGAAACGTCCGCTCGCGGCTGATCGACTTCGGCTCCCACTCGGTGACGACGGGGCTGTCGTCGATGCCGCGCGCGATCTCATAGAGATACGCGCCGTGCCGCGGCCCGAACGCGTCCTGGATCCGTACCTCTGCGAGCGCGACCAGATCGCCCACGGTCGCCACGCCGAAGGCGGCCTTCAGGCGTGCGGCGGTCTTCGGCCCGACGCCCCACAGCACCGTCACGGGGAGCGGCGCCAACCGCGCCTCGACCTCGTCCGGCGCGATCACCGTCAGCCCGTCGGGCTTCTGCAGGCCCGAGGCGATCTTGGCCACGAGCTTGTTGGGCCCGATGCCAACCGACGCGGTCAGGTGTAGCTCCCCGGCGATGCGCCGCTTGATGTGCTGCGCAATGACCTCTCCGGACTCGGGCAGGTCGCTGCAGTCGAGGAACGCCTCGTCCAGGCCGAGCGACTCGACCTTCGCGCCGGTGTCGTGGAGGATCGCATGCATCCGCTCGGAAACCTCCCGGTAGGCCGCGAAGTCCACCGGCAGGAAGACGGCATCGGGGCAGAGGCGGTGCGCGGTGCGCAGTGGCATCGCCGAGTGGATGCCAAACCTCCGGGCCTCGTACGAGGCGGTGGACACCACGCCCCGCTTGCGGGGGTCGCCGTCGCCGCCGACGACGACCGGGCGGCCGCGCAGCTCGGGCCGGCGGAGCTGCTCGACCGCCGCGAAGAAGGCGTCCATGTCGACGTGGAGGATCGTCCGGCCGGGCATGGGCATCGCCGCTGTGCAGGTTCGCGGTGTTCGGCCGGTCGATCCTACCGGGGAGGTGTGGGCTGGTCATGATCGTTCAGACGGGCTTCCGCTCGGAGGCCGAGCGCTGAGGCCCGAGCTGTCATGATTCGGCTCGACGGCAAGGTCATGCTCATCACCGGCGGGACGGCCGGGTTCGGTCTGGCCACCGCCCGCCTGGCAGTCGAGCTCGGCGCGCAGGTGGTCATTGCAGGCCGGCGGGCGGACCGCGGTCATGCTGCCGTATCAGGACTGGGTGCAGGCGTGCTGTTCGTCCAGGCCGACGTGGCGCGCGAGGCCGACGTGCAGCGCATGGTCGGCGCGGCCGTGGAGCGGTTCGGCCGCCTGGACATCCTGGTGAACAACGCGGGCATCATCCGCCGCCGGCCCGTGCTGGAGGAGGACGCGGCCGGCTGGGATGAGGTCCTGGCGGTCAACCTGGGCGGGACGTTCCTCTGTTGCAGGCACGCGCTGCCGCACCTGATCGCCTCGAAGGGCGCGATCGTCAATGTCGCGTCCAACCTGGCCTTCCGCACACCGGCCGGACACACGCCGGCCTATGACGCCAGCAAGGCCGGGATCCTGGCCCTCACACGCGCGCTGGCGGTGCGCTACGGGCCGGACGGCGTCCGCGCGAACGCGGTCTGTCCAGCGTTTATCACTACCGACCTGAACCGCGACGTGTGGGAGGGGTGGACCGCCGACCAGCGGACCGCATATGTCGAGGCCTTCCCGCTCCGCCGGCCCGGGACCCCCGACGACGTCGCACGCGCCGTCATCTTCCTGGCCTCGGACGCGGCCTCATGGGTCACCGGCACCTACCTGCTGGTTGACGGAGGACGGTCGGCATCTTGAACGCGGCGGGTGCTCCTCAAGACCGTAGGCGAGCAGGCTGCCCCAGGTGAAGAGGCCCATGAAGACGGCGCCGAGCGTCACCGCCGGGTTGAAGGCGCCGCCCGAGATCCCGCCGACGGCATCGGCGCCGACCATCACGGTCGTGCCGATCGCCCAGCCGTAGAACGAGTTGCCCGATACTTCATGGGATCCTTCCTGAGACGGTTGATGTGGTCGCTCCCCGAGACGCTTTGACACATGCGCAAGCCGCCCTGCTCCACCCGAGATGCTCGCAGGATTAGCGTGACCGGCGGCTGCGGGTTCGTCCCCTGGGAACCAGCCGAGCCCTGACCTCGCTAAGAGGGATTCCCCTCTTGGGGAGGCCCCGTTCAAGACGTTGCCGCACCTTTGGATCAGCGAGCAATTCGCGCAACTCGAGTTCTTCTTCAAGTGCCTCGACCCGCGTATGGAGCTCCGCCCATTGGTCCCGGAGCACAAGGATCGCATCGGCACGGCTCCCCTGTGTGATCGTCACCGGCATGCCCTTCCGAACTTCATCCAGGATTCTGGCGGGATTCCGTTTGAGATCGCTGATCTGGACGATCTTGTCACTCGCGGCGCTCATGTCAACCTCCGTCGTCTCAACAATCGTTCAGCGCGTTCGTACAGTTCACCACTTCGCAGCCCCACATACCAGACGAGAACATGATCGCGATCGCGGTCCCAGCGATAGAGGATCCGGTATCGGCCAGAGGTCAGACGATGATGGCCGCGCAGCATCCCTCTCGTCAATGGCTTTCCGAAGTCTGGTCGGTCCTCGAGGATCGCGATCTTACCGAAGACATCCTCGAGAGTCCTCTGGTCGCGCACTTCGGCCAGATCCAGTTCCAGACAGTCAGGATGGATCTCGACGATCGGCACGAGTCAAGAAGCCTCCGACCGCATTGATCTTAGAATAGGTTTAAGAATAGTACCAAATCAATCCCCATTTTGGGTGCCGCGGTGGGCGTGCGTCCCCGGCGCCGGGGCCGGCGGTCTGGTCTGGCGTCGACGACCGCAGTCACGAACGATGCGGGCCCATCGGTTGCGAAGGGCCTTCGCACGGCCTATACTTACCCCGGAACCCAAGTGCATACGGCGCCTGGGGGGAGCTGGGTGAGCCCGGCTGAGAGGACGGCCCGAATGCCGTTGACCCCCGGAACCTGCTCTGGATAATGCCAGCGAAGGGACCAGGCCGAAGGACGTTCGTGGAGGCTGCGCCCCGGGCTGCGGCCTCTTGTGTTTGGATGGCGGCGGGCGGGTCCCTCGCGCACGGAGGGGCACAGCGTGTCCTCAGCGAGCCTCAGCGTGTTCGTTGTCGCCGCCGCGGCCGCGGCGTTCGCCGCGGCGGGGCTCCTGCACGCGCGGCGGCGACGGTTGTCGGTCGAGGACTACATCAGCGCCCGGCAGTGGGCCGGCACCGAGGCCACCGCGGCGTCGGTCGTGGCCTCGGCGATGGGCGCCTGGGTGCTGTACAGCCCCGCCGAGGCGGGCACCTGGGGCGGGCTGGCCGCGCTGGTCGGCTACGGGCTCGGGAGCGCGGCGCCGATGCTCGCGCTCATCCCCCTCGGCGCGCGCATGCGCGCGCTGATTCCGCACAGCCACTCGCTCACCGAGTATGTCTGGGCGCGCTACGGCCGCGCGATGTACGGGCTCGCGCTCGCGATCATGATCTTCTACATGTTCGTGTTCCTGTCGGCCGAGATGACAGGTATCGCGCTGGCCGTGAACCTGGTGGCCCGCGAGCCGCTCCCGGTGACCGCGCTGATGGTCGGCCTCGCCACGGTGCTCTACACAGTCTACGGGGGTCTGCCCACCACAGTGTTCACAGACCGGCTGCAGGCCGCGGTCATCATCCCGCTGCTCGCCCTGGCGTTTGCCGGGATCGTCGCGGTGCTCGGCGGGCCGATCTCGGTCCTGGAGACAATCCGAGCCAACGCGCCCGGGCTGCTGTCGGTCTCGCACCGTCCGGGCGTCGAGGCGGCGGTGACGTTCATCATCGCGATCCTGGCCGCCAACCTCTTCCATCAGGGCTACTGGCAGCGGGTCTACATCGCGCGCGACGCCCGCGTCCTGCGCCGGTCGTTCCTGCTGGCCGCGCTGCTGGTCGTGCCCATCGTCATCCTGCCCGGGCTGCTCGGCGTCGTCGCGCAGGTCACGGGCCACGCGGACGTCCCCTCGGTAGCGTTCTTCAGCCTGCTGCTCGGCGCGGCACCGGTGTGGCTGGTGTTGGGAGTGCTGGTGCTGGCAGTGGCGCTGGCGATGAGCAGCATCGACACGCTGCTCAACGGCATGGCCGCGGTCTTCACGTCCGACCTGGCCCGGTGGCGGCCGGCGGTCGGCGCGCGGCCGCTGCTGGGGTGGTCGCGCCTGATCACCGTGGGCCTGGCGCTGGCGGGCATCGCGGTGGCCTCGCGCGGGTACAGCGTGCTCTACCTGTTCCTCCTCGCCGACCTGGTGTGCGCGGCCGCGATGGTCCCGGTGTTCCTGGGCCTGTACGTCTCGAGGTTCTCTGGCTGGGCCGCGGTGACCGCCACGCTCGCCGGGATCGCGGTCGGCGCGGCCGTCTTCCCGGATCCAGGATTCACCCGCGGCCACCTGCTGACGTCGTTTGCGCTCGCGGCGGCGGTCCCGGCGGCGCTGTCGACGGCGCTGGTCTTCGTCAGCAGGCCGTTTCCCCTGGCGCAGCTCCGACACCTAGTGCGGCCGCTGGGAGAGCCACGCGGGGCCGCGGATCAGCCTTCATGAGGAGACCGCGTGAGGTGATGAGGATGCCGACCCGCAAGCTCGTGCTCACCGGAATCTTCGCCGCGCTGCCGGTGGTGCTGTCGTTCGTGCCCGGCGCGATTCCGGCGGCGGGCGCCAGGCTGCTGCCCTGGCAGCACATGACCAACGCCATCGCGGGCGTGATGGTGGGGCCCTGGTACGCGGCGCTGGCCGCGACGATCGCCGCCATCCTGCGCAACTACCTGGGCGTCGGGACGCTGCTGGCGTTTCCGGGCGGCATCCCAGGGGCGCTGCTGGTGGGGTTCGCCTACATGATCTGGCGCCGGCCCTGGGTGGGCCTGCTCGAGCCGCTTGCCACCGGGTTCATCGGCGCGACGGTCGGCGCGCTACTGGTGGCGCCGGCCTTGATGGGCAGGGCCATTCCGCTGGCCACGCTGCTCCCGGCGTTCCTGGCCAGCAGCGTGCCGGGTGCCATCCTCGGGGTCGTGATCCTCCGGGCGCTCGCACGCGCGGGCGTGGACGGGGCGGCCGGCGAGGCTTCGCGGTCGTGACCGGCGGCCCGCGCGCCGGCGCAGAGGGCCCAGCGGGACTCGCGGCCGCGGTCATCGAACAGGTCCCTACGCTCCTGTTGGCCGTCCGCGCCAGGCGGCCGCTCGTCCACGTCTTTGGAAACTTCGTCACCATGCAGGCGACGGCCAACGTCATCCGCGCGGTGGGCGCGCTGCCGGTCATGGCGATGGCGCGCGACGACGCCGTAGAGATGGCCGGGCAGGCCGATGCGCTTGTTCTGAGCCTGGGCACGCCGATGCCGGACAGGCTGGAGGCGATGCTCGCCGCGGGGCGCGCGGCGGCGGCGCGGGAGATACCGATCGTGCTCGATCCTGTGGGCGTGGGCGCGACCGGATTCAGGAACCGGGCGGCCGGCGACCTGCTGGCGCACGTGCCGGTCACGGTCGTGCGCGCCAACCGCGGTGAAGCGGCGTCGCTGCTTGGGGTGGCCGGGCAGGTGCGGGGGGTCGAGTCCACGGCCGATGGCGATCCAGACGATCACGGCGCGCTGGCCGCCGCGCTGGCACGCAGGCTGGGGTGCGTGGTGGCCGTGACCGGTCCGCGCGACTGCGTGGCGGGTGGGGACCGGCGGCTGACTGTCGAGGGCGGCCATCCCTGGCTGGCCGCGGTCTCGGGGACGGGCTGTATGGTGACCGCGCTGGTGGGCGCGTTCTGCGCCGTGGGCGCTGCCGCGGGCGCCGACCGGCTGGCGTCTGCCACGGCCGCGCTCGCCTGCTTTGCCGCGGCCGCGGAGCGCGCGGCGCGGCGGGCAGACGGCCCGGGGACGCTCGTTCCACATCTTCTTGACAGCCTGTACCACCTGACGCCGGACCAGGCCCGGCAGGCGGTCAGAATCACGGAGGCCTGATGCGATTCGACCCGAGTCTGTACGTCATTGCCGACCGCGCGCTCGGCCGGGACCGGCCGCTTGAGGACATCGTGGCCGCGGCGATCCGCGGCGGCGCGACGATGATCCAGCTCCGCGAGAAGACCCTATCTGTGCGCGGGACAGTGGCGCTCGCGCGCCGTCTGCAGGAGATCACCCGGCCGGCGGGGGTGCCGCTGATCATCAACGACCGCGCCGACGTGGCGCTGGCCATCGACGCTGACGGCGTGCACGTCGGGCAGGACGACCTGCCGGTGGCGGATGCGCGCCGGCTGCTCGGCCCGGACAGGATCGTGGGCGTCTCGGCCGGCACCATCGCCGAAGCCGTCGCGGCTGAGGCCGATGGCGCAGACTACGTGGGTGTCGGCAGCATCTTCCCCACGGGATCGAAGTCCGACGCCGGCGAAGCGATCGGGCCCGAGGGGCTCGCGCAGGTCCGTGCCGCGGTCCACATCCCCGTTGTGGCCATCGGCGGGATCACGGCCGCCAACGCCGCCGAGGCGATCCAGGCCGGGGCGGCCGGCGTCGCGGTAATCTCCGCGGTGGTCGGCGCCGACAATGTGCGCGAAGCGGCCCGCCGCCTGGCCGAGGTCGTGCGTGCCGCCAGGAAATAGGCCGCCGGTAGGCGCCCGCGTCGGCGACCTCGGTGAGTTGCGGCTGCTCGACCGCATCGCCGCGCGCGCCAGGCCGGGCGAGGGCGTGATCCTCGGTATCGGCGACGACACCGCCGCGGTGCGCCTGACGCCGGGCCGGCTCGCGCTGTTCACCACCGATGCGCTCGTCGAGGACGTCCACTTCCGTCATGCCACCAGCGCGGCGGCCGACGTCGGCTGGAAGGCCCTCGCGATCAACGTCAGCGACATCGCGGCCATGGGGGGGATTCCCAGGCACGCGGTCGTCTCGCTCATGCTGCCCGCTCACCTGGAGGCGGCATGGGTGGACGGGCTGTACGACGGCCTGCTCGTGATGGCGGCCGCGTCGGGTGTGACGGTCGTCGGCGGCAATCTGGCGCAGGCGCCCGCCGTGATCGTGGACCTGGCGCTGCTGGGTGAGGTCGAACCCGACCGGCTCGTCAGCCGCGGCGGCGCGCGGCCCGGCGACGTGCTCGCGGTGACCGGGACACTGGGGCGTGCCGCCGCGGGGCTGGTTGCCCTCCAGGTCGCGCTCCGATCCGCCGATTCCGAGCTCGTGGCCCATGCGGTCGCCGCGCAGCGCCGACCACAGCCGCGGGTGACCGTAGGCCGCGCACTCGCGGCCTCGGGCGCGGCGCGCGCGATGATCGACCTCTCCGACGGGCTGGCGCTCGACCTGTGGCGGCTGTGCGAGGCGAGCGGGGTGGGAGCGCGGATAGACACCCCCCGGCTGCCGGTGGATCCCTGCGTCGATGCCGTCGCGGAAGCCACCGGCCGCGATGCGCTGACCCTTGCGACGACCGGGGGCGAGGATTATGAGCTGCTCGTCGCGTTGTCTGCGGATGCGGCGGCCCACGTGGCGCGCAGCGTGGAGCACGAGACCGGGATCCCGGTGTCGATCATTGGGCAGATCGAGCCCCGCGAGGCAGGGTGCCGCATGATCGTTGAGGGAGTGTCGAGAACGCTGGAGCCCGGTGGCTGGACACACTTCCGACTGGGGCAGGATCGGTGAAGACCGCGCCGGCGCGTGATGCCGTTCGCAGGGAGGAGGGCACCCCGTGCGCGTTCCTCGGGCCATGACCATCGCCGGCTCTGACTCCGGAGGGGGCGCCGGGATCCAGGCGGACCTGAAGACCTTCACCGTCCTGGGCGTATTCGGCACCTCGGCGATCACCGCGCTGACCGCGCAGAATACGACAGGCGTCACCGGCGTGGTGGAGGTGCCGCCGGAGTTCGTGGTCGAGCAGATCGATGCCATCATGCGCGACATCGGCACCGATGCCGCCAAGACCGGGATGCTCTCCCACGCCGCCATTATCGAGGCGGTGGCCGCGGCGGTGCGGCGGTGGGGGATCGCTCGGCTCGTCGTCGACCCGGTGATGATCGCGAAGAGCGGCGCGCCGCTGCTGCGGCCGGAGGCCACCGACGCGCTGCGCCGCGTGCTGCTGCCGACGGCCCTGGTCGTGACGCCCAACCTGCATGAGGCCGGTGCGCTAGTCGGCCGGCCGGTCCGGACGCTCGCGGACATGCGGGCGGCCGCCAGGGAGATCCACGCCATGGGCCCCCGCCACGTGGTCGTCAAGGGCGGACATCTGGAAGATGCCGACCAGGCCGTCGACATCCTCTTCGACGGCTCGACCATTCAGGAGTTCTCGGCGCCTCGGGCCCAGTCCCGGCACACGCACGGCACGGGCTGCGTGTTTTCGGCCGCCATTGCGGCCGGGCTCGCGAAAGGACTGGTCATACCCGAGGCCGTGGCACGCGCGAAAGAGGTCATCACCGCGGCGATCGCCGCGGGCCTGCCGCTCGGCGCCGGCCACGGTCCGGCCGACCCGGCGGCCCTGTGGCGGGGCTCTATCCCTTCCGCGCGCGGAAGACGGCCAGGATGATCAGGTGATCTTGGGCGAGCGTGTAACTGACGCACTGTCCCGCCACGACGAAGAAGCGGAACCCCTCATACGGCCGGTGTTCCCTGAGGGGGGACATCACGGGGAACTGGGCGATCAGATCGATGCGGGATCATACCACACCTGGCATGCCGCCGCGGGTTTTCTAGGCTCGTCGCAGGAGGCGTTCTGTCACCCAGACGTCTCGCCCGGCGATCGTAACCCGCTCCAGGCCGCGCCGCCCGGCAGCCTCCGCCAGCAGCCGGGGCTCCCACCCAAATGTCGCGGAGATGTCGGCCTCCGGGGCCGCGCCTACAATCCCCATGTACCGCTCCAGGACGGTCGCGGCCGCGTCGGCCATGGTCAGGCTCGAGGCCTGCGCGACGACCTCGGGCATCCAGCGGTGGAAGGCGTCCCAGATGAACCCGTTGCGCCACTCCTCCTCCTCGGCCACCTTCACCACCAGGAAGCGCTCCTGGAGGTCGTCCAGCGCACGGTGGAACCGGGCCCCGCGCTCACCTCGGGGCACGAACCGCCGGCGCAGCGTCCAGGTCGACAGCGGCCCCTGGGCCAGGACCACCTCGTAGACCGTCCTGGCGAGCAGGCTCAGCCGGCCCTCGCGGTAGGCCTGTAGGTGGTCGTCGGGTTCGCCGACGTTGCCCGAGAGCGCGTAGAACGCCGGCAGGAGCGGCAGCGACACGTACGTGGGCTTGCGGCGGATCACCTTGCCGTAGTAGAGTCGGCGCCGGGCCGGCAGGTCGTCCTTCCACCGCCAGGCCCACGTCCACATGCGGTCGACGCTGCGCGTGGCGAGGACATCGAACAATCCGGGCAGGCCGCCGGGGCCGCCCGTGAAGGCGTAGCAAAAGCCGAGCGCGTTGACGAAGCGGAGGGCAGCGCCCGGGGTGTGCACGCGGTGGCCGCGCAGCACGGCGCGGCGGTAGCGCGCGACGGCCGCGGCGGTCAGTCGAGGGATGACCTTTGGCATCTCCTTTCGGGATACGCGGCAGGGCACGCGGCTTCCTCGGCGAAGCAACCAGGGTCTCCCGCCCGCCGCCGCCGGCCGCGGGCGGGCTTTGTGTGAGGAGTGAGCGGATGGACGACTGGCGTGACGTCACCCTGGCGAACGGGCTCCGCGTGCTGGTGCAGGAGTCGCACGCGGCGCCCGTGGCCACCTTCTGGGTGTGGTACCGGGTGGGCAGCCGCCACGAGGTCCCGGGCCTCACCGGGATCTCGCACTGGGTCGAGCACCTGCTGTTCAAGGGCACGCCCTCATATCCGGCGGGAACGCTGAGCCGGCTGATCGAGCGCCTCGGCGGTCGATGGAACGCCTTCACCTGGAAGGACTACACCGCCTACTTCGAGGTGCTGCCGGTCGAGCACCTCGAGACGGCCATCCGCCTCGAGGCCGATCGGATGCAGCACACGATCATCGACCCTGAGGTGGTCGCCGGCGAGCGCACGGTCATCATCTCGGAGCGGGAGGGCGCCGAGAACTTCCCGGCCTACTATCTGCGGGAAGAAGTCGACGCGCTCGCCTTCAAGGCGCATCCGTACCGGCAGCCGGTCATCGGCTGGAAGGACGATCTGCGCGCCATCACGCGCGACGACCTCTACCGGCACTACCGCACCTACTACCATCCGGCGAACGCCATCGCCGTTGCCGTCGGCGACTTCGATGCCGCGGCGGTGCAGGGCATAGTCGAGACGGCGTTTGGTGGAATCCCGGCCAGCGATCCACCCCCGGTGCCGCGGGCGGTCGAACCCGAGCAGAGCGGCGAGCGACGGGTTGTCCTGCGGCGGCCCGGTGGCGCGACAGCCTACCTGCACGTCGCCTATCACGCGCCTGCGGCCGGACACCCCGACCTTCCGGCCTTGATGGTGCTCGACGGGATCCTGACCGGGTTCGCCGGAATCGTCCCGTTCGACGGCGGCAGCGGGGGCCGCAGCAGCCGGCTCTACCGGGCGCTCGTCGACCGCGGCCTGGCCGCGGACGTGGGCTCCGGGCTGGTGGCCAGCGCCGAGCCCACGCTCTTCCGCATCCTGGCCACCGCCCACAGCGGGGTCGAGATCCGGGCGGTTGAAGACGCCGCGATGGCCGAGATTGAGCGGATCCAACGCGACCCGGTCGACGAAACCGAACTCGACAAGGTGAAGCGCCAGGCCCGCGCGCAGTTCGTCTACGCGCAGGACGGCGTGATGCGCCGGGCCATGGCCCTCGGCGCGTTTGCCGCCGTCGATACACCGGAGCGGCTCGGCGCGCTGCGCGAGGCCATCGACCGCCTTGCGCCGGACGACATCATGCGGGTCGCGCGGGCGTACCTGGTCGAGAAGCGCCGCACGGTGGGCTGGTTCGTTCCCGAGGATGGCGCGCAGGAGGCCGGGGCATGACGGTGCCGCTGACCGCCGCATCGGTGTCGCGAACGGTCCTGCCCAACGGTCTGGTGTGTCTGGTCAAGCCGTCGCATGAGTCGGGCGTGGTGGCGCTCCACGGATATGTGAAGGCGGGATCGATCTTCGACGACGGCCAGCCAGGGCTGGCGCGCTTTGTCGCCTCGACGCTCATCCGAGGGTCACTCCGTCGCACCGGTCCCCAGATCGCCGAGGCCCTCGATGCGCTGGGCGCGACCCTGACCGTCTCGCCGGGCATCGAAGTGACCGCGGTGGTCGGGCGGGCCCTGGCCGACGATCTGCGCCCGCTGCTGGAGACCGCCGCCGAGATTCTGATCGAGCCCGCGTTTGCGGCCTCCGAGGCCGAGAACGTGCGGGGCGAGCTGATCACTGCGGTCAGGGTCAACGCGCTCGACACGCGGCAGGTCGCCGAGCGCGCGTTCCGCCGCCTGGCCTATCCCGAAGGACACCCGCACAGCCGGAGTCCGGACGGCGAAGAAACGCATCTGGCCGCGCTCGGTCCCGCCGACCTGCGCGCCTTCCACGCCGGGCGCTACCTGCCCGGCGCCACGCTGCTCGCCGTGGTTGGCGACGTCGATCCCGTGCAGGTGACCGACCTCGCAGCCGAGGTGTTCGGTCGGTGGCAGGTGCCTGGCCAATGGGCACTGCCCGCATTTCCCGATCCGTCGGCACCGTCATCGCCGTGCCGTGACGAGACGGTCGTGCCCGGCAAGACCCAGTCGGATCTCGTGCTCGGGGCGCCCGGCGTCGCCAGGACCGACCCTGACTACTACGCGGTCATGATGGCGAACCTGCTGCTCGGACAGCTCGGGATGATGGGCCGGATCGGGCGCAACGTGCGCGAGCAGCAGGGGATGGCGTACTACGCGTTCAGCGATCTGCGCGCGGGGTTTCTGGCCGGCCCCTGGTGGGTGAAGGCCGGGGTGAGTCCGGTCAACGTGGACCGCGCCATCGCCGCGATCCTGCACGAGGTAGGCGGGCTGCAGGCGACCGGGCCCTCGCCTGACGAGCTGGCCGATGCCAGGACTTTCCTGACGGGGTCGCTGGCGGTGCGCCTGGAGACCAGTCAGGGCATCGCGCAGATGCTGGCCGACATCGAACTGTACGATCTCGGTCTGGACTATCTCGAGCGCTTCCCAGGCATCATCGCGGGCACCGGCCACGACGCGATCATCCAGGCCAGCCGGCGGTTTCCCACCGAGGCCTATGCGCTGGCGGTCGCCGGGCCGGACCGGCATCCACCAACGCAGTGAGTGTGGAGGAGCGACGAATGAGCAGCCGCATCGCCATTCTCGGCGGCACCGGCACGCTGGGCTTCGGGCTTGCCATCCGGCTGTGCGCGGCGGGACATGACGTCGTGATCGGATCGCGCGATGCCGCGCGCGCTGCGGACGTTGCCGGGCGCTTGAAGCTGCCCAACGCGAGCGGCGCTGCCAACGCCGACGCGGCCGCGTCGGCCGAGATCGTGGTGCTGGCGATCCCACACGAGGGTCACGCCGCGTTCGTGGCCGCCCTGGCCTCCGCGTTGACCGGGAAGATCCTCGTGGACGCCACGGTGCCCATAGGATCCGAGAAGACCTACACGCCGCCACCGGCAGGCTCCGCCGCGGCCGAGACACAGGCGCTCGTGCCGGGTGCCCGCGTCGTGGCGGCGTTTCACACGATCTCCGGGCGGCTGCTCGCTGATCCCGGCCATCCGCTGGGCCAGGACGTGCTCGTCTGCGGGGATGATCCGGCGGCTCGGGCGCGCGTGATCGATCTGGCGAACGCGATCGGCGCCCGGGGCGTCGACGCCGGCGGGCTGGCCGGCGCGGCGACGCTGGAGGGGCTCGCGGTGCTGCTCATCGGTCTGAACGTCCGGTACCGGCGCCGACACCTGGGCATCCGGATCGCCCACCTGCCGCCCGACGCCCGGCCACGATGAAGGCCCTGATCGCGTGGGCTCCAGAGCCGTTTCCCGAGATCCGCCCGGGCGACGATCTGGCCGCCGCCATCGCGGATGCCCTGCGCGGCGCCGGGCTGCCGCCGCAGCCCGGCGACGTGGTCGTGGTCGCGCACAAGGTGGTCTCCAAAGCCGAGGGCTGCCTGGTCGACATCCGGACCGTGACCCCGAGCGCCAGGGCCATGGAGCTCGCGGACGACGCGCGCAAGGACCCCCGGCTCGTCGAGGTGATCGTGCGCGAGTCACGAGCGATCCGGCGCGTCCGGCCGGGGTTGATCATCGCCGAGCACCGGTTGGGTTTTGTGTGTGCCAACGCCGGCGTGGATCACTCAAATGTCGGCGGCGGAGACGACATGGTCGTCACGCTGCCCCGCGATCCCGATGCCTCGGCCGAGCGGATCCGGGCCGGGTTGCGGGCCGCCTTTGATGTGGATGTGGGGGTCATCGTGAATGACAGCCACGGCCGGCCGTTTCGGCAAGGCACAACGGGCGCGGCGATCGGGTCGGCCGGGCTGCGCGTGCTCCGCTCGTACATCGGCGAGCCCGATCGTTACGGGTACATCCTCCGCGTCTCCGTCGAGGCGGTGGCCGACGAGCTGGCGGCGATGGCCAACCTCCTGCAGGGGCAGGCCGCCGAGGGGCGTCCGGTGGTGCTGATCCGGGGCACAGAGTATGCAGGGGATGAGCGCGCCGCAGATCTTGTCAGGCCGCATGACGAAGACCTCTTCCGATAGCACCTCCGGGAGGTGACGCGGTGATCGTCATTGCCACAGGCATCTCCGGAACCGGAAAGCTGCGTGATGCCGACGGCGGGCCCGGCTACCTGGGCCGTCTGGTCGACGAAGGCAACCGCCGCATCGCCCAGGCGCAGCGCGCGGGCCGGTGGGCGTCGCCGGTGAAGCGGCTGCGGACCGTGGACATGGGCCGGCTCATGCTCGACCGCGCGCGCGACCTCGGTATGGATGTGCGTACCGAGACGATTCTCGACATGTCGCCCGAGGCACTCGGCGAGCTCCGGGCCATTGCGTTCACCGAGGTCGTCAACGATCCCGCGCTGTGGGAGCCCGATCTTTGCACCATCCTGGTGACGCACGCGTGTTTCTGGTGGAAGAGCCATCTGATCCCGGGGCTCGACACGCACTACCTCAAGATGTTGTTCGACGAGACCCGCCGCCGGATGCCCTCACCCGACGAGGCCGCGGTGCAGGAGACGCTGCCGGGCCTGCGGCTGGCGCCCGCCGTGCGGCCTGAGGGGATCTTCTACGTCACGATCATCGACGGCGTCTACCAGATCCACCGGCGGTTGAACGCGACGGACCAGTGGCGGGGACGACTCGACGCGGGAGAGATCGTTGCCTGGCAGGAGCAGGAGGTCTTCATTTCCAAGATGTTTGCGGCGTATGAGAGGGTCCCGCACTACCTGATCGCGCACGATGAGCCGACCCAGACCCTATTCGATCTCATCTGCTTTAAAAGGCCCCGTATCTACCTAGGCTATCCCATCACGAATCTGCGCCGTGAGGGACGCGCGGAACTCATCGATATGGCCCGAGAGTTCGGGCGACAGCTGCGCGAGTACTTCGTGGTGTTCGACCCGCTGTCGGTGAGCGACGAAGAAGCCGCGTCGTTCTCCCGGATCGGGGAGCGCGAGTTCGACGAGCAGTTCTCCGAGGAAGAGCGCGCCGAGATCCTGGCCTGGGCCGGTTCGCTGAGGGACCTGCGGGAGTGGGCCTCGGGATTGGACGACCGGACTCGTCTCCACCTCGGGCGCGCCACCGTGAAGCGGGACCTGCGCCTGATCGACCAGTCCGACATGAACGTCGTCTTCTATCCCACGAGCCAGATGTCGTTCGGGGTGCTGTCCGAGATGGTCCACGCCCATACGACAGGAAAGAAAGTCTACATCGTCTACCCGTTCAAGAGCCTCTCGCCGTTCCTGGAGTACTATGCCACCGCGGTGAAGACGCCGGGGCCTGAGGAGCCGGATCCCCAGACCCCGCAGGACGTCGCGGCGTTCATGGATCGGGCCGGCCGGGCGCTGGTTGCCGAGCTGGCGGCGCAGCACCCCTGACGGGAGAGCCGCCCGCAACGAACCGGGTGTGGATCATGCAGATCACGCTGACCGCTGAGTTCACAGCCGCGTTCCCAGAGGGGGTCTTCGGCGCGCTCGTTGCCCGTGGATGCCCGAACCGGCTCCGCGCGACCGCGCTGAGGCCGCGGCAGCGCGAGGTCGAGGCCCGGCTGCGCGAGCAGTTCGCCGCGAGGCCCATCGAGGACGATGCCGTGGCCGGACCCTACGCGGCGTACTTCAAGCGATGGGGCCAGCGGTACCCCGTCGCGCACCAGGCGAAGACCATCCTGGCCGGCCGCCCGATCGAGGGCCCGTCGGCGCTCGTCGAAGCGATGTTCACCGCCGAGGTCGCGACCCTGGTGCTGACCTCCGGGCACGACCTGGCGGCGCTCGCGGGCGCGCTGCTGGTGGACGTCGCGCGCGACGGCGATCGCTACACCCGGTTGGGCGGCAAGGAGCAGGCGCTGCGGCCCGGCGATATGGTGGTCCGCGACGGAGAGGGCATCATCGCCTGCGTCGTTCACGGTCCAGACTTCCGCACGCGGCTGCGGGACGACACCGACGCCGCGTTGTTCGGCGCGTGGTGTCCGGTGGGCCTGTCCGAGCAGGTCGTCGCCCACCACCTCGAGGTGCTGTCGGCCCTGATCCGGCTCGAATGGCCGGCGGCGCAGCTCGATCCGCCGCTGATCCACTCCTCGGGCTAGTACCGGAAGACCACGCTCACCTGGGCGGTGACCGAGACCAGCCCGGGTTCGATGGGCGTGGGCATCGGTGCCGCGGCGATCCGGAGCTCGCGGGGGGCGACGGCCGCGCCTTCCTCGACGATGCGCTCGATGCCGGTGATGCGCAGGCCCGCCGCCTGCGCGATCGCGTCGGCCTTCTCGCGCGCCTCGCGCACCGCCATGGCCAGCGCGTCGTTGCGGGCCCGCGACGGATCGCGCAGTCCGAACGTGAGGCCGTGCACGACGTTCGCCCCGACCCCGATCGCGGCGTCGATGCTCCGGCCTACCAGCGCCAGGTCGTTCAGCGTGACGGTCAGCATCGAGGCCGCGCGATACCCTGTCACCTGCGGGGCGGCGCCGTCGCGCGGCGTGCTGTAGACCGGGACCACCTGCACCGACGCCGTGCGGATGGCGTCGGGCCGCACGCCCAGCGCCCGGAGCCGCTCGGCCGCCTGCGCCGCGACGCGGTTCACCTCGGCGATGGCCTCGGCGGCGGTCGGCCGCTGCGCCTGCGCGCCGACGGTGATCGTCGCCTGATCCGGCGCGACCTCGATCCGGCCCCCGCCGGTGGTGATGATCTGATTGCGCCCAGCCTCAGGAGTCTGTGCTCCCACGGCAGGCACGGTGATGAGTGTCAGCACGATCAGCCCTGGCAGAATCCATCGCATGATGCGGCCTCCTCGCATGTAGGTTCGGCTCCCTGAGTGTTCGACGCGTCGGCCGTGTCACCGGTTCCCCGGCCCGCCGGCCGTTGCTGGACGGATCCGGCCGATGGCCGAGGGTCCGCGCGCTTTGCTACAATTCAGGCGCGACCATGCCGGCGAACCTGACCCCCGAATACCTGGCCGCGGACAAGAAGTTCAAAGAGGCCACCTCCCCTGAGGCCAGGCTCGCGGCGCTCGAGGAGATGCTCCGCACCATCCCCAAGCACAAGGGGACGGAGAAGATGCAGGCGGACCTCAAGCGCCGGATCGCCAAGTTCCGCGCCGAGGCGCAGCGCCGCAAGGGGGCCGCGCGGGCCAAGCCGTTCTATCACGTCGAGCGCGAGGGCGCGGGCCAGATCGCCCTCGTAGGTGCGCCGAATTCGGGCAAGTCGTCGCTGCTGGCCGCGCTCACCAACGCGACCCCCGAGATCGCGGCCTACCCGTTCACCACCCGCGTCCCGCTGGCCGGGATGGCGGCGTTCGAGGACGTGCAGATCCAGCTCGTGGACCTGCCGCCGATCAGCCCCGAGTCGGCCGAGGGCTGGCTGTTCGCGATCATTCGCGGCGCCGACGGCGCGCTGCTGGTCGTCGACCTGGCGGATCAGGACGTGCTCGCCTCTACCGAGGCGACGTTTGACCTGCTCGCGGCGTCCAATGTGACGCTGATCCCGCCCGACCGTCCCCGGGGTCCCAACATGGTGCCCGCGGTCATCGTGGCGGCCAAACTCGACGCGCCCGGCGCCGCGGACACGCTCGCGGTCTTCAAGGAGTTCTACGGCGACCGCCTGCCGATGCTGCCGATCTCCGCGGAGCAGGACGTCAACCTCGGCGAGCTGCGCAGGACGATGTTCGCGATGCTGCGCCTGGTGCGGGTCTACAGCAAGAAGCCCGGGAAGAAGCCCGACCTGCACGTGCCCTACATCCTCAAGCGCGGTACCACGGTGCTCGACGCCGCGGCGGTGGTGCACAAGGACTTCGCGGAAGGGCTGCGTTTTGCGCGGCTGTGGCGCCCGCGGGCAATCGACGGCCTGATGGTCGGCCGCGAGCACGAGCTCGAAGACGGCGACATTCTGGAGCTTCACGCGTAAATGCCCGGGCCGGACCCCGCGGCCCGGCCCCGGACGGTCCGTGGTGCGAGCTCTACATCGGCAACGCCGTCTGCTGCGGCGGCGTCGCCCGCTGCCAGAGGAACAGCACCGCGCCCTGGTTGTCCGCGAACTGGGCCCACCAGCCCATGGTCGGGACCTCGGTCTTGGCCTTGAGCACCTTGCCCCTGGCCTTCCTGATCTCCTTCAGCTTCGCGTCGACGTCCTCGACCTGGATGTAGGCGTTGACGGTGGCTTTCGTCGGCACCTTCTTCACCCGCATGAGGCCGCCGCCGACCCCGCCGCCCGGCGGACTGAACAGGGCGTAGTCCTTGCCGTAGTCCTGAAACGTCCATCCGAAGACCTTTCCGTAAAAGGTCTTGGCGCGCCGCATGTCGCGCGTGGGGATCTCGACGTGGACGATATCGTGCACGGCTGCCACCTCCTGGGCTCTGTTCGCCGGGGGAGTTCTTCGGTCAGGCGGGGCCTTCCTGGCGTCAGGGGATGCCGGGTCTGAAGCGCTCGATCAGCACCAGGATCGCCTGCACCGAGAGGCCCATCAGGCCCAGGGTCGTCACCCCGACGGCCATGCCGGCCAGCACGAAGACCGCGTCGCGGTTCAGCAGGCCCATGCCGATGAGCATGACGGAGATGGCCGGCAGCGTGTTGAGGAATGGAAGGGGTGACAACAGGACCAGTCCCATCAAGAGCACCATGATGCCCACCGCGCGCAGCATCACCCGGTCGCTGACCCAGAGGCCGCGCGGGCGCGACAGGCGCTCGATGGTTCGGATGACGGGCAGGCCGCGCCGCCGCAGCGCCGCCACCGTTCCCCGCGCCAGCACCCACTTGCGGAACCGTCCTGGGACCCACGGATGGGTGGCCCCGGACAGCATCTGGACGGCG
The DNA here is from genome assembly GCA_037443565.1 of Armatimonadota bacterium. Lineage (GTDB taxonomy): Bacteria > Sysuimicrobiota > Sysuimicrobiia > Sysuimicrobiales > Humicultoraceae > Fervidifonticultor_A. Next base: position 59,552 of record JBBIOB010000003.1, on the reverse strand, counting down.
AACGCGGCATAGATGGGGCCGACGAGGGTGGACGAGCCGGGCGGCAGGAACGGGATCAGCATAGGCAGGCCGAGCACCAGCAGCAACAGGCCGTAGCCGCGATCAGCGGTGCGCTCGAGGAGGTCCCCCAGGCGGACCGGTCGCGTCTCCGCTTCGCACAGCACGGCCTCGAGTACGGCCGACAACGGCTCTTCCAGGTCGCCGTCGGCGGGTGGGCGCAGCCTGACCATCAAGGCGTCACCCGAGCGTCATGCGGGGATCGAGCGCGTCGCGCAGGCCGTCGCCGAGCAGGTTGAAGGCCATGACCGTCAGGAAGATCGCCGCGCCCGGAAATGTCGCGATGTACCACGACGAGAACAGGTAGGTCTGGCCCTCGCCGAGCATCGTCCCCCACTCCGGAGTCGGGGGTTTGACGCCCAGGCCGAGGAAGCCCAGGCCGGCCGCGGTGAGGATCGCGGTGCCGAGCTGCAGCGTGGACTGCACGATCACCGGCGGCAGGCAGTTGGGCAGCACATGCCGGCCCAGCACGTGGCTCTCGGGCACCCCGATCGCCCGCGCCGCCTCGATGTACACCTGCGACCGTACGGAGAGCGCGACCCCCCGGACGAGACGGACGTAGACCGGTGCGGTGGCCAGTCCCACCGAGACGACGACGTTGGCGACGCCTACGCCGAGCACCGCGATCAGGGTGAGGGCGAGCAGGAATCCGGGGAACGAGAGCATCAGGTCCACGACACGCTGCACGGCGATGTCCAAGCCGCCTCCATGGTATCCCGAAATGAGCCCAACGGGTACGCCGATCAGGGCGCTCAACCCGACCGCCAGGAGGCCGATGAGGAACGAGACGCGCGCGCCGTAGACCACACGCGTCAGCAGATCGCGGCCCAACTGGTCGGTGCCGAACGGGTGCGCCGGTGACGGCCGCTGCAGGACACGCTCGAGGTCCGCTTCCTCAGGGTCATAGGGCAAGACGAGCGGCGCCACGGCGGCGGCCAGCATGAAGGCCGCCAGGATGACCAGGCCGGCGACCGCGGTGCGGTGCCGGCGCAGCCGTCGGACGAGGCCGGCCCGCGGCCTGACCACCGCATCGGGGAGCCACCTAACCGTAGTGGATGCGCGGGTCGACATAGGCGTAGAGTAGGTCCACGGCCAGATTGACCAGCGTGAAGATCATGGCAAATGTCAGGACGATGCCCTGCACGATCGGATAGTCGCGCGATGTGATTGCGTTGACCAGGAGCCGGCCCACACCGGGCCAGGCGAACGTCGTCTCGGTCAGGATGGCGCCCCCGAGCAGCGCGCCGAACTGGAGGCCGATCACGGTGATCACGGGGATCAGCGCGTTCTTGAGGGCGTGCCGGAGGATGACGGTGCTCCGCCGGACTCCCTTGGCCCGCGCGGTACGCACGTAGTCCTGGTTGAACGTTTCGAGCAGGCTGCTGCGGGTCATGCGGGCGATGATCGCGATCGAGAACGCCGCCAGCGTGATGGTGGGCAGGATGAAGTGCGCGGGGCCACCGTAGCCCCCGGCCGGCAGCCATCGCAGGTGAACGGAGAAGACCAGCATGAGCATGATGCCCAACCAGAACACCGGGACCGAGACCCCGAACAGCGCCACGGTCATCACCAGGTAGTCCAGCACGGAGTACTGCCGCGTGGCGGAGACGATGCCCGCGGCCAACCCCACCAGGGTCGCTAGGATGATGCTCGAGACCGCCAGCAGCCCCGTCGGCCGCATCCGGATGGCCACTTCCTCGATGACCGGTGCGCGCGTCACCGCGGAGAGGCCCAGGTCGCCCTGTGCCAGCCGGGCCAGGAACCGCCCGTACTGGACGTGGATCGGTTGCGTCAGCCCCAGGTCGGTGCGGATGCGGGAGACTTCTTCGTCGGAGGCCTGGACGCCCGCGATGATGCGCGCGGGATCGCCGGGGATGAGGCGCACGATGGCGAAGATGACGAGCGTGACGCCCAGGAGGGTCGGGAGCGCCAGGCCGAGGCGGCGCAGGATGTAGGTCCCCATTGGGTGAGCTCAGCCTACGGACGACACGGACTGCCGGGGGCCGCGGCCACCCGGCCGCGGCCCCCGGTGTCGCCGGATATCGCCGGTGCTTATGGCTTCCACGTGGCGTTGGAGGTATCCCACTTCTCGATCGGGAGGATCCTGACCCCCTCGAGGTTGCGCACCGTCGCGACGTACCATTTCTGGGTCCAGAGGAACACCCACGGCGCGTCGTTCCAGATCAGCTGCTGTGCCTCACGGTAGATGGCCTTGCGCTTCTCGGGATCGATCTCCCTCCGCCCCTGGTCCAGCAGTACGTCGACCCGCTCGTTCTTGTAGAACGCGGGGCCTAGGCCGGTGGGTGGATGGGACGTCGAATGGAACTGGCCGTACAGCGCGCCGTCGCAGTCCAGGACCGGCCACGCCCAGCCCAGCACGATCGACTGGACCCGGGTGCGGTCAGGGGGGGTGAGGATCATGCCCACATACGACGGCCAGTCCATTGTGCTCACGTTGGCGCGGACCCCGACGTTGCGGAGCTGCGCCGCGATCGCCTGTGCGAACTGGAAGTCCTGAATGTAGCGGCCTGTCGGGCTGAAGAGGTTCACCTCGAACCCGTCCGCGTACCCCGCTTCGGCCAGGAGCTGCTTGGCCCTGATCGGGTTGTAGGGCCACCCGTCCTGGGCCTGGGGCGCCCCTCCGAACATCATCGGAGGGCAGGGCGAGACCGCCACGGTACCCAGGTCGAACAGGACGCTCGCCAGGATCGCCTTCTTGTTGATGGCGTAGTTCATCGCCTGGCGCACACGGACATCCTTGAACGGTCCCCATTGAGTGTTCAAGACCAGGAAGACCGTCCGGTCGGTGGCCGCCTCGACGACGCGTACGCGGTCGTTCCGCCGGAGGTTGCGGACGTCGGGCGCCGGCGGGAGCATCGACATGTGGACGTCGCCCGCGAGCAGCTGCGTCAGGCGCGTTCCGGCGTCGGGCACGACACGAAACAGGACCTCCTCAAATGGCTGCCGCGTGCCCCAGTACCGAGGGTTCCGCTCGAGCAGGATGCTGTCGCCCCGCCGCCACTCCTTGAACATGTACGGTCCGGTGCCGGCGCCTGCCGGCGCCACCGCGAACCGATCACCGGCACGCTGGACCGCGGTCGGTGAGATGATCGCGCCGAGGGCGCCGCCGATGTTCGGTAGGAAGATCGGGCTGGGCTGGCTCAGCGTGATCCGGACCGTGAGGTCGTTGACCACCTCGACCGACTTCACGGCGGAGACGAGGTGCCGGTTGGGGACGCGGAGCCTGGGATCGAGGAGCCGTTCGAGGCTGAACTTGACCGCCGCGGCGTTCATCGGCGTCCCGTCGTGAAACGTGACCCCGGACCTCAGAGTGAAGGTGTACGTGAGGCCGTCGCGGGAGATCTGCCACCGCGTGGCGAGCCTCGGCTTGATCTCGCCCGGTCTGTCGACGTACTCCGCGTCCACCAGCGGTTCGTACATGTAGTCGATCATGTTGATGACCGTGGTGGTGGTCTGGCTGGCCGGGTCGAGCGTGTCGGCGTCGATGCCGACGGCGATGCGAAGTTGCCTGGGCACGGCCTGCGCGCCGGCGGGCGTGCCGTGGAGCGAGAACACCATCGCCACGAGTGCGACGATGATCCCGAGACGGTGGAGCCTGTTCCTCACCGACCTCCCCCCTTCGGTGCAGATTCGCTGGCGTGCAGCGTGCGGCATCGAAAGACAGAATACGGCGCGCCGCGCCGGTTCCCTTCAGCGCGCGTCCGGCAGGAGAGGCCGCCGTCGGACGCGAACAGCCCGCCATGAACCTCTCTGCGGCGTTGCTCACCCTGGTGCTCCTGGCCGCCGTCGCCCCACCGGCCACCGCGGACGACAACGCCACCATCGCCAAGAACCTGGCCGAGAACATCCTCGGGAAGGGGAGCGTGCGCTCGACCAGGATCGCCGACGGCGGGAGGTCGGTTGTGATGGTGTGGGACTCGGCCACCTACAAGGCGGCCAACTCCGCGGCGCATACGCGCGAACTCCTCCAGGTGGAAGCCGAGTTGACTTCTGGGGCGGTCTTCCAGGTGATGCGCGCGGTCCAGGAGTTCAGGTTCGAGATCCTCCTGGCCCGGCAGTCGCTCTGCTCGGGATCGGTGGGCCGGAACCGGCCGATATCCATCACCTTCGCCCCGCGTCTCCACCAGTAGCCACACGCGCTTGAAAGCGGCGCGGGGGCGGTCGCCGAGCGACCGCCCCCGCTGACCGGCCCCCCGCCGGCGCTACTCGCCGGGTGCCGTGACAAAGAACGCGCCGGTCTGCCCCTGCGCGGCGTGCGTGAACAGGCTGCAGAGGAACGCGTACGAGCCGCGGCCCCGGGCCACGAACTCGAACTCCGCCGCCTTGCCGGCGTCGACCGCGACCCACTTGCGGCCCTCGCTGGTTCCCTCGCGGCCGTCGCCACGGACCGTCAGCGGGATGTCCAGCAGATACGCGGACGACAGATTGTGCGGTCGGCCGAACGGGTCGATGTTCCGCAGCCGGATGACGACCGTGTCGCCCTCATTGAACTGGATCTGGTTGGGCTCAAACTTGAATGAGGTCGCCGTCACCTCGAAGACCTTGCGGGCCGGGGTCTGCGCCGGGACCGAGGTGGTCAGCCCGAGCGTGACGCCGGCGAGCATCAGGGCGGCAATGACGATCCGAACCTTCATGCTGTCCCTCCTTGAGCGGGCGATGTGACGACCGATGTGCACGTGATGCGCCGTGGTCGCGATGACCATCATCTACCAGGGCTCTGTAAAGAACGTGTCACACCCGCGCGCCCCGGCCGCGGAATGGCCAACCGCGTCGCACGTGCCAGGGAATACGTGCCGGGGCCGGGCGAAATTCCCGGCGCGGGGGACCGGCCCATTGGCCTGACCCGCTCCCCCGCGGCGCGACCGCCGGCCGGTTCCGTCGCGGGACAGATGATGGGGGTGTATACTGAGCGCAGGTCGGCGGGTCGGAACGGTCGAGCCCCGCGCGATCGCGGCGCACGAACCCACAGGAGGGCAGCATGACGCATCGCCCGATCAAGGGCCTCGGAGTGGCCATCGTCGGGGCAGGGCGCGTAGGGCTGTTTCGCGGCGGGGTGGCCTCGCGCCACCCGGCGGTCGAGTGGATCGGCATCGCCGAGAAGATCCCCGACCGCGGCCGCGCGGTCGCCGAGAAGATCGGCGCCGACTTCGTCACCACCGACCACCGGGAGCTGCTCGCGCGGCCCGAGGCCACCTGCGCCATCATCGCGACCGACGAGCATCTGCATGTCGATCCGATCATGGCCGCGGTCGAGCGCGGCCTGCCCATGCTGATCGAGAAGCCGCTCGCCACCACGCTCGCGGATTCCGCGCGCGTGCTCCAGGCGATCGACGACGCCAAGCTCGACGCGGTCGTCGGCTACACCCAGCGCTTTCGTCGCCGGTGGCTCGCCGCAAAGGAGAAGTGCCGGAGCGGCGCGCTCGGCGAGGTCACGCTCGTCACCTCGCGCGCCTTTATGAACCGCCTCGTCGCCATCGACAACTACAAGCGCACCGACGATCCCGCGACCATCTCGCCCATGGTGATTTCCGGGACGCACGCGCTCGACGTGTGCATGTGGTGCCTCGACGGCAAGACCGCCACCGAGGTCTATGCGCGCTCGATCGACAGGGTGCTGGGCCCGCTCTACCACGGCATCGATGCCACCGCCGGCATGATCATGTTCGCCGACGGCACCGTGCTCCACCTGAGCATCTCGTGGGCGCTGCCGGTGACCTGGCCGGCCGCGGTCTACAGCCTGGAGATCGGCATCGTCGGCACGACCGGCGTGCTCACCATCGACGACACCCATCGCGACATCGTGCTGGCGGTGACCCGGCCGCAGAGCGCCTTCCAGGCAATCAGGTCACGAACCGATTCACAGGAATCTGAAGTAGAGCTTCGATGAATTTCCTAATCTCAAGCGGCGGAGCCTTTCGGAGCGACGATTGGATTCCTCAAGGTGCCGATGCCGTCGATCTCCGCTTCGACCACATCGCCGGGCCTCAACCAGGGGGGCGGAGTACGTCCCGCCGCCACACCTTCGGGTGTACCTGTGGCCAGGATATCCCCGGGCTCGATGGTCATTCCCTCTGAGAGCACCGAGACGAGATGGGCCACCGGAAACACCATGCTCCGGGTGTTGTCGTCCTGGCGCACCTCGCCGTTGACACGCAATCTGAGGTTGAGATTCTGAGGATCGCGAACGGCCGACCGGTGGACGACCACCGGGCCCATCGGGGCGAAGGTGTCGAGCGACTTGCCTTTGAACCACTGGACGTGCCGCGCCTGAAGGTCCCTCGCGGTGATGTCGTTCATGACCGTGTACCCAAACACGAAGTCCATGGCGCGGTGGACCGGGATGTTCCGGCCGCGCCTGCCGATGACGACCGCCAGTTCGACCTCGTAATCGAGCTGCGCGGTGGCCGCGTGGCGGACCACCGGCTCCTCAGGGCCCACCACGGCGGTGGGGGGTTTGGTGAAGAAGATCGGTACCGTCGGAAGATCCTCACCACGCTCCTTGGCGTGCGCGGCATAGTTCCGACCCAGGCAGAAGATGTTCTTCCGCGGCCGCGGGATCGGAGCGAGCAGCCTGGCCTTCGACGTCGGTAGGACGAGGCCGCGGGCCTTGCCCTCCCGCAGCAGCCGCCGGCCCAGCGCCAGCGCCGCGCGCGCCTGCGCGAGCGAGCCGCGCTCGATGAACGAGAGCAGGTCGTCGGGGATCTCCGTTCGGGCGGTGCCGCGCGTGCCGCGTGCCCGCGATCCGGCCACTCTGCGGGCCAGGGCGGCGAAGAGATGCACGTGCTCCCCGTCGATCAGCCCCAAATGATTGTTCCCGCTGACCCTGACGCTGGCAAACCGCATGCGCCACCTCCGCTTCATACCATCCTCACTGAACAGGGTTCCTGTCAGAGAGCCGGTCTCCTGTTGATGTGCTGCGGCGGCGGCCTGACGCCGCCGGACTGCTGGGAGGATTTCTCCCCTCGCGATTCCAACTGGACCCCCAGGACCAGTGCGATGTCCACAGAGAGGTGCGTCATGCATGGCCGCGTGTGGGATGCGTTCAAGGTCGTCGAGACGATCGATCAGTCCCCCCAGCAGTTCCACCGGCTGCTGACCCGGCCAGGCCTGGTCATCGGCGTGCTCCGGGTGCTCCCCGGCGGCGTCGACCTCCAGGGCGCCCACGACCAGGACGAGGTCTACGCCGTCGTCGGCGGCCACGGCATCCTGCGCCTGCAGGACAACGACTATCCCGTGGGCCCTGGATCCGTTGCGTTCGTTCCGCGCCGTGTGCCCCACCGCTTTCACGGCAACAAGGAGTTGCTGACCCTGGCCTATGTGCTCGTCCCGCCCGAGCCCGGGGACAGGCCGACGCCCGACGGGCAGTAACGTTTGCGCCGCGTACCCGCCGGAGGCGACGCGGGCCCGCCCAAGGGGGAACCATCCCGCCGGTCGGCGAAGGATGCTGCAGCAGATTGACGGGACGGCCGACCACTGCGGAAATTGCAGGAACCCACAACCACCGTTCGCGTGGGGTCGCAGTGAATGTCCCGGACCGAGGGGGTGAGAGACCGACAACTCCGTTGTGAGCGCGCACGACACGCACTCTGTCGCGTCAGGGAGGCGATGACATGGGGGCATGGATGTTGATCGTGACCGTCATCATCGTCTGGCTGGCCTACCGGCTGTACGCGGCACGCGTGGATCGTGACGTCATGAAGCCGGACGCCAGCCGTGCGACGCCGGCGAAGCTCTACCAGGACGGCGTCGATTTCGTGCCCGCCTCGGGCAGCGTGTTGTTCGGCTACCAGTTCAAGTCCATCGCGGCCCTGGGGCCGATTGTCGGACCGATCGTGGCCGCTCAATGGGGATGGCTACCGGCGCTCCTCTGGCTGATCCTGGGCGTCCTCTTCGTCGGGTGGGTCCAGGACTATGCCTCGTCCATGATGGCCATGCGCAGTGAAGGCCTCACCATGGGCGGCCTGAGCTACAAACTTGTCTCCCCGCGGGCGCGCGGCATCCTTCTGTCCTTCCTCTATTTCTACCTGCTGCTCATCATGGGGGCGTTTGGGGCGATCGTCGCCGGGCTGCTGGCGAACCCCAAGGTCCCCATCGGGTTCATCATCGCCGCGCTCGCCGGCGTGCTGGCCGGGCACATGACGTACAAGATGCGGCGTGACCTGGTCACGACCACCGTGGTGACCGTGGCGATCGCCTTCATCGGCATCTACCTGGGCCAGACCGCAGCCCTCAGCCGCCTCGCGGAGTGGTTCAACGGCCTCGCCGGTTCCACCATGATGATCGGCGGCCGCGAGGTCAAGAACGTTCTCTACATGACTCCCTACGGCCCGATGACCTGGGCGGTCTTCATCTGGGGCATCCTGGCCCTGGTGTTCTGCTACTTCGGCTCGGTGCTCCCCATCTGGCGGTTCGCGCAGCCGGTCAACTACGTCTCGTTCTGGCTGGTCTTCGCCGGCATGGCCGCTGCCATCCTCGGCATCATGATCTCGCGGCCGGGGTTTGGGGACTTCCCCGCCTTCGTCGGGTTCTACGCGGTGGGCGTCATCGCGCCCGGGATTCCCACGCCGCTGTGGCCGATCATCTTCGTGACGATCGCCTGCGGCGCGATCTCCGGCTGGCACAGCCTGGTCACGACATCGGGTACCTCGCGGCAACTTGAGAAGGAGACCGACACCCTGCCGGTCACCGCGGGAGCCATGTTCACCGAGACCGTGCTCGCAGTTCTTGCGCTCTCCACCGCGGTGCTCGGCTTCGGCAGCTTTGCCGGCTACCGTGAGGTCCTGCTGCGGGCGCCCGGCGCGGTCTTCGCGGGCGGCATGGCCAAGTTCCTCAATGTGCTCGGCGTCTCCATGGAGTTCGGCGCCGCGTACGGGTCGATCTTCCTGTGCATCATGGCGCTGACGGTCATGCAGCTCGTCCTGCGGTTCATGCGGGTCGCCAGCGCCGAACTCGTCGGCGACCGCGTGCCGGCGTTTCGCAACCCGCACTTCGGGTCGGTCGTCGGCATCGTGTTCACCCTGTTGATCCTGTGGACCGGCTTCTGGGGCCGCATCTGGATCCTGTTCGGCGGGTCGAACCAGCTCTTCGCCGGATTGGCCCTGATGCTCGTGTCGATCTGGCTGATCAACCAGGGGAAGGCCTACCGGTGGGTGGCCTATCCTGCCGTGTTCATGTACGTGACCACGGTAGCCGCGCTGCTCTTCACCGGATGGGTCAGCCTTCGGGCCGCGTTCACGCCCGGCCTGGCACCGGCCTTCGTCTTCGGCAATCTCATCGCAGGGGTCATTGCCTTTGCGCTGGTGATCCTGGCGGTGCTGCTGGCCGTCGACGGACTGCGCGCGTTCCAGAAGGCGCGGGCGGAGTTCCGTCCTGCCCCGGCCCACTCGTAGTGTTGTGGTGGTGGGAGGCGCCGGGAACACCGCCCGGCGCCTCCCACCGCACGGATTACGGATTGATGTTCATGCTGCCCAGGCATTCCGGCAGGAGAGGGCGCTCCGTGGCGCGGCCGGCGATTTCAGGGGGCGCGCCGACCGAGATTCCGGAGCCGCCCCCGCCGCGGTACCCGCCGGTGACGGTCGAGGTGCTGGCGCCGGTGCTCATGGCATCAGGGTTGGCGCTGGCGCGTGAGGGATCGGTCCTCGACCTGACGGGCGTGGGCCGCGCCATTCACCGTCGCGAGGTGGAGGGGTATCCGGCTCCCATGCGCGAGGAGTACCGGCGCCTGTGGGGCCTGCTCAACGCGTTGCACGAGCGCTTCGGCGAGGCGGTGACGATCCGGGTGCTGGCGCCGGCCTCGCCTCGGTGGTTTACGGCGTCGCTGCGCCATCGCGTCCGGCAGTATCCCGCGTTCATCGTGGACGGCCGCGAGCGGGTGACGGGATGGGATGAACAGATCCTGACCGCGTGCGTGGAGCACTGGATCGCACGACACCGCACTCCTGATCGGGGGGAGGGAGGACGGTCATGACGAGGAGTACGCTGGAGGTCGTAGCCCTGGTCCCTACCGATTTCTATCACTGTGCGCACTGCGAGGTGGCGTTCGAGGCCGCAGGCATCGGAGGGCCCGTGCACACGCAGCAGATCAACGAGTATCCCGACGACGACAAGGCCGCCTACGCCCGGCTGTCCGACTGGCTGCGGGCCACGGCGGGCGGGTACGCCGGTCGACTGCGGGTGCGCCTGATCGACGCGCACACCGTCGAGGGGTTCTGGCTGACGCTCCGGCACCGCGCCCGCACGTATCCTATCTACATCCTCGATGGAGAGCGGGTCGCGGTCGGCGGCGACCCCGAGCGCCTGGACAGGGTGCTGCAGGACCGGCTCGGGCCGGCATCGCCGTGCCCGCAGGTGCCAGAGATCGCCGGGCGCGTGCCCGTAGGAGGTGCGTGATGGCCGAGAAGAAGCCGGGATTCCTCTCCAGCTTCCGGCGCAATCTGAAGGACTACGTGTACGGCATGGCCGCGCACGAGATGACGCGGCACGCGCTCAAGACCCGCGGCAGCATGGAGCACCTGTTCATCCTCATCACCATGGGCGACCTGCTCGGGGTGCCGATCCTCCCGCCGTACTACTCGCTCCGGCTGCTCCCCTACGTCGTCCCGCAGATCTCGACGTGGAAACGGAGCATGCTTCGGGAAAGGGACCTGACCGATGCGATCTCCTGAGGCGGCACTCGCGGGCACGACATCGCTGGCCCGGCTGTTCCGGGAAAACCCGGAGCGGCGGTACATCATGTTCGGAGGCAAGGGCGGGCTCGGCAAGACCACCTTCTCGGCGGCCGCGGCGTACTGGCTGGCCCGGCAGGGACGGAAGGTGCTGGTCTTCTCGGTCGATCCCCAGGCGTCGCTGTCCGACATCTTCCAGCGCGACATCTTCGGCAAGGGCGCCGTCGAGATCATGCCCGGGCTCTTCGCCCAGGAGATCGACGCCGACCGGCACATCAAGTCGTACCAGGACGAGATCCGCAAGAAGATCCTCGACATGTACGGCTTCGACCGGGTGCCCGACGAGATCGAGCACTACATCGCCGCGGCCTCGGCCGAGCCGGCGATGGAGGAGAGCGCGATCTTCGACCAGGTCGTGGACATCGTGGTGGCCGGCGACTACGACTACTTCATCTACGACCTGGTACCCCTCGGCCATGCCCTCTACTACCTGAGCATGGCCAGCGTCTACGACGAGTGGATCGAGCGCATCACCGGCCTGCGCGAGGAGATGCAGCAGTACTCCGAGATGGCTGCGCGGCTGAAGGGAGACGAGCTCGCGGAGGACCAGATCCTCCGTGAACTGCAGTACATCAGGCACCGGATCACCACGAGCAGCCGCATCCTGACCGACAAGGCCCGCACCGCGTTCTTCTTCGTGATCATCCCCGAGGAGATGGTGCTGCTCGACACGCAGAAGGCCGCGCAGCTCTTCGCCAAGTTCCAGGTGCCGCTCAGCGGCTACGTGGTCAACCGGGTACTGCCCGAAGAGCTGGCCACGCAGGCCATTCCCGAATACCTGCGGCACCGACTCCAGATGCAGCGGGGGTACATGGACAAGATCCGGACGCTCTTCGGCGACCAGGTCCTCGGGTACGTCCCCGAGTTCGAGCGCGACGTCACCGGCCTGCCCATGATCGAGCGCATGGCGGCCGCGCTGTTTGGAGGCGACTGACATGGTGCAGCAACTCGCGACCCCGACGGTCTGGACGGAGCTGGTGGCGGAACCGATCCGGCACGTGGTGGACCACCGGCCCACGCTCAAGTACCTGTTCCTCGGCGGCAAGGGCGGCGTGGGGAAGACGGTGATGGCCGGCGCGGTGGCGCTGGGTATGGCCAAGCGCGGGCGCCGCGTCCTGCTGGTCTCGACGAACCCGGTCCACAGCCTCTCCGGACTGCTCGACCAGGACGTGTTCGGCCGCGCCACCCCGGTCGCCGGCGCTGAGGCGCTGTGGGCGCACGAGATCGACACCAAAGACACCATCGAGCGCTCGAAAAAGGAGATCCGCGAGAAGATCGACTGGTTCCTGAAGTACGCCGAGATCCGGACCAAGGCCGACGCCTTCGTCGAGTCGGCCACCATGAACCCCGCGTTCGAAGAATCGGCGATGTTCGAGAGCATGATCGACGTCATCTTCAAGGACGAGTACGACGTCTACGTCTTCGACACCGCGCCCACGGCCAACGCGCGGCGGCTGCTGGGCATGTCGGCGGTCTACGCGATGTGGGTGCAGAAGATGGTGGCGAGCCGCGAGGAGGCGCGCTCGCTCCGCAAGATCCTCTCCTACAGTAAGAAGGAGGAGAAGGACCCCCTGCTCGACTATCTCCTGAAGTTCCGCGATCGCATCGGACAGGCCAAGCAGCTGCTGACCGACGAGGCGCTCACGGCGTTCTTCTTCGTCACCCTGCCCGAGGCGCTGCCGATCGCGGTGATCCGCCGGTTCATCAACTGGTTCCACGACTTCGGGATTCCGGTCGGCGGCGTGATCGTCAACGGGGTCATCGACCGGGAAGCGCTCGGTGGAACAACGTCCGAGTTCGTGATGAACCGGATCACTATGCAGGAAGCGTACCGCGAGGAGATCGCCCGGGTGTTTCCCGGAATGGTACGCGCGGTCATTCCCCTGTTCGAGACCGAGGTTCGCGGAGTGCCGATGCTCGACCGCATGGCGCGGCTACTCTTCGTCTGACGCCGGAGGGCGGTCCTGGTCAGATCCCGGCTCGAGGCTTTCAACATCGTGGTCGGCACCATCGAGTTCGTGGGCCTCGACCTGCCGGCGCCCTGGCGGATCACGAAGGCGCTGGTGACGCCTGAGGTCCAGACCACGATTCGCGAGGACGAACGGCAGTGGGTGGCCGCCGGCGAGACCCGGCACGTCGTGTTCGACCCCTCCCGTCGCGTGCACACCGACCTGGTCATCCGCATCATGCCGAGCGCGCCGCGGAGGCCGCTGACGGGGTTCGTGGAGCAGGCGGCAGCCGGGGTCGTCACCGTGGGCGGTCATCCGGGGGAGTTCCAGATCGGCCGCCGCCGCAGCGGCTGGCTGTCGCGCCGGCTGATCTCTGCCCTGCGGGTGCGGCACTACTGCGATCGAACGCAGCGGACGATTCTCATCGACCTGTCGGGTGATGTGGCAGTTGACGACCTACGCGTGCTGCTCGAGGCGCTCGGGCACCTGGAGTGCCACGGATCCGCGGGGCCCACCGACCCGTTTGTCAGGTGACGGGGTCAGTGGCTGGGGCCGGTCCCACGCTATTGCCCCGCCGCGCTGACCAGCCGCGCGGCCTCGGCCACCCGGTCGAAGACGAACGCGGCGTCGCGCAGCGACCGGGGGAGCAGGCCCACCTGCAGGTGGGGGGCGCTGTCGCGCACTGACACCTGCCAGACGCCCGAGCGAAGGTCCCTGAACAGCTCCCACAGCCGCTCGGCCACGTGCTCGGCGCCCGGCCGCGTGGCGACGGCAAACCCGTCCTGCGCGCGCACGGTCCACCCAGGCTCGGCTTCAAGACGGGCCAGGTGTCCTCGCGTGAACACCGATGCACGGGAGAGGACCTCCAGCGCGGCCCCGGGCGGATGCGCCAGTCGGCAACGGATCACAAGCGCGTCCTGACGGCCGCGCAGATGATAGTACAGCCATAGGAGTCCGACCTCGCGGGGGAGGAGGAGGGCGGTCACCGTGAGGCGCGCAATCGGGGGCGCGAGCTCACCGACCTCGATCACAAACCCCGACGAGCCGAGCCACCGGATCGTGGCGTCGCCGCCCGTCACGGTCAGACCGTCGCGCACCCACCGGGCGAGTGCGCGCCCGGTCCGACGATTGATGCGGAGTCCGATGAAGTAGGCGCCGATCAGCAGGATGCAGGCGGCGAGGAAGACCCTGATGCCGGGGTCGTCCACGGCCCGCCGTCAGGGGCTGGCGGCGGTGGGCGTCGCGTCCGCGGATCGGCGCAGCGCCGTGTGCGCGAAGAATCGGGCCTCGAGGTCCGCCGCCGAGGGCGGCTCATATCCGAAGCGCACGTAGGCCGCGAGCGCGGGATGCACCGCGCGCACCGCCTCGTAGACCTGCAGCGCGATCCAGCGGTACGAGAAGTGCCCGGCCTCGCGCGCCCGCAGCGGCACCATGCTGTAGAACTCGCGCAGGTTCATCGTCGCCAGGAAGCGGCGGTTGTGGGCGTTGGTGACCAGGTAGGCGGCCTCGTGCGGCAGGTCGCCTGCCAGCGCCCGCTGCGCGTCGGCGGCCCGCTCGACGGCCTCGCGGTACGCCCGGCCAAACCCTGCCTCGTCGACCGCGCGGGGCACCGCGTAGCCGAGGTCGACCGTGGGGGCCTGCGGGCTCTGTGTCATCATCCGGTGGCGTTTGAGGTCGAAGTAGGCGCCCTGGTCGCAGACGATGTCGAACGTGTACGCTGTGTGCTCGAGCTCCCGCAGCGGCGCGTCGTGCCGGTCGAGGCGGCTCAGTGCCTGGTCGATCACGGCCAGGCGCTGGGCCGGGGTCATCGCCTGAGCCCGCGCCCAGGCGTGCGCGTAGGCCATCCTCCCGTACCGGTAGAGGCACGCGGCCGCGACGCGAAGTTCGGCGTCGCGATCGTAGTGGACCAGCCGCACCCCCGGGGAACCGGCCGGAACTGCCGCGCCAGGGCCGACGGGAGTCGGCTCGGGACCCTCCGGGGTTACCGCCCGCGCCTCGGCCTCGAGCGCCGACGCCGTCTCGACAAGATACGTGTTGCGGTCGGCGTACTTGAGCAGCGTGGGGACCTCGGTCTGCGCCACGCGCTTGATCTCGGCGCCGATGGCGCGGACCTCCTCGAGGGGATGCGACAGCATCTTCGAGATGGCGTGCTCCAGGGTGCGCGCGTTCGCGGTCATCCCGACGTTGGCCACGGTCGCGCACGGCAGAAGGAACCGACACACATCCACGTACTTCGAGCGGGTCCGCGCGGCGTACGCGCGGTCGTTCTCATCGTCGCGCCGCGGATACCAGCCCTCGATCACGCGGCGGACCGGCTCCAGGCTCGCGTGGTAGGTCTCGAACAACAGCCGGCAGGCCGCGGCGTACGTCTCGGCATGCCGCGAGGCCGCCACCGCCGGCGGCATGTAGTAGGTGTCAAAGATCTGGTAGCGGGTCGACTTCTCGGTGTACGAGGCCAGGCGGTTGCTCTCCAGGCTCTCGATCGCCAGCCGCGAGGCGTTCTCGACGGCCAGGTGCAGCACCGCGTGTTCGGCCACCGACGCGTGACCGTAGCCCAACACCCACCGCTCGTGGAACTCGCTCGAGGCCCCCTCGGTCAACTCGGCGGCAATCTCCTTGAAAGGTCGGGGGCTCCGAGAGGTCTTGGCGAAGGCCACGGCAATGACCTCAGGGGGAAGGAGCCTGGGGCTGAGGAGGTAGATGTCGCGTGTGCGCTGCGAAGGCGTGCTGTTAGCGAGGGCGAACTGTGGGTGCATTGGCCTTCCCCCCGGGGTCTCCCACTCATTCCCCACGGATCTCCCAACTCCTGCCTGGACCTCAGGATATTGTGCCCGGCCCCGGTCTCGCACCCAATATCTGGAGATTGAAGGAGAGCGGCTTGCGGGCGGCCAAGAGGCAGGACATGGAGGTGCTGCAGGCCCTGAAAGCCGCGCTGGCCGGTTTCCGGCCTCGGGATCTCCCCCCTCACCGCTACCGACGGGCCGCCGTGCTGATCCCGGTGCTTGTGCAGGCCGACGACCCGCACCTGGTGCTGACCCGCAGGACCGAGCTGGTCGAGCACCACAAAGGTCAGATCTCGTTCCCCGGCGGCCGGCATGAAGAGGGCGATGCCGACCTGCTGGCCACGGCGCTGCGGGAGGCCGAGGAAGAGATCGGGCTTCCCCCAGAGGCGGTGGAGCTCTGGGGCCGCCTCGACGAAGTCGAAGCCGTGGTCTCGGGATTTGCCATTACGCCGTACGTGGGCCTCATCGTCGGGCCCGTCGAGCTTCGGCCCAACCCGATGGAGACCGACCAGGTGATCACTGTGCCCCTGTCGGCCTTCCTCGATCCTGTTCGGCTGCGGGTCGAACAGGTCATTCGGGACGGCCGTCCATACGAGATCCTGTTCTACGACTACCCGCCCCACGTGATCTGGGGAGTCACCGCGCGGATCATCCACAGGCTGGTCGCGATACTCGACGGGCGGGCGGCGCCCCGGGAGGCTCCGGCCGAGGTGCCCCCCGGGGTGGAGACGGGCGCGCCATGAAGGTCGTGGTGTTTGCCGACATCCACGGCAACTGCGAAGCGCTGGAAGCCGTCCTGGCCGCGATCAGTGGGCTGGGCCCCGATCAGATCATCTGCGGTGGAGATCTCGCGTACGGCGGTCCAGATCCTGAGGGGTGCGTGACGCGCATCGCCTCGCTGGGTATCCCGTGCATCCGCGGGAACACCGATGAGTGGCTCGCCTCCGGCGCGCCGGGCACGGGAGACCCGGTCGTGAGATGGACGCGAGGCCGGCTCAGCGATCCGTCGCAGCGCTACCTGGCAGGGCTGCCGTTTGAGCATCGTGTGGACGATCTGGCCGTCGTGCACGCCACGCCGTGGAGCATCTCCGACGTGGTGCCCGCGGAAGCCGGGCCGTCTCAGTTGCGGCGGATGCTTGATGCGGCCCGGGCAGCGGCCGTGGTCTACGCGCACATCCACGTGGGATGGATTGGGCGGACGCCCGAGGGATGGCTCGTCGTCAACTCGGGCAGCGTGGGGTTTCCCTTTGACGGCGACCCGCGGGCGAGCTTCGCGCTGCTCGAACGCTCATCGTCGGGCTGGACGGCCGGGCTCCACCGAGTCCCATACGACATCGACCGCTCGATCGCGTCGTTCCCGCCGGACCACCCCTCGCCCGCGGCGTGGGCGGCCCGCATGCGGACCGGCCGCCGCGGCTGATCGCGGCACGGACATTCCGCGGCGCCGCCCCGATGCCGCCTACCGGCTGCCCAGCAGGTGTAGACCGCCCCGGTGGTCTACGATGTAGAGCTCGCCGTCCTGATCCTCGCCGAATGAGCTGATGCGCATCCTGCTCTCCAGCAGCGGCACCATCACCCACCGCGCTCCCGGCGACTCGGCCAGTGTCCAGATGCGGCCGCTGCAGTAGTCGCCGAAGACGTAGCGGCCGACCAGGGCCCGAACTCGGGTGCTGCGGTACACGTATCCGCCGGTGACGGAGCAGCCCTCGGCGTGCGCGTACTCCGCGATGGGCATCCGCAGCCCGGCGGTATCGCAGTCCGCCGCCCGATAGCACCGCGAGCCTTCCATGATGTTCCAGCCGTAGTTCCCGCCCCGCTCGATCAGGTTGACCTCTTCGACCGCGTTCTGTCCGACGTCGGCCAGGAACAGCCGCCCGGTGGCGCGGTCGAACGAGAACCGCCAGGGGTTGCGGAGCCCGTACGCCCAGATCTCCGGCCGCGCGCCGGCCCGGCCCATCAACGGGTTGTCCGGCGGAACCCGATACGGCGCGCCCGCATCCACGTCGATGCGCAGGACCTTCCCCAGGAGCGTGTCCAGCCGCTGGCCGCTGTTGAGCGGGTCGCCGGCAGAGCCGCCGTCGCCGGTTCCGATGTAGAGCATGCCGTCCGGTCCGAACCGGCTGAGGCCGCCGTTGTGGTTGCGGTACGGCTGGGGAATCTCCATGAGGACGCGCTCGGCGGGATCCGCGACGTCGGGGTTGCCGGGGGAGACGCGATACTCGGCGATGACGGTCCTGAGCCCGCCGTCCTGCGCCGTGTAGTTGACGAACAGCCGGCCGTTTCGGGGGTACTGGGGATGGAAGGCGACGCTGAGCAGGCCCATTTCGCCGCCGGCCACCACTCTCTGGCGGATGTCCAGAAACGGCTGCGGGATAAGGCGACCGCCGCGGAGGACCCGGATTACCCCTGCCTGCTCGACCACGAACAGCCGGCCCGACCCGTCGCCGGCGTGCACCACCTGCACCGGCTGGTCCAGGCCGGTGACCACCGGCCGCAGCTGCATGGCCGGAGCCGGCGTCGCGGCGCGGGCCAGCAGCACGAGGCCGACCGCCGCGGCGCCGAGCAGGCTCACGCAGGCAGGAAGCAGCATTCGCCGCCGGTGCCCGAGGGTCTCACGCATCGTCCGTGGTCTGCTCGTCTGCGGTTCGCGCACCCGACATCACCACCCGGTATAATGGCGCTTGTATGGTGGGCATTCCCGCTGCCGGCGGCGCGCCGGCGATCTACCTGGACTACGCGGCGACGACACCGGTCGATCCGCGCGTTGCGGACGCCATGCGGCCGTTCTTCACCGAGCACTTTGGGAACGCGGGCAGCGTGCACGGATTCGGTCAGGCCGCGCGCGCCGCGGTCGACGACGCGCGGCGCCAGGTCGCCGGCCTCATCGGCGCGCAGCCGCGGGAGATCGTGTTCACCTCCGGCGCCACCGAGTCCAACAACGCGGCGATCATGGGCGCGGTCTTCGCCCGCGGGGCGGGCGCCGCGCACGTGATTGTCGCCGCCACCGAGCATCACGCGGTGCTCGAACCGTGTCGCTGGCTCGAGCGTCGGGGCGTGGCGGTTACCGTGCTGCCGGTCGACCAATACGGGCTCGTCGATCCCGACGCGGTCCGCCGGGCCCTGCGGCCCGAGACAGCCCTGGTCTCGGTCATGCACGGCAACAACGAGATCGGGACGGTGGGGCCGGTCGCCGAAGTTGCCGCCGTCGTCCGTGAGCACGGCGCGCTGATGCACACCGACGCCACGCAGAGCGTCGGGATCGTCCCGATCGATGTGCAGGCGCTCGGGGTTGACCTGCTGTCGCTATCCGCGCACAAGCGCTACGGCCCCAAGGGAGCTGGCGCCCTCTTTGTGAGGACGGGGACCGCGCTGGCGCCCCTGCTCCACGGCGGAAGTCAGGAGCACGGCCGCCGGGGTGGCACCGAGAACGTGCCCGGGATCGTCGGATTCGGCGCTGCTGTCCGGATCGCGATGGCGGAGATGGCCGAGGAGGCCTCCCGCATCGCGGCGCTGCGCGACCGGCTGATCGAGGGCCTGGCGGCGCTCGGCGGGCACCTCAACGGGCACCCGCGGCAGCGCCTGCCGGGGATCGTCAGCGCCTCGTTCGCCGGCGCCGACAGCGAGTCGCTGCTGCTCGCGCTCGACCTGGAAGGCATTGCCGCGTCCAGCGGATCGGCGTGCACGTCGGGCAGCCTGGAGCCGTCCCACGTGATCGCGGCCCTGGGCCTGCCCGCGGACGTGGCCGCCGGCACGCTGCGGTTCTCCCTCGGGCGGTGGACCACCGCAGACGAGATCGACCGGCTCCTGGAGGTACTGCCGGGCATCCTGGATTCGATCCGCCGCGCATCCGGGCGCGAGCCGTCACCGCGGCGTTGACACCCTCAGGGTCGTTTGCGATGATGGTCAGGAGTTCGTGGCCACCGCAACGTGGCCGGGGTCGATCCCAGCGACGATGACCACCCTGACCGACTTCCTGCCCGTCCTGGTCCACTTCGTTCTGGTCATCGCCCTCACGGTCGCCCTGCTGGCTGCCCACGCGCTGCTCGGCGGCAGCCGGCCGATGCCGGCCAAGATGGAGCCGTACGAGTCGGGCGTGTGGACGATCGGCACGGCGCGCGAGCGCGTGCCGATCCGGTACTACGTCATCGCCATGCTCTTCCTCCTGTTCGACCTCGAGACGGTCTTCCTGTATCCCTGGGCGGTGGTCTTCGGGCGTCTCGGCATGTTTGGCCTGATGGAGATGCTGGTGTTCATCGGCGTCCTGAGCCTGGGGCTGGTCTATGCCTGGAAGCGGGGGGCCCTCGAGTGGCAGTAGACGTCACCCGGTCGACCCCCGAGGCGGCCGACTTCGAGAAGCGGGTGCTCACCACCACCGTGGATCGGATGGTGAGGTGGGCGCGGCGGAGCAGCATCTGGCCGGCGCAGTTCGGGCTGGCGTGCTGCGCCATCGAGATGATGAGCACCGCGGCCGCGCGGTTCGACCTCGCGCGGTTCGGCAGCGAGCTGTTCCGCGCCTCGCCCCGGCAGGCCGACCTGCTCATCGTGTCCGGCCGCGTCTCTCAGAAGATGGCCCCGGTGCTGCGGCACATCTACGACCAGATGCTCGAGCCCAAGTGGGTCATCGCGATGGGCGACTGCGCGTCGTGCGGTGGTGTCTTCAACAACTACGCGCTCGTCCAGGGCGTCGACAAGATCGTGCCGGTGGACGTGTACATCGCGGGCTGCCCGCCGCGCCCCGAGGCGCTGCTGCACGGGTTCCTGCTGCTCCTGGAGAAGGTGGAGAAGGGCGGGGGACGCCGGTGAGCCGCGCCGCAATGCTGGCCGGGCGCGCCCGCGAGCGCCTGGGATCTGTCGGGGATGTGTCCGAATTCCGAGGAGACGTGACCCTGACCGTGCCGCGGGAGGTGGCGCTCGACGCGCTGCGCCTGCTGCGCGACGCCCCGGAAGGGACACCGGTCCTGACCGACCTGACCGCGGTCGATCGGTATCCTGCCGTCCCCCGCTTCGAGGTTGTCTACCTGCTCACCTGGTACGCGGCGCCGGCCCGGGTGCGCGTCAAGGCCCTCGTGCCGGTCGATGATCCCGCCATCGCCAGCGCGACACCGCTGTGGGCCGCGGCGAACTGGCTCGAGCGCGAGGTCTACGACATGTTCGGCATCCGGTTCGAGGGACACCCGCACCTGGCGCGGATCCTGATGCCCGACGATTGGGAAGGCCACCCCCTTCGCAAGGACTTCCCGCTGACGGAGGAGCCGGTGCAGTTCATCGGCCATACGCCCCGGACCCCGAGCCAGATCATCCCGAAGTCACCGCCGCGACCGTAGGCTGCGGGGAGCGCCGGACCGCGGATATCCCATGCCGGAACCCCACAGGGAGATCATCACGATCAACATGGGGCCCCAGCACCCGTCCACGCACGGGGTGCTGCGGCTGGTGCTCGATCTCGAGGGCGAGGTGATCCTGGGCACGCAGCCCGTCATCGGCTATCTCCACACCGGGTTCGAGAAGGAGATGGAGTACCGGACCTACCATCAGAACATCGTCTTCCCGGCGCGCATCGAGTACCTGGCCACGATTATCGAGGAGTGCGCGTATGTGCTCGCGGTGGAGAAGCTGCTCGGCATCACGCCGCCGCCGCGGGCGCAGGTCGCGCGCGTGATCCTCTCGGAGCTCTCGCGCATCGCCAGCCACCTGGTCTGGCTTGGGAGCAGCGGCATCGACCTGAACATGACCAGCGTCTTCATCTACTGCTTCCAGGATCGCGAGGAGATCCTCGACATCCTCGAGGGCGTGACCGGGCAACGGATGATGCACGGATTTCTTCGGATCGGCGGCATGCAGTGGGACCTGCCCGAAGGATTCGAGGCGCGGGTCCGGGCGCTGATGGACCGGTTGCCCGCCCGCATCGACGAGTACGACCGGCTGCTCACCAACAACCTGATCTGGCGCAAGCGGACCGAGGGGATCGCGGTCCTGACGCCCGAGGACGCCCTGGCCTTCGGCTGCACGGGTCCGATCCTTCGGGGCTCCGGGATCGACTACGACGTGCGCAAGGCGTTTCCGTATAGCGGCTACGAGGACTACGACTTCGACGTACCGCTCGGGAAGCGCGGCGATGCGTTCGACCGCTACGTGATTCGCCTCGAGGAGATGCGGCAGAGCCGCCGGATCATCCTGCAGGCGCTCGACCGTCTGCCCGGCGGCCCGTGGCTCATCGACGACCGCAAGGTGGCGCTGCCGCCGCGCCGCGAGCTCGTCCGCAGCATGGAGGCCGTCATCCATCAGTTCAAGCTCGTTAGCGAGGGGATCCACCCGCCGGCCGGCGAGGTCTATGCCGCGGTCGAAGCCCCGCGCGGCGAGAAGGGGTACTACATCGTGAGCGACGGCAGCAACCGGCCCGTGCGCGTGCGGGTGCGTTCCGGATCGTTCAACAACCTGCAGGCTCTCCCCGTGATGATCTACAAAGAGACCGTATCGGACGTCGTCGTCGCGATCGCCAGCATCGACATCGTCCTGGGGGACGTCGACCGGTGAGCCAGGCCGGCGCAGCGGGCAGGGGGCTCAGCGCGGCCGCGCGCGAGGAGATCCGCCGCCTGGCCGGGGTGTACGAGCACCGGCAGTCCGCGCTGCTGCCCGCGCTCTTCGTGGCGCAGCGTGAGTTCGGCCACCTGCCGCCCGAGGCCCTCCAGAGCGTCGCCGACCTGCTCGATCTGCCGACGGCCGAGGTGGCGTCGGTGGCGTCGTTCTACAGCCTGTTCTACCTGGAGCCGGTGGGCCGCCACATCATCCAGGTCTGCACCAACCTGGCCTGCATGGTGAACGGCTGCCATGCGGTCGTGCGGCGGCTCGAGGCGCGCCTCGGCGTTGGGCCCGGCGGTACGTCGGCCGACGGGCGGTTCACGCTGCGGACCGTCGAGTGCCTGGCGGCGTGCGACGAGGCGCCCTCGGTCATCATCGATGAGGACCGGTGGGCGCGGGTCGGCCCCGACGACGTCGACCGGATCCTCGAGCGGTACGCGTAGCCATGTCCGATCAGGCATTCGTCAAGCCCGAAGCAATCGTGCTCCGCTGGGCCACGGCGCCAGGGATGCACGACCTCGAGCCCTATCGCCGCGCCGGAGGATACGAGGCCGCCCGCCGCGTCGTCTCAGGCGAGCTGTCGGCTGGCCAGGTCATCGAGATGCTCACCGCCTCGGGCCTGCGAGGCAAAGGCGGGGCCGGGTTCCCGACCGGGACGAAGTGGAAGTTCATTCCCAGGCAGGCCCCGGTCAAGTACGTCGTCGTGAACGGCGATGAGGGCGAGCCGTGCACCTTCAAGGATCGGACGCTCATCGAAGGCTGTCCGCACCTGCTGATCGAAGGCACGCTGATCGCCGCGCTCACGGTGGGGGCGCGCAAGGCCTACATCTACCTGCGCCGCGAGTTCTACGACGGCCGCCGCCTGTTGGAGGCCGCGCTCGCGCAGGCCCGGGCGGCCGGCCTCGTGGGGTCCGATGTCTTCGGCCGCGGCCGCGAGGTCGAGATCGTGGTGCACTCCGGCGCCGGCGCCTACATCGCCGGCGAGGAGACCGCGCTGCTGGAGTCGCTCGAGGGCCGCCGCGCTCTGCCGCGCCAGCGGCCGCCGTTTCCGGCGCAGGCCGGGCTCTACGGCCGGCCCACGCTCCTCAACAACGTTGAGACGCTCTGCCACGTGCCGGTGATCCTGACGCTCGGGCCCGAGGTCTACCGGAGTTACGGACCGCCCGCGCTGTTCTCGATCAGCGGCGCGGTGATGACGCCCGGGGTGTACGAGGCCCCGCTGGGGGTGAGCCTCCGTTCGCTGATCTTCGACTACGCCGGAGGCCTGCGGCCGGGACGGACGTTCAAGGCCGCGTTCCCGGGCGGCTTGTCGTCGCGGCTCCTGACCGAGGAGCACCTGGACGTCGGGATGGACTACGATAGCCTGCGGGCCGTCGATTCGATGCTGGGATCCGCGTCCGTCATCGTCGTCGACGATGAGGCCGACATGGTCGAGGTCATCGCCCGGACTGTCGAGTTCTACCGCGAAGAGTCGTGCGGGAAGTGCACGCCCTGCCGCGAGGGAACGATCTGGATCAGCCAGGTGTTTGAGCGCATCCTCCACGGACGAGGCCGGGTGGAGGACCTCGACCTGCTGGAGGGCATCGCGCGCGGGATGACGGGCACCTGCTTCTGCCCGCTGGGCGAGAGCGTTCCGCCCAGCCTGGTCGCGTCACTCCAGTCGTTCCGCCACGAGTACGAGCGGCACATCGCCAAGGCGGCGGCGCATGCCTCCTGACCCTGTGGCCGAGATCGTCACGCTCACGATCGACGGCCGCACCATCACGGTGCCCAGGGGCGCGACCGTCTACCAGGCCGCGCGGTCGGCCGGCATCGACATCCCGATCTTCTGCTACCACGACCGGATGCCGCCGCTGGGCGCCTGCCGCATGTGTTTCGTCAGGGTGGAGAAAATGCCGCGGCTCCAGACCTCGTGTACGCTCGTGGCGACCGACGGGATGGTCGTCTCGACCCAACACCCCGAGGTCAAGGCCGGGCAGGAAGCGATCCTCGAGTTCCTGCTCATCAACCACCCGCTCGACTGCCCGATCTGCGACAAGGGCGGCGAGTGCCCGCTCCAGGACCAGACGGTGCGGTGGGGACCGGGGCGCAGCCGGTTCATCGAGCCCAAGCGCGATTTTGCCAAGCCGGTTTCGCTCGGCCCGGTGCTGACCCTCGACCGTGAGCGGTGCATCCTGTGCTGGCGGTGCGTGCGGTTCGGCGAGATCATCGCGGGCGACGACGCGCTGAAGGGCTTCGAGCGGGGCTTCACCAGCGAGGTCAACACGCCGTTCACCCTCCCGGTCGAGTCGAAGTTCATCGGCAACACCATCGCGATCTGCCCGGTGGGCGCGCTCACCAGCCGGCCCTATCGGTTCCGTGCGCGGCCCTGGGACAACGAGCCCGTGGCCTCGACCTGCGCCCACTGCGGGCTCGGGTGCGCGGTGTGGTTCGACGTCCGCGGCGGCGAGATCCAGCGCACCCGCGCGCGCGAGGACCGCGCGGTCAACGACATCTGGCTGTGCGACCTGGGGTTCTTCGGGCACGATTACGTGGCGGCCCACGACCGCCTGACGGCTCCGCTGATCCGGCGGGACGGCCGGCTCACAGAGGCCTCCTGGGATGAGGCGCTCGACCTGGTCGCCTCGCGCCTGCGGGCGGCGCGCGATCACTCCCCGGGCCGCGTTGCGTTCCTGGGCGGCAGGCGGCTGTCGAACGAGGACGCGTTCCTCGCCGCGCGGCTGTTCCGCGACGTCATCGGCACGCCGCACCTGGACCATCGGATCGACGCGCCGCCCGGCGGTGCCAGCCTGGAGGTCGCCTGGGGGCTGCGCGCCACGCTTGACGAGATCGGCCGAGGCGACGTGTTCGTCCTGGTCGGCGCCGACGTCACCGAAGAGTACCCGATCCTCTGGCTCCGCATGAAGGGCGCCATCGACAGGGGCGCGGCCCTGGTGGCCCTTCACGCGAAGCGGCTCGAGGTCCACCGGCACGCACGGGCCGAGCAGGTCGTGCGCTACGATCGTCTGGCGGCCGCAGCCGAGACCCTGGCCGCGGACGTGGCGCAGGGCGGCGGGAGCAGTACGCTGGCCCGGACGGTCGTCGCCGGGTCCCGCGTGCACGTCTTCGTGGGCCGCGCCGCGCTCGATGGTCCGGACGGCGGCCTGGCCCTGCGCGCGGCGGCGAGGATCGCCGAGACCACGAGCGGTGCGCTGCACGTGCTGCGCGGCAAGGGCAACGACATCGGCGCCCAGCGGTACGGGCTCAGCCCGGCATCCGGCGGCTGGAGCGCGCCCGAGATCCTGCGGCAGGCGGCCTCCGGCGCCCTGGACGTGCTCTACGTGGCCGGGGGCGATCCGGCTGGCGCGGTCACCGACCGGGTGGCCTGGCACACGGCAAGACAAGGTGTGGGCTTCGTGGTCGTGCATGAAGCATTCCTCTCGGCCACAGCGCGCGAAGCCGACGTGGTCCTGCCCGCGCTCGTCCTGCCCGAGAAGCACGGCACGGTGACCAACCTCGAGGGCCGCACGCTGCCGCTGCGGGCCGCCGTTGCCGGGCCCGCAGGGGCACGGGCCGATCTCGAGATCTTCAGCCTGGTGGCCGCGCGGCTCGGCGCGCTGTTCACCTATGGCGTGGCCGACGAACTGACGGCGGCAATGCGCGAGCGCGTCGGCCAGATCGAGATGGGCGCCGTACTGCCCATCCCGCCGGTTCAGGCGGAGGCCGCGGGCACCCCGCGCGCCGCTCCATCGGGAGAGGACACGCAGGCCGCCGAGCTCCTCCTGGTGCTGCTCGACCAGTTGTTCACCCTGGGCACGATGTCCGGGCGCTGCCGGGGTGTGACCGCGCTGGCGGGCACTCCCCACTGCTTGATCCATCCCGACGACGCCGCGCGTCTGGAGGTGCCCGACCGGTCTCTGGTGGAACTCACCACCGGGTCCGGGGCGGCGGTCCTGCAGGCCAGGATCAGCGAGACAACCCCGTCGGGTCAGGTGCTGGTCCCGCTGGGCTACGAGAGCGTGGCGGCGAACGCGCTGGTACGCTGGCCGCTTGCTGCCACGGCAGTGCAGGTCAGGCCGCTCGTGCATACGTCGGTCGGAGGTCCGGAGTGATCCTGCGGTCCTGTGGCGAGCCATGGCCTCGCTGACCAGCCTGCTCGTCGAGGCGGCCATCAAGAGCGGCCTGCTGCTGCTCCTGGTGCTCGGGGTGTGCGCCTACATGACGCTGCTCGAGCGCCGGCTGGTCGCGCGCTTCCAGCTGCGGTACGGCCCGGTGCGCGTCGGTCCCTGGGGGCTGCTGCAGCCGATCGCCGACGCGGTCAAGCTGATCTTCAAGGAGAACTTCATGCCGGCCGGGGCCGACCTGATGATCTACTGGGTCGCGCCGGCGATCTCGATGATCGCCGCGCTGTTCGTCTACGCGGTAATCCCCTTTGGGCCCGAGGTGACCGTCTTCGGGCGCACCGTGGCGCTGTATGTCGCCGACGTCAACATCGCGGTGCTGCTGGTGCTGGGCGCGTCATCGGTCGGCGTTTACGGGATCATCCTGGGTGGGTGGTCCGCCAACAACAAGTACGCGCTGCTGGGGAGCCTGCGCTCGTCGGCGCAGGTCATCAGCTACGAGCTGGTGCTGGGGCTCGCGGTGGCCGCGGTGGTGCTCATGGCGGGTTCGCTGAGCCTGGTGGACATCGTGGAGGCGCAGCGGCGCGTCTGGTTCGTGTTCACCCAGCCGGTGGCGTTCGTGCTCTTCGTGCTGGGCGCGATCGCCGAGACCAACCGGGCGCCGTTCGACCTGCCCGAGGCCGAGCAGGAGCTGATCGCTGGGTTTCACACCGAGTACGGCGGCTTCAAGTTTGCCATGTTCTACATCGGTGAGTACGTCGGCATCGTGACCATGGGCCTGCTGATCTCCACGCTGTTCCTGGGCGGATGGCACGGTCCGATCGCGGCAGGCCCGCACTGGGTCGCCCTCAAGACGCTGGCGTTCGCGTGCTTCTTCGTGTGGCTGCGTGCGACGCTGCCCCGGGTGCGCCACGACCAGCTCATGGCGCTCAACTGGAAGGTGCTGGTGGAGGTGGGCTTCCTAAACCTCATGGTGACCGCGGCCGTGCTGGCCGTGCTCGGCCGGTAGCCGCCGATGGCGATCGTCCGCCAGACGGCGGCGCTGCTCCGCGGCCTGCTGATCACCGGGCGCTACCTGTTCCGGCGGCCGGTGACGACTAGGTACCCCGAGGTCAAGACACAGGTCGAGCCGCGGTTCAAGGGCCGGCACTGGCTCACGCGCTACGACGACGGCCTGGAGCGGTGCGTCGGCTGTGAGCTGTGCGTGATCGTCTGCCCGTCGCAGGCGATCTATGTGAAGGCCGCCGAGAACACGCCCGAGCACCAGGTCAGCAAGGGCGAGCGACACGCCGACCAGTTCCAGATCAACATGCTGCGGTGCATCTTCTGCGGGTTCTGCGAGGAGGCCTGTCCGACCGGCGCGATCGTCCTGGGACACGACTACGAGCTCTCGAGCTACACGCGCGAGGGTCTGATCTACACGAAGGAGATGCTGACCGAACCGTATCCCGGCGCCTCCGGTCGGGATCCGGGACGCGAGGTCTGAGAGCCATGGAGTGGGTCGTCTTCCTCGCCGCCGCCGTGTTGGCCGTGGGCGGCAGCATTGGCGTGGTCGCCGCGCGCCAGCCGGTGCACTCCGCGGTCTCGCTCCTGGTCGTCCTGGTGGCCCTCGCCGTGACCTACCTGGTCCTGGCCGCGCAGTTCATCGCGGCGCTGCAGGTGATCATCTACGCCGGCGCCATCGTCGTCCTGTTCCTGTTTGTCATCATGCTGCTGCACGCGCGATCCGGCGAGGGGCTCATCACGAAGCTCCCCAGGCAAAGCGCGGCCGCCGCGATCTTCGCCGCCCTCTACCTGGCGGTGCTGCTCCTGGCGGCGTTCGGCGCCGCCGCGCCGCTCCGGACTCCTCCCGAAGGCTTCGGGACCGCGCAGCAGGTCGGCGAACTGCTGTTCGTGACGTACCTGCTGCCGTTCCAGATGGCGGGGGTGATCCTGCTCATCGGGATCGTCGCCGCGGTCGTGCTCGGCCGGCGCAGCCCTCCCGGCGCCGACGAGGAGCGCTAGCCGGTGGTTCCGTCGTGGGCCTTCCTGGCGCTGTCCGCGGTACTCTTTACCGTCGGCGCCCTGGGTGTACTGGTCAGGCGCAACGCGCTGATCATCTTCATGTCGATCGAGCTGATGCTGAACTCGGTCAACCTGGCATTCGTGGCCTTCGCGCGACAGCACCTGTCGATTGACGGTCAGGTCGCCGTCTTCTTCGTGCTGGTGGTGACCGCGGCCGAGGTCGTGGTCGGGCTGGCGCTGATCGTGGACATCTTTCGGGCGCGCGAGACCGTGGACATCGACGACGTGGACCTGCTGCGGGGATAGCCGATGGACGCCGCCGCGCTGCTGCTCGTCTGGCCCCTCCTCGGGTGGCTGATCAACGGGCTGCTCGGCCGCCGGCTGCCGGCGGGCGCGCCGGGTGTGCTGGCCTCGGTGGCGATCGGGGCCAGTTTTGTCACGGCACTGCTCCTGCTCGGGCACTATCGGGCGCTCGCCCCCGCGGGCGCCGCCCGGTCGGTGCCGGTCCCGCTGTTCACATGGTTCGGCGCCGGCGACCTGGCCGTGGACGCCGGGCTGCTGGTCGACGCGCTGTCGCTGGTGATGGCCCTCGTCGTGACCGGCGTGGGGTTCCTCATTCACGTGTACTCGATCGGGTACATGGCGCACGACCCGCATCCGGCGCGCTACTTTGCCTACCTCAACCTGTTCATCTTTGCGATGCTCCTCCTCGTCACGGCGGGCAACCTGCTCGTCCTCTTCGTGGGATGGGAGCTGGTGGGCGTCTGCTCGTACCTGCTGATCGGCTTCTGGTTCCAGCGCCCGGCCGCGGCTTCGGCGGGGCGGAAGGCGTTCGTCGTCAACCGCATCGGCGACGCGGCGTTCCTGCTCGGCCTGCTCCTCCTGTTCACCTCGCTAGGCACCCTGGACATCCTGGAGGTCCGCGGCGGCGTCGACCAGCTCGGCGCTGGGACGGCGACCGTCGCCGCGCTCCTGCTGTTTGCCGGCGCCACCGGCAAGTCCGCGCAGCTGCCGCTCCACGTCTGGCTGCCCGACGCCATGGAAGGTCCCACGCCGGTCTCCGCCCTGATCCACGCCGCGACCATGGTCACCGCCGGCGTGTTCCTCGTGGCGCGGCTCGATCGGCTCTTCCTCGCCGCGCCCGTGGCGCTCGGCGTGATCGCGCTGGTCGGCGCGCTGACCGCGTTCTATGCCGCGACCGTGGCGCTGCGCCAGCACGACCTCAAGCGCGTGCTGGCCTACTCCACGATCAGCCAGCTCGGCTACATGTTCGTGGCCATGGGGGTGCTGGCGCCCGCGGTCGGGATCTTCCACCTGGTCACCCACGCGTTCTTCAAAGCCCTGCTGTTCCTGGCTGCGGGCAGCGTCATGCATGCCACGCACGACGTGATCGACATCCGCCGGCTGGGCGGCCTGGCCCGGCCGCTGCGGTGGACCACCGGCGGATTCGTCGTCGGCGGACTGGCGCTGGCCGGGGTGCCGCCGTTCGCGGGCTTCTTCAGCAAGGACCTGATATTGGAGGCGGCGTTCGCGCAGGGCATGACCACGGGCAACTACGTGCCCTATGCGCTGGGGCTGCTGACCGCCTTTGTCACTGCGGTCTACATCGCGCGGGCCGCGGCGCTCACCTTCTTCGGCCGGCCGGCCGAGCCCGGAGGACACCCCCATGAGGCGCCGCCGGTGATGCTGGTCCCGATGGGGCTGCTTGCCGCGCTGTCGGTCGGAGGCGGCGCGCTGGGCGCGCACGCCCTGGGCGAGCCGCTCCTGCATTTTCTCAACGGCCTGCTCGGCATCGCCGGCGCAGAGGCCGCGCACCCGCCGGCGGCGCTGCTGCTGGCCGTCTCCGTGGCCGTCGCGCTGGCCGGGGTGGCGACCGGCTGGACTCTCCACCGCGCCCGCCGCGATCCCGGGCTCGGCCCGGTGGGCGCAGTGCTCGAGCAGCGGTGGTACGTCGATGCGCTGTACGACCGCGTGATCGTCGTGCCCGGTCACATGCTCGGCCGCTGGCTGGCCGGCCCGGTCGACCTCGACGTCATCGACGGCGTCGTCAACGGCGTCGGCCGCGCTTTCGGCGCGCTCGGCGCCTCGGTGCGGCGGCTGCAGACCGGCTATGCCCGCCAGTATGCCCTGGCGGTGCTCATCGGGACGGTGATCATCCTGGGGCTGTGGGTCCTGCGATGACCGGGCGCAACGGTGGGGTCACCTGAGATGCCGATCGGGCTGCTCACCCTGCTGATTTTCCTGCCCGCGGCAGGGGCGGCGCTGGTCGCCCTCATCCCGCGCGAGCGGGAGGCCGCGATCCGCTGGACCGGTCTGATCACGAGCCTACTCACCCTGGCCGTCGCCGCGCGGGTGTTCGGCGCCTTCGACGCTGCCTCGGGCGCCTTCCAGTTCCTGGAGCGCGCGGCCTGGGTGCCGGCCCTGGGCATGGGTTACACCATCGGCATCGACGGGTTCTCGCTGCTGCTGGTCGGGCTGACGGTCGTGATCTTCCCCGTGGCGCTGTACGGCTCGTGGGAATCGATCACGGAGCGCGTCAAGGCGTTCACGATTGCGATGCTCGGGCTCGAGACCGCGGTGCTGGGGACGTTTCTCAGCCTCGACCTCATCCTCTTCTACGTCTTCTGGGAGGCCGTGCTCATCCCCATGGCATTCTTGATTGGGCTGTGGGGCGGACCCAACCGGCGCTACGCGGCCATCAAGTTCTTCGTCTACACCATGGCGGCCAGCGTGCTCATGCTCGTCGCGATCTTCGCGGTGCACGCGATCGGCGCGGCCCAGCTCGGCGAGCGGACCTTCGACCTGACCCGGCTGGCGGATCTGCGGCTGGCGTCGGTCGCGCAGGCGTGGCTGTTCGCCGCGTTCGCGCTCGCCTTCGCGGTGAAAGTGCCGGTATGGCCCCTGCACACCTGGCTGCCCGACGCCCACACCGAAGCGCCGACGGCGGGGAGCGTGATCCTGGCAGCCGTGCTGCTCAAGATGGGCACGTACGGGTTCGTGCGCGTGGGGCCCGCGCTGTTCCCCGAGGCGCTGGTCGCCTCGGCGCCGATCATCGCCGGGCTCGCCATCGTGGGCATCCTCTACGGCGCGGCCGTGTCGTGGGCGCAGACCGACCTCAAGCGGCTCATCGCGTTCTCCAGCGTCAGCCACCTGGGTTTCGTCATGCTCGGCATCGCATCCCTCAACGAGCAGGGGCTACAGGGTAGCCTGCTCCAGATGGTCAACCACGGCATCAGTACCGGCGGCTTGTTCCTCATCGTCGGCCTGCTCTATGACCGTACCCACACGCGCATGATCGCCGACTACGGCGGCGTGGCGGCCCAGATGCCGCGGTTCGCGGCCGTCTTCACCATCGTCATGCTGTCGTCGGTGGCGTTGCCCGGCACCAACGGATTCGTCGGCGAGTTCCTGATCCTGGTCGGCGCGTTCCGGCAGTCGCCGTGGTGGGCGGCGCTGGCCGTCGGCGGCGTGATCCTCTCGGCGGTCTACCTGCTCTGGGCATACCAGCAGGTCATGCATGGGCCGCTCGTCGCGAAACAGCCCGAGCGCCTGACCGAGATGACCTCCCGGGAGGTGCTCGTGTTCGCGCCGCTGGTCGCCCTGATCTTCGCCGTCGGGGTCTATCCGAAGCCGCTGCTCGACCGCTCGGCGGCAACGGTGCAGGCGGCGCTGCAACGCCTCGAGCGCCCGGCGATGGTGCAGGCGCCGGCGGCAGCGGTGCGCTCGCACCCCGACCCGCCGGCGCCTGCGGACGACGTTGAGGCAGGGCGCCGGTGATCCCGCTGCCTCCAGTGCCTCTTCGTCTCCTGGCGCCGGAGATCATCGTCTTCGGGACGGGCCTGGCGGTGCTGCTCGCCGATCTGTGGATCCCGCCGGCCAGGCGGGGTCTGCTGGTCGCCGGATGCCTGATAGGCCTGGGCGCGGCCGCGGCCGTTGGATTCTGGATCCCTGACGGCATCGGGTTCTCCGGCATGTACCTGCGCGACGGGCTGACCCTGGTGGGCCAGA
This sequence comes from Armatimonadota bacterium, assembly GCA_037443565.1. GTDB lineage: Bacteria > Sysuimicrobiota > Sysuimicrobiia > Sysuimicrobiales > Humicultoraceae > Fervidifonticultor_A. The sequence continues at coordinate 27,327 of JBBIOB010000003.1, read as the reverse complement.
ACATCGCCGTCACCGCGGCGGCGCTGGGCGTGCTGATTGCGCCCGAGTATCTGCGCCGCACCGGGCTCGACCGCGGCGAGTACTACTTCCTCGTCCTGGTGGCCACCGTGGGCGCCATGCTCATGGCCGCCAGCCGGGACCTCATCATGCTGTTCCTGTCGCTGGAGATCCTGTCGATTCCACTGTACATCCTGGCCGCGTTTGCCCGGCCCAATGTCCGCTCGCAGGAGGCCGGCATCAAGTACTTCCTGCTCGGCAGCTTCTCGAGCGGGTTCTTCCTCTATGGCGTGGCGTTGCTCTACGGCGTGGCCGGCACGACGCGTCTGCCCGAGATCGCCGCGGCGGCGGCCGCGCACCCCTCAGTGGTGGCGCCGGCCACCGGCGTCGGGTTGCTGGTCATCGGGCTGGGCTTCAAGGCGGCGCTGGTGCCTTTCCATACCTGGGCGCCCGACGTCTACGACGGCGCGCCGTTCCCCGCCGCCGCGTTCATGTCCGTCGTGGCGAAGATCGGAGCGTTCGTCGCGCTGGTGCGGGTGTTCCCGGTGACGCTTGGGGCCCTGGCCGGGCAGTGGACGCTCATCCTCGGCGTGCTGGCCGCGGTGACCATGATCGTCGGCAACCTGGCCGCGCTGGTCCAGACGAGCTACAAACGCCTGTTGGCGTACTCGAGCATCGCGCACGCCGGATACCTGTTGGTCGGCGTGGTGACCGCGACGCCGGCGGCCATCTCAGCGGTGGCGGCGTACCTCGCGGTGTACGCCGCCATGGGCACGGGCGCGTTTGCGGTTGCGATCGCGCTCGACCGGGGGGGAAAGGAGGCCGACCGGATCGAGGACTACACCGGGCTCGCGACCCGGTCGCCGCTGCTGGCCGCGGCCACCGGGCTCTTCATGGTCTCGCTCGCGGGCCTGCCTCCGACCGGCGGATTTGTCGCCAAGGTTGGCATCTTCCTCGCCGCGGTGGAATCCGGGACTCCGAGCGGCCTGGCGCTGGCGCTCATCGGCGTCCTGACCAGCGTGATCTCGGTCTACTACTACCTGCGCGTCGCGTACATCATGTGGGCGCCGGTCCCCTCGACCCTGACGCCTGCGGCGGCCGGCCCCAACGGTCTGGCGGTCCGGCTCCACGCCAGCCCCCTGGTCAATGCAGCGCTGCTCCTGGCGGCGCTCGCGGTAGTGCACATGGGGGTGTTCCCCGCCCGGCTGACCGCGTTCGTCCAGCAAGTCGGCGCCCTGCTGCGGTGATGGGGCGCCAGCGCGGCCCCGAACCGCCCGGCGCCCGGTGGTTGGCCCTGGGCGACGCGGCCAGCCTGCTGGCGTTTGCCATCGTCGGGCTGCAGTTCCACCGGATGCCGGTCACGCTCGTCGCCGTCCTCCAGACCGCGGTCCCGCTGCTTGCGGCCTGGTTCGCGGTGGCCCGCCTGGTGCGGACCTACGACCGGCCCGGCGTCTGGGCGTTCCTGCTGACGTGGCTTGTGGCCGTCCCTGTGGGCCTGGCCCTGCGGCACGTGTGGATGGGGCGGCCGTTCGGCTACGGCTTCCTCGTGTTCGTCGCCATCGCCGGCGGCTTCACCCTCGCCTTCCTGGGCGCATGGCGGATCGCCGCGCTTGCGGTACGGGCCGTCCGCGCGATGAAGGCCGGCTGATGTCAGCATAGCCGCGAAGCGGCTATGCTCCCGGCGACACTCTCGGCCTGCGCGCCCCGGACCACAACGCCAGTCCTCCCCAGACGATCAAGACGAGCGCTGCCATCTGTCCGAGCGTCAGCACGCCGAGCGCCCGCACGTCGCTGCGCAGCGCATCGAGGAAGATGCGACCCGCGGACGTCGTGACCATGATCGTCCAGAAGACCTGCCCGGCGAACTGTCGATGGGCCGCGACCCGGCGGGCGTAGAGCAGGATCACCACGGCGAGGAGCGCTTCATAGAGCTGCAGCGGGTGGCGTGGCACATCGGGCGCAGTGAGAAAGCGCACGCCCCACGGCAGCGTCGTGGGATCGCCGTAGAGCTCGCCGTTGATGAAGTTGCCGATGCGGACGAACATGTTGCCGATCGGCACCGCCCATCCGAAGGCATCCGCAAACGTCCAGGCCGGGATGCCGTACCGGCGGGAGGCCCAGGCCAGGTAGAGCAGCCCGGCGGCGATCGCGCCGTGCGACGTGAGACCACCGCGGTCGATTCTGACCAGGTCGATCAGACGCGAGAACTCCGTAGGGTGCGAGACGATGTAGCCGAGACGCGCGCCGACGAGCGCCACGATCGCGAAGGTGACCGTGGTCCGGTCGAGCACCTCGGAGGGGATGCCAAACCGGGGGCCGTAGCGGTAGGCGACGACCATGCTGACGCCGATCGTGGTTGCGAGCAGCACCCCGTACCAGCGGATCGCCAGCGGTCCAAGTTGCACGATCACCGGGTCCATGGCCCCTGTGAGTGTAGCACCGGTGGGGAAGAGGCCTCAAGGTGCCCCAGCGGTTGTTATTCACCGGCTTCACATCACCGGCTTCTTGTCTTGACGCCCTTGCCCCCCTGTGGTACGCTCAGGCAAATTCCATAGCATCTCTTATCAAGAGTGGGCGAGGGACGGGCCCGATGACCCCCGGCAACCTGCCGATTTGGCAAGGTGCCAACCCCCGCGGATCCAGTTCCGGCGGATAAGAGGGTGAGATCCCCTCCAGAGCAGGAAGTGGAGGGACTTTTTGTATCTCGGGGAGGATGACCAGGATGGTCCCTGATCGAGTCACCGTGCGGGTGCCGGCGACCGTCGCGAATCTGGGCGCAGGGTTCGATGTGTTGGCCGCGGCCGTGGGCATCCACACCGAGGTGACGGTCGCGCGGACGGCTACACCATCGGTCCGTGTGCCGGGGCCGGGGGTGCCGCAGGACACCAGCAACCTCATCTATCGGAGCGCCGAAGCGGTCGGGGCGGTCGTCGGCTATTGCGGCGCGTTTGCCGTCGAGGCCCAGCTGAGTATTCCGACGCACAGTGGACTCGGCAGCAGCGCCGCGGCGATCGCCGGCGGCGTGGTCGCCGCGAACCGCCTCCTGGGGGAGCGGCTGGACGACAGCCAGATCCTGCGCCTTGCCGCGGACATCGAGGGCCATCCCGACAACGTGGCGGGCGCGCTGTTCGGCGGCGTGGTCGTCGTCAGCCGGAACGGCGAGGCGTACCACTGGACGCGGATCCTCCCCAGCGTGTCGCTGTCTGTGGTCCTGGCCGTCCCGGCCCTGGAGGTGCCGACCCTGGCTGCGCGGAGCCTGCTGCCGGCGCAGGTGAGCCGCGAGGACGCCGTATTCAACCTCGGGCGGGCGACGCTGCTGGTGGCGGCCCTGGCGCAGGGGCGCGAGGACCTGCTGCGGTACGCGCTCGACGACCGCCTGCATCAGTCCTACCGGGCGCCGTTGGTGCCAGGTCTGGAGCAGGTCATCGCCGCCGCCGGGCAGGCGGGCGCGCACGGCGCGGTGCTGAGCGGATCGGGTCCGACGGTGGCTGCGCTGGCGCCGCCGGCCGTGGCGGCGGCAGTGGGTGGAGCGATGCGGCAGGCGTTTGCCGATGCCGGGGTTGAGAGCCAGGTGGTGATGACGACCATCGAGCAGCGTGGCGCGCTCGACGGGTAGCGACGATGCACAAGGCGCCCGCCGCTGGCGGGCGGGGGAGGGACGCGGGTGGCAACTGAGCGGTTGCGGTGCCGGGAGTGTGGGACCGAGGTCCCCGCGGGACCGGTGTACGTGTGCGAGCGGTGCTTCGGCCCGCTGGAGGCGGTCTACGACATAGAGGCGCTGCGGCGGCTGCCGCTGCGTGAGCGCATCGAGGCCGGTCCGCGGTCGATGTGGCGCTACGCCGATCTGCTCCCGGTGGACCGCGATCCGGTCGTCGACCTGGCGCCCGGATACACGCCGCTCCTGCTGGCGCCGCGGCTGGGGGATGCGCTCGGGCTTCGGCGCCTGTACGTCAAGAACGACTCGGTCAATCCCACATGGTCGTTCAAGGACCGCGCGGTGGAGATCGGAACCGCCGCCGCCCGGAGGTTCGGCTACAAGGTGCTGGCGTGCGCCTCGACCGGAAACCTGGCCAACTCGGTGGCCGCGCACGCCGCGCGCGCCGGCATGCCGGCCTACGTCTTCGTGCCCGCCGGCATCGAGCGCGGCAAAATCCTGGCCTCCGCGGTGTACGGTCCCACCGTCGTCGAGGTCGACGGCGGCTACGATGAGGTGAACCGGCTGTGCGCCGAGATCGGCGAGGAGCACCCCTGGGCGTTCCTCAACGTGAACATGCGTCCGTTCTACAGCGAGGGCGGCAAGACCCTGGCGTACGAGATCGCCGAGCAGCTCGGCTGGCGCGCGCCCGACGACGTGGTCGTCCCCATCGCATCCGGCAACCTGTTCGTGAAGATCCACCGCGGATTTGATGAGCTCGGCACGCTGGGCCTGATTCCGCCGGCGACCACACGCATGCACGGCGCCCAGGCCGCCGGCTGCGCGCCGGTGGCCACCGCGCACCGGACAGGCGATGAAGTCCGGCCCGTGCGGCCCCAGACCATCGCGCAGTCGCTGGCCATCGGGACACCGGCCGACGGCCGCTACGCGATTGCCACGGCCCGCGCCACCGGCGGGGTCATCGAGGCGGCGACCGACGACGAGATCGTTGAAGGCATGAAGCTGCTGGCGCAGACCGAGGGGATCTTCACCGAGACAGCCGGGGGCGTGACGGTCGCCGTGCTCAAGAGACTCGCGGCTGCCGGGGCCCTGGATCCCGACGGCGTCACCGTCGCGTGCATCACCGGGATCGGGCTCAAGACGTCGGACGCCGTGGCGCCGTCGCTCCCCGCGACGGTGCGGATCCGGCCGACGTTGCGGGCGTTCGAGCAGGCCGTCGCCGCGCCGGCTCTCGCCTGATGGTTCCCGCGGCCGCCGCGGACATCGAAGGAGGAGACCATGGCCACGATTCGCATCCCCACCCCGATGCGGCGCTACACGAACGGCGACCGCCTGATCACGATCTCCGCGGCCACGCTCGCCACGGCCATCGCCGAGCTCGACCGCCGTTACCCCGGCCTGCAGGGGCGCCTGGTCAACGGCGACGGGCGCCTGCATGAGTTCGTGAGCGTGTTCGTCGGCGAGGAAGACGTCCGGCTGCTCCAGGGGCTCCAGACGCCGCTGGACGACCACAGCGAGGTCTCGATCATCCCGGCGATGGCCGGCGGCTAGAGCCCGGTCTTCGCCCCCGCACCGCACACGTGCTATCGTAGGGGTGGAACGTCGGACTCTGTTGCAGCGGCTGGCTGGTCAGACCCGATGAGCGTTCCTGCGGCGGCGCGGCAGCGCGCCGAGAAGCTGCGCGCCGAGATCAACGATCACAACTACCGCTACCATGTGCTGGACGCGCCGGTGATCTCGGACGGTGCCTACGACCGTCTCGTCCGCGAGCTGCGCGATCTCGAGGCGCGGTACCCCGCGCTGGTCATGGCCGACTCCCCGACGCAGCGGGTCGGCGCGCCGCCGGTGGCGGCGTTCGCCACCGTGCGGCACCGGACCCCCATGCTCAGCCTCGCCAACGCCTTCGACGAGGCCGAACTGGAGGCATGGGATCGGCGCGTCCGGTCGGCGCTGGGCGATGTGACCGTGAGCTATGTCTGCGAGCTGAAGATCGACGGCGCCGCGGTGTCGCTCACCTATCTGGACGGGCGCCTCGCGACAGGCGCCACCCGCGGCGACGGCGCCCAGGGCGAGGACGTCACGCCCAACCTGCGCACGATCAAGAGCATTCCCCTGGTCCTGCGGGTACCCCGGCCGCCGGCGGTGCTGGAGGTCAGAGGAGAAGTGTACCTGCCGCGGACCGCGTTCGAGGCGGTCAACGCCGAGCGGGCCGCGCGGGGAGAACCCGTCTTTGCCAATGCCCGCAACGCCGCGGCCGGGTCGCTGCGCCAGCTCGATCCCCAGGTCACCGCGGGCCGGCCGCTGCGAATCTTCGTCTACGGCCTGGGTGCCGCTGAAGGCCTGCATCTGCGGTCGCACTGGGAGACGCTGGCCTGGCTGCGCGACGCCGGGTTCCGCACCAATCCCCACACCGCGCGGTGCGCATCCCTCGACGAGGTCCGGGCGTACCTCCACGCGTGGACGGAACGCCGCGCCACGCTCGACTATGCGACGGACGGGGTGGTCATCAAGGTTGACGATCTGGCCCAGCAGGCTGAGCTGGGCGCGACCACACAGGCCCCGCGGTGGGCCCTTGCCTACAAGTTCCCCGCCGAGCAGGCGGTCACACGCCTGGTCAACATTGTCGTCAACGTCGGCCGGACCGGCGCGCTCACGCCGACGGCAGTGCTCGAGCCTGTGCGCGTGTCCGGGGTGACCGTGACCAGCGCCACGTTGCACAACGAGGACGAGATCCGGCGCAAGGACGTCCGGATCGGCGACTGGGTGACGGTCCAGCGCGCCGGCGAGGTCATCCCCGAGATCGTGGCCCCGCTGCCCGAGCGGCGCACCGGCCGCGAGCGGACGTTCGAGATGCCGGATCGCTGCCCGGTCTGCGGCACACCCGTGGAGAAGCCCGAGGGCGAGGCGGTGGCCCGCTGTCCCAACCTGTCGTGCCCGGCGCAGGTGCAGGAGCGGCTCTACCACTTCGCGTCCCGCGACGCCATGAACATCGAAGGGCTGGGCGAGCGGCTGATCGCACAGCTCCTGGATCGCGGGTTGGTCCGCGACCCGGCCGACCTCTTTCACCTGACGAAGGCCCGGCTCCTCACCCTGGATCGCATGGGCGACAAGCTGGCCCAGAACCTGCTTGACGCGATCGACCGCAGCCGCACGACGACCTGGGCGCGGCTGCTCTACGCGCTGGGCATCCGGCACGTGGGCGCACATGTGGCCGACGTGCTGGCCGCGCACTTCCCCTCGCCGCAGGCGCTCATGGACGCATCGCTCGAGGAGGTCAGAGATGTCCCTGGGATCGGACCGGCCATCGCGGCGAGCGTCGTGAGCTTCTTCAGGCAGGCGCCGAACCGCAAACTGGTCCGGCGGCTGCTGGACGCCGGCGTCGCGCCCGCCGCGCCACAGGCGCAGCCGCCGCGGGATGGCCCGCTGGCCGGCGCGCAGGTGGTGTTCACCGGGACGTTGTCCCGGTGGCCCCGGAGTCAGGCCGAGACGCTGCTGCGTCGCGCCGGCGGGGTGCCGGGCGACACCGTGACGAAGAGAACCACGTATCTTGTGGTGGGAGCGACGCCCGGCTCCAAGCTGGAGCGGGCGCGCAGCCTCGGCGTGAAGGTCCTGACCGAGGACGAGTTCGTCCGGTTGATCGAGGGCTCAGAGTGAACGCCGCGAACTGCTGAGGATCGCCTATGAAACGCGTGCTCGTCTGGATCGTCATTCTGGCCGCCGTCGCCGCCGGCATCTGGTGGACGCAGCTGCGGCCACAGGCCGCGACGGTGATGGTCTTCTTCGTCGGGCTGGACGACGGCTCGGGAACTCTCGTCCCCGTCGAGCGCGTCGCCAGCGGCCGCCGGCCTGAGGAACTCCTGCGCGCCGCGCTTGAGGACCTGCTGGCGGGCCCCACCCCCGAGGAGCGCGGGCGGGGGTTGGGCACCGAGATCCCCGCGGGCACGCGGCTGCGAAGCCTGGCCATCCGGGAAGGCACTGCCTTCGTGGACCTCACCGAGGAAGTGGGGTCCGGCGGCGGGTCCGCGAGCATGCAGGGGCGGCTGTGGCAGATTGTCTACACAGCCACCCAGATGGGGGTCCAGCAGGCGCGGATCCTCATTGAGGGTGAGCACCGCCTGGCGCTGGGGGGCGAGGGGGTCCTGATCGACCGGCCGATCGGCCGACCGCCGGCGTACCCGCGCTTCTGACCCGGCTCGCGCCTCCGGCAGGAGAGCCTTTCCGAATCGCAGAAGGACTGCGAGGCACCGACGCCAGAGACGGAGTCACCCGTTGCCCCGCGAAGTCTTCGCCGAAGAGATCGAGACCTTCCTCGAACGCCTGGACACGGTGGCCGCCGCTCGGGTGGTTTCCAATGAAGCCGGCGAGATCGAGCGGATCTACGCTACCACCGAGTCGCCCCGCGACGATGGCTCCATCCGGCGGGCCATCACCTCGGCGCTCATGAGTCAGTACAACCTGCATGTGGATGGCTGGCGGGTGCACATCGCGCACCTCGAGCCCGAGCTCGAGCCCGAGCCGATCCCCGAGTGCCACCTGCTCCGCCTCGAGGAGACCCTCACCGAGTCCGCGACCCGGGTCGCGGTCGAGCTCCGGTACGAGCGCGATGGCATACCGAAGATGATCACCGGCTCGGCGCAGGCCTCGCCGGGCCAGGCCTTTCGCATGCGGACCGTGGCCCTGGCCACGCTGGACGCCCTTCGGCCGCTCCTTGAGCGCGCCAAAGGCCGGGCGTCGCTGGAAGGCCTGATGTCCATTCCATTCGCGGGCGCCACGGTCGTGGTGGCTGCCGTGTCGCTGGCGTCTGAGCACGGGAGCCTGCTGCGCGTCGGTAGCGAGACCGTCGCCGGCAGCGAGGCCGAGGCCACCGTCGGCGCGATCCTCGATGCGATCCGAAAGCCGGTCAGGGGATTTGCCGGGCCGCCCGGTCTTCGCCGGGATCGGCAGCGGCAGTTCGAGGGTCTGCGCCAGCGCTACGAGCAGATGATCCACGGCGGCGGCCGGGCGCTGCCCGTTGACGAGCTCCCACCACCCGAGCCGCCACCACATGAGACGCCGTCGCCCGAGCCACCCGAGGTTGCCGGCGGCGAGCAGGTCGCCATCGCGGAGCACGATCTGGCCGCGGAGGACACCATCCAGTCGCTCCGTGAGATCCGTCCCGAACGTGAAGGAGGTGCAGCGGTGATGATGCGCGAGGAGATGCGCAGCGACGTGTCGTCGGCCAGGCCGGCGCCCCGCCCATCGGTTGAGGACAACTTCTACCGGCGCCTGGTCGCCACGGCCGCGCCGGTGCACATCCGGTGCCGGGACGGGTACGAGATCCCCGCGGCCGTCGTCAAAGAGTACGGCACGTACAGCCTGCTGGTCGAGGTGACCGGCGTTCCGGAACTCGTGTTCAAGCACGCGATCATCGCCATCCGGCCGTACGGGCCGGTTCCGTCCGAGCCGGCCGCACCTCCGTCTTGATCCCACGTGGCGTCTGACCGGCTGGATGATCTGCGCCGACGTCGCGAGCGGTTACTGGCCGCCGGCGGCGAAGAGCGTGTCCGCCGGCAGCACGAAGCCGGCAAGCTGACCGCGCGCGAGCGGCTCGACCTGCTGCTCGATCCAGGCTCGTTCATCGAGACCGATCCGTTCGTCACCCCGCACAGCCGCGACTTCGGCCTGGACCGCGTCGATGCCCCGGCCGACGGCGTCGTCACCGGACACGGGACGATCGACGGCCGGCCGGTCCACGTCTTCTCGCAGGACTTCACCGTGCTCGGAGGATCGCTGGGCGAGGGCCATGCCGCGAAGATCTGCAAGATCATGGACCTGGCGATGCGCGCCGGCACGCCGGTCATCGGCTTGAACGACTCCGGCGGCGCCCGCATCCAGGAAGGCGTGGTCAGCCTGGGCGGCTACGCCGACATCTTCCTGCGCAACACGCTGTCCAGCGGCGTCATCCCGCAGATCTCGGCCATCATGGGGCCGTGCGCCGGCGGCGCGGTGTATTCCCCGGCGATCACCGACTTCACCATCATGGTGCGCGGCACCGCGTACATGTTTGTCACCGGGCCCCAGGTCGTCAAGGCCGTCACGCGCGAGGACGTCTCGTTCGAGGCGTTGGGCGGCGCGGACGCGCACGCGACGCGCAGCGGCATCGCGCACTTCGTCGCCGCCGATGACGAGGAGTGCCTGGCGCTGGTCCGGCGCCTGGTCGGGTATCTCCCCTCGAACAACCTGGACGATCCACCGCGCCTTCCCCCGACCGACGATCCGGCGCGGGCCGATCCGGCGCTCGACGACCTGGTGCCCGACGATCCCACGCGGCCGTACGACATGCACGAGGTCATCCGCCGGATCACGGACGGCGGCGACTTTCTCGAGGTGCATGCCGCGTTCGCGCGCAACCTGATCGTGGGCTTCGCGCGGCTGCATGGCCGATCCGTGGGCGTCGTGGCGCAGCAGCCCGCGGTGCTGGCCGGCGCGCTCGACATCGACGCGTCGGTGAAGGGCGCCCGCTTCGTGCGCTTCTGCGACGCATTCAACATCCCGCTGGTGACCTTCGTGGATGTCCCGGGATTCCTCCCCGGCGTCGCGCAGGAGCACGGCGGCATCATCCGGCACGGCGCCAAGCTCCTCTACGCCTTCTGCGAGGCCACCGTGCCCAAGCTCACGGTCATCACGCGCAAGGCCTACGGCGGCGCGTACGACGTCATGTCGAGCAAGCACATCCGCGGGGACCTCAACCTGGCCTGGCCCTCCGCCGAGATCGCCGTGATGGGGCCCGAGGGCGCGATCGACATCGTCTTCCGCAAGGAACTCGCCGAGGCCGCCGATCCCGCCTCACGCCGTGGCGAGCTCGTCGCCGACTACCGCGCGCGATTCGCCAATCCTTACGTGGCGGCCTCCCGCGGGTACGTGGACGACGTCATCGCGCCGCGGGAGACCCGCCGGCGGCTGATCGCGGCGCTCGAGGTCCTCCACCGCAAGCGCGCCGCGAATCCCAAGAAGAAGCACGGGAACATCCCGTTGTAGAGGAGGAGCGGATGGACCGCCTGGCGCAGTACGAGTACCTGATCGCGGCCCGCGGCCCCCTCTTCGAGCGGGTCCGCCCGCTGAGCCCTGAGCAGTACCGGCAGACGTTTCCGTTCGGCCTGGGCTCGTTGCGGCGGACGCTGCACCACCTGGCCGGCGCGGAGTGGTTCCTGGTCGGCCAGATCGGCGGCGAGCCTGCCGGCGCCTACCCATTCTCCTCCGAGGCGGTCCCCGACTTCGCGACGCTCGAGCGCCGCTGGCGCGACCTCGAGCCCTCCACCCGACAGACGCTGGAGGCTGAGCGGGATTGGGAGCAGCCGTTCGAGTACGTGGTCACGATCCCCAGCCGGCGGCGCTACCGGATCCGGACCACGCGCGGCGCGGTGTTCACCCAGTTCTGCTACCACGAGGTGCACCATCGCGCGCAGGCCATGGCCATGCTCCGCATGCTCGACGCTCCTGTGGAGACGATCGACTTCGTCTGGCTGACCGGTCAGGTCACCGAGGAGCCGTAGAGCACAGGAATCCTCCGGCCGTGGGAGGAAACTCCACAGAGAAGCTCAGGGCAGACACCTCGATCATGCATCTGCAACCTGTGACCCCTGGCGACTCCAGATTTCGCGAGTGGCTCAAGCGCTACCGCGAGGAGATCATGGGCGAGCCGCCCGATGAGAACTGGCTCGACCGATACACCGGCGCGCTCTTCAGCGATCAGGGCAAGCACCGCCGCGTGTGGTGGGGCGTCGATGGCGGTCGCAGAGTCGGGTTCGCGGTCACGGTGCTGAACAAGCACTGGGCTGATCGAGGCCGCACGCAGGGCGTCATCGGCGAGTTCTTCGTCTATCCCGAGTACCGCCGCGAGGGGCGCGGTCGCCGCCTCGCGCAGGCCGTCATCGAGTGGTTGAAGGAGAACGGCGCCGACGAGATCCAGTCCGGGGTCTTCGCCGGCAACATCCGCGGCCTGCGCTTTTGGGAATCGGTAGGGTTCCATCTGGCCCGCTACTCGCTTGTCTACCGTCCCGACCTGCCCCGAGAATCCGACGAGGAAGATTGACCCCGGAGGCATGGCCCTGCCTCGTCGCCTGTTGATCGCCAACCGCGGCGAGATCGCGGTGCGCGTCATCCGCGCCTGCCGCGACCTCGACATCTCGCCGATCGCGGTGTACGCACCGGTGGATGCCGGCGCCCCGCACGTGCGCCTGGCCGACGAGGCGCTGCTGCTGCCCGGCGACGTGCCGGCTGAGAGCTACCTGAACGGCCCGCTGCTGGTAGAGCTGGCGCGGCGGACCGGCGCGGCGGCCCTCCATCCAGGCTACGGGTTCCTGGCCGAGAACCCCGCGTTCGCCGCGCTGTGCGAGGAGGCGGGGCTGGCATTCGTGGGGCCTCCGGCGGATGTGCTCCGGCGCTGCGGCGACAAAGCGGCGGCCCGCGCCGCCGCCGACGCGTCCGGCGTGCCCATCCTGCGCGGCACGCCCCCGGTGGACGACGATGTCGCCGGCCGTGAGGCCCGCGCGGTCGGCTTCCCCCTGCTCATCAAGGCCGCGGGCGGCGGCGGAGGCAAAGGCATTCACCTGGTCCGCGGGCCGTCCGACCTGGCCTCGGCGCTGCGGCTCGCGCGTGGCGAAGCGCAGGCGGCGTTCGGTGATCCGCGCGTCTACCTTGAACGGTGGCTCGAGCAGCCCAGGCACGTCGAGGTGCAGATCCTGGCCGACCACCAGGGCGGCGTCATCCATCTCGGCGAGCGCGCCTGCTCGGTGCAGCGCCGCCATCAGAAGCTCATCGAGGAAGCGCCCGCGCCCGGGCTCCCCGCCGCGCTCCGCGAGGCCCTGGTGACTGCGGCCGTCCGCGTGGCCCGCACCCTGGGATACCGCAACGCCGGCACGATCGAGTTCCTGGTCGACGGCGAGGAGTTCTTCTTCATCGAGGTAAACGCCCGCATCCAGGTCGAGCATCCGGTGACCGAGCTGGTCACGGGGGTCGATCTCATTGCGGCGCAGGTGCTGATCGCCTCCGGTGCGCCCCTGCCGTGGCGGCAGGCCGACCTCCGGTGGACAGGATGCGCCCTGGAGTGCCGCATCAGCGCCGAGGACCCGCACGCCGGGTTCCTGCCGTCGCTGGGCCGGATCGACGGTGTCACCGAGCCCGCAGGGCCAGGGGTGCGGGTGGACAGCGGCGCCTGGCCCGGACAGGTCGTCTCACGGCACTACGATCCGCTGCTCTCGAAGGTCATTACCACCGGACCGTCGCGCGAGGCGGCGATCGACCGGATGCGCCGGGCGCTTCGCGAATACGCCATCTCCGGGGTGAGCACCACGATTCCCTTTCACCTGTGGGCACTGGACCAGCCGGCGTTCGCCCGAGGGCTCTACGACGTGCGCTTCGCCGATGGCTGGGAGCCCGAACCCCCAACGCCCGAGGTAGAACGCCTGGCCACCCTCGCCGCGGCCGCCTGGTTCCACCGCCGCCTTACCACGCCGACGCTTCCCGCAGACGGCGCGGTCGGGCGCTGGATCGGCGCCGGGCGGGAAGAGAGTCTCCGATGAGAGTCGAGGCGACGGTCAGCGGGCACCGGAGGATCGTCGAGGTCCGGGGGACCGCCGATGAATACATCATCCGCGTCGGCGGCGAGGCGGTTCCCTTCCGGTTGCGTCCCGATGCCGGCTCGGAGTGCTTCAGGCTCGAAGTCGGAGGGCAGACCATTCCTGTTCGGATCTGTGCAGCCGGAGGCGGAGCGAGTGTCATCATTGGCACCGCCCGGGTGGCGGTGGGGCTGCGGCGGGCGCTGCCGATCCCTTCGCGGCGGAACGCCGGCCTGGGCGCCAGCGCCCGCCGCGAGGTGCGTGCACCGATCCCCGGGCTCGTCGTCGCAGTTCCGGTGGCGCAGGGCGCGACCGTGGCCCCGCACACGCCGGTGGCCATCATCGAGGCGATGAAGATGCAGATGGAGGTGCCGGCCGCAGCCGCCGGACGCATCGAAGATCTCAGGGTGCGGCCGGGCCAGGAGGTGGCAGGCGGCGCGGTGCTCGCGGTCATTGCCTGCCCACCGGACGCCACCGGAATGGACGCCCCGGCCGTCGCCGGCCAGGGGGCGTGAGCCGTGCCGCCTGAGCGTCTCCCGGACTCTGCAACCGCCGACGGCATCCCGCTGCCCGTCTGCGCCGGTCCAGGCGACGTCCGGCCCGCCTACCTTGAAACCCTCGGCGTGCCCGGCGAGTTCCCGTTCACCCGCGGCATCTACCCGACGATGTACCGCGGCCGGCTGTGGACGATGCGCCAGTACGCCGGCTACGGCGGCGCCGAGGAGTCGAACTACCGCTACCGCTACCTGCTCGAGCAGGGGCAGACCGGCCTGTCGATCGCGTTCGACCTGCCCACGCAGATGGGCTATGACTCCGACCATCCGCTCGCCCGGCCCGAGATCGGCCGGGTGGGGGTCGCGATCGACACGCTGGCCGACATGGAGGTGCTGCTGGATCGAATCCCGCTCGACCGTGTGTCCACCTCGATGACGATCAATGCCACGGCGTCGATCCTGCTGGCGATGTACGTCGCGGTCGCCGGGCGACAGGGCGTCGCCCTCGACCGCCTCGACGGTACGACGCAGAACGACATCCTCAAGGAGTACATCGCGCGCGGCACCTACATCTATCCGCCGCGACCGTCCTTGCGCCTCGTCACCGACATGTTCCGCTTCTGCGCCGAGCGGCTGCCGAGGTGGAATCCCATCAGCGTTTCGGGCTACCACATCCGTGAGGCGGGCGCGACCGCGGTGCAGGAGGTGGCGTTCACGCTGGCCAACGGGCTCGCCTACCTGCAGGCCGCGATCGACGCTGGCCTGGACGTCGACCAGATCGCGCCCCGGATCTCGTTCTTCTTCGCCGCGCAGATGCAGGTGCTCGAAGAGGCGGCCAAGTTCCGCGCCGCGCGGCGGCTGTGGGCCAGGCTGGTGCGCGACCGGTATCGTCCCCGCAATCCCCGCTCGATGATGCTGCGCTTCCACACCCAGACCGCCGGCGCCGCGCTCACCGCGCGGCAACCCGACAACAACGTCGTCCGCGTGACGCTGCAGGCGCTCGCCGCGGTGCTGGGCGGTACGCAGTCGCTGCACACCAACGGCCGGGACGAGGCGCTGGCGCTGCCCACCGAGGCGTCCGCGCTGCTGGCGCTGCGCACGCAGCAGATCATCGCCCACGAGACCGGCGTCGCCTCGACGGTCGATCCGCTCGCCGGATCGTACCTGGTGGAGTTCCTGACCGACGAGATCGAGCAGCGCGCCGAGGCCCTCATCTCGCAGCTCGAGACCACCGGCGGCGTGCTGCGGGCGATCGAGGCCGGGTGGATCCAGCGCGAGATCGCCGAGAGCGCCTACCGCGAGGCGCAGGCGGTCGAGCGCGGCGACCAGATCGTCGTCGGAATCAACCGGTTCCAGAGCGACGCGCCGGCGAGGATCGAGCTGCACCGCCTCGATCCTGAGATTGGGGAGCGGCAGCTGCGCCGGCTGGCGCGCGTGCGCGCGGAGCGCGACGGAGGCGCGGTGCAACGGGCGATCGCGCATCTCGCCGACGCCGCGCGGGCGACCGACAACCTGATGCCCCCGATCCTCGAGGCGGTGGGCGCCTACGCGAGCATCGGCGAGATCTGCGACGCGCTGCGCCGTGTGTTCAGCACCCACCGGCCGGCGGTGGTCGTCTGATGGCGCCTCCGGCGCCCGCAGACCTGGTCTCGTCTCTGGTCGCCGGATCGTCGCAGGCTGCCGCCCGCCTGATCACGATGGTTGAGAACGACGGCGCGCTGGCGGCCGAGATCCTCCGGGCCGTCTTCGCGCGCACGGGCCGCGCGTATGTCGTCGGCATCACCGGTCCGCCCGGGTCGGGCAAGAGCACGCTCGTCAACGCGCTGATCCAGCGGCTGCGCGCCCAGGGCCAGCGGGTGGGCGTGGTGGCCGTCGATCCCACGAGCCCGTTCACCGGCGGCGCGCTGCTGGGCGACCGCATCCGCATGCAGGACCACAGCACCGACCCCGAGGTGTTCGTCCGCTCGATGGCCACCCGCGGGAGCCTGGGCGGACTGGCGCCCGCCACCATCGAAGCCGTGGCGGTCCTCGATGCCTGGGGCGCGGCGACGATCCTGGTCGAGACCGTGGGCACCGGCCAGGCCGAGGTGGACGTCGTCTCCGCGGCCGACACCGTGGTCGTCGTCACGGCGCCGGGGTTGGGCGACGGCGTGCAGACGATCAAGGCCGGGGTGATGGAGATCGGCGATGTCTTTGCCGTCAACAAAGCCGACCGGCCGGAGGCCGACCGGGCCGTGGCCGATCTGCGCATGGCCCTCGGCATGATCCCCGAGGAGCAGTGGCGGCCCACGGTCCTCACCACGGTGGCAACGACAGGCGACGGGGTGGGCGAACTGCTGGCGGCGGTCGCCGAGCACCGTCGTTACCAGGAGACGTCAGGAGCGCTGCAGATCCGTCGGCGGAACCGCTGGCGGCGCGAGATCGTTCGGGCGGCCGAGGCGCGACTCCGCCGGCAGATGCTCGAGGCCGTCGCAGGCGCGATCCTCGACGGGCTGGTCGAACAGGTTACCGCCGGCGTCCTGGATCCATACTCGGCCGCATCACGTCTGCTCATGCCGCCGGCGCCGCACGAAGCGGCACCGACGCCGGAGCCGTCGCGGCCCGATCGCCGTGCGGACCGACGCGCCGGGCCCGGCGTGACAATCGAGCACATCGGCGTGGCGGTCCGCAATCTCGACGCCGCGGCGCGCTTCTACCGCGAGGTCCTCGGCCTGGACGTGAGCGCGCCCGAGCTCCTGACCGCTGATGGTGTGGCCGCGGCGTTCGTGCGGTTCGATGAGGTGCGGATCGAACTGCTCGAGCCCGCGACGGTCGACGGCTCGATCGCGCGGTTCATCGAGCGCCGCGGCGAAGGGATCCACCACATCGCGCTCGCAGTGCCCGACCTTGTCCGATCGCTCGAGCGAGCGCGCGAGGCGGGCTACACGCTGGTCGATCAGGCGCCGCGCGAGGGCGCGCACGGCACCCGCATCGCCTTCCTCCATCCGAAAGACACCCACGGCGTGCTCATCGAGCTGATCGATCAGGCGTCGCTGTAGCGTTGGTCTGGCTGCGGGCCGAACCGGGCGACGAGCGCGGCGGCGCGGGGAGTGCTCCGGACCGGCCGGGCATACGCCATGTGCATGACCCGCAGCGCGTCCTGCGGCGGCAGCGTGATTCGGGTAAGCCCTTCTGACCCCCAGGGGATGCCGGCGCTCTGGCCGATGCCGCAGATGGCGGATAGCATCTGGCTCAAGGTGGCGAGGAGCGCGGGATGCCCCGTCAGCGTGAGCGGGCGGTGTCCCCGAGGCGATGAGGCGCGAGCGCCTGCCCTCCGGACCGGCGGATCGACCCGGGCGCCCTCAAGAAATCCGCGGACGAAGTCCGGCAGCAGGCGTCGGGGCACCAGCTCGAGCGAGATCGAGCCCCGACCCGGCGAATCGCAGATCCCCCAGGTGGCCAGCGCCTCGACGAGATCGCGGTCTCGGATGTAGACCTGCCGGCCGTCGAGGTTGCTGTCGGCGAACTCAACACTCGGGTGTCCTGACACCAAATCGGCCACGAGCGTCTGGATGTGCCCCTCGTCTTCGGCGTGGATCGCCAGGAGCAGGGTCCGGGAGCTCCCATGGTTGAAGACCCGCCCCGCCGCAGCGATGTACCCTAACCAGTATGCCTGCACTGCGGCGTTGCGCGGTGGGTCAGCGCCGGCGAGTTCGTACGGCGTGCACAGACCGCCGGGCTGGCCGGTGGGCCGCAGGAGCGTTTTGATCGTGAGTGCCGGCAGGCCGTGCTTGATCGCGATCTCCTCGACGGTCATGCCGGCGGCCCGGTCGGCGGAAACCGCGTACACCATCTTGGGATCGTGGCGCAGCGTGGGCCTCGTAAGTATCCTCATCATCAAAGTGTAGCACGTCCTGTCACTCAGCGGTGGGTCAGCCCGGGCGGAGCCAGGCGGAGCCGATTTGTGCTTGTCCCCTGTGCTTCGGCGAGGTATACTGGCAACTGGTTCACACGCGACATCCTCGCTACGCCCTGGAGCCGCTCCTGCCGGAGGGAGGGCTTCAGCGACACCGCAGTTCTCAGCCTGGTCCACGGACGGCCGGACGCCGGTCGGACCATGCATTCCGAACAGACAGGAGGTGAGGTGATGCGTGCCACCCGCTGGCGGGCGCTGCTTGTGCCCGTCGTGGCCGCCGCGGCCCTTGGGATCGGTCAGGCCGCCTACGCGCATCTCCCCCGATTCGTCATCATCAAGACTGAGGCGCACACGCACAAGATCCGTACGTACGGGGGCACCGTGGCCCACGCGCTCGCCGACGCGCGCGTCGCGCTCGCCGGCCAGGACCGGGTCCTCCCGGCAACATCCACCGCGTTGCAGACGGGCATGACCATTAAGATCCGCCGGGCGTTTCCCGTCCGCCTCTTCGCCGACGGGCATGTCAGAGTCTACACGACCGCGGCGCACAGCGTCGGCGAGTTCCTTGCCGAGACGGATGTGCCGCTGAGGCCGCGCGACCGGACGTATCCCGCGGCGGACGCGCCGGTGTGGTCGGGCGCCACGGTCCGCATCGTCCGCATCGAGACCCGAATCACGACGGTGGTGGAACGCGTCCCGTTTGCGCGGATCTCGCGGGCCGATCCCACGATGCCCCGCGGCCTCACCCGGGTGGTGCAGGACGGCCGGCCGGGCACGCGGACCCGGCGGATCGCGGTCACGACCGCCGACGGCTTCGTCATCGACCGGCAGGAAGTGAGCGCCGCCATCACGAGTCCGCCGAAGGACCGGATCACCCACGTTGGGAGCCGACGCGTCATCGCCGCGCGGGGGCAGTTCTCCGGCAGAGAAGTGCTCCACATGGTGGCCACGGCGTATGCGCCCTGGTGCTGCAGGGGCGTCAACGACATCACCTACACCGGTATGAAGGCCGGCTTCGGCGTCGTCGCCGTGGACCCAAAGGTGATCCCACTCCGCTCGGTCCTGTTCATCGAAGGATACGGCCGCGCCATCGCCGGGGACATCGGCGGCGCCATCAAGGGCTACCGCATCGACCTCGGGTTCGACAGCACCAGGGAGGCGACCAGGTGGGGCCGCCGGCCGGTTCGGGTCTACATTCTGTCCGAGGCGGCCCGCACCGCGAAGCAGCCCTGATCGATTCCGCGTCGCTCGCTGGACTCGATCTGGCCACGCCGTCTGGCGTCCGCGCGGCGCTGGCCGCCGCCGGCCTGCGCCTGCGGCCGTCCCGGGGCCAGCACTTCCTGGTCAGCCGCCGGGTCCTTGACCGGATCCTCGCGACGGCGGAAGTGCGCGCGGGCGAGGTGATCCTCGAGATCGGCGCTGGAATCGGGACGTTGACGGCGGCGCTCGCGCGCGCCGGCGCGTCGGTTGTGGCCGTGGAGGTCGATGCGCGGTTCATCCCGATCCTGCGCGCGGTGTGCGCGCCTTATCCCATGGTTCGGATCCTCTACGCCGACGCCATGCGCCTGACCGCCGACGTGCTGTCCGGCCTCCCGGCCAAGGTCGTGGCCAACCTGCCGTACGCGATCGCCTCGCCGCTGCTCATCAACCTGCTGGAGGCGGGATGGGGCCGCCGGTACGTCGTCATGGTGCAGGAGGAGGTCGCCGAACGCATCGCCGCGCTGCCGGGCACCCCGGCCTACGGCCTGCTGTCGGTTGCGGTCCGCGCGCACGCGAGTCCGTCGATCATCATGCGCGTGCCGCGATCGGCCTTCTTCCCGCCGCCGCAGGTCACGTCCGCGGTCGTCCGGCTCGACGTCCCTGACGACCCGCCCGTGCCGCGGGCTCTCATCCCGGCCCTGATGGCCGTGGCCCGTGCCGCGTTCGGCCAGCGCCGCAAGATGCTGCGGTCGGCGCTGCGGGGTGCGGCCGCGGGGCGCAGCGCAACGGCCGCGGAGATCCTGTGCAGGGAGGCGGGCATCGATCCCCACCGGCGCGGTGAAGACCTGTCCCTCGACGAGTTCGCCCGCCTCGCGCAGGCCCTGGCCGACAGGGACGGGGTCGCTGGGCCGGGAAGCCCTGAGGTGGGATAATGGTCTTTGGGGGATGTCACGTGGGCAGGTGCCTCGATGCCTGAGTACGACACGTTTGTCGCGAAGGTGGCGCGGAAGGCCGAACGGTCCACCATCCGTGAATTGCTCAAGTTCGCAGCGAGCGGCAAGGTCATCTCGTTCGCTGGCGGGCTGCCCGATCCCAGCACGTTTCCGGTCGACGACCTGCGCGAGGTCACGCTCGAGGTCCTCGCCACGAACGCGGCCCGGGCGCTGCAGTACGGGACCACCGAGGGGGACCCCGCCCTCCGCGACGAGCTGGTGGCCTGGATGGCCAAGGACGGCATCCAGTTCAGCCGCGACGACATCCTGACCACCCTGGGCTCACAGCAGGCGCTGGACCTCATCGGCCGGGTCCTGCTGGATCCGGGCGACGTCATCGTCTGCGAACTGCCGTCGTACCTGGGCGGCCTGCAGGCGTTCAGAGCGTACCAGGTCGAGATGGTCGGCGTGCCCCAGGATGACGGCGGGATCGACCCCGACCGGCTAGCGGGCGTGCTGCGGCATCTGCGGCGCGACGGCCGTCGGGTGAAGTTCCTGTACGTCGTGCCCGATTTCCAGAACCCCTCGGGCATCACCTGGACGCGCGAACGCCGGGAGCGGCTCGTGGCGCTTGCCGCCGAGTTCAACACCCTGATTGTGGAGGACAATCCTTACCGCGAGATGCGGTTCGCCGGTACCGCGCCGCCGCCGATTGCCGCCCTGGATCAGGACCACCGGACCCTGTACCTCTCGACGTTCAGCAAGACCCTGGCGCCGGGGCTGCGCATCGGGTGGGTGGCCGCGCCGCAGCCGATCATCGAGCGCTGCGTGACGGTGAAGCAGGGGATGGACCTGTGCGGCCCTTCGATCACCCAGGCGATCGCCGCGGTCCTGCTTCGCCGCGGGACCCTGCTCAAGCGGCTGCCCGCGGTCGCCGGCCTCTACGGCCGGAAGCGCACCGTCATGCACGAGACCCTGCAGCGCGAGATGCCGTCCGGGGTCTCGTGGACCAAACCCGAAGGCGGGTTGTTCCTCTGGGTCCGGCTGCCCGCGGAGATGGACGCCGGCGCCATGCTCAAGGCCGCGGTCGAGGAGGAAGGTGTCGCCTACGTTCCCGGCCAGGCGTTCCACTGCGACGGCAGCGGCCGGAACACGATGCGCCTCAACTTCTCCTATCCGTCAGAGGAACAGATCCGCGAGGGGATCACGCGGCTCGCGCGCATGGTCCGGCGTCAGGTGGCCCCGGCTATCCACACCATCCACAGGGAGGGAACGGTCGTTTCGGATTGACGCTCCCTCAGGAGGCGTGATACTGTCAGCACCGTCAGCGGTGCGCAGTTGCGTGAGGTGGGAGGAGGTACTCCCTCGGGAGCGACCCGGCCTAACTCAGCAGCGAGGCGGCCGCTGACGTGCTACTCGGAGGGGGCCCGCCGCGGCAGCGCCCCCTGCGTCTGACGGGCCGCATCTCTGGCAATCATGATGGTGATCGGCGCGCCCGGCGCGTCGGGCTCGTGCCGCAACAGGGACCGGCCGAGCGCCGCCGCGGCCAGGCGGGCCAGGCCCGGGGAGGGCATCCGCGAGGTCACCGTGGTGACGTCGGCGTGGTCCGGCGCGCTGGCCACCGAGATGTTCCGGAACCCGACCTCGCGCAGCCGCGCCGCGGCCTGCCGGGCCATCCCCGGCCTGCCGCTCGCGTTGTACACCTCGACCGGGGTCTGGGCCAGTTCCTCGGCCGAGACCCCGTAGAAGAGCTCGGCCACCATCGGCCGGATCCTGGCGAAGTTGGGTTCCCAGTACAGCGGCGCGAAGGCCCCGGGCAGCGTGTGCTCCTCCAGCGGCGCCTGCAGGCGCAGGCCGAAGGCGCCCAGCGTCATCAGCTCGACCGCGCCCAGGTTGGTCTCGGTGTTCGCCACGAACGCCCGCAGCAGGCGCGGGGCGTGCAGCACGGTCGCCGGCTGCTTCAGCCGCTGGATCAACAGGTGCAGGACCTTGCGCTGCCGCTCGACGCGGCTGATGTCGCCCAAGGCGTCGTGGCGGAACCGGATGTAGCCGGTCACCTGCTCGCCGTCCAGCCACTGCCGGCCCCGCTTCAGGTCGATCGCGTAGCCGGCCCAGGAGTCCGTGTACTTCATGTCGCGCTCGACGTCGACCTCGAGCCCCCCGACCGCGTCGATGAGGTTCTTGAACGAATCCGGCCCCAGCTTGACGTAGTAGTGGACCTTGACCGCGAGCAGCTGCTCCACGGTCCGGACCGTGAGCGGCGGCCCGCCGTAGGCGAACGCGGCGTTGACCTTGTTCTCGCCCACACCCGGGATGATGACCCGGGTGTCCCTGGGGATCGACACCGCGGCGATCCGCCGGCGCTCGGGATCGATGGAGATCAGCACCAGGGAGTCGGCGCGGGCGACGTTCAGCACCTGGCGCCGGGTGTCGTAGGTGACGTCCACACCGATCACCAGGATGTTGACCCGATCGGCCAATCGCAGGGGAAACGCAAACAGCCGCGAGCGCTCGGCCGGCGGCGGGCCGGGGCGCGCTGCGACCTCCGTCAGCACGTAGGCGTAGAGCCCCAGGGCCAGACCGCCGACGATCACGACGACGAGCGGCACACCCCAGGCGAGAATGCGCCACCACCGCCGCCGGCGCCGCGGCGGCGCGGGAGGTGTGAAGGACTCGGTCAGGGGCGCCGGGGTCCCGGCGGCGGGCGCCCCCGGAACGGTGCGGCGTTCGTCGTCTGTCACGGATCTATCTTATGGGGGAGACCCCCGGCGGCGCAATCCAGGCCCGGTGGAAGAACGGTTGAAATGGAAAGGACTTGCGCCCGTCGCCACCTAACCTGTACCGTGCCGCTCAACATCCCCAGGAGGACGCGTGCGTGAAGGAACTCCACCTCAACGCGTATGCGAAGGTGAATCTCGGTCTGAACGTCCTCGCCCGCCGCGAGGACGGGTTTCACGAAGTCGAGACGGTGCTGCACACGGTCGTCCTGCACGACGACATCTTCCTGCGCGAGCAGGGCGAAGGGATCACGGTCATCGCCGACACCGACACCATTCCGACCGGGCCGGACAGCCTGCTCTATCGGGCCGCGGCGATGCTGCGGGAACAGCACGGCGTCAAGCGGCCGGTCGAGATCGAGGTCCGCAAGCGGATCCCCGTGGCCGCGGGGCTGGGCGGCGGCAGCGCCGATGCCGCCATGACGCTCATCGGGCTGACGCACTTGTGGAAGCTCCGGCTGGACGGCCGCGAGCTCGCGTCGCTGGCCTCGCGCCTGGGCTCAGACGTCCCGTTCTTCCTCAGCGGCGGCGCGGCCGTGGCCTACGGCCGGGGCGAGCGCGTGCAGCGCCTGCCCGCGCTGCCCACCACGTGGGTGGTGCTGGCCCGCCCGCGGTTTCCGGTCTTCACCGAGTGGGCCTACGAGCAGGTGAAGCCCGCGGAGATCACCCGGCGGCCCGACATCACCCAGCTGGTGGACGCGATCCGGCGGCGCGACGTCGCGACGGTCGGCCGCCTGATCGGCAACACGTTCGAAGAGGTGATCGCCGCGCGCTACCCCATCGTCGCGGAGCTGAAGGCGCAGATCCTCCGCGGCGAGGCGTACGGCGCGTCGATGACCGGCACCGGCCCCGCGGTCTATGGCCTCATGGCCAACGAGGCCGCCGCGCGCCGCGTCGCCGAGGGGCTGGGGGACCTGCCTGAGGTCGACGTCTTCGTGACCCGGACCTTCGCGGAGGAACGGTAGTGCCCGCAGCTGTCGTCCTGGCCGGCGGCGGGCCGGATTCCCGCCTGGCACCCGGGCTGCCCAGCAAGGCGTTTCTCGAGATGAGCGGCCGGCCGCTGGTGGCCAGGGTGCTGGACGCCCTGCGCGCGTGCCCGGCGGTCGACCGCATCGTCGCCGTCGGCCCGCAGGTGCCGCTGGGGGCGATCGCTGGCGCCGGCGTCGAGGTCGTGCCGGAGCAGGACTCGATGATGCACAACATCGAGGCGGCACTTCGGCGGCTGCCCGGAGCGGATCTGGTGCTCACGGTCGCCTCGGACCTGCCGCTGCTGACCGGAGAGGTCGTCACCGAGTTCCTCGACCGGTGCCCGCCCGGCGTCGACTTCTGCTACCCTATCGTCCCGCAGGCCGCCGTGGAGCAGCGCTTTCCGGGGGCGCGTAAGACCTATGTGAAGGTGACGGATGGAACGTTCACCGGTGGCAGCGTTCTGCTGTTCGGAGCCAGCGTGATCGACAGGGTCCGGCCTCTTGTGGAGCAGATGATCGCGGCCCGCAAGAAGCCGTGGCTGATGGCCCAGGTGTTTGGCTGGACCACGGTCATGAAGTTCGCCTCAGGCCGGCTGTCCATCGCCGAGGCGGAAGCCCGGGCCCGCGAGATCACCGGGCTGCGCGCCCGGGCGGTCATCATCGAGCGGCCTGAGCTCGCGCTCGACGTCGACGCCGATCGGCCGGAAAACCTGGCCCTGCTCCAGGCCGTGGTGGCGTCGGCCGGCCGGAGCTGACGCGACCGGCCATGCCGCGTCGGGGCGACAAGGAGCCTTCCGCGACACGCCGGGAGGGGAGCGGCCGGCTCCGGCGCGGCGACCGCATGGTCGTCATGGCCCATCGCCTGATGCGCGAGCCCAACCGGCTCCACCCGCTGTCGGCGTTCAGCGAGGCACTCGGCGCCGCCAAGTCCACGGTCAGCGAGGACCTGAGCCTGCTGCGGACGGTCTTCGAGCGCTTCGCCATCGGCCGCATCGAGACCGTTGCCGGCGCGGCGGGCGGGGTCCGCTACCGACCCGTGTCGCCTCGGGCGCAGATCGTCCGGCTCGTCGACGACCTGTGCGCGCGCCTGCGCGAGCCGGGCCGCGTCCTCCCCGGGGGGTTCCTGTACACCACCGATCTAATCTCCAACCCTGTCCTCGCCGCGGAAATCGGTGAGGCCTTCGCCACGTTGTTCTGGGAGTCGAGGCCCGATGTTGTGTTGACCATGGAGGTCAAGGGGATTCCGCCGGCGTTGATGACCGCGCGCGCCCTCAACGTGCCGCTGGTCACCATCCGGCGCGGCGGGAAGATCACCGAAGGGCCGTCGGTGAGCGTCAACTACATCTCCGGATCGTCGCGGATGGTGCAGTCGATGACCCTGCCGGTGCGGGCCATGGCGCGCGGCGCGCGGGTGCTGTTCATCGACGACTTCCTGCGGGGAGGAGGCACGGCCCGCGGCGTCTACGACCTGATGCGCGAGTTCGGGGCTGAAGTCGCGGGCGTTGGGGTACTCATTGAAACAGAGGAGCCCGCGGAGAAGATGCTCGACCGCTATATGGCCCTGATCACGTACCACGGCATCGGCACCGCCGGAGAAGGGATTGTTGGGCCGAGCCGCTGGATCGGCGCGCTTCGGGACGGCGATGGGGTGGAGGGTGTGACAGAACAGCGGTGACGCTGGATGACGTGCAAAGGGAACTGGCGTTCTTTGCCCCCGGTGTGGTTCGCCTGAACGAGCCCGCAGACGAGCACGAGGTCGCGAAGGCCGAGGCCGAACTCGGCGTGCGGTTCCCGCCGTCGATGCGGGCGGCGCTGGCGGCGTTCAACGGCGGGTACATCGTCCACGAGATGGTCATGGGCGTGCCGCCCGTCCAGACGGCGCTGGATATGGTGTTCGCGACCCGGCAGGCGCGGGCGCACTGGAGCCCGATGGGCTGGAAGGCCGAGCTCATCGACGTCGGCAACGATGGGTGCGGCAACCCGTACGTGCTGCTGCTCGACCGCGCCGGCGAGGCCGGCGAGTCGCCGGTCGGGTTCTTCGACGCCGGGGTCATGGACGTCACCGAGGTCGTCGCTTCGACCTACATGAACTACTTGTGGTTCCTGATTCAAGACGTCAAATGGCACTACCAGGCCGACGGGACTTCGCTGGCCCGGGACGAGGTCCTCTGGACGGACACGGCCGTGGTCGTCCGTCCCGAGGCGCTCTCGCCGTGGCGCTTCAACGAGTCCTGGATGCTGGCGCACGACCCCGCTCTGGCGAGGTGGCGCTGATCCCGGGCGGTTTCCCACCGACCCCGACCGTACTTGGAGGACATCATGAGCGCTGCTGTTCGTCCCCTTCTGCGCGTCCGGCTAATCGCCGCCGTGCTGCTGGCGCTGCCGGTGGCCGCGGCGCCGGTGGCGGCGCAGGTCCAGGCGCCGACCCGGCCCGTCACCCTGGCCGAAGCGCTGACCCTGGCCGCGCAGAACAGTCATGCCCTGCGGGTGGCCGCATTCGAGGTCACCGCCGCGCGCGCGCAGGTCAACCAGGCCGAGGCGTTCCGGCGCGGGCTGCTCACGCTCAATGCCTCGTACACCCGTGTCAACGACCGCCCCGCCACGACGATCGTCATCCCGCCCGGGACCATCCCCGGATTCCCTGATCCCATCACGATCACGATCCCGCCGCCCGACCCCAACCTCTACACGGTCGGCGTCACCTACCAGGTGCCGCTGTACTCCGGCGGCCGTAACGAGGCCCAGATCGCGCTGGCCCAGGCCAACCTCAGGGGCGCCGAGGCCGCGCTCGAGCGGACCAGGCAGCAAGTGGTGCTCGACGTCAAGCAGGCTTACTTCCAGGTGCTGCTGGGACAGGCGGGCATCGACGTCAGCGTGCGGACCGTCGCCGCGGCCGAGGAGAACCTGCGCGTCGCCCGGGCGCGCGTGGCCGCCGGCGCCTCGCCGCGGTTCGATGAGGTGCAGGCCGAGGTGAACCTGGCCAACGCGCGGCAGGGGCTGCTGCGCGCCCGCAACGGCCTCGCGCTGGCGCAGCAGGGACTGAGCGCGGTGACCGCGCAGCCGCTCGACGTCACCTGGCAGCCCCGCGGGACCATGACTGTCGTTCCGGTGCGGACCGACCTGGCCGCGCTGATCCGCCGCGCGCTCGAAGTCCGGCCCGAGCTCGCCGAGCTGGCGGCCCGGATCGCCGCGGCCCAGGCCGCGATCGACATCGCGCGGGCCGGGGGGCGGCCCATCGTGGCCGTGCAGGCCGGTCCCTCGTACGGAAACATCGCCGGCGCCACCGGTGCCGGCGCGGGCTTCGGCTGGGGCGTCACGCTCTCGGCTACGCTCACGCTCTTCGACGGGAACCTGACGGCCGAGCGCATCCGCGAGGCCGAGGTCCGGGCCGAGCAGCTGCGCGCCGGCGCCGCACAGGTGCGACAGGGCATCGAGCTCGACGTGCGCCGCGCCGCGCTGAACTTCGCCGCGGCCGCCGAGGAGCTCACCACGGCCGATGCGACTATCGCGCAGGCGCAGGAGGGCTTCCGGATCGCCAACGTCCGCTTCGCCGCCGGCGTCTCGACAAACCTGGAGGTCGTCCAGGCCCAGGCGGCACTGTCCCAGGCCGAGGCCAACCGCGTGCAGGCGCTGTTCAATGTGAACCTGGCTCGCGCGCAACTGGAGCGGGCGGTCGGCGGCACCGTGGATTGACACCCGCCGGAGGTCGCGTTACGATCGGAGGTGCGACGCGGGGTGGAGCAGTCCGGTAGCTCGTCGGGCTCATAACCCGAAGGTCGGAGGTTCAAATCCTCCCCCCGCTACCACGTGAAA
>JBBIOB010000002.1:0-140198 GCA_037443565.1 Armatimonadota bacterium | reverse complement strand
GCAGGCGAGCGACGGATTGGCCCAGAGTTGTCGGGTCGAGTGCAGCGCCGAGCGCCGAGAGGCTCGCAGGGAGCGTGGCACGGCCAGCTGAGCCTCCCGCTGAATGAAGAGCAGCAATCACTAGTTGATCGGCCACGCGATCGCGCCAGCCGGCCCTTGAGAGTTCTACGTGGTGAACCAGAGCAATTACGTCAGGCGGTAATGTTCGACGAGGCATTACCAACCCTCCCAGCAAGTGCCCGCGGGAGCTGCCTAGCTCCTGCTTTGGCTAGTCGGCCTAGCCCGCCCACAGCGCTAGCCAAGAACGTCGAATCGAATGGATCATCCGGCAAGGCCGGGGTAGCAGTTCCACTGGGCTCTCCTCAATCGCTGCTTCCGCCACCCGAGCGTCCGCTACGCCGCCTGAGGTGTCATCTCTGAAAGCGCTGCGCCTGTCAAGCTTTCGTTTCGCCGGTCTGTCTCCTTCAGCCGATCTCGTCGGAGTCATCTCTTCGCCCTGATGCTGGCATGAGGATGTCCCGGAAGCGTGTCGCAATCAAACATACGAGCCTCGCTGGGCTCAGACAAATTCCGCGCTTACGCCCCCGTGGACGATCCCGTGTCCTGCCGGAACTGTACGGTGCACGATGCGGCGGCCGGTTGGTGTGTGTCGGGAGACGGAGGAGTCGGCTCGGCCGGCTGTCTACGAGGGCTCGCGGGGGGACGGGCCACGAGCATCAGCGCCGGCATCGGGCGGAGAGGCCCCGGCGGCAGGTGCGTGGCCCGCGGCGTCCTGATCCCGAGGCGGCACTGCGCCCAGCTGCACGAGCTCCTCGTACTCCTGCGGGTGCTCCTCACGCACGCGCTCGGCGTGGATCGTCCCGGTGAACATCGCCGGATCCATGGGGAAGATGTCGGGCCGGAAGTGCGCGTTGTAGAAGTGCCAGATGATGACCGCGAACAGCGCCAGCAGCGCCTCGCCGCCGTGGGCCACCCGGGCGGCGGGGACGATAATGCCCGGCAGCCACCTCGTCCAGAATTCCGGGTACCACATCACGATCCCGGTGACGCCCATCAGCACCGTGCCCCACAGCACCGCCCAGTACTCGAACTTCTGGCGGTAGTCGAACCGGCCGAACTGCGGGCGCTCGCGGCTGCGCCCGGCCAGGTACTTGATATCGCCGATCAGGTCCCGCAGGTCCTTCGGCCCCACCTTCATGTCGTGCCGCCGGACCGGCCGGTTGCGGGTGACGACCACGTTGATCGCGTGCCAGGCGCCGAGCGCGATGAGGACGACGGCGGTCGCGCGGTGAATCCACCGCGTCTGGTCGATGCCGCCCATGAGGATCACCAGGCGCTCGGCCCAGCCGGTGTGCGAGTACTTCTGGGGCAGCCCGGTGATCGCCAGCACGTTGAAGGTCATGAGCAGCACGAAGTGCTCGATGCGCTGGGCCAGCGAGAAGCGCTCGACCTGGGGGCCGCGGTGCCGGCGCATCATCGGCCGCCGCCCCACTTCCTCACGGCGAAGTGCCACAGGTCGAGCACGGTCAGCAGCGCGAGCACCGCCACGGTCCCTGGGATCAGGATCCAGTAGAACACCTGGACGAGGTAGACGAGCGTGGCCTCCCGCAGGCTCGGCGTCTTGTGCTCGGTCCAGCCCGTGGCGAAGAACCGGCCCGCGTTCGCGTGGCAGGACCGGCAGGTCTCGAGGAGGTTCGAGGGGTGAACGGCCGACGCCGGATCGGCGACCCGCTGAACCCGGTGCGCGGTGTGACAGTCGTAGCAGACCGCGGCGGGCGACGGGGCCATCGGCGTGACGATCCGGTAGAGGCGCGTCGTGACACCGTGGAACTCGGCCAGGTACGTCTGATGGACGGGAAGCAGCCCGTAGCGCCGCATGATCCCCTCGTCGGCGTGGCAGTTGCCGCAGATCTCGGGGATGTTGTTGCGGAACGCCGCGGTGTCGGTCTTGATGACCGCGTGGGCGGTGTGGCAGGCGCTGCAGACCGGGACGTCACCCAGCCCCATCCGCAGCCCTTGGCCGTGAATGCTCGCGGCGAACTCCTGCTGCTGGTCCGCGTGGCAGGTCGCGCAGATCGTCTGGGCCTCCACGGAATAGGCCCGTGCGGTGCGCGCCCCGACCGGCGGGTGCGGGTAGTCGGTGTGCTGTGCGTGGCAGGTCACACAGGGGAACTGCCCGTGGACGGAATCACCGAACTTACCGGGATCGACCGTGGCATTGAGCTCGCTGCCGTCCGGGAAGGTGACCTTCATCCCCTCGGCCTGGTGGCAGGCGAGGCAGACCTCATTCTCTTGAGCAAGCGCCGGGCGGGCGGGGGACAACAGCCACAGCGCGACGATGAGGATTAGCCAGGACACCGGGCCCCCCACGGGAAGGTCTCACATGATGAGTTGGACACCTACGGCGTGTTGCCCTGCACAGGAGAGCCGCGGGGCAGCACCGTCAGGCAGCCGTGCTGCTGGCCCCGCGGCTCTCGTCGAACGTCGAAGGCAGCGCAGATCGTGTGCGGTGTCGTGCGTCCGGTCCTAGCGGCCGTACAGGACGACGTACGTGGCGAAGACCCCTGCGCCGGTCAGGGTAACGCCCAGCAGCATCACCGCACCGTTCACGATCTTCCAGAACGCGGTGGGGCACTGCCCGGTGCTAAGCCGCCGGCCGCCGTACACCAGCATGAAGACGCCGACCGCCACCAGACTCCAGAACACCAGGAATGCCAGCGCGATGCCGATTGGATGCATTTGAGTCCCCTCCTCTACGCCGCCTGAGATGCCAGGCTGCCTTCGATGACGTGCATCAGGTCCCGGATCGTGGACACCGGTGCGTGCCAGGCCTGCAGGACGACCGCGGCTTCGTCCACGAGATCCAAGGCAATCACCTTGGTCCGACGGCCTTCCATCATCAGGCGCACGACAACGTCGGGATGCCGCTCCTCGGTCTGCCGGTCCACCAGCACCACATCGGGTCGGTACGTCTGCACGCACCGCGGCGCGCTCTCGGCCGTCCGCGCGATCCCCATCACCTGGAGTCCGCCGCGGTCGGCCAGGCTCCGCATCGCCTTGACGAAGGCCGGCTGGTTGGACCAGATCAGGATGCGGCTGTGCATCGCCGTCGCCTCATGTCCTCTGGTCTCACCGTACGGCAGGGGCGGCAACGATCCAATCGCCGGAGAGGGCCAACGCCGGAGGGAACTGTGGGTCACCGGCGCCTCATCCATCAGGGGCAGGGTGTCAGGGGCCCCGGTAGGGCGACAGGATGGGTGGGCGCAGGCCCGAACGGAGAGGCAGGGCTAGTCGTTTCGGACTATGAGGACTGAGGGCGCGGGACGGCGGTCTGCCTAGACATCAGGCCGCCCTCCGCCCCCGGAAGCCTTGGGCTCCGGCGGCGTGATGAGCCCTTCCCGCAGCGCGTACATGACCGCCTGCACGCGATTCTGGAGGTGGAGCTTCTCGAGAATGTTCCGCAAGTGGTTCTTGACGGTGTTCTCGGAGATCTGGAGATGCCGGGCGATCTCCTTGTTGGCATCCCCCCGCGCCGCCAGTTCCAGCACCTGGCGCTCCCGCTGGGTCAGCGCCGGGCCAGGCCGCTGCGCTGCCGCCCCGAACTCCCGGAGGATCTTCGCGGCCATGGACGGAGCCAGGGGCGCCTCACCGCGCTGCACCTGGTGGATGCAGGCGATCAGGTCTTCGGGATCGATGTTCTTCAGCAGATAGCCCTGCGCGCCGCCCTTCAGCGCGGCGAACAGATCCTCTTCGTCCTCGGAGACCGTCAGGATGACGATCTTGACGTAGGGCATCTCCTCTTTGAGCCGCCGCGTCGCCTCGAGCCCGTTGACCCCGGGCATCCGCACATCCATGAGGATGACATCGGGCATCAGCTCCCTGGCGCGCTCGATCGCCTCGTCGCCGCTGGAGGCCTCGCCCACCACCTCGACATCTTCGCGGTTGACGAGCAGGCTCGCCAGCCCCCGTCGGAACAGCGCGTGGTCGTCTGCCAGCAGAATCCTGACCTTGTCCATCCCGGTGCTCCTCTGATGCTCCTCTGGTTTCCCTACGAGGCGGCGGATGCCGTGCCGACGTCGGCCACCGGCACAGCCAGGGTCACCGTGGTGCCCTTACCCGGGACCGAGACGATCTCGAGGACGCCACCGATGCTCTCGGCGCGCTCCCGCATCGTCTCGAGCCCGAACCGCGCGCCCGCGGCCGCCTCCACCGCCCTGACGTCGAACCCGCGGCCGTTGTCCTCCACGCGCACCACGAGCCGGCCGTCGGACGCGGCAAGCGCCACGGTCACCCCCGTGGCCTCAGCGTGCTTCCGGACGTTGGTGAGCGCCTCCTGCACGATGCGCGTGATCTGCACGGCCGCCAGGGCAGGGATCGTTGGGATGGCGCCTTCGACGTGGAACGCCACCGGAAGCCCGGCCTGCTCGCGAAAGCGCGCCGTCTGAACCCGCAGGGCCACCTCGAGATCTTCGCGGGCTCCGGACGTCCGCAGCCCCAGGATGGCGTGTCGCACCTCGTCGTACGCCTCGCGGATCGTCTGGCGGATCTGCGTGAGTTCTTCACCCGCGTCCTCGAGGCGCCGCGCAGCGAGGAGGTCCTCCACGAGCTTGACCTTGAGGTTCAGCAGGCCCAGGCTCTGCCCCAGGCTGTCGTGCATTTCGCGGCCTAGGCGGTCGCGCTCTTCCAGGATAGCCAGGCTTTGCACCTGTTCGTAGAGCCGGGCGTTCTCGATGGCGATGGCCGCCTGGTTCGCCATCCGCGTCAGGAGGTGCGTCTCTTCGTCTGTCACCGCGCGAACGTGCCGAAACGCGACGGCCAGACAGCCAATCGCGCGGCTCCGCGCGATCACCGGCACACCCAGGTGCGTCCGAAGCCCTTCCCGGCGCACCGCCGCGTCGAGCTCGTGCGTGATCGATGGATCGGCGACGTAGTCGGCCACCACGGCCGGCCGACCGGTCTGCACCACGCGGCCCGGCAGGCCCTGACCGGGCGCAAGCTCAACCTCCACCAGCGCGTCGCTCCGCAGCCCGCTCGCGGCCCGGAGCACGACACGGTCCCGCCGCTCATCGAGGAGGCTGAGCATGGCAGCATCGGCTCCGAGAAGTTCGCGCGCGCTGGCTCCCACCGAGTCGAGCACGCGCTGCACATCAGAGAGGGCGGTGATCTCGGTCCCGAGGCGGTACAGGGTCTCGGCCTCCCGGCGGCGGGTCACGGTCTCGCTGAACAGCCGGGCGTTCTCGACCGCGACGCCGACCTGCTGGGCCACGGTCGAAAGGAGGTCAACCTCCTCCCCGTCAAACTGCGCTCCCACCGGACCAATGACGATGAGCTCACCGAGCAGCCGATCCTTGGCACGCAGCGGCGCCTTGACGAACGGCCGGGCGGCCTGGTCCTGGGGGAACGTCACCGCTCCGGCCGTGGTGGCCCCCGGCTCGAACCCGCCAGCCCGCTCCACGTCGCCAGCAGCCGGACCCCGAGCCACCTTGATTGGGGGCCCACCGGGTGAGACTGGATAGAGCGTGATCCCCGCGCCTTCTGCGCCCACCAGTTCGAGCACGCGGTCCACCGTGGCTTCGAGGATCGTCTGGAGGTCGAGCGAGCTGGTCACGGTGGCCGCAATCGCGTTGAGGGCGCCTAGCTCCCGCGTGCGGCGCTCGAGCTCCGCGGTCCGGGCGGCCACGCGGTCCTCGAGCGTCCGGCTCCAGGTTTCAGCCGCGGCGCGGGCCTCCTGCACTGCGCTGAGCGCCTGCTGTTGAGCCGCGAGCCGGTCCTCGGTCGCCCTGGCCAAGCGGTGGGAGGCTTCGACTTCGAAGACGCGCAGCACGCGCAGGATGAGCCCGGCGATCAGCACGGCGATACCCGCCCGGATGAGCTGCGGCGGGACGCCGACTGCCGACAGGAAGCGGTCGTAGTTGAGGACCGTCGCGGGAAACAGCGGGGCCGGGGGCACGATCAGACCGGCCATCACGGCGTTGGCCGCGAACGCGATGCTCGCCCACCGGCAGTCCTGCGCAATGACCGCGTAGCCGTTCGTGGCGAGACGGCGACCCTCCATCCAGAAGCCCACTGCCGCCAGCAGCGATCCGGGCAGGTAGAGGATGTACCGCAGCCAGACGTCGGCCAGCGCCGTCGCAGGCGCGGCGACGAACGTTCCCGCTGGCGCGCCCGGGCTGATGGGGATGGCTGCGGCGTGGCACCGCGCGCACCCGGTCGTGTTCGCGACCTCTCCGACGGCGACAGGAGCCATGTGGGGGATTACCGCCCAGTTCGCGGTCCAGAAGAGGACCAGTACAAGCGGCACCCAGCGGATCAGGCGCAGCCCGGACCGCATCGACGCGATGAGGTCGGCACCGAACTGCGCGAGCGCAGCGGTGGAGGCTGCGAACAGCGCCAGGCGCAGGATGCGCAGCCCCGGGGCGCTCGGACCCGTCGCCCCGGGCCCGATCAGCCACATGTCGATCCACTCCACGACGGCGTGGAGCAGGCCGAAGGCGGCAAGGTAGCGGAGCGGACGGCTCAGGCGGAGGTCGCTGGGGCGCCGGGACTCCAGCGCGATGGCCAGGCCCATGGCGAAGAACGCCAGGCCGTAGATAAAGAAGACGAACGCCAGCCGCTCCATGCGCCCCTACCACCCTGCCGTCTATGGAAGGGGTTCGCCGGGTCGTGGGGAATTCATCTTCATTCAGGCGTCGGCCCCCCTGATGCAGCCGGCGCGGTTCTGCGTCATGAGGTGATTCCCTGAGACGTATCGTGGCGTGGGTTCGAGTATTGGGCCGGCGCGTGTACTCCCTCCCCCGTCCCGCAGCCGTAGCCGTCGTCGCCGTGGGAGCCGGCGTCCTCTTCGCCGCGGCGTATGGCGCCTACCGGACGTATGACTACGCCATCTACGATCCCACGTTCTGCCGGAACTGCCATACCATGGAGGCGGCCTGGGACAGGTGGCAGACCAGCGAGCACCGAACCGTGACCTGCCACGCCTGCCACGAGGCCAGCATCATCGAAAGCGCCCGGCAGGTGGTCACGTTCGTGACCCGGCAGCCGCAGGCGGTCGGCACGCACGCCGTGGTGCCCAAAGAAGTGTGCCAGCAGTGCCACTTCAGCGCCAACCCCCGGTGGCGGCAGGTTGCGGAGACCGCCGGGCACCGCATCCACAGCGAGCAGCGGGGCATCGAGTGCGTCGTCTGCCACGCGCCGAGCATCCACCGGTTCGCGCCCACCGAGCAGATCTGCGGCACCTGCCACGTCGCACAGACGGTCGGTGAGCGCCGTGTGGTCGTGCCCGAGATGGCGGACCTGCATTGCGTCAAGTGCCACGAGTACCTGGCGGTGGACAGCCCCCTGAGGCCGGAACGCCAGACCTGCCTGCAGTGCCACCAGGCCCTGCCCGGCCAGGCCGGCCACTGGCCGGCAGACGCGCCGCATCAGTTTGCCTGCGGCCAGTGCCACAAGCCGCACGAACGGGCCCGGCCGGTCGTGGCCTGCCAGACCTGCCACGCGCAGCCCCGGGAAGATATCCATCCGCAGGCCGTGCTACAGACCACCCCGTGCACGGCCTGTCACGTGCCGCACCGCTGGAAGATCCAGTAGACCCGGGCCCGACGCAGCGGGCGGCTACGCCATCGGAACTTGGGGCAGCAGGCGTCCCTCGATGCGATTGAGGATGTCGGCGACGCTGGGACCGGTGATCGTCATGCCGTGGTTCCGCATGCCGACGACGGCACGGGCGGGGTCGGGGCTGGCGGCCACCAGCCCGGCCACGGATTCGGCGAGCTGCAGTGTGCCGCAGGGGTACTGGATCTGCGTGGAGGCGATCCCGTCCATCCACGCGTGCACGTGGATGATCGCGCCCACGCCCGGGTGCTGGGTGTAGATCATCCAATGCTCGATGGCGTCGACGGAGACACGTCGCGGCTCGACATGGGGCGGGACGCTGAGCAGGATCACATTGCGCTCGGCGTCGTAGCCTTTCACGAGCAGCATGTCGCGGCCGACCGCCGCCATCTGCGCCTTGTTCACCCCGCTGGCGCTCATCCAGAACCGCCGGGCGTCCTTGCGGGCGCTGAGGTTCCCGTAGGAGAGACCGCCGATCCCGAACAACCGCCGCACGTGGGCCATGTCGCGCGGCCCGAGGAGCTCATTGATGGGAAATGGTGCCGGAAGCAGATTGAGCGCGTCGAGACGCCGCCCCGCGTCGGCGAGGGCCGCGGTGAGGTTGTCGCCCTCCCACAGTTCGGGCTCGAGGTCGGGATCGAACTCGTTGTTGATCACCAGCTGGGCGGACGCCAGGGGATAGAGGCGCTCGAAGACCTGCGCAAAGAAGGCCTCCTCATCGGGGTCCGTCACCGTGAAGTAGCCTTGCTCCAGCGTGACCACGTATGCCCGCGGCGGCTGCGCCGCCGCGGGGACATAGATCAGCATGTTGGCCAGCGCGCGGACGAGCAACGGGTACAGCGCCGGCAGTACCGGCTCGCCGGGCGGCGGGCCCTCGACAATGGCGACGACGAACGTGGCCTGCGCCCGGCGCCGATAGGCGCGCGGGCTCTCACGGTCGGCGACGTGCAGCACGATGCGGGGAGCCTCGCCGGCCGGCGCCTCTTCCAGGCCGCGGGAGACGAGCGTCCGGCGGAGCCCGTCGACGAACCACTGCTGCCCCGGCGTGCGCACCTGCCCGGACGTGGCGAAGGTCATGTTGTCCTCTCCTTCCCAACGATCACGTCACGCGTCGATCAGGCCCACCCGAATGGCGTAGCGCACCAGCTCCGTCCGGTCGTGCAGGCCGAGCTTCTCGAAGATGTGCGCCCGGTGGGTCTGGACCGTCTTAATGCTGATGAACAACCGGTTCGCAATCTGCTGGTTGGTGTAACCTTCGGCGATCAACGCCAGGACCTCCCGCTCACGCGCGGTCAGCCCGTCGTAGGGCTTCCGCTCGGCCTCGCCGCGTTCGAGTCGCCTGAGGTAGTCGGTCACGACCGTCTTGGCGACCGACGGATAGAGGAACGCCTCGCCCCGGGCCGCGGCGCGCACCGCGTCCACGAGGTCGGTGGCCGCGGCGCGCTTCAGCACGTAGCCGGCCGCGCCCGCCTTGAGGAGCTGGAAGACGTAGTGGTCGTCCTCGTGCATGGTCAGGGCCAGGACGTTGACCTCGGCCGCGCGCTGCCGGATCTGCTGCGTTGCCTCGATCCCGTTCATCCCCGGCATGCTGATGTCCATGACCACCACATCGGGACGCAGGGTCTGCGCCAGGGAGACCGCCTGCTCCCCGTTGGACGCCTCGCCGACCACCTGGATGTCGGGATGGGTGGACAGGATCATGCGCACGCCCTCGCGGACGATCGCGTGGTCGTCCACGATGAGCGTGCGGATCTTCCTCACCCGAGCGGTTTGTCGTCGCGAGTCGGCAGGATGGCGCTCACGACGGTGCCGACGCTTGGCGTGGACTGGACCTCCCATCGTCCTCCGATCAGCTCCACTCGCTCTTGCATCCCGAGCAGGCCGAAACCGCCCGTGCGGCCCGCCGACCGGGGCCGCCGGGGGTCGAAGCCCCGGCCGTTGTCTTCAATGCGGATGTGCAGCTCCCTGCCGACCAAGGCGATGCTGACGGCGACCGTGGACGCGTCGGCGTGGCGGAGGACATTGGTCAATCCCTCCTGGACGAGGCGGAAGGTCACCGTCTCGAGGCTCGGGGGGAGCCGCCCGCCAATCCCGCTGACCGAGAGCGTCCAGCCGATGCCCCGCGGGTCGAGCAGGTTCTTCGCGTACCACCGCAGGGCCGCCACGAGTCCGAGGTCGTCGAGGATGGACGGCCGCAGGTCGTAGATCAGCCGGCGGATCTCGCCCAGCGTGCGCTCGGCCAGCTCGCGGAGCTGCGCGAGCTGGCCCCGCAGTCGCTCGGCCGAGGGTTCCTGTGAGGCCAGCTCCAGGTTGACGATCAGCGCCGTCAGCGCCTGGCCGGCCTCGTCGTGGAGCTCGCGGGCGATGCGCCGCCGCTCGTCTTCGTGCGCGGTCAGCAGCTTCTCGATCAGCTCACCCCGGGTCCGCTCCTTGGCCGCGACCTCCTCGAAGAGGAGGCCCCGCTCGACTGCGACCCCGATCTGCTGCCCGACCGCGGACAGCATCTGGAGTTGGCGCTCATCGAACGTCCGGCCGCCGGGGAGGATCAGGTTCATCAGGCCCACGGTGGACTGGCTCGCCCGGAGCGGCACGCTGGCGTGGCGGGAGTGTGGGGTGCCGGCGCGCTCCATGCGCTGGCAGTCGACGATGTTCACCGCAAGCGGCAGCTGCCCGGCGGCGAGCATGGTCAGGCACCGGCAGTCCCCATCCATCCGGACGCCTCCCTCGGCGGCCAGCTCTGGCGGCAGTCGGTCCGAGGCGGCCACGAAGAAGCCGTCCCGCCCGCGCAGGAACGCCCATCCGCCTTCCATCCCCAGCAGGGACGCCAGAAGGCGCAGCACCTCTTGCAGGCCTTCCCGCACATCGCGTGAGCGGTTGAGCGCGCGCGCGATGGCGCTCATCAACTCGAGCTCGCGCGTATCGTGCCA
Source organism: Armatimonadota bacterium (assembly GCA_037443565.1). GTDB lineage: Bacteria > Sysuimicrobiota > Sysuimicrobiia > Sysuimicrobiales > Humicultoraceae > Fervidifonticultor_A. Next base: position 129,660 of record JBBIOB010000002.1, on the reverse strand, counting down.
GGTCCGCAGCACGAGCCCCACGCCGAGCAGGAGCGTGAAGATGCCGCCGAGCATCCCCCCCACAATGCTCCCCCAGCCGATGGGCCGCAGGAACGGATAGGCGAACTGCAGCCAGCCCGTGAGCGCGAACCCCCATCCGACGAGGCGCGTGGGTAGGTCGTTGCGGTCGCCCTCGCTGCGGCGGTAGGACCGGGCCACGGCCAGGAACGTCAACGCCGCGCCCGCCGCCGCCGGCATCGAGGCCCACGGCCACACGCGGCCCGTCGCCGCCAGCGGCCACGCCAGCGCCGCCGCGACCGCCAGGCCGCCTGCCGCCGCCGGCAGGACGCGCCGGTTCTCGGGGAACGAGCCGAGCAGCAGGGCCGCCGACGTGACCACCAGGAGATGGCGGGTCACCAGCCATCCAGGCGTCGGCGTCAGCAGGACCTCCACGATCCCGTGCGCCGTGAGCAGTCCGTAGGCCAGCGACCATAACCCTATCGACCGGCGGCGCGTGTCAAGGTACCGGAGGAAGAGGAACAGCGCAACGGCCAGGTGCGTCCCGACGCCGACCGCGGCAATGTTGAGGGTCCAGGTGAGCTCGGAGAGGTTGACGGTCGGTTCCCCCTCCTCGTGTCCTCAGCGCGCCCGTACCAGGACGAACTCCGCCAGCTCGAGCAGGCTGGCCCTGGCGCGGCTCGCGGGTAGACGTTCGATTGCGGCGGTCGCACGGGATGCGTACAGTCGGGCGGCCTCCAGGGCCTGGTGAATCCCGTCGTACCGGTCGACGATGACGCGCAGTTCCTCGCGAGTCCCGTCGCTCGAAGCCTGCCGCATCAGCACACGCAGTCGCTCCCGATCGGCGTCGGAGGCCCGGCGGAGGGCGGCGATGAGCGGCAGGGTGATCTTCCCCGAGTCGATGTCGCTGCCGATCGGCTTCCCAAGGCTCTCGGCCGTCCCGGTAAAGTCGAGCGCATCATCGGTGATCTGGAACGAGATGCCCCAGTTGAGTCCGAACGCGGCCAACGCGTCGGCCACCGGGTCCGGCGCGCCCGCGATCAACGCTCCGGCGCGGCACGCCGCCGCCACCAGCCGCGCGGTCTTCCCCTCGATGATGGCGAAGTAGGTATCCTCGTCCTCGTGTGGGTCGCTCCCCAGCTTGACCGCGGTGATCTCAGCCTGGCTCATGGCGACCGCGGCCTGCGCGATCGTCGGCGCGACCGCGGGGTGACGGATCCGGCTGACCAGATCGAAGGCCGTTGCGAACAGATAGTCGCCGAGCAGCACCGCCACCTGGTTCCCCCACAGCATGTTCACGGTGGAGATGCCGCGACGCAGGTCGGCGGCGTCGATGATGTCGTCATGGATCAGCGACGCGATGTGGATGAGCTCGACGGTGCCCGCCAGCCAGAACCGCTGCGCATCCGCTCCCCCGCACGACGATGCCGACAGGAGCGCCAGCGCCGGCCGGATCAGCTTGCCCCGCGTGGCCAGGACATGCTCGACCAACTCGCCGATGAAGGGATCATCTGTGGAGAGCTCGCGGCGCAGCAGGCTGCCCAGCGCGTCGAGATCTTCGGCGATCGGCTGGTAGATCTGGCTGAGATCGGTGGCCATGCCGCGGCTTCAGGCCTCGGCGATGAGCCCGAACGACGCTACGAACAGCAGCAGGATGAAGAACAACACGTAGAAGATCAGGTACGATACCCACACCCCAAGTGGCTGCCGGGTCATCGCTCGCCTCCCTCGACCGGGACGGCCGCCGTCCGCGCAGGCTCGGCTGGGGCCGCCGCACTGCTCCCGACCAGACGGCGCAGGCGGCGCAGCAACTCCGCCACATCGGCGAGAAAAGCCTCGCGGTCGTGCAGCCCGTGTGCCAGCATAACGAGGCGCTCGGGCTCGATCTTCCGACGCTGTAACCGCCGCTGCAGCTGCTCGATGCGCTCGCGCATCAGGTAGTTGCCCTCGCGGTTCAGGCAGTCCCCGTACGGGCACCCGACGACGAACACCGCGTCGGCGCCGGCACGCAGAGCGTCCTCCAGCCACGCGGGCCGGATGAAGCCGGAGCAGGGCACGCGGATGAGCACCACGGAGGGAAACGCGCGCAGACGCCCAGCGGCGTCCGCCATCTCGGCGGTGGCGACCGCCCAGTCGCACACGAATCCCACCACCCGGGGATCGGCCACGCCCGTCCCCTGTGCCCCCGCACTCATGCACGCACCGCCTCGGCGACGCGGCGCCGCACGTCGCTCTCCAGGAATCCGGGCAGCTCCAGTGCCTCGAACGGACACGCACCGATACAGATCCCGCACTCCACGCACCGCGAGTCGATCACCGCAGCCAGGAGCTTGCGGTTCGCCGCCGCCCGCGTCGCGCCCGGATGCGGCGACGGCACCATGACGATCGCGTCGTAGGGACAGTCGTAGTAGCACAGCTCGCAGCCGGTGCAGTTCCCGTCGATGACCTGCGCCACGCCAGTATGCCGCGGGCCCATGGCCTCAGGTGCCTCGCGGTTCAGGTACGGGATGGCGAATCCGGCCACGAAGAGCACGCCGATGAGTGCCACGATGACGAACGGCGGCAGGACGTTGAGCAGCCAGAAGGGCAGCAGGTAGAACACGTCGAGCCAGAAGGTGGTGGGTCTCACGCCGGGGACCGCCGGCTCGCCGCTGGCGGCGGGCACGAGCGCCGCCAGCAGGATGATAAGGCCCAGCGAGGTCAGCACCCATGTGGCCGGGGGCCACACCTTGGGATGGCGCAGGCGCACGTAGTGCCACCACAACAGCACGTACATCGCGGATGCCGGCCCTACGTGCAACAGCAAGATCCGCGGCAGCGTCTCCTCGGAGAGCCCCACGCCCCCGAGGACGATCCAAGCGAAGCTGTCGCCGGCGAGCGGGATCGCGCGCAACAGCTCCACGAGCTTCGAGAGGACGACCAGGCCGCGCACATCCCACACCAGGATGTACCCGGTGATCCCCACGAAGCCGCCGAACAGGAGCAGGAACATCCCCGAGATCCACGGGCTGTCGCGCGCGAACAGGAAGCGGTCGGTGAACCAGTTGCGGAACAGGTGCAGGAGGGCGGCGATGATGAACGCGTCGGCGGCGTACCGGTGGATGCCGCGGATCAATCCGCCGTAGGGGACCTGTTCGGTCAGAAACGTCACCGACGCGTGCGCCCCGCCCAGGCTCGGGACGTAGTAGAAGAGGATGAAGATCCCCGACAGGACCAGGACGAACAGGAACAGGTTGGTCAGGCCGCCGGTGTAGTAGAGCGGATTGAGGTCGGACGGGTAGACCCTGTTGATCGCCGCGTCCAGCCGCAGCGTCCACCGCTGCAGCGCGGTCAGGATCCGCTGGTACGCGCCGGTCTCCCTCATCGCTCTGCCCGCCGCGGACCGATCATGCCCATCTTGCGCAGCAGCAGCAGGATCAGGCCGTAGACGATGAGAATGCCGCCAAGCGCCGCGCCGGCCAGGTTCCAGAAGATGCGCCGCTCGGGCGAGCCCATTACCTCGCCGGCGACGATGAGCCCAGCGCAGGCCAGGCCGATCACGGAGAGCGCGAGGACCGCGCTGGCATAGCGCTTCTGCTCAGGGCTCACGGCCGGCCTCCAGCCTCTGGGCGTCCCGCGCGCGCCGGTCGAGCACGCGGTCGAAGAGCACGATGGCCCGCTTCGTGCGGCCCGCATCGCGGTCGGCCGCATAGATGACGAACGCCAGGTACCCCATGCTGCCGAGGAAGAGCGCGATCCACAGGAGTGCCTCGGGGGGGCTGTACAGCCGATCGCCCTCCAGCGCGCTGCGCACCCCGACCCACAGCTTCGAGAACGACGCGACGGCCGCGCCGAACATCACCCACGACGCCACCAGCCGCACGGCCGACTATCCGTGGGCGCCCGCGCCCGCCGGCCGGCGCGGTGGCTCGGCCGCGGCCGCCTGCGCCTGGCGGCGACGGTACCGGAGCTCCCAGGCCAGCCCGGCAGATAGCACGAGAACGGTCGTGAGCAGGACCAGCGGCGGCTCGCGCTCGATGACCGCGATGTTGAACATGATCAGCGCGGTGAAGACCAGGAAGTAGACGAGCGCCAGCACGCCGACCACGAAGAAGAACGGACGCTCGGTGGGCCGCCGCCCCCTGGTCCGGTCGAGGAACGGGATCAGCATGCCGAAGCCGATCAGCAGACCGGGACCCAGCCCGGCCCACAGCGGCGGCGTGTACTTCACGTACTGGTACAGCGCCAGGAAGTACCAGTCGGAGAGGATCGGCAGCGGCGTCCGGGTCGGGTCGGCGCGCCGCCCCAGCTCGGCCGGGAGGACATAGCTGGTGATGACGAGCATGGCAGTGAACAGAAGGATGGGCGCGAGCGACATGTTCAGGCGCCGCCGCCGAGTTCGGAAGAAGAAGACCTCGGCCAGGATCAGCAGGACGATCGAGATGCCGAAGTGGAGCGCGTAGAAGCGCGTGAGCGTCGCGGCGCCGACCGCGGGGCCTCCCAGGAAGAGATAGGCGATCATCGAGCCGATCTGGAACTGCTCGCCGATGATCGGGATCTTGGCGGTAAGCTCGTCGAAGAAGACCGGCACGGTGAGCACCGTCTTCGCGGCCCAGAACGCCCGCTGATTCCAGATCAGGAGATACCCGGTGATGCCGGAGATCATGGCCAGGATCAGGCCGACGAACGCCCAGATCCACGTCAGCTCGCCGGGCTTCTTGTACTCCCCCAGGAAGTACATGCGGTAGATGCGTAGGATGATCGCCAAGATGAGGCCGTCGGCCGCGTACTTGTGGATGCCGCGCCACAGCCAGCCCAGCGGAATCTCGTGCTGAATCCGCAGGATCGAGTTGTACGCGCCCTCGGGGGTGGGCTCGTACCAGAACATCAGGATGATGCCGCTCGCCACGGTCACGATCCAGAAGAAGTACAGCATTGGGCCCAGCAGGTAGAGCGGATTGGCCTGCTGGCCGACCGTGGTCTCGTCGAACAGGTCGAGCTTCGCGCGGCGGTCGCGGTACCACTCCTGGAGATTGGCCAGCAGGGTCCCCATCGGCTCAGGCGATGCCACCCGGTTCGACGAACCGGATCAGGATCTGCCCATCCCGAATCTGGTAGAAGAACGTCCGCGGCGGCCGCGGCGCCGGCCCCGAGAGCACCCGCCCTGGCATCTCGGGATCGGCCGGATCGTAGATGCTGAGGTGGCACGGACAGGCCATCAGAGCGTGCCGCCTCTCCGGCGGCGGCGTGTAGCCGCCGTAGCCCGAGGTCACCTCGCGCCACTCCGGCACGTAGTTGTAGATGCACCCCAGGTGCGGGCAGATCCGCGAGAAGGCTATGACCTCGCTCTCGGTGAACTCCAGCGTTTCGCCCATGGCGGGCACCCACGCCCACGGCAGCCGGATCTTGTGCGGCAGACGGATCACCACGCCCGGCACCGCCTGTGTCTTGAACCCCTCCGGCGTGTACTGGGGGTATCGCTGGGTGAAGACGAAATAGCGGAACGCCCACGGCTGGTCCAGGTCGGCCACCGTGGCGGCCACGACCGGCTCTCCCGTGACGACGTCCCGGGCCGTGGGCGTGATGATCGCAAACGGATCCACGTTGGGCTTGAGGTAGCGCAGCAGGGGCGACCCCACCGCCAGCAGACCGCCCACGAGCGGCAGCCCGGCCATCAGCTTCAAGAACCTGCGGCGGTCGAGGCCCGGATCCCGCGCCATCGGCGTCCCTACTCTTGGCCCCGCGCCGGCCGGTAGTCGTAGGCCAGTGTCCAGAGGTAGTCCACCACCGACCAGACCTCGTCTTCGCTGAGCTTCCCCCGGTAGGCGGGCATGAGCCGCCGGCCGTTCCAGATGGCCTGGTACATCTCCTCCGGCTTGCGCTGGAGCGTCACGTTGACGTTCGTGAAGATCCCCGGGGCATCCCGGCTGACCCATCCCCACACGCGGGCGGCCATCTCAGCACTGAGCGCGCCGCCACGGCCGTCGCCGGACGCGCCGTGGCAGGCGGCGCAGGTGGCGCTCCGGCCGCCGCCGATGTCCACCTGACGCGTCTGGTAGATCTCGCGGCCCCGGGCAACCTCCGCCGGCGTGGTGGCAAACGTCTTCGTGTAGAAGAGCACGTCCCAGATCTGCGCGCCGGTGAGCGTCGGAAACCCCCGGTTCGCACCGTAGGCGGCTTTGGGACCGAACGCCGGCATGGCGGTATGCGGCCGGCCGAGCTTGATGGTCTCGAACTGCGAGAACGGCGAAGCCTGCCGCTGCGCGATGCGGTTGTGGAAGTTCGCGGGCCGGGACGGAAGGTCTTCGCCCCGCGCGTGGATCCCAAAGAGGCCGAAGAAGTCGGTCATCGGGTTCTTGTGGGGCGCCATCAGTCCGGCGGCCGCCGGACCATCGCCAAACCCCTCGTTGCCGTGGCAGGGCCAGCACGCGCGCTCGTAGATGGCGCGGCCTCGCTCGGCCGAGGGCCGGGGGCTCATCGGCGCGAGTGGCGGCGGCGGCGGCGCCTGCGCCAATCCCGCGCCCGCGCTCGCGGCCGTCCCGCCGACCCCCACGGTCGGCTGGCAACCGGCGGCGAGCATCGCAAGCGACACGAGAACGAGAGCCGTGCGGCAGCTGTGCGGCATGCGGGACATTTCGATCCGCGTATGGGTTCTGCGCGCCGCCAGCAACTCCTCCCCGCGCCGGCCGATCTACGGAGAGGACTTCGCCACGGCCCACACCAGGCCGGCGATCAGCACGGCAGCCAGTGCGCCCGCTGCAGCAGGAGCCAGCCACTGGCGGGTGCCGGGGACGCCCAGGACCACAAGGTCGAGGTCGCCCGCGGCCAGGGCCCGGCCGGAGGCGCGCGTGTAGGTCTGGCCTTCGTTCGTCACGGACGGAAGCGCCTGCAGGCGGGGCGATCGCGCCTCGGCGGGCGCCGTGACAAACAGCTCGAGCCGGTCCACGGGCAGTCCGAGCCGCCGGTTGAGCCCCACCTCCCCCGAGCCGCCGATCGAGTACATGTAGGCGAGCTGGTGGCTGCCGGGCCGCACGATGAGGCGGTCGCCGATCCGCCCGTCGGCAAACCGGGGCTGGTGAAACCCGTCGGCAAAGGCGACGAAGCGCGCGCCAGTCGGCAGCGGGAAGGTGACCTCCCCCAGGAAGGTCCGAGGGGTGGGATTCTGCAGGTGAACCACTTCTGAAACGCGCACATACCCCTGCCGGACTTCCACGGCAATCCCGAGCAGCGACACGCGCAGCGGCACCTCGGTCGCGGCATCGTGAACCTGGATCGTAACCTCAACGGGACCGCCGCTGACGACCGCGTGCGCCGCATACGAGATGCCCTGGTATCGCGCAGTGAGCAGGTAGCGGCCGTCCAGCAGCCCCCCAAAGCCAAACCTCCCATCCGCGCCGCTGCGGGTAGCGCCCACGGGATCCGTCCCCTGGGGACCGATGAACACGAGCTGCACGTCCACACCGGGTGCGGCCGCGCCGGTCGTCGCATTGTGGACCCGACCTCGCACGGCGCCCCCGACAGGCGCGGCCGCGATCGACGTCGCGGCCACCCCCACCATCACCAGCATGAGGACGAGGCTCGCGGCGGCGGCCACGCGTGTGCCGATCGCGGTCATGAGCGTAGCGCAGGCGGCGCCGGCGCGTCAGCCAGCCGCCGGACGATGGCGGCCAGCTCTGCTTCCAGCGCAGCGCGTTGGGTACGGTAGTCATCCTCCGAGAGCTTGCCGGTTCCCCAGTCGAGCTCCAGATCGTGCAGCGAACGGAGCGCGGCGGCGTGCGCGGTTTCCAGGGCGTCGCGCGGGTCCGTGACAGGGACCTCGAGGCGGCGGAACGCCGGTGCCAGGAGGTAGGCGGCGGAGAGCACCGCCACGAGGAGGACCAACGCCGTCTCGATCACGGTGCCCCCGGGGATCCCTCTGGCGACGACGGGCCGAGCGGGACAGCGGGCGCCGCGGCCGGCGCGACCGCGATCTTCCGCCACGTCTCCGGCAGCACGGCCAGCAGCACGCCGAGCGCGATGATGGCACCGCCGGCCCACAGCCAGGACACCAGAGGATGTATCAGCACGCGGATCTCAGTCCGACCGTCGGTTTGCCAGTCTGCCAGGATGATGTACAGGTCTTCGCGCGGCGAGGAGCGGATGGCCACGTGGTGCATCGGCTGCTCCTGCGTCCGGTAGAACAGCCGCTGCGGGTGATAGGTCCCCAGCCAGCGGAGGCCGGTCCAGACGCGGACGGTCGCCTCGGTGATGTCGATCCCCGGCTGCTCGGCGCTGCTGAGCCCCGCGAACTCCAGCGTGTATCGCCCGGCCTGGAACCGCTCGCCCGGCCGCAGGATCGCCGCCGACTGCGTGGCAAACGCGCCGCTGCCGGCGATGCCGACCAGCATGACCAGGACCCCGAAGTGGACCGTGTAGCCACCGTAGCGCCGCCGGTTCCGCGCGATCAGCCGGCCGACCGCCAGGATCGGGCTCTCCCCGCGCCGGATCCGGATCCCGGTGCCCCGCACCGCCTCGAGGAGGATCGTGGCGAACACGAACATCGACATGGCAAACACGAGCAGCGCGCCGACCGAGCGGACACCCAGCGCCGCAAGCAGCACGGACAGGAGGAGGGCCGACGCCGCGGGAAACGCGAAGTTGCGCGCGAGTTGGTCCGCGGTCGCGTGTCGCCAGGGCAGCAGGGGGCCCACGCCCATGAGCAGCAGAATGCCGACCGCGATCGGAATCATCACCGTGTTGAAGTACCCGGGGCCGACGTTGATCTTCACCCCGCCGAACACCTCGGTGAGCGCGGGGAAGATCGTGCCGATGAAGACGACCACGGTGGCCGCCAGGAACAGCAAGTTGTTCGCCAGGAACGCCGTCTCGCGGCTGACGATCGACTCCACCGTGCCCCGGCTCTTCAGCATGTCCCAGCGCCAGAACAGCAGCGCGAACGAGGCGACCAGCAGCACCGCCAGGAACGCCAGGAAGAAGTAGCCGATCGGCGACTGGGCAAAGGCGTGGACCGACGACAGCACACCGCTGCGCACGAGGAACGTCCCGAAGATCGTCAGCCCGAAGGTGATCAAGAGCAGGGCGACGTTCCAGGTCAACAACATCCCGCGCCGCTCCTGGATCTGAATCGAATGGATCCAGGCGGTCGCGGTGAGCCAGGGCATCAGCGCCGCGTTCTCCACGGGATCCCAGGCCCAGTAGCCGCCCCAGCCCAGCACCACGTACGACCACTTCGCGCCGAAGAGCAGGCCGAGGGTCAGGAACGTCCAGGCGATGATGACCCACCGCCGCGACAGCACGATCCATGTGTCGTCGAGCCGGCCGGTGATCATCGCCGCGACGACCAGCGCGAAGGGGACGCTCATCCCGACGAACCCGAGGTAGAGCATCGGCGGATGGGCGGCCATCCACGGGTTGCGCAACAGCGGGTTCAACCCCTGGCCGTCGGGCGGCGGAGGGACCAGGGCGGTGAACGGGTTGCTGGCCGTCGCCAGCAGGAGCGAGAAGAAGATGGCGATCACGAACAGCGTGGCGACCGCCGGGCCCTGAAGGTCCGGGTACTGGCGCAGGCTCCAGACGCCGGCGACCATGTAGAGCGCCATGATCAGCGCCCAGAGCAGCAGGGCGCCGTCGTGCCCGCCCCAGAACGCCGCGATGGTGTAGAACAACGACTGTGTGCTCTCGCTCGCGCCGGCCACGAAGCGCACGGTGAAGTCGCGGTAGATGAAGGCGAGCATCAGGGCCGCGGACGCGAGCACCATGAGCAGCGCGTACACGGTGACCGCCCGGCGGCCGGCCTCGAGGAGTCCGCCGTGCCGGCGGGTGATCCCCAGCACCGTCACCGCGAGGCCGTACGTCGTCACGACGACACCGGCCCAGAGGGCAAACCGGCCGATTTCACCCACGGCGCTGCCTCCCACCCGCGCGGCGCGGCGGGTCGAGCGTCACGACACGCCGCTCGGTCTGCTCCATGGATGAGAGCAGGCGGAAGAGGATTACGAGCATCACCGCCCACATCAACGCCATGACGACGACGAGCGTTCCCGGCGTCATCCGCTCAGTGGTCGGGGGCTTTGTATTCCGGCGGGTGCGTCGAGATGACCTGCGAGGCCACGAGGACGCCGTCGCCGTCCAGCCGGCCTTCGACCAGGACCTCCCGGCCCTCCGCGAATAGGTCGGGCAGGGCGCCGGCGAACCGGACGCGATACGGCGTGATGCCGTCGGTGATCTCGAACCGGGCGACCCCCTCCACCCGCGCCACCGAACCCGAGACCACCCGCCCCGCCATCCGCACCTTCTGGTAGTGTAGCTCCGGCTTGTCGCGGAACTCGGTAGGTGTCAGGTAGTACACCATCGAGGACCGTACGCCCTGGTAGGCCACGAACCCCAGGGCCAACACGACGATGGCCGAGCCGAGCAGCAGTTTGCGCTTCGTGCTCATGACCGCTCCTTCTGCTGGATCACCGCATCGGCCATCTCGGCGATGAGCCGCTGCCGGGCGGCCAGCGTCAGCACGTAGGCGAAGAACAACCCGGCCACGACCACGTAGGCCGCGGCGACAAAGGCCACGGTCAGGCGCCCTCCAGCGCCTCGACGAGGCGGCTGAGCGCGCGCTCCTGCCGCACCCGCACCACGAGCAGCGCGGCAAAAACGAGCAGGTACGCGACGATGCTCACGACCAGCGGCGCCAGCATGCTGAGGGGCAACGCCGGCCCCTCGGGCCGGAAGACCGTGGGCTGAGGGTGCAGGGTGCGCAGGAGGATTGCGGACCAGTGAATGAGCGGGATGTTGAGCACGCCGACGATCCCGATCACCGCAGCCGCCCGGGCGCCGCGGGTGCCGGGCGCCCAGGCCCGTACGACCAGGTACCCGACGTAGATGAACCAGAGGATCAGCGTGGTCGTCAGCCGCGCGTCCCAACTCCACCAGGTCCCCCAGACCGGCTTGCCCCAGATGGCGCCGGAGAGCAGCGTCATCGAGATGAACAACACGGCCAGCTCGCCCGCGCCGTGAGCGAGACGGTCCCAGCGGGCGTCCTTTCTCCACAGAAACAGCGCGCTGCCGACGAAGACGACCATGAGCGCCACGTACGCGGTGATGACGCTCGGCACATGGATGTACATGATCCGCTGGGGGATGCCCTGAAAGACCTCGGTCGGCGCCGCGAGGAGGGCCCAGGCAATGCCGACGAGCATCAGGAGCATCCCGGCAATCAGCAGCAGGCGCATCGCGTGGGGAAGAGGCTCACTCCTCCAGCACAAAATCGAAGAGCACCCAGCTCAAAGATATGAAGAGTATATCAAAAGCCCCCAGGAGCTGCAACTGCGCGCCGATGGCTGAAAGCGGCATCCCGTCAAGGATTGCGGCCGTGGCGCTGACCGCGGCAATCAGGACCGGCAGGGTCGCGGGCAGCATCAACAGCGGCAGCAGCACCTCCCGCAACCGGGTCTGCACGATCAGCCCGCCGAACAACGTGCCCACGACCGCCAGACCCAAACCGCCGAGCAGCAGTGGCAGCACAAGCGCCGGGAGCCGGGTCCAGACCGCCTCGGTGAACAGCGCGCCGAAGACCGGCAGCGAGATGACCTGGACGATCAGCAGGAGCAGCCAGTTGGTCAGCGCCTTGGCCAGGAACACGCTCCCGCGGTCGATCGGCGCCAGACGCAGCGCGGTCAGATGGTCGCGCTCCAGGGCAAACGTGCGCGTGAACCCCAGCGTGGCCGCGAACGCATAGGTGACCCACATCGCGCCCGGCGCGCTGGCCGCGTCGGACCGCGCCGCGCCCAGGACGATGACGAGCAGCAGCGCGAGCAGGCCGACGGTGGTGAGGATCTCGCGGGTGCGCCACTCGAGGCGGAGGTCCTTGAGAACCAGCAGCAGCACCGTCCTCATGCCTGGCCCTCGTGCAGCCACCGGGAGAGGCGATCCGCGTCGAGCGCGCCGGGCGGCAGCACCTCGGTGAGCCGGCCGCCGAGCAGCACGGCGAGGTCGGCGCCCAGGGCGTCGGCCTCGGCCAGGTCGTGGGTGGTAAAGATTACGGTCCGGCCCTGCCTGGTCTCGTCGCGCAGCATCGTGGTCAGACGGCCGGCGGCGGTGACGTCGAGCCCGGTGTAGGGTTCGTCCAGGAGCAGGATCTCCGGGTTGTGGAGCAGCGCGCGGGCCAGGTTGACCTGCTGGCGCTGACCGCGGGAGAGGATCCGGGTGCGCCGGTGGGCCAGGGGCTCGAGCGCGGCCTGCCGCAGGATCGCGGCGACGCGGGAACCGTCCAGCGCGTAGAGACCGGCGAAGAACGCCAGGTTCTCGCCGACGGTGAGGTTGTCGTAGAGCAGCGAGTCGTGGGCCACGAATCCCAAACGTCGCCTCAGCGCAGCGGATGCGTCTGCTGGCTGGCCGAACACCCGCACGGTGCCGCGCGTCGGCGACGAGAGCGTGGCGATCACGCGCAGCAGCGTGGTCTTCCCCGACCCGTTGGCGCCGAGAATCGCCAGCGTCTGGCCGACGGCGACGCGCAGGTCGACCCCGCGCAGCACCGGACGGTGGTCGTAGGCCTTTGTCAGCCCGCTGACCTCAACGGCCCAGGAAGCGGCGGCCGCCGGCCCCCTCACGGTGGCGCGGCCCCCGCCGTTGGGGCGCCCGAAGCCGCCGGCCCACCGGCGCTCAACAGGCCGACCAGCGCGTCGATGTCGGCCACCGGAAAGAAGAAGAACGGAAACCCTCGGTAGGAGGTGACCTCGACGTCCGCCTGGTGCCGGTCCAGCCGGTCCAACTCCTCCTGGATCTCCGCGACGCGGTCGGCCACGGCAACTTGAAGAATGGCGTTGAGTTCGCGGATACGCCGGGTCGCCTCGCGGCGCTCCTTGCGTGTCAGCGCGCGGCCGGTCTCGAGCCGGCGGATCAGGGTCCACTTTTCATCCACCAGGCGTTGATGCGGGCCGTCGTCAGGGCTCAGAAATCGGTCGGGGTTGTGCTGCAGGTCGAGCAGGAGGCGCAGCAGTCGCTGCCGCTCAGCCTCGCGTGAACCGCCGCCTGCAAACGGCAGGAAGAGCGTGGCCGTGACCGTGGCATAGGCCGGAGGATCGATCCCGAAGAACGTGCGCACGACGGCGTCGGTGGCACGGTCGTACCTGCCGCCGCCGACTCCGTGGATGAAGAGATCAGCCGTCACCAGCCTCGCAAACGCCGTCAGCGTCAGCGCCCTCGGCCGGATCGCCAGCGCCGCGAACCCGGATGCGTCTGGATCGTCCGGCAGGAGGCCGATCTCGCGCTCGTCTGCGAAGATCGCTCCACCGGCCTCGACGAACACCGGCCAGCGCCGGCTGCCGGCAACATACCAGAACGGCACCTCAGCCCGATCGGGGATCAGGGCCAGATCGGGAAACGGTTGGGCAGCGGTCCGCACACCGTAGTGGTCCCTGTAGGCCGCGAGCACCGTGTTGTGGATCTGGGCGAACCGCCGCGCGTCCCGCATGATTGCCCAGGCAAACCGCCTGAAGGCCGCCGTCCCCGATATCGCCGACACCGGCAGGTCGAGGTACGACCGGCGCCCCTCGAGCGCACGCCGCAGCGCGGTGATCTGGCCGGTGAGCCCCTCGCCGTGGGCGGGCGGCAGGAGCCGACGCGCATGGGTCCACGCGGCGGCCACCCCGGTATCGCGAATGGTTGCGAGGTGCCCGTCCACAGTCGCAGCAAACTGCCTCCACTCGTCTGCGGTCGGCCCGGCCAGGGCCTCGATCGGCGTGTATGGACTCCCGCGGGCCAGCGGCACCTGGACCCGTCGCAGGACGCCGTCGTCTCGCGGCACCGCTACGACCACCTCGTCGGTGACATCGCTGTCCACGATCAGGTTGAGCCCAAGCCCGTCGGGCGGCACCACGCGCGAGAGCGCCAGGTACTTCACCCAGATCCCCGGATGCACGAGCAGGGGCTGGTGTCCGGTCGCCAGCACGACCTCGGTCTCTACCGGGGAGGGGGTGATCCCAAGACGCCGCGTGTGCTCGATCGCCAGCCGAACGAAGCCGTCGCGCGCGCGCCGCCGGAGCTCACCCAACGGGACGCCGCCGATCGGCACGGTGGAAGCATCGAGTGCCGCCCGGGCGGCCCGCGCCTGAGGTACCCATGCGGCCACCGGCGGGATCGCGACCGCCGCCGGCGAGGCGGCCGGGATCTCCAGATCCAGGTCGGGCCAGATGATCGGCTCGAGCCGCTCGTCCATTGTCAGAGGAGGCCGTCCCACCGCCCGAGGCCGATCGCCTCACGACTGGTGAAGGCTTCGCCGTACCGGCAGCCGATCTGCCGCCCCCAGAACGCGTTCTCGTCGCGGATCGCCTCGAGAATCCAGGCGGTGCCCCGCTCCTCGCTGAACTGGGACGCGTAGGCGGCGACCGAGGCCATCTTCACGTCGATGTACTCGGAGATGTCCACCACGAAGGATGGCTTCACATGCAACCGGTAGTGCGTGCTGAAGAAGTGGTACACGCGGCCGGGATAGTGCGGTTCCCCGCGCATCGCCGTCCGGGTGAGCTTCGCGGTGAACCTGGCCGCCTCGCACAGCGCGCAGGCCGCCACGTGGTCGGGGTGCGCGTCCACCCAGTACGGGATGAACAGCGCGTCGGGCCGCACATCGCGGATGACTTCCGCGACCTGGATCCGGGCCTCGATGGTGTCCTGCAGGTACCGGTTGGGCAGCGCGAGCGTCACACGGCGCGAGACGCCGAGCAGCCGCGAGGCCTCCGCGGTCTCGGCCGCGCGGCGCTCCGGCGTGCCCATCGGGGTGGGTTCGCCGTCGGTCAGATCGCAGAGCGCCACCTCGTGCCCCTGGGCCAGGAGCCAGCAGATGGTCCCACCCATGGCGATCTCGATGTCGTCGGGGTGCGGGCCTATCGCGAGGACGCGAGCCACCGGTCCACCTCTCGTTCAAGCACCGCTTCGTAGTATCGCCGCCTGACCGCCACGTCGTCCAGCCCTCCCCAGAACCGCCGCGCCGGGTTCTTGTAGATGCGGGCGCACGGCAGCTCGACCACGCGCATCCGGTGTGTGGCGGCCTGAATCCACACCTGGAGCGGCATGCCGTACGATGGCTCGGTGAGCCGGAAGCGCCGCAGGGCCTCGCCGCGGTAGGCCTTGAACCCGCAGAACGCGTCGGTGATGGGATAGCCTGTGAGCGCCCGGATCTTCTCGGTGATCTCGGCGTTCAACGCGCGCCGGTCGGGCGGCGGCGGATCGCCGCCCAGCGCCGGATCCAGGTACCGGCTGCCCGAGACGACGTCGGCATCGGCGAGCGCGGCGACGAACTGCGGGATCTGGCGGGGCTCGTGCTGCTCGTCGCAGTCGAGGGTGACCGCCGCGTCGTATCCGTGGGCCGTCGCGTACGCGAACCCATCGATGAGCGACTGGCCGTAGCCCTCGTTCTGCGCGTGGGTCAGGACGGTCACCGTCGGGTACGCCCGGAGGATCTCCCCCGACCCGTCCGTGGAGCCGTCGTCGACGACCAGGACGTCGGTCCCGCCGGCCCAGCGCTGCACCTGGTCGAGCACCCGGGCCAGCGTCGGCGCCTCGTTGTAGAGAGGCAGGATCACCAGCGTGCGCAGCATGTGCCGCTAGAGGAGCTTCACGCCGTTGATCTGGAGCTTGAACCCACAGCCGAGGAACTGCGCGGCACGGCGGCACATGAGCATCCGGTCGAGGAAGATCTCGAAGTACTCCATGACCTGCGACATCGCCGTGTCGATCGTCAGCTCGAGCGTCACGGTCTTGCTCTTCTCGTCGACGCGGAGGAACGAGTGCTCCACGGCGTAGTTCACGCGGTCGTGGATGTCGAAGGTCGTCGCGTCGGGATTGCGCACCCGCGTGCGGTGCACGTCGGACTTGTCGGCCAGGATGACCGCCGCGCCCACCGCGCTCACCGCCTCGCCGTGCCGCTCCTCGTGATTGCCGATGGCGCCCATAACGACGGCCCGCTCCTCGGCCGGCATGCCCAGCCGCCCGAGGATCTTGTCCGCCAGCACCGCGCCGGTGTGCTCGTGGTTCGCCCGGCTGACCAGGTTGCCCATGTCGTGGAGGTACGCCGCGATCGCCGCGAGCTGGACCGTCCGCTCGTCGACCCCCAGGCGGCGGAGCACGTTGGACGCGATGTTCGCGCAGAGGTTGGCGTGCCGTAGGCCGTGCTCGGTATACCCGATGACCCCAGTATACTCGTTGGCCTTGGTCAGGAACGCCTCGACCTCGGGATCGCGCTTGACGTCGTCCAGCGTGGGCGCGCCGGTGCCCGTCTCCTGCCCGGTCGTCACTCCTCTCCTTTCGAGCGGAGGTAGCTCACCGACCCGCGGTCGGCCTTGACGCGCACATTGGGCGCCAGGTCGAGGGTCAACACATCGTCCTTGATGTCGGCGACGGTCGCGTGAATCCCGCCGAGGGTCACGACGCGGTCTCCACGCTTGATGGACGAGAGCATCTCGCGGCGCTTGCGCTGCTGCATCCGCTGCGGTCTGATCATGAGGACGTAGAAGATGACGAAGATCAGCACCCACAGAAGGAGCACGGTGTACTGGGGCTGGCCCTGCATCAGGTCTGCCTCCTGGGTCGGAGCAATCGGGCGACTCGTTCCACGATGTCCGGGGTTCTCCTGCTTACCATGGTGTAGTATACGCCGTCAGGACCTCGTTCATCCATGCCGCGAAGCGGCCTTCGGCGACGGCCCGGCGCGCGTCCCGCAGCAGCCGTCCCACAAACGCCAGGTTGTGATACGTGGCCAGGCGCGGGCCGAGCATCTCGTCGGCGGAGAACAGGTGCCGGAGATACGCGCGGGTGGTCGACGCGCACACCCGGCAGTCGCAGGCGGGATCGGGCGGCGAGAAGTCCGCCCGGAACCGCGCGTGGCGGATGTTCACGCGACCGGTCGCGGTGAAGATCGTGCCGGTCCGCGCCACCCGGGTCGGGAGCACGCAGTCGAACAGGTCGACCCCGCGGGCAATGCCGTGCAGGATGCCGGCCACCGACCCCACGCCCATCAGGTAGCGCGGCGCGGCCGCGGGGAGTTCCCCGTCCACCGCGTCCAGCGCCCCGTGCATCACCTCGGCCGGCTCGCCCACCGAGAGCCCGCCCATGGCGTAGCCCGGAAAGCCGAGGCCAACCGTGCGGCGCGCGGCCTCCCGGCGGAGGTTGGGATCCACCCCGCCCTGCACGATGCCGAAGAGCACGCCCGTGCCGCGCAGCCCGGCGTGGTGGGCCTGGGACCGCGCCGCCCAACGCAGCGTCTGCTCCAGCGCGGCCCGCGCCTCGTCGGGCGCATGAGGGGAGCCCAGGCACACGTCGAGCGGCATGATGATGTCCGCGCCAAGCCGGTGCTGGATGTCGACGACCATCTCGGGGGTGAACCGATGCGTGGATCCGTCGAGCGGCGACCGGAACGTGACCCCGTCGTCGTCGAGCGTGCGCATCCCCGAGAGGCTGAAGATCTGGAACCCGCCGCTGTCGGTGAGGATGGGGCCCGGCCAGCCCATGAAGGCGTGCAGCCCGCCGGCGGCCGCGACGACCTCGGGGCCGGGCCGGAGATAGAGATGGAAGGCGTTGGCCAGCAGGATCTGGGCGCCCGACTCCGCCACCTCGGCGGGCGTGAGCGCCCTGACCGTCGCGTTGGTGCCGACCGGCATGAACGCGGGCGTGTCCACGATCCCCCGCGCCAGGTGTAGCCGTCCCGTGCGGGCGCGGGTCGTGGAGTCCGTACCGAGCAGGTCGAACCGCATGCGCGGCGGAAACGGGCTGCGGACCGCTACGGGAAGATCCCCCGGATGGCGAGCGCGTCCGCCACGCGCCCCACGGCGCGCTGCAACGCGGCCAGCCGCAACGGGATCCCTTCGGCGCGCGCCAGCGCGACGACGTCCTCGACGCTGCGCACGATGATCCGCTCCAGCCGCCGGTCGATCTCTTCCTCGGTCCAGAACAACACTTGAAGATCCTGGACCCACTCGAAGTACGACACGATCACTCCGCCGCTGTTGGCGAGGATGTCGGGCACGATCAGAATCCCCCTGTCCTGCAGGATCTCCTCCGCGTCCGGCGTGGTCGGTCCATTGGCGCCCTCCACGATCGCGCGCGCCCTGATCCGGCCGGCGTTGTCGGCGGTGATCTGCCCTTCCAGCGCCGCAGGCACCAGATAGTCGCAGGGGAGCTCCAGGAGGTCGCGGTTCGAGATCGGTTCGGCGTCGGGAAACCCCACGACGCTGCGCGTGACGGCGACGTGCGCCTGCAGGGCTCGGATGTCGAGCCCGTTGGGATTGTAGATACCGCCGTAGACATCGCTGACCGCGGTCACGACGCAGCCGCCCTCCCAGAACAGCCGGGCGGCCGACTCCCCGACGTTGCCGAAGCCCTGCACGACGACCCGCGCGCCCCGCCACGGGAGCCCGTACAGACGGGCGACCGTCCGCGCCGAGAGCATCACCCCGCGGCCGGTCGCCTCCGCGCGACCGACCGAACCGCCGAGCGTGATCGGTTTGCCGGTCGTGACCGCCGGGACCCAGCGGCCGGCGTGCATGCTGAACGTGTCCACGATCCAGGCCATCACCTGCGCGTTGGTGCCGACATCCGGCGCCGGAATGTCGCCCTGCGGCCCCATCAGGACGCTGATCTCAGTCGCGTACCGCCGGGTGAGCCGTTCGAGCTCCCCCTCGGAGAGGCTGCCGGGATCCACGATCACGCCGCCCTTGGCGCCGCCGTAGGGCAGGTGCACGAGGGCGCACTTCCACGTCATCCACATCGCCAGCGCCCTCACCTCGCTGTGGGTCACGCCGGGGTGGTAGCGGATACCGCCCTTGGTGGGACCCAGCACCATGTTGTGGTGCACGCGGTACCCGGTGAACACCTCGACTCGACCGTCGTCCATCTTGACGGGGAATCCGGTGACCAGCTCGCGCTGAGGCGTGGCCAGGAACTTCTCGATGCCCGGCCGAAGGTTGAGCCGGCGGGCGACCGCGTGAAACTGCCTGAGGGCCATCTCCCAGGGATCGTCGCGCACGGCGACCATGCCGCTCGGGCGCTGCTGGGTGCTCACGCTGCCCCCTCCCTTCGCGCGTCCGGTTGCTTCCTGCCGGCGGTATGCTTTTCCTGTCGGGACGGCGTTGGTAGAATGGCTGGCGGAGACCAGCTCCCCTGGAGGCGTCGATGACCGAGGATTCAGGCAAGCCTGCGCCCGGACAGCCTGAAGGCGGCGGGGGTGAGCTGACTCGCGAGGAGAAGCTTGCGCAGATCAAGGCGCGGGCCGAGGCGCTGAAGGCTGCGCGCTCGGCGGGTGCAGCCGCGGCCAAGGCCGGCACCCCAGGCGCAACGGCCGCAGGGGGGACAGCCACGGCCCCGGCGAAACCTGCCGCCTCAACCAGCGTCGAGGTGCCGGTTTCGTCGCTGAACCCGGGCGGGCGGGCGGGCGCTCCGCCGCAGGCTGCGGCGCTGGAGGTCTTCGGGACCCTGAACCAGAGCGTCGAGATCAAGGCCGACGCCGTCGAGCACGACAACGTGAAGAAGCTGCTCGGCGGTCTGGGCGCCTACCAGAATCCCCTGCGCGGCGACGTCTGGCAGATTGACTACCGCTACTACGCCGAGGCGCGGCAGCGCCTGGAGGCCGCGGGGTACACCATCACGGAAACAGACTACCTGGGCCGGCCGCTGTCCACCTGGAATCCGGTGACGCGCGGCTGGACACGCGTCGAGTCGTAGTTGAGATGCGCATCCACGAAAGGGGGATCGTCTTGGACGGCAACAAGATTGCCGACATCAACGTCGAGCACGCCGGGCCGCCCCCTTACAGAATCAACATCGCGTCGCCGAAGCTGTAGAACCGATAGCGCTCCCGGATCGCCTCGTCGTATGCCCGGAAGATCAGGTCGCGACCGGCAAACGCGCTGACCAGCATCAGCAGCGTCGTCTGCGGCAGGTGGAAATTCGTCACCAGCGCATCGACCACACGGAACCGGAAGCCGGGCACGATGAAGAGGCCGGTCCATCCCGACCCCGAAGCAATCCGGCCGTCGGGGGCGACGGCGGTCTCCAGCGTCCGCACCGCCGTCGTCCCCACGGCCACGATCCGTCCGCGCCGCGCGTTGATCGCGTCCGCCGCCTCGGGCGTGATGGCGTAGTGCTCAGGCTCCATCCGGTGGCGCCCGATGTCCTCAACCACCACCGGCTGGAACGTTCCCGGTCCGACGTGGAGCGTGAGGGCGACGATGACGACGCCCCTGCCGCGCAGGGACTCGAGGAGTCCGGGTGTGAAGTGCAGCCCCGCGGTCGGCGCGGCCACCGCACCGCTCGCCCGAGCGTAGACCGTCTGATACTGATCCGGGGAGTCCACTGGCCGGCGGATGTACGGCGGCAGCGGCATCTCACCCGCCTGCTCCAGCAGCGCGGTCACATCGCCGCCATCCCGCAGCCGCACGAACCGCCGGCCGGCCGGCAACCGCTCGCCGATCTCGATGGGGGTGGCGTGCGGCCCCACCTCGACGACCGTTCCCGCCCTGAGCCGGCGGCCCGGCCGGACCAGAGCTTCCCATGCGCCGTGGGGGCCGGGCTGCAGGAGGAGCAGCTCCACGGCACCGCCGGTACCGGCGCGCCGTCCTCGCAGACGCGCAGGGATGACCCGTGTATCGTTGATGACCAGCACATCACCCGAGCGCAGGTACTCACCGACGTCGCGGAAGACCCGGTGCTCGAATCGGCCGTCGGCGCGTTGGACGACAAGCAGTCGCGACGAGTCCCGCGGAGAGGCCGGCTGTTGGGCGATGAGTTCGGAGGGAAGCGTGTAGTCGAAGTCGGCTAGGCGCATCAGGGCCGGGGGCCCACCGTCACACCGGTGTAGTAGTGGCGCAGGATCTCCTCGGCGCTGCGGCCCGCCAGCGCCTGCCCGCGCGCCCCCCACTGGCTCATCCCGACACCGTGACCCGAGCCGCGGCCTACCAGGTCCACCGCCGCCTCGCCGGACACGGGGCGCACGACGAAGAGCGTGCTGCGGACCCTGCCGACGCCCACCGCGGCACGGAAGTCCGAGCCGCGCATCTCGACGACGCTCCCAGAGGCGACCAGGCGCACCAGCATCGCGCGGCCCGACGGGCTGGTGGCGGCCACTTCGAGCCGCTGCACCCCGGCTACCGGGTGGCCCACGCGCCTGAGGGCGGCCTCGATGGCGGCCAGGTCGAGCCGCAGCGACCACTGGTGGTTGGGCGCGTCACTCGAGAACGGATCCGAAACGCCGCGCAGGTGCGGGATCACGCTGCCCCAGACGAGCTCGCTGCTCTCGGTGGCGCCTCCTGAATCGGCGTGATAGGCGGCAAACGCCGGCCGGCCATCGAACAGGACGATGAGCCCGCGGGTCGCATCCACCGCTGCGGTGGTCCGCGGGTCCTCGGCCACCACGCCGCCATACACCTGCGAGTCGGTGGTGGAGCGAACGTCATACCCCTCGGCTGCGAACCGGCGCGATCCCGTCGCGGCGATCGACCGCGCGGCGATCGCCTGCGCGCGCAGCGCCTCCGGAGGCCACCGTGGGTCCATCTCGCTGCGGACGACGCCGTACAGGTACTCCTCGACGTCCAGCTCGTTGATGACGGTGAGCCGCCCGGCCGGTGTCCGGCGGATCTCCACCAGGCCCCGGTAGGGCCGGCCACCCACCTGCAGGAACCCGGTGCGGGGCTCCAGGCGCACCGGCCCAACGTACGCGGCGGCATCGGTCTCGATCGCGCGCGGCCCGGCGCGGAAGACCACCCGGCCGCCCTCCAGCGTCTCGCGCCGGCTCGTGTCGGCATCGGTCAGCTCGAACGGACCGTCGCTCCCGATGGTCACCAGATCCATGTCCACAATCAGACCGACCCGGACCGTCCAGCCGGCCTGCGCCCGCGCCGGTGTGGAGGCGCCGGCCATGAGGCCGCACAAGAGGCACGCGACCGCTGCGCGGAGCATCACGGCCGGGCGGAGCGGCGCGACCATCCTGTCACCGTCGGGAGAGAACGGCGAACAGCACAGTCAGGACCACGCTGATCAGCACCATCCATCCCAGGGGAATGAAGACGGTGAGCCCGGGCCGCTCGATCACGATGTCCCCGGGCAGCCGCGGGATCCGGCCGACGTACGTGACAAGGAGGCCCGCGACGATGAGCAGGATGCCGGCGACGATCAGCGCCCGGCCGAGCGGCGCCATCGCCTACTGCGGCCAGAGGCTGGCCTGCGCCCGCGGCGGCTCGGGCGGGGCGGCACCCAGGTGGCTGTACGCCTGCGCGGTGGCCCGCCGACCGGCCGGGGTCCGCGCGAGCAGCCCGGCCTTGAGTAGGTAGGGTTCCACCACCTCTTCGAGGGTTTCGGTGTCCTCGTGTAGCGACGCCGCCAGCGCGTCGATGCCGGTCGGACCGCCGTTGTAGACCTGGATGAGCACGCGCAGCAGCTGGCGGTCGAGCCCGTCGAGGCCCAACTCGTCGACGCCTTCGAAGTCGAGCGCAGCCCTCGCCACCGGCCCTGAGATGACCCCGTCCGCACGAACCTGCGAGTAGTCGCGGACCCGTCGCAACAGGCGGTTGGCGATGCGCGGAGTTCCCCGCGCCCGCCGCGCGATCTCCTCGGCGCCGGCGTCCTCGATCTGGACGCCCAGGATGCGGGCCGACCGCCGTACCACCTGTGTCAGCTCATCGGCCATAAAGAAGTCGAGATGGTGGAAGATCCCGAACCGCTCCCGGAGCGGCGAGGAGAGCAGCCCGGCCCGGGTCGTGGCGCCCACCAGCGTGAATGGCCGGATCTGGTAGCGCAGCGTGCGGGCATGCGGGCCTTTGTCGATGACGAAGTTCACGCAGAAGTCCTCCATCGCCGGATAGAGCAGCTCCTCGATGCTGCGCGACAGGCGGTGGATCTCGTCGATGAAGAGCACGTCGCCCGCGCCCAGGTTGGTCAGGATCCCCATCAGGTCGCCGCCGCGCTCCAGCGCCGGACCGCTCGTCGTGACGACCTCGACGCCCATTTCCTTCGCGACCACATTGGCCAGCGTGGTCTTGCCCAGGCCCGGCGGGCCGTGGAGTAGCACGTGGTCGAGAGACTCGCCCCGGCCGCGGGCGGCGTCGATGCTGATCCGCAGCCCCTCGATGACCCGGACCTGCCCAATGCACTCGTCGAGGGTCCGCGGCCGCAGGCTGCGGAGTACCTGCTCCTCCTCGCCGATGGCCTGGAGGTCGAGCCGCTGCCGCGTCATTCGGGTGCCTCCCGCTCCAGGCGGTAGACCTCCTGAAAGAGTGCTTCGGCAGAGTCGAGGTGCGGGGCCCGGCGCACGGCTTCCTCCACCATGCGGCGCGCCTCGGTGGCGCGGTGACCGAGCTGGCGGATGAGCACGTCGATGACCTCGCTCTTGAAGTCCGGCGGCGCCGGCGCGGTCGCCACCTCTTCGACAAGCAGCGCGTACTTGCCCATCTTTCCGTGCAACTCCGCGATCACCTTCTCGGCGGTGCGGCTGCCGATCCCCGGCAGGCGGCGGAGGAAGTCGGCGTCGCGGCGTTCGATGGCGTCGGCGATCTCGTGCACCTGCTTCACCATGGCACGCACGGCCTTCGTCGGTCCCACCCCGTCCACCGTGATGAACCGCTCGAAGAACTCCTGCTCGACCTCGCGGAGGAATCCGATGAGCAGAGGCTTCGGCTGGTTGGCCGTGGCGTGGTAGGAGATGAAGAGCTCCAGCGTCTGCTCGCCGTCGGGGGCCGGCAGCGCCGCCTCCACGACCGGGGGCAGCGCGACCTCGTAGCCGACCCCACCGGCTTCGATGACCGCGAGGCCCTCTGTCCGCCGCACCACCCGACCGCGCAGGTAGCCGATCACCGCCGCACCTCCGGAGCGCCGACCCCACGGGTCGCGTGCGCCGTCCCCGTCGGACCGGGCGACCCGACTCCACGGATCGGCCCCACCGAAGCCCGGGACCAGCCCGCGTACGCCAGTGCCAGTGCGTCGGCCGCGTGGGCATTCGACAGCCCGCGCGCACCGAACAACATCCGCACCGCGCGCTTCATCTGGGCCTTGGTGGCGCGTCCCGATCCGGTCATCGCCTGTTTGACCGAACTGGGAGGCAGCTCCATGACCCGGACTCCCGCGGCAGCCGCTGCCAGCATGATGACGCCTCGGGCGTGCCCAAGCGCCAGGGCTGTCCGCGGGAACGCGCGGTGCACGAAGAGATCCTCGAGAACGACCACGTCGGGCTGCAGATCGCGCAGCAGCCCGTCGATGTCGTGATAGAGGTGGAGCAGCCGGCCGGCAAGACCACCACGGGACCGGGTCACCAGCACCCCGGCCTCGCGGAGGTGCAACCGGTCGCCTTCGACCGAAAGCGCGCCGTACCCGGTGCGCAGCAGTCCAGGATCGAGGCCCAACACGACAGAGGGAGGACGGCGCCCAAGGTCAGGACCGATCGGGCGCGGGTGTCGATGACACAACGTTGATGCCGCCGGCATGACCGAACCTGCGTTCGATTATACCACGGGCCCTCACCAGCTCGATGGCAGGGCCGCGCAGTCAGCTCATGATCCGGACTTCGACTCCCAACTGGAGCCGACTCCAGGCCCGATCCGTTGTCAGAGCCGGCAGGCCGGTGCCCATGGCGAGGGCCAGGCAGGCACGATCACCCAGGGAGAGTCCGAACGCGCGCGTCTTCGGCCGGAGGAGGCCCGCCTCATAGGCCATGGCGGCATCAAACGGCACCACGGTCATCCCGAGGTCCAGTCCCTCGCGGAGCTCGCGTTCGTTCATGCCCACATCGGCCAGCTTGGCCACGACCTCCGAAAGGTTCACCGCGCTCAGAACGGCATCAGGCAGCAAACCTTCCCACTGTTTGGCCCGCGGCTCCTGATTCAAGATGGCCAGCAACGCAGACGCGTCCAGCACGAGGCTACTCACGCTCAGCCTCGAGGCGGCGCTCCGCGACGAGCTCGTCGGCCAGCGACCGGCCCGCAGGGACATAGCGCCGAAGCATGTCCTGTGCGCGGCGGAGCACAAGGCCAGGGGTCGTGAGGCGGATCTCGCCGTCCTCAAAGCGCACGCTCAGTTCATCACCTTCATGGACTCCCAACGCGTCGCGGTACCGCGCTGGGATTACGACCCTGCCCCCCTGCCCCACAACCAGGCGGTCCTGTTTGAGACGAACACGAGGATCTGTGGGCCCCAGCGCGGGGTCGCGCGATGACGCCGATCCCGGGTCCCTGCGCACCTCCCGAGCGTACCACTTGAGATCCCCCAACAGCGCCTGGTCGCTGATCTGATCCTCCCGGGGCTCGACCCCTGCGGCCACCACGGCCTCACGCAGCGCGATGACGGCATCGTCCTCGTCGATCTCACCGCGTACGTAACGCGCCACGACCTCAAAGCCCTTGCCCCCCGGCCGCCAGAACCCCTTGGGCTTGATCTTCCTCTGCGTGGTCACCCTCTGCGACGCCACTTTCCGTACCTCCCGAGCATGGCGCTGTCACTAATCATGGGTCACTATGCAATTTCCTACCATGTATATATCAAAGTGTCAATTGGACCACACATGGGGATTCGTGCGACGGCCACAAAGCCTGCGTGGCGTGTGGGTTCTACCCCACCTGCTGCATGATCTCGTCGGGGATGTCGAAGTTGGCGTGCACGGCCTGCACGTCGTCGTGGTCTTCGAGCGCGTCCAGCAAGCGGAGCACCTGCTGGGCGTCCTTGCCCTCGACCCGCACGATCGTCCTGGGCTGCATCGTCACCTGCGCGTTGGCGATGGTGAAGCCCCGCGCGGCGAGCGCCTGCTTCACTTTGTAGGTGTCCTCCGGCCGGGTGATGACCTCGAACCCGTCGTCGGTCGCCCGCATGTCCTCGCCGCCGGCCTCCACCGCGGCCAGCAGCAGATCGTCCTCGGAATGCCCGTCCTTCGCAACGGTCACCACGCCCTGGCGGTCGAACATCCACGCCACCGAACCGCCGCCCAGGCTGGCGCCGTGGCGCGTGAAGATCGCGCGGATCTCGCCCGCGGTCCGGTTGCGGTTGTCGGTCAGCGCCTCGACCATCACCGCCACGCCTCCGGGCGCAAAGCCCTCGTAGACCACGGTTTCGAACGTCTGGCCCGCCAGCTCACCGGCGCCGCGCTGGATCGCCCGCTGGATGTTGTCGTTGGGCATGCCCGCGTCGCGCGCCCGGTCGATCGCGGTCCGCAGGCGGGTGTTGGCATCCGGATTGCTGCCGCCCTCCTTGGCGGCGACCATGATCTCGCGGGAGATCTTGCTGAACAACGTGCCGCGGATCTGGTCGACCTTCTGCTTCTTGATCTTGATGTTGTGCCACTTGGAGTGCCCGGACATGCCGAGGATCCCTCCTAGCGCGCCGGGGGCTCTGGCGTCTGGCCGTCGACGACGGTGATCGTGCGCGCCGCCCGCGCACCGTTGAGCCCCAGCGCCGAGACCGTGATGACATACTGGGTGCCAGGCGTCCTGTAGGAGGGCCGGAACTCGTAGGTGAACCGGCCGGCCGCGTCCGTCTGGATGACCGCCTCGGCGGCGCGCGCGCCGCCCCCCGCGCCCTCGGCGGTGATCACGATCGTGACCAGGGCGCCGGGCTCGGTGGCACCCTGGATGACAAAGGGCGGCGCGATGTAGGCCCCGTCGGCCGGCGTGACGACCGCCAGGCCGATCTCTGCGCCTGCCCCCGCGACCACCGGCACCGCGGGTACGTCGTACTGCGTGGGGGCGGACGCCCGGGTGAACACCTCGCGCCGGGGATCCGGACAGGCACTCGTGGCCAGCTGCCACGAGCCGGCGCACACCGTCGCCACGACCACGCTGTCGGGCGGGGTCCAATCCTCGACGGGATCCTCTGAGGTCGCCGCGCGCATGAACGCCGCCCAGATCCGCGCCGGGATCATGCCGCCGGTCACGCGGTTCGTCGGCGTGTTGTCGTCGTTGCCCACCCACACCGCGGTCGACAGCCGCGGCGTGTATCCGATGAACCAGGCGTTACGGTAGTCGTCGGTCGTCCCGGTCTTGCCCGCCGCCGGTCTCCCGATGTTCGCCGCGGTCCCGGTCCCCTGCCGGATGACGCCCTTGAGGATATCGGTCATCACGTAGGCGACATCCGCCGGGATGCCGACCCGCCGGAGGGGTCGGTGGTCCTCCAGTACCCTGCCCTTCGCATCGGTCACGCGCACGATGGCCATTGGTTGCGCCCGCAGGCCGCCGTTGGCGAGCGTGGCGAACGCGCTCGCCATCTCCAGGGGCGTCACGTCCGCCGATCCGAGCGCCAGCGAGAGGTGCGGCTGGAGCGGGCTCTCGATCCCCATGGCGCGGGCGATCTCCGCCACCCTACGCGGCCCGAGCTCGTGGGTCATCTTGGCGGCCGGGACGTTGATCGAGCGCTCGAGCGCCCGCCGCAGCGTCACCGGTCCAGAAAAGGCGCGATCGTAGTTCTTCGGCGACCAGTCCGGGGCGCCGGCGATCGTGTACGTCACCGGCGAATCGTCGAGGATGCGCGTCGGCGGCACGCCTTCGGCGATCGCCGCGGTGTACACGAAGACCTTGAACGCGGAGCCCGGCTGCCGGCGCGCCTGCCAGGCCCGGTTGAACTGGCTCGCCGCGAAGTCCACACCGCCGATCATGGCGCGGACGGCCCCGGTGTGGGCGTCGACGGCGACCAGGGCGCCCTGCTCGATCCTCAGCTTGGCGCGCCCCGCCGCCTCGATTCCCTGGACCACGGCCTTCTCGGCCGCCGCCTGCAGGCGGGTGTCGAGCGTCGTATAGACTCTGAGACCACCCTTGTACACCTGGTCCTCGCCGTACGTCTCGAGGAGCTTCGGCATGACGTACGAGATGAAATAGGGCGCGCGGATGCCGGCCAGCCCGGCGTTCGTCGCCGGTGCCAGCGTGAGTTGCGCCGCGCGCGCCCGCGCCGCCTCGTCGGTACTCACGTGTCCCGAGGCAGCCATGCGCGCCAGCACGATCTCCTGCTGCTGCTTGGCAAGCCGGAAGTTGCGGTACGGGTCGTAGATCGACGGGGCGCGCACCAACCCAGCCAGCAGCGCGGCCTCGGGCAGCGTGATCGCCTTGACCGACTTGCCGAAGTAGACGCGGGCGGCCATCTCCACGCCGTACGCGCCCCGGCCGAAGTAGATCTGGTTGAGATATCGCTCGAGGATCTCTTCCTTGGTCAGCCGGCGCTCGATCTCGATCGCCAGCATGACCTCGGAGATCTTTCGGGTCACGGTGCGCTCCTGGGAGAGGAACAGCGTTCGGGCGAGCTGCATCGTGATGGTGCTGCCGCCCTCGACCAGTTCGCCCTCCCGAACGTTCCGCCACATGGCGCGGACCATCCCGCGCGGGTCGATCCCGCGGTGGGTGAAGAAGCGCTCGTCCTCGCTCGCTAGGACCGCCTGGCGCAGCACCGGCGGGATGTCGGCCAGCGACACGATTTGACGATTCTCCCGGTACAGCGACGCGATCAGCTCGCCGTTGGCGGCGTAGATCCGCGTGGCCTGGCTGGGCGGCTCGTAGAGGCGCGAGACATCGCGGGCCTGGCTGCCGATGGCCACGGCGGCGCCCAGCGTGAGGCCCGCCGCCAGCAGCGCCATGGCGCCGAGCAGGATCACGGCGAGCAGCACGCCCCGCCACCGCGGCCGGCGTGGGCGGACGCGCCTGGCGCGCAAACGGGCGGATGGTGTCAGGCGTCGAGTCATACAGCAATCAGCCGGCCGTCGCGGCCGGCACGGCCCTATTCTAGCACACCTCGCGGACGGATCACGCGGCGCCAGACATCAGCCGGACGGCGGGATCCCCCAGGATGACGTAGTTGCGCATGTCGGTCGCCGTCACGTGGTACATGTTCATGGAGTCTACGAAGTTGCCGATGGTCTTCGCCCGGCCGCTCGTTCCGATGTAGGGGGTGTGGCCCACGATCTGCCCGAACACGTAGATGGCCTGGGCGTAGAACGCTCCGGCTCCCCAGCGGAAGGGTCCGGTGGCCCGTCCGACGGTCTCGCCGTTGAGCAGGTGCGTGAGGAACCGGCCGTGGAGGGCCCGCTGCAGATCCGGGGCCTGCGTCATGGGATTGTACATGGGCGCGTTGTTGCCCATGGAGATGTCGAAGTGCAGTACCAGCGCCGCAGGCCCGCCCAGTGACGTCAAGAGTGCGCGGCTGAGCGCGCTGGCCTGTGTCGCCGCCCCAAGGTATGGCGGCAGGTTCTGCGGATCGATCCAGGCCGCGTAGTCGGAGTTGGCCTGTGTGCCGCCGCCCAGGCACGCCGGTGAGAAGACGATCCCGCCGGGGACGAACGGCGCCGCGCGCACGTCGTCGGCCGCCAGCAGCCCCTCCTCATCCCTCGACGCGAAGCGCAGGACGAGCGCGCCCTGCAGATCGGGATGGCGCGCCTGCGCCTCGTCGCCGAGCGCCACCCCGTGGCAGTAGACGGCGAGCAACCCGGCGTCGCGGGCGGCCGCGAGCAGCGCGTCCTGCCCGAAGTCCGCTCCGGCCAACAAGTCCACCGGCCCGGCCATCCCGCTGAGCTCGGGCACGATCTCCGAGATGATGCCGACGTAGTCGGCCACGGTGACGGGATCGTCCATCGGCGTCGCGACCACCCGCCGGCTCCCGGGCACGAGGGTCCCACGCTCCACGGCCAGCACCTTGCGCACGTAGGCCTCGAAGGCCTCCGGACCGTCCAGCCACAGCCGCCCGGTGGCCAGGAAGGCGTTGAGGATGAACTGGTATTCCAGCGGGATGTGCTCGAATGTATCGCAAATCACCACGTACTCGGGAAGCGCGCGGGTGTCGAACTGGTCCTGGAGCCATGCCAGGAACGCAGGAGGTTCCGCCACCGGCATCACGACGATGCGGCCATCCCGGTGCCGGATGAGCGGCTCCAGTGCCTCGGTAACGGTCGGCCGATCCGGGCAGCCCTCTGAGAGGAGCACCGCCCAGCGGCCCTGCGGGGCCTCCGGCACGGGATCGTGGTCAATGGGTGCACCGGGACTGAACTGGCCGCCAGGAGCCCGCCAGCTCAAGTTGAATAGATCACGGATGGTGTAATAGAGGATGTTCCGGATCTGCCGACGGATGAGCAGCCCGGGATCCTCGATGAGGGTGCCGTCGCGGCTGAAGCAGCCGTACTCGATGCGCCCGCCGCCCGATCCCCGCAGGCGCACCAGCTCGGGCATCGCGAGCCGGAACGGCGTGTCAGGATCGATCGACCCGATGGGCCGCGTCGCCCTCATGTCGACGGCGGCCAGGTACCGCCGCGATTCGAAGGTCACGCCGCGGGTGGTCCAGGGAAGCAGATCGGTCACGGGAACACATGCCTCCACGGCGAGGTGACAGGTGCTTTGGCGTCCACATGTGGAACTCCTGGTCGGAGGTCTGGCGCCCGGCGCTGCGCGCGCGGGCGCGGCATGCCTTGACCCTCAGGGCACCGCGTGATACGGTCGCGCTGTCGTGAGTACGCCAAATGCGCCCGCTGGGCCTCTGGTTGTCGTCAAGGTCGGCACGACCACGCTCTGCGGTGAGACCGGCCGGCCCCAGGCCGCGCGGCTTGCGAGCATTGTGTCGCAGGTGGCCGCGCTCCACCGCGCCGGACGTCCCGTGGTCCTCGTCTCGTCCGGCGCCATCGCCACCGGCGCCGCCGAGGTGGGCAGGCCGCCCGGCGTGCTCTCGATGGCCGACCGTCAGGCGCTGGCGGCCATCGGTCAGCCCCTCCTCATGCGCGAGTACAGCCGCCCCTTTGGCGCCAGGGGGATCCGCATCGCCCAGGTGCTGCTCACCGGCGACGATCTGGCGGTGCGCCGCCGCTTCATAAACGCGCGGCAGACGATGACGGCGCTCCTCCGCGGCAGGGTCATCCCCATCGTCAATGAGAACGACACCGTCGCGACCGACGAGATCAAGATCGGCGACAACGACACGCTCTCGGCGCAGGTGGCGATCCTACTCGACGCGGCCCTGCTGTGCATCCTCTCGGACGTGGACGGGTTCTACACCGGCGACCCGCGCCGCGACGCCGGCGCCACGCGCATCCCGGAAGTGCGTGCGATCGGCCCTGATCTGGAGCGCCTGGCCCGGCGATCGGACTCGGCGCTGGGCACCGGCGGCATGCTCACGAAGCTCGCCGCGGCCCGCCTGGCCACGGCCGCCGGATGCACGGTGGTCGTCGCCGGCGGCCGCACGCCGCGTGTGCTCGAGCGGGTCGTCGCCGGGGAGCGGCTGGGCACCTGGTTCCTGCCCGCGCCGGGGGCGCTGCGCGGGAGGAAGCGGTGGCTGCTGGCCAGCGCGCGCGTCCGCGGCCGTCTCGTCGTGGATGCCGGCGCGGCCAGCGCGCTGCGCGACCGCGGCCGGAGCCTGCTGCCCTCTGGTGTTGTGGACCTGCAGGGGACGTTCGAGGCCGGCGATCTCGTCGTGGTGTTCGATCAAACCGGCCGGGAGATCGCCAGAGGTACGGTGTCGCACGGCCGCGCAGCCCTGGAGCGCATGAAGGGACACCGCAGTCATGAGATCGCCGGCGTGGCGGCCGGCCGAGTGGAAGCCATCCACCGGGACAACCTGGTGCTGTCTCCGTAGCGCTGCCCGCGTTGCGTGCCGGTCGGATCGCCACAACGACAGGAGGCTCTATGCGTGTCGAGTTCGCCTATGTGCCGGCCTTGATCGCCCGCGCGCGCGCCGCCGCGGCCGAACTTCGCATCCTCCCGGCCGCGCAGAAGGCGCGCGCCCTTCTGGCGCTGGCCGACCTGCTCGACGCTGAAACCGATGGGCTGCTGGCGGCCAACGCGCGCGATGTGGCAGACGCCGAAGCCGCCGGAGGGCGCCCGGCGCTCGTGGACCGGCTGCGGTTGACGCCCGAGCGCGTCCGCGCCATGGCGGAGGGCGCGCGGACGGTGGCCGCCCTGCCCGATCCGGTCGGCGAGATCCTCAACCTCAGGACGATGCCGAACGGTATGCATCTCGGGCAGATGCGCGCGCCGATCGGTGTGATCCTGATGATCTACGAGGCGAGGCCGAACGTCACCGTGGATGCCGCGGCGCTGTGCGTGAAGGCGGGGAATGCCGCCATCCTGCGTGGTGGGCGCGAGGCCCGGCACTCGAATGCGTTCCTCGGCACGCTGCTGGGCCGCGTCGGGCTCCCCGAGGCGGCGGTACAGGTCATCGCCGATTCGGACCACGCGCTGGTCACCGCGCTGCTCCAATCGGACGGGATCGACCTGGTCATCCCGCGGGGCGGCGAGCGGCTGATCCGGTCGGTGGTCGAGCACGCCCGGATGCCGGTGCTCAAGCACTTCAAAGGCGTCTGCCACATGTTCGTCGACCGCGATGCCGACCTGGCGATGGCCGAGCGCCTCGTGGTAAACGCCAAGGCCCAGCGGCCCAGTGTCTGCAACGCCCTGGAGACGCTACTAGTGGACGCGCCTGTCGCGGACGTGTTCGTCCCGCAGGCGATTCGGGCGCTCCGCGCCGCGGGGGTTGAGGTGCGCGGCGATGAACGCATCCGCGCCGTCGCATCGGCCGACCCAACCCTGGCCGCCGACGTCGTGCCCGCAACAGAGACCGACTGGGCCACCGAGCACCTCGACTACATCATCAATGTGCGCGTGGTGGACGGCCTCGGCGAGGCGCTCGGGCACATCCACCGGTACAGCACCGGCCTGGCCGACGCCATCGTCACCGGGAACCAGGAGCGAGCGCAACGGTTCGTCGCGGCGGTAGACAGCGCCGCGGTGCTGGTGAACGCCTCGACACGGTTGGTGGACGGCGGCGAGTTCGGCCTGGGCGCGGAGATCGGGATCAGCACCGACCGGATCGGTCCCCGGGGCCCGATGGGCGTGGCAGAACTCACGTCCCTGAAGTGGGTCGTGCTCGGTAGCGGCCAGCTTCGCGGCCAGCGTGGCTGGGGCCTACCCGTGTGACGCGGCATGGAAGCTGGGGTGGCTCTCGGGCGCCCGCTACTGCACCTTGTTGCCGCACTCCGGACAGAACTTGGCCCCGGGGGCCAGTCTGGCCCCGCACTCCGCGCAGTGGGCCTCGGCTTGAATCTTGGCACCACACTCCGGGCAGAACTTCACCTTCTTGGCCAGAGGGACCCCGCAGCCGGGACAGGTCGCCCGGGCCCCCTCGCGCCAGCTCCGCTCCTTGAGCATCTCGCGGTCCTCTTCAGCCATCTTCGAGTGCGCCCAGATCTCCTCGACGGTGCGGCTTGCCTGCGCCGCGGCCATCTCCACCCCCAGGTCCGGCGCGCACTCCTTGCAGAGGCCCTTCTGCACGCTCCAGCAGTTCTTCCGGCACACCCAGGTGGAGCAGCGCGGGCACTGGACGAACTCTGGCCGCAGCTCCGACATTGCCTCCTGGAAGGCAGCGTCGTGCGCCTTCTCCCATGCGGCCGACCGAACGCGCTCGGATAGGTCCGCCGCCCTGCCGAAGACTCCACCGAACAGGCTGCTGGCGGCGTCCATCGCACCGGTGACCGTGCCGGTGATGGAGGGCTTGAACGGGGTGCGAAAGCCCGTTCCGCACCGGTTGCAGGCGACCTCGAACTGGAAGCCGCGATTGGTGCTTAGGTCGGAGTAGTTGCTGGTGAACTCGATCTTCTCTGTCATGAGGTCACTCCTCCGTAGGTGCGACAACGAGCACGACCCGGCCCTCTGCCGGCAATTCGCATCCATCCAGTCATCGAGAGCCTTGATCTCGGCTGCGTAGGCGTCCAGTTCATCCTGACGCGTGTTTGCGGCATTGCTCAGCCAGCCCCTGTATCCCCCCGAGGCGCTATCCCGGGCCCAGCGGCACTTCGCCTGATGCGACCTCTCGTGCGCGCAGGCTCCAGCCCGCCCTGCATCCGGCTGCGACCTGAAGTAGTCTCTGTCGCCACCGATGACGCAGTGATCAACGTTCGTCCAGGCCACCCCCTTCGCTCCGCCGGGCTCGCCAACCCCGAGTATCCGCTTTATCCTGTCGTAGTACCGGTCACCGTCCTCGCCTGCCTGCGGAGGGTTGTCCTCGAACACCTTCCGTATCTTCTCTTGGTCGCTCTTGATCGCCGCGACCCGATCGCAGTCCGGATGGCGTGTGCCCGGTGAGACCTCGGCCCCAGAGGGCTGCACGAGCTGCGAGCTGGCCCAGGCCTTCTGGGCCAGGAGCAGGTGGTCGGACGCCCATTCCGGCCTGACCTCCCTGGCATCACCGGCAACAGCCCTGATGGCCATGGCGAGGTGCGCGAGGTCGGCCAGGTCTCGTTGAGCCGCCAGGGGAATCGTGGGCGCGTCGCTGCGGCCCTGCAGCCTGCTCGCCTCTCTGACGATGTTGGCGGCCTCCCTTGCGGCGCCGAGGCTGCGCTGATAGCGATCGTCTGCGCCGGGGAAGCGCGCGGTCAGCGGCGCGGGCCCTCCCGCAGGGGCCGGAACGCCCATGAACGTCCAGCCGCCCCTCCACTCGGCCCGCCTCATCTCGACGAACGTGGGGCCGATAGGGCGAGGAGCGGTCAGCCGGACAGCGGTCAGGACATAGGCTCGTGTGTCCTGGGCGCCTGGCACGCCCCCCGGCTCCACGCGATCGTCATATGCCACGTCGATGCGGTTGCGCAACTGGTCTGTGATGATCGCGATGCGGCCGTTCCGATCCCGCTCCAGGGTCGTGTGGTCGGGCACGTAGATCTGCAGGCGCGTTCGTGAGTAGTCGTACGGGAAGTACCTTATGAAGTACCCTGCCGGATGATACGACCAGCGCCCTCTGGGAACTTCGCGGCTCCCCTCTCCGCGTGGAGCCGCGCCCAGGCGAACCGCCGCGCGCTCGAGTTCCTCGAACGTGGCCCGGCCCTGCGTCAACAGCCTCCTGATCTGGGCTTCGGCCTCCATGGCTTGCCTGACCGGACCAGGCAGACGCGACAGGACCTCCCGCAGAACCTCTGGCGGGACCGCGCCCAGCGCGCCGCCGTTGATCTCGGCCACCTCCGCGGATGACAGGAGTCGGGCAGCCGCGGCCTGGACTTCCGGTGACGTCTCGCCGATCCGTGTGTACGCCAGTATCGCCCAGACGAGCGTCTGCACGGTGCGCTGCGGCATGTCTGGGTGAACCACCGAGTTCTGGAGCACCTTGCGGATTACCGGGGCCCTCGGGCCGGACATGCGGGCATACACGTACCCGTCCCCGCGGGCCGGCGCATACGTCCCGGCGTTCATGCAGTAACTGCGGACGTCGGCCTCGAATAGCCCTGGCCGATCCAGGATGACGCCGTTGCGCGGCCCCCGCTGGAGTCGTCGTAGCGGCGCGGCATCGCGCGGATTGAAGTCGTCGAGGAAGGGCACCTCTGTGACCGCGTCGTTCAGGCTGGTGGTGATGGCCCGCTCGGCCCGCGTCAGGCGGTCAACGCCCGGCACAGGAAGGCCTGGCACAGGAAGGCCTGGCACTGAGGGCAGGCTGGGGACCTGTGAGTATCCCGGCGAGATGCTGAGGAAGGCGAACAGCAGCGCCGCCGCGGCGGCCTTGCGCGCGGCGGCCCTGGATAGCCGCGCATCAGGCTGCATGAGAGGTACCTCCTCGGCCGCCAGCCGGTGCCGAACTCCAGCGGCCGTGCGCGGACGTGCCAGTACTTCTTGGAGTCCATGCCGCCGTCCGGCAGAGCGCGCGCACGGCCGACGCTGGCTGGGCTGGTCCACGCGTAGAGGCGTTGGGATCGTCTGCGGGCAGATTGGTATGGGGTCTACTGGAGAGACCAGCGCACCCGGGCTGCGGCGGCGGGCGACCCGACCCTGGCCCCACGACTGACCCCGGGCAGTCCGCCGTCTGGGAGGCCCGAGGAGAGGAACGCTTCCACAACCTGAGGATCGAAATCCCTCCCCGCGCGTTCCCGCAGGTAGGCCTTCACCCGTTCCGGCGACCATGCCGGCCGGTACGGCCGCTCGGAGCGCAGCGCGTCCCACGCGTCCACCACCGTGAAGATCCGCGCCGCGAGCGGAATCTCCTCGCCCTTGAGGCCGCGTGGATACCCGCTTCCGTCCCACTTCTCGTGGTGCGCGTATGGGATGTCGAGCGCCGGCCGCAGGTACGCGATGGGCGAGAGCAGGTCGAAGGCGTACGCGGGGTGCTTCCGCATGATGGCCCATTCGTCCCCGGACAGCGGTGCGGGTTTCAGCAGGATCCGATCTGGGATGCCCATCTTGCCGATGTCGTGTAGCAGTGCGCCCCGCCGAATGTGCACGCGCCCTTCCGGAGGAACGCCCATGACCTCGGCCAGCCGGAGGGTCAGTTCGGCGACGCGCTGCGTATGGCCCTCGGTCTCCTGATCGCGCAGATCGAGCGCGCGGGACCATCCCTCGAGCGTGGCGTCGTAGGCCCGCGCGAGGTCGGCGTGCGCGCGCTGGAGGTGGTCGAAGAGCAGGGCGCTGTCGATGGCGATCGCGGCCTGGCCGGCCAGCGCGTCCAGGAAGCCGATCCACTCGGCGTCGGGATCGACCGGGGTGCGGTGGAATACCTCGAGCACGCCCTTCACCTCGTCCTGCACGATTAGCGGAACGGCACTATAGGCGACGAACCCCTCCTCTGGCTCGACCGCCAGCGCCATCGTGGCCTTCGGATCCTTGGAGAGGTCGGGGATCCACACCCGCGTCGCCTCGGCCGCTGCCCGGCCCGGATGACCTTCACCCATCGGGACGCGCGGACGCTGCAGGATTGGCGACCGGAATCCCCGGCCGGCCACGCACTCGAGCATGCTCGTCTTCACGTCGAGCAGCAGGGTGTCGGCCGCATGGACGTGGAGCTCGGTAATCACCTTGCTGATGACGACGTTCAGGGTGGCGCGCAGGTCGAGCGGGCCGGTGATGGCCAGGTCGATGGCGCGCAGGGCCTGCAGCCGCTGGAACCGGCGCTGGGCGTCGTCCAGGGCCGCCCGGAGCTGCTGCTCCGCCGCGCGCAGGTCCGTGTCCCGGCGCTGGAGCGCCTCGGCCATCTCATCGAATGCGCTGGCCAGCCGGCCCACTTCGTCGTGGCCGCCACCCAGACCCGTGCGGGCGGCCAGGTCACCGCGCCCCAGCCGCCCCGCCGCAGCAATCAGCGCGTTGAGCGGCCTGAGAACCAGCCGATCGCTCCCCACCACGGCGGCGACAAGCACTACCACCAGGATCAGGAGCAGCCCGGCGGCGTTCCGCGCCGCGATGCGGTTGACCCCGGCAAACGCCGTCTGGACCGGCACGCCGACGCCGACGACGGCAAACAGCTCATCCGGCCCTGCGCTGAGCGGGGCGAACCCGTACAGCCGGCGCACGCCGTCTGCGCCCTC
The DNA here is from genome assembly GCA_037443565.1 of Armatimonadota bacterium. GTDB lineage: Bacteria > Sysuimicrobiota > Sysuimicrobiia > Sysuimicrobiales > Humicultoraceae > Fervidifonticultor_A. Next base: position 92,438 of record JBBIOB010000002.1, on the reverse strand, counting down.
GGCCGCGGCCACACCCTCATGCCTGGCGAGCAGCGTGGCGACGATCGGAAGGGCGGCGGCTCCGGCGCTCGTCTGGGTCTCCGGGTCGGGGTAGCGGGCGAGCACGGTCCCGCGCCGGTCCTACCGCGGAAGCCATGCAATGCGACACTCCCCGGCCTGCTCCAACACCCGGAAGTCGCGATCGCCTGTGAGCACCGGAAGGTCCAGTTCCTGGGCCAGGGCAGCGGCGAACGCGTCCGCATACGCGATCGGATACTGTGCTTTGAGACGGGCTGCGTGCCAGACCCGGCGATTGTGGACATCGACCAGCCGTATCGGCAGCGCGCCGGATCGCAATTCCGCAAGAAACTGCTCGGCCGCAGCAACTCCTGCGGCCCTCGCCTGATGGTAGTACACCTCACCCGCGTTGATCACCGACAGGTGCAGGCTCAGCCGGCGCTTCTCGGCCGCGCGCAGTTCTCTTTCTACCCGGCGTGCAGGGGGCTCTCCGGCCAGCCAGGCCAGGATGGCCCAGGAGTCCAGGACAAAGCTACCGGCTCCGCGCGACGTCCTGGGCATGTTCCGCTTCGAGCGCCTTGAGGGCGCCTTTGCCTCCGAGGGATCCCCGCCACCGCCGCCAGTCTCTGCCCTTGTCACGAGGCAACGGGGACAACTCCACAACACCTTCGCGTAGCTCCAACTGCACTCGGGCGCCCCGCCGCAGGTTCAGTCTCTTGCGAACCTCCTGGGGAATGACGATCTGTCCCTTGGACGACACGATCACCACCGCCATGATCAAGTCCCCCCCTCGGGCTGACTTACTCGTATGGTAAGCCGAATCATCTCTTGTTCGCAAGAAGAAAGCACCTGGTGTCTCCTTGTCCGGGCGTAGGCGAACAAGCGCAAGACGGGGCGCAGGCTCGAGCCTGCGCCCCGTCTGCATCACATCTGGTGGAGACGAGCGGATTCGAACCGCCGACCCCCTCGTTGCGAACGAGGTGCTCTCCCAGCTGAGCTACGTCCCCAGACAGCGGCATTATACGCCCCGCCCTGAGCGGCGCGCAATGGCCGTCAGACCTCGCACGCTATCGCGCGCTCGGTCGGTGCGCGATGTGCCTGAGCACAGCCCCCGCCGCCCAGGTCTCGGGCGCGAAGAGGATCGGTAGTATGGGCACAACCGGATCTTCGAGCGTGACGTCGGGATGCCCGGCCAGGTAAAGGACGAGATCTACGACGCCCGATGGAGAGAGCACTTTGTCGCGGTCGCAGTCCGGGGTCGCGTCCCAGCGCATCGGCGTGTCCATCGGCGCCCGCGCCAGGCAGGCCACGCGGATGCCCTTCCCTTTCACCTCCTGCGCCAGCGCGCGGGAGAACCCGATCACCGCCGCCTTCGCCGCGCTGTAGGCGGCCACATTGGGCGCAGCGCGGCGCGCAGCCACCAACACGGCGACGCCCTGAGTCGCCAGGGCCAGCGCCGCGGCCCGGCCGAGCCCCCGGCCGCCACCGACGATCACCGCCGTCCGTCCGGAGAGCTCCCCCGCGCCCTCACCCCAAGATCCAGCCGATGTGTTGCGCAGCGCCGCCATCGGCCGCTACTGTGAGTGCAGGCCGATGCGCGACGACTTCCCGGCATTGTACGCTGAGACCTTCCGCCTCCGCTACGACGAATGCGGTCCGGATGGCGCCGCGCGCGCGGCGGTGCACCTGCGCCTGTTTCAGGAGATCGCCTTCGGGCACTCGGCCGCGATGGGATTCCCCCTCGCCTGGTACGAGGCGCACCGCCTGTTCTGGGTGCTGCGCCGGGCGCATCTGGTCGTCCATACGCGCGCCGTCTACGGCGACGCGGTCACGTACACGACGCGGGTGTCTGGCGCGAGGCGGGTGATGGCACGGCGAATCAACACCGCGGTGCGGACCGGCGACAGTGCGCAGGTGGCGACCTGCGTCACCGACTGGATCTTCACCCACGACGGCGCGACGCCCGCGCGGATCGACGGCGCGCTGGCCGAGGCCTTTCCCGCGATGGCCAGAACAGTGACCCCGTTGCCCCTCGACGATCCCCCGCCGCCGCCCAAGAGGCTACGGACTCCGGTCCACGTGCGGGTCGCCGACCTCGACGGCGTCAACCACGTCAACCACACGGTCTACGCCGACCTGCTCGACGACGCGGTGGCGCGGGCGGGCGGAGGAGAGGTCATCCGGGCGCACCCGCGCACCTACGACCTGCAGTATCAGGTGGGGATCAGGCCGGGAGACGAGGTCCGCGAGGCGGCCTGGCGCGCCGACGGCGCGTGGCGCTACCGCATGGAGCGCGGCGACGGCCACCTGATCATGCACGGCCGCCTGCGCGAGGGAGAGGCGCCGTTCGATCCGTGACAGCCGCGGGCGCCGCGGTCGGCACCGCGATGCGCATCGCGATCAGCGCCGTACCGGCCAGGACGACCGCGGCGCTGCCGAACGCCGCGCCCTCAGCGTAGAGCCCGAGCACGCCGTTTCCCCATACCGGGCCGACGGTTCTCCCCAGGCCCTCAAGCGCGGTGCTCACCCCCTGAATGCGTCCCTGCTCGTCGGGCGGCACCGCCTGGCTGATCAGGCTGGTGAGCGTGGGAATCGCCAGGGCCGCGCCCACGGCCCCGGGCAGAAGCGCGATGAGAAACAGCCCCAGGTGATGCGCCGCCGCCGCGAGCCCCAGGCCGACCGCGGCCATCGCCAGCCCGCCGGCGAGCGTCCGGTGCTCGCCGAGCCGACGCACTACCGGGCCCACCGCGAGAATCTGCGCCAGCACCCCGATCGCGCCTGCGACAGCCAGCACGTACCCGATCTGCGGAACGTCGAACCCGAAGCGCCGCGCGCCGAACAGCGCAAACGTCGTCTGGTAGGCGGCAAAGGTCGCCCAGTAGAGGAAGTCGACGAGCAGCAGCCGTCCGATCACCGGCCGGCGCAGCATGCCGGCGGCCGCCGCCCACGTCGAGCCGCGGTTGCGCGGGGTGCGGCGCGCGGTCTCGGGCAGCCGGGCCCAGGTCAGGACAGCCGCGGCGAGCGCGATCGCGGCCGCGCCCCACGCCGGCGCCGCGTAGCCCAGATGGCTGAGCGCCCCGCCCAGGGCCGGACCGAAGATGAACCCCAGCCCAAACGCCGCGCCGATCACCCCGAACGCCCTGGCCCGGTTCTCGACGGTCGTCACGTCGCCGATGTAGGCCCGGGCGGTCGAGACGTTGCCGCCGGAGAGGCCGTCGATGATGCGCGACGCGAACACCAGATCCAGCGAGTTCGCGACCGCGAGCATCGCAAAGCTCACCGCGGTTCCCATCAGGCTGAAGATGAGCACCGGCCGGCGGCCGTACCGGTCCGAGAGATCACCGAGAACCGGCGCCGCGAGCAGTTGCGCCATCGAGAACGAGGCGAAGAGCAGGCCCACGACGAACGGCGAGGCGCCGAGACGCGTGGCATAGAGCGGCAGTAACGGGATGATGATGCCGAAGCCGAGCAGGTTGACAAAGACGATCAGGAAGATGATGAGGAGAGGGCGGTCCGCGGAGACCGCCCTCGAAGAGCGATTCACTCCCTTACTCTAGCGGCCGGTCTGTCCTTCGTCCAGTGCGGCGCAGCCGATGCAGCGCTACTCGCCGCTCTCGGCCTCATCGGGCACGCGCACGACGCGGAACTTCACAGTCTGCTCGGCCTTGCCCTCTTCGGTCGCGACCTGAAGCGTAAGCCGGTGCTCACCGGCGCGCGGCGCGCCGACGAAGACATCAAGACCCTCAGCCGCTTCCTTCCCGTCGATGAGCCACCGGACACGCTTCGGCTCGACGGCTTCACCGTCGCCGCGGGAGGCCGTCGCCCACAGGCGCATCGGACGGCCGGCGACGAGCGTCTGCCCATCGCGAGGGCTCATGATGCTCACGGCCGGCGGCCGGCGGGGTACCGTCATCGTGACCGGCTTCGACTCGGCGGTGTGGAACCCGTCACTCGCCAGCAGTCGGAGTAGGATCCGGCCGGACGGCAGTCCCGGACTATCGATCGTCGCCTCTGCTTCGCGAAGCCCGGTGGCCAAAGCGTACCAGGTCTTTCCGCGATCGCCCGACCACTGCAGCCACGCCTCCGGGGCCTGATCACCGACCGAGGCGATCTTCCAGTGTGCCACGAGCCGGTCGCCCTTTCGGTCTACGCGTTTGAGCGTGGCGGCAAACCCGCTGATCTTCGGCTCCGCGGCCGGCGCCCGCCGGCTCCACACATCGTGATCCCCCCGGCGGATTCGGATGGCCGCCCCCGGCGACACGTCCGACACCATCGCCTGAAACGCATACGGGTAGCGTCCCTCAGCCGAGTCGTCGTCCTTGCATCCACAGCCACACCCACCCGCGTGCGCGCGCAGTCGGAACACCGTCCCGCTGGCCAACGCGCGGCCCTCGGCGCCGAGCAACTCCGCGATCAGGTCGGTGGCGATGCCGTTGGCGACCTGTCGCATGGCCCGAAGGCGCATCACACTGGTCACCTCGATCTCATCCTCGGCGTGGACGATGCCGATGATCGAGAGCAGCGGCTCGGGCTCCACAATGATCCTCCTCCAGAACGGATCGGGCGGCGGGTCAGGGAGCCACTTCTCGGGGATGAGCTGGGGGTCGTAGGCCACGATGTCCCGCCACCACGGATAGTCCACGCAGACGCTGATTGGGTCAAGACCCGCGTTGTGGGTGAGCCGCCCGTAGTTGTAGAGCGAGATCCAGCGCGGGCCGCAGTACGACATCAGGTCCTTGGAGGTGGCCGGCGACATCACCGCGCCCGTGCTGATGTCGAGGCCGTACTCACCGATCGACGCCTGCGGTGTACCGGCCGGATCGTAGGGCTCGTAGGCCGGGTAGTTCGGATCGCCGGTGGTCCCGCACGGCGCATGGGGCAGCCCGCACGCGTGCCCGAGCTCGTGTGCCATGGTGACGCCGTTGCCGTTCGCCCCGGTGCTCACGGTGCCGGTGTTGCACCCGATGACCGGCCCCATGGGAATGCCGGCGGCCATCAGGCCATAGTACAGGACGTCGGTGCGGTTGCCGTCGGCAGTGCGTTGCGCGGCCACCGCGTTGTTGAGCGCCACCCAGTTCGGCGAGCAGCACCCCGTGCAACTCGGCGCATCGGTCAGGGGGAGGTTCCACGTGACCGTGCCCGCAGTCCGATACGTGGCGGCGCTGCGGACGGGAAACGTCAGCAGCGTCCACGCCGAGGTGGTCTGGAGGTCGGCCAGGGTCGGCGCGGCGAGCGTCAGGTTTGGCGCGTTGGGCGCCGAGCTGGCCGGACCGTTGTAGCCCACCATGATGCCCGCCAGGCGCAGGGTCTGCCGCAGGGTCGCGTTCAGGGCAACCGTGGTCTCGTCCTCGTGCCCGCCGGACGCGGTGACACGCACATGAAGCCGCAGATTCCCGCACATCATGTCCGCGGGCAGGATGAAGTTCAAGGTCCAGCCGGGGTTCCCGCGCTCGGTCGCGTAGTCCGGATTGCGCCGGGCTGTAACCGACCCCGGCGGCTGCGGATTCAGCGTCCCGATGCTGCTGAACAGGAATCCGTGATTCCGGCGGAAGACCTCCACAGTACCGGTCGCGCCGGTGATCTGGTTCAACAGGGCGCTGCGCAGGTAGACCCGTACCCAGGCCGGCTTCCCGGCGATGAGCGTCACGGCGTTGTCCGGCTGGCGGTCCGCCGGGTCGGTCAGGTGCGCGCCGGCCCGGTAGTACTGGATGCCCTGGGTGACCTCCACTCCCTGGATGTAGAGCCCAAACCGCAGGCGTTCGAAGATCCCGCTGGCAAGCGCGTCCAGGAGCTCAGAGCGCACAGCGTCAAGCGTGATCCCGTTCATCGTGGATGCCTCCTCGTGCTCGCGCGGGGCTGTAGCGCCGGCTGGGCGGGGAGAGGCGCCGGCCGCGTGCGGGGTGTCCCGTGGAGTCGAAGGAGCGTTCGAGCCCTGGTCGCAGGTTCCTGCCCAAACCTCGGATCCGGTGGGGGTCAGCGCTCCCGCACGCGCATGAGGAAGAGGAGCGCGGTCGTCTGACAGACCGCGGTCAGCACCCAGGGCAGCGCGTACGAGCGCGACGCCTGCACGAGCCACCCAAAGACCGGGTAGCCCGCCATGGTGGCCAGGAACATCACGGTCAGGCTGACGCCGATCGCTGTCGCCGCGCGACCGGTCCCGGCCAACTCAGCGATGAGCGTGATCGCCAGCCCGTTCCATCCCGCCAGGAAGAACCCAGCCAGGAAGGCGACCGGCGTGGCAGGCGCGGCACCGATGCCCGCCGGGAGACCGCTCAACGTCAGCAGGAGGAGTGCGCCCCCGCCGACGACCCATGCCAGCACCGGCCGTCGACGACCGCCGGTCACGCGGTCGGACGCCGTCCCCCACACCAGCCGGCCGATGACGCCGCCGAGGTGCACCAGGACGAGCAGACGGCCCGCAGCGGCCGGCGACCATCCGTGCTGGTCGACCAGGAACAACGCAAGATACCCCTGCATCATGAACTGCCCGATCACGAGCATGGTCGCGGTGAGCGTCGCAAACACAAAGCCCCGGTCGGCCAGCAGTCCGCTGATCCGAGACCGTCCTGAGGTGGCCGCCACGACGGATGCCTGATCCGCCTGCTCACGCGGAAGGGCCACGCATGACAACCCGAACAGCGCGCACGCGACGCCGATCCCCCCAAGCCCCCATCGCCAGCCGCCGACGCCGGCGAGGAACGGGATCAGCAGCGCCGCGAGCATGCCGCCCAGCGGCAGGCCGGCCTGCCGGATCCCGATCGCCGCGCCTCTCGAGGTCGGCGGGAACGCCCGCATGACCATCTTGCTGCCGGCCGTGTGCCCACTGGGGAAGCCGACGCCCGCGAGCGCCAACCCGGCCAGCAGGAACAGGTATGTGGGCGCGAGCGCCGAGGCCGCGGTAACCAGACCCATGAGTAGCCCGCCGGCGATCAGCACGCGCCGCTCGCTCCACCGGTCGGCCAGAAGCCCGACCGGCGTGAAGGCGACGAAGCTCCCGAGGTCGAGGGCCGTGAGGAGCACGCCGACCTGCACGACCGAGAGCCGCAGGCCCTCGCGCACGAACGGCGCGAGCGCCGGCAGCCCGAATCGCACCATGGTCAGACCGACCTGCTGCAGCGTCGTCAGGGTCAGGATGAGGGATCGGTGCTGCGATGGGTCGGCCGAGCTGGTCACTGCGCGTCAGCCGCCGTCGGTGCCTCCGCGCGCGGCCCGCCGAGCGAAGCCGCTACGTGAACAGTGAACCCCACTGGTTGGCGACCGTATTGAGCGCATAGAGCAGGCTATCGTCCTCGGAGGCCCTGACGCGCAGGATGGCGTCGGGGATCCGGACCGAGCTCAGGGTTCCATCTTTGGATCGCACGGCCCGGCTTGCCGTCGACAGGAAGACCTGGGCTTCTGACTCGGTGGCATCGTCGGTATCCAGATCGGGAACGAGCAGCTTGAAGCACGGGGTGAATTCCATGGAGAGATCCGCGAAGATCCAGGCGAGCGCCTTGGGCGGCGGGCCGGCGTCGAGCAGCCTCCCGCAGTCGTCATCCTGCTGCTCGAGCTTGATGCTGCGGCTCTCGCGCGATGCCCAGATCTGGATGAGAGGGAGCACGTTATCGTACCACAACCGCCGAACTGTGGCGTTGGTCGAGTCGAGCACGAATCGGATCTTGGTGATCCGCGGGTTCAGCAAGGCGGGTTGGAGGAAGTTGCGGAACCCCTCGGGGTACGCGATCCCGCCAAGCGGGACCTTGAACCAGTACATCATCCCCGCCCCGCGCTCGGCGAACTCCCGTCCGTCGCGGGCGACATGCTCCCAGGAACGGATGATCCGCACCTGGGGCGCCCTGGGCTTTGGCTCTCCGCCGGCCTCCCGCCCGGGCTCGGGCGCCGGGGCGATCTGCTCTCCCGCGAGTCTCTCCATGGGCGCGGCGATGTTCGCGTTGTAGGGCTCGAAGGTCTCCAGCGCCCGTTCGACCGCGGTCGAGGGCGTGTGGAAGACGGCCAGGAAGCCGTCTCCCATCGACTTGATGATCTCCCCGGGCCCGCCGCGCGTGATGACCTCGGTGAGCAGCGCATCGTGCTGCCGACGCAGCCGCTGATAGGCGTTCTCATCCCACTTCTCGGCCATGTCTTGCTTGAGCGCGGTGGAGCCCTTCATGTCAGTGAAGAACACGACCCGTACGGCCGTCGTCTCGGCTTGAGGAGCGGGGTCAGACCGAGCGACCAACAGGAACGCTGCGTCATCCGGCGTGGACCTGCCGTCAGCCACTCCAGGATCCTCCCTCTCCCTCATCGCGGCGTCTGGACCGCGGCCGCCTCAATCCCGCGCCGGATCCAGGGGACGAGCGTGCCCATGAAGTCCGGATCGATCGTGTGCGGGATGGGCGACTCGCGGTAGAGGACGTCTATCCCGGCATCCTCGAGAATCCTGCGGGCGCGGCGCGCGAACTCGACGGAGATGACCTGATCGAAGCTCCCGTGCCCTATGGCTACCGGCGGGAGCGGCGGTCGCAGGTCGAGCTCATACCCATCGACGACGGGGATGAAGCCGCTCAACGCGACGACTGCCGCGGGGCGCGGGCGGCCGGCTCCAAGTCCCATCGCATAGCTCATCACTGCTCCCTGTGAGAACCCTCCGAGCACGGTGCGTCCGGGGGCGATGCCCGTCTCGCCGGCGAACGCGTCAAGCCATCCGGCCACGCGCGCATGAGTATGAAGGAAGGTCTCTCGGTCCGGGTAGCCCACCTGGCGGACCACGTACCAGTGCGCGCCGCCCGGCGGCAGCGCCAGCGGTCCGCGCACGGTCACACCGAGCAGACGCCGCTGGGGGTCCAGGAGGTCGAGCACCGGGAAAAGGTCGCTCTCATCAGCGCCGCGGCCGTGGAAGAGCACCAGCGCGCCATCCGGTTCCGCCACGCCCGCCGGCCGCATGCGGTGAACGAGTCCGCCCAGCCCGGGCCCGCTCACGCCCCGCCTACCTCCGACGCCGGCGCGGCGGCCCGGGGCCATCCCTCGCGCGGGTTCGGGATCGGGGTCAGGATCTGCTCGAGCTGTGCGCGCAGGGGCTCGAACTTCGGCGGCAGCGACAGTCGCTCGCCGAGGGACTCAAGCGGCTCATCGGCCGCAAACCCGGGGTCAGGCGTCGCGATCTCGAACAGGACGCCGCCGGGCTCCCTGAAGTAGATCGACCGGAAGTAGAAGCGATCGATGATGGGCGTCGGCGAGCCGCCGGCGGCGAGGACGCGCCGGCGCCACGCGTCGTGCTCCTCCGTCGTCGACGCCCACGCGACATGGTGGACGGTTCCGGCGCCGCCGATTCCCCGCTCGGCCGCGCGCGTGGAAGCGTAGAAAGACCCTCGCCGTGCGCCGCGCGCCTCGTGGACGCCCGCGCCAACCGCGGCGAAGTTCAGCGTGCGCTCGAGGAAGCGCCTGGTGGCATCGGGATCGACGCTGTACGCCCGAACGCCGGCGAAGCCCTGCAACGCGAGATGGGTGGGGATCTCGGGATGCACGGCGATCAGCGGCTCGTCTTCGCTGTGGTCGACGGCGAGTTCGAGCCCCAGCTCCTCGGGGTCGGCAAAGATCAGGCGGGTGTCTTCGCGCACCGCCTCGATGGCTTCGCGCCCGAGGCGCTCCTGCCAGAAGTCCAGCGCCTCCGGCGATGCCACCCGCCAGACGATCCGGGACACCATCCCGGCGCTGGGGCGGCCGCGGCCGGCATCCGGGTACTCGAAGAACGTGAGGTCGGCACCGGGCATGGCGTGCTCGTCGCTGTAGAATAGGTGATACGCGGTGGGATCGTCCTGGTTGACGGTCTTCTTGACCAGGCGGAGACCCAGCACGCGCGTGTAGAAGTCGACGTTCTTCCGCGCGTCGGCGGTGATCGCGGTGATGTGGTGGATGCCCTCGAGCTTCATCGAGAAGCGCTGTCTCCCAGCGGAAGAGGACGCCGTGTCTCCCCCCAGGACATAGGACTGCGCCGCGCAGTTCGCCGCGGAGCCCGCGAGTTCCTCGGACGGAAGGATGAGGGCCGGGGGACGGACAAGTGCGGTGGTGTCACGATCACGCGCAGCGCGGACGGCGCGGGGGGACGGCCATGGCCAACACGGGCACGATCCGCAAGCGAGTGCGGGTGCGGCTGCCGGCCGATCCGGCGCACCTTGGCGCGGGCGGGCTGTGGGGTGGGATGCTGGGGATCAGAACCGGACAGCAGCTCGCCGCGGCGGAGCGGTTCGTCTGCCACGCCCACCACGACCACCCCCATCTGGGCAGGCTCCAGACGTCCAAGGGGGACTGGTGGATCGAAGTGGAAGCCTGCTGTGACGCGCTGATGGCCGACGTGGAGAAGGAACTCGGCGCGGCCGAGGACTGAGTTCACGTATCACCTCCTGCCCTCTACGCACAAGGCCGCAGAAGGGAAAGAACCCAGAATCACGGAATGCTTAGTAGGTTTGCCAACTCACGAGAGAAGGTGTATCTGTGCCGAGATTCCACAAGCTCTCCAAGACCGAGATCCGCGCACTCGAAGCCCCACAGGCTCGACCGGAGCTTGCCAAGTACGTTGAGTTCGTCACGAAGCTCAAGAGCGGCGACTGGGTTCGTGTGACGCTGGCGCCGCGCGAGAAGCCCCGGGTCGTCAAGCGGCGGCTCACGACCGCGAGCAAGACGCTGGGCAAGACATTGCGCTATTATCCATCCCCAAAGGCCACGGAGATCCTGTTCAGTGTTCAGGGACGGGCCGGCCGAAAGCTGCGCCGGCGCCGCAGGACGCGCAGGCGGGCACAAGCCGCTCCGGCCGCCCGCAAGGCCCCCGCGGGGACGACCGCAAAGAAGCCGACCTCAAAGGTGACCGCCCCCTCGAAGCCGGCCAAGGAAGCCGCAGAGTAGGGAGGCTGGAAACCCGTCAGGGCTAGGAGGCCGTCGCCGGTTTCAGCAGCGGCAGGCGGGCCAGGACGGTCGTGCCGGCGCCTGGCACCGAGAGGATCTGGACGGTGCCGCCCACGAGCTGCGCGCGTTCGCGCATGCCGTGCAGGCCCAGGGTGGGCTTCTCCTTCGGCTCTTCCTCGGGGTCGAATCCCACGCCGTCATCGCGGGCCATGATCAGCAGGGTGTGTGTTCGCTGATCCACACGGATCTCCACCTTGCGGCCCTTTGAGTGGCGCAAAGCATTGGTGACCGCCTCCTGGACGATACGGAAGGCGACGGTTTCGACTTCCTGCGGCAGCCGGCGCTCGAGGTGCCCGACCTTGACCTCTGCCTCCAGGCCGGTCGGACGAACGTAGGTGTCCGCGCACCAGTGGATGGCCGGGTTCAACCCCCAGGTCATCGAGAATCGACGGCCGGAGCTCATACACCAACCGGCGCAGGCCTTCCAACCCCTGCACCGCCAGTCCGTGCAGGTGTCGGAGCTCGGGCCCCACGGGTGACCGCTCCTGTTCCGCCCGTTGGCTCAACTGATCCAACTGCATGATGAGGACCGTCAAGAGCTGCCCGGCATGATCGTGTAGGTCCTGGGCGATACGGCGGCGTTCGTCCTCCTGCGCGACCAGCACCCGTTGCAGGAGCTCCCGGCGCGTGTGCTCCTGTGCCCGCACCTCCTCAAACAGACGCGCGCGCTGTACAGTCACGGCGACCTCATGGCCGATCGAGGTGAGCATGTCGAGCTCATCGTCCGAGAACGCGCGCCCGTGAGCGAGCAGCAGGTTCAGGACACCGACCATCTCGTCCTGCGCGATGAGGGGCACGGACGCGTGGCGGTGCGACTCGGGCGCGTTTGGCAGGGCCTGCTCCAACCGAGCACACTGGACAAGGTTGACCGGCTCGGTCAACTCGCCGGCACGCAGCATCGTGATGCATCGGCACTCCCCGGTCATCCGGCGTTTGCTCGACACTGAGAGGGCGGCGGGCAGGTTGACGTCCGAGACCAGGCGCAGCGTCCCCTCCTGGTCGGTGAGGAAGATCCAGCCGGCTGCGACGTCCATGAGCTCGACGACGCGCCGCAGCGCCCCGTCCAGCGCTTCGCGGAGCGTGTACGAGCGGTTCAGCACCTCCGCGATGCTGCGGAACACGGCCATGTGCCGTTCGGTCTGCACCCCCGCCCTCCACCCGTGGTCACATCGCCAGGACAATTCTTTACGGGGACTGTCCAGAATTTCCCTCTCACCTCCAGGTTTGGGGACCCCGGGATCGGGCCAAGAGTCATGATGATGGAGTGGCGCCGACCCCCGCCGCGACCGCCACGCCCTGGCCTTGTAGGTGCCTGGAGCATTGCCCAGGCTTCGCGCCCCACCTCGTGCCGCGCTCTGCGTCGGACTGACCGTGCTGTTGCTGATGGTCTCTCACGGTCCCGCCGGGCTGAAAGCGCACCTCGCGCTGGCACCCACGGTCATCCTGACCCACCAGGGACTCATGAACTCACCGGGGCACCGGCGCAACATCCTCCTGCCCGCGTACCGGCGTGTCGGCGTCGGCGCCATCGACTGCGGTGTCTACGGCACGATCTTCACGACTGCATGGTCAGCGTTTTCTTCTTCGGCCAGACGCCACTTGACAGCGGCTGAGGCATCGATACCGAGGGCCCTAGTCGGCCCTTTGGCCATGTGATGCAGCCTCTTCTCCACGCACCTCGTGGATAAGGTCTGCCGCAGTGAGCGGAGTAATCCGTTACACAACGATCTTCGAACTGCTGGTGGGCCCTGGTGGACTCGAACCACCGACCTCGCCCTTATCAGGGGCGCGCTCTCACCACCTGCTGAAACCCGCGTCTGATGCGGGTTCTGCGAGGGTGAGCGCACCCCTTGTGGCTGCTCCGCTGACCTGACACTCCCGGCCTCGTCCATCCTGTCCACCTCCCCTTGGGGGGATGGCCCCCCGTTGACGACTGCGCTTAGGGTCCCAGTGGCGCGTCTTTCCGAAAGGTCACCATATGGTCAGCGAGGCTTGCGCCCTTGTGGTCCGCGTCGTGTACCCCACTGCGCACGCCAATCGTCGAAGGGCAGGGCCGTGAGGTCTCGGCGCGCCTGCCGCAAGTCCTGTTCATACTGCTCCCGCGTGTAGCCACTGTCGTACCGCATTCGGCCCCGGAGGCGCTCCTCGAACAGTTTCCACTCTGCCCGCTTCCTATGGGGCAGTTTGCCGAGGAAGAAGGCCGTGCACACATCGCACAAGCGCCGTGTACGGGTGGGTTTGACGAACAACATGCCGCACCGGCAGAGGCCAAGCGTTCCCGTGACGATGCTGTACTGGGCTGACAGCAGCGCGGCGGCAAGGGGAGGGTCTAGGCGGCTGCCGATGTGCCAACTCAGCATCAGGACACCCGGCCGGTGGTGGGGCAGCACGGGAAAAGGCTGGACCTTCTCTTGTGAGACTTCGGCGAGGCGCTGCAGAACCCCCGGCTCGGGGGAGAAGGTGAGGCCGGCAACCGAACCCCACGGGGTTATGCCCGTCGTGAGTAATGCGGCCCGCTGCGGCGCCGACTGCTTCCACGCCGCATAGGCCTGCACGGCCACCGTGCCCACGAGGTCCCAGGAACACCGCCATCCGTTCCTCCGGCGGCGGAAGCGAATGTCGGTCGGTTCAAAGCGCCCCAAGTGCTCCCGAACGTCCCAGCCCCGCGCCTTCGGAAGGAACAGCACGGTGTAGTCTCGCCATTTCATCTCCCCGGTGATTAGCATTTCCCTAATGAGTTCTGTTCGACGCCTTGTATGGAAATTCCTGCTACGTACACGATGAGCGCGTAGGACCGCAGGACCCTCGGCGAGGGGGCTCGCGGAGCGCACCTTTCGAGGAGGTCATGCCGCGATGAGAATTCTTGCACCGAAGCACGCGTGCGAATTGCTGGGGCTCAGTACCAGCAGACTTCAGCAGTTCGACCGCGAGGGCAAACTCCACGCGTTGCGCGATTCCGCTGGGCGGAGACTGTTTCGCGAGCAGGACGTGCTCCGCCTGAAGGCCGAGCGCGAACGCCAGCGGCAGGCACGGCACGCAGGCTAACAACACCGAGGACCCGACTGGGAAGCTTCCTAGGGCGTCACAGCCGGGCCTCGTCGGAGGTGAAACAGGATGGTCCCTGTTCTCACCCGCCGCGGGCTACGTTCGCCCTATCGGCGGGATTCCCTGCCGGACGGCAGGGCCGTATTACGCAAGCGCGTCGGACCGCACCACGAGCTTACCACACCGCCAGGGGTTGCGGTGGATGAGCCGGTCCTCGACGAAGCAGAGCGTGAGGGGTTCGTTGGGATTATCACCCACCGAGTCCGCACCGGCGAAGAACTCTGGGCCCCGCTTTCCCGCTGGCGACGAGGCATTCCGGTCACCCGTGGTTTTGGTCCCCAACGAGCGCTGCGATGGTGCGACCTGGAGCCGCTTCCAGGCGCGGACGGGCAGCTCTCGCTGTTCCCCGAGGTGGCATCATGACCCGCCTCGGCGCGAGCGAACGCGAGGTGGTGTTGACTATCGCCGATGATGAGGCGGGCTGGTCAGTGTTCACGGACTCGGCCCGCCTTACCCGGCGGGTCTTGCGTGTGGCCGCCGCGTGGGGCGCGAGTCCTGAACGGCTGGGGGCAGGGTATCGCGTCACCCTACCCATGGCAGCGGTACGGTTCGGCGCTCCCCGGCGTATGACCGAAGCCCAGCGAGCCCAGTTTGACCGCGCCCGGGCCGCTCGCCAGAAGCCCGATTCCCGTGCTCCAGAGCTTGTGGCTACAACGTCTGGCGCAGGGCCAAGGGCTGAGGAGGTGTCCTGATGCCCCCCGGCCCCTTCGCCACCATCGCGGGCCGCTATTTCGAGGTCGGCCTGAGCGTCATTCCCATCGTGCCTGGTGGAAAGAAGCCGGCGGTGCCCTGGCGGGCCTGGCAACGCCGCCGGCAGACTGAGACAGAGCTTGGCTGGCTCGCCGACGCGCACGGCGCCTGTGATGTGGGCATCATCCTGAGCGGCCTCGTGGATATCGAGACCGACGGGCCGGTTGGGGAGCGCATGTTAATTGTCTTCAGCCTTCCGGTGCCGCCGACCGCGATATGGTCGAGCCCCCGCGGGCACCACAGACTCTTTCGGTGCGACCAGCCGCTCCGGACGCGCAGGGCGTTGCGGCCACAGCTCGACGTGTTGGGCGCTGGCTCCTACGTGGTCGCCCCGACGAGTGGCGGCCGCGCCTGGCTCACGAGTCTCTACGAGCTGGCCCCGCTCCCGACGGCGTGGGAGGATTTTCTTCGCGCCATGCAGCGGCCGGAGGAGTGGCGGCAGGCGGCCCGGGACGGCGTGGAGGAGGGCGCGCGCAATACCAGCCTGGCCGCGCTCACCGGCTCCTGGCTGACACAACGTGTCTCGGAGGTGGAACTGATGGCACGGGCCGCAGCGTTCGCGCGACGATGCCGTCCCCCAATACCGGCTGAGGAAGTCGCGCGGACCGTGGCCTCAATCCGGCTCACCCGGCAGCGCGCTCGGCCGATGATTGCGGAGGCGCTCCTGGCGGCGGCCGAACGACGACTCGATGCGACAACCTGGCGGGTGCTGATGGGCGTCCTGGCCCTGCATGCCGAAGTCGGGCTGACCCTGCCAGCGGTCGCCGCGCCCCACCGGCTTGTCGCCTCCTACGCTGGCGTGGACCGCGACAGCGTCGGACCGGCCCTTCGGCGGCTGGAGCAGGCCGGCGTGGTCCGGCTCAGCCGGACCCGGGACCCGGCCACCGGATGGCGGCGCGTCACCGTCGTGGAGTTCCTGTTCGCCGGCCACCCCCCCTAAAAGTAGTAATAAGCATTTACTCCTTAAAGGTCCTGGACAGTTCAAGTACTGGCAGTGAGGTGACGAGGAATGACTGGTGAGCGCGGCCAGCGGGGGAGGCGTCGGTGGTCGCGGCGGTGGAGGCCGGACCGTAAGCCTCCTACGCAGCCGCCGCTGCGGCAGCGGGTCTGCGTTTTGTGCGGCGCGCCGTTCCTGGCCCGCCGGTCCCATGCCCGGCTGTGTTCGGCGCTGTGTCGGAAGCGGCTGGAGCGCTCCCGGCGGGACGAGCGAGCCAGAAGGCAGGTCGAAGCCGCATGGGCACGATGGGCGCAGCAAAGCCTAGGTGACCCTCGGAAGAATGTGCCAGGCAGCTTCTTGCGGGCCCTGGCAGGCACGCGCGATGAACGGTGACGCGATAAGTGCGGTGTGCAGGTCTGGCCGGCCGGGGTTCGGGCAACAGCCCAGCAGTGAGGTCGTGGAGGGGTGAATGGGCCGTGTGGCGGCCGCGGCGGTCTTCCTCGCTGACGCCATCGCGGCTTGAGAACAACGGGGATAGCAGGATGCCCCGGCCTCCCTCACAGAACCAGAATCTGGCCTTGCAGACCCCGTGCTCCCCGGGGATTTTGGCCCTCGAACGAGGCGGCGGGTATCTGGAGACTCCCCACCACGCCGAACCGTCTCTTGGTGGCTCCTGCCGCGGTCCCGGCGGCTCCCCGCCCGGACCCGGAACCGTCAACATGACCTGTGCCGGAAAACCTGGGGAAAAACCTGGAGCCGGCCGCCGAGATTCGCTGAGAACAGGTGAGAACAGTGCTGGCGGGTAGGTAGGGCTACGCCGAAAACACGGCCGAAAACACGGCGGAAATCAGGAATACCTGTTCCAGAGTGAGCGGCAAGGTGTCTGGCGTCCCCTGCTGCCTTCCTGCCCGTCCGGAGGAATTCCACGGGAAATTCCAAAGCGGGACAACCAGGACACCCCAAAAGGGGGAACCCGCGAACCCGCACAACCCGCACACCCAAAAAAAGGGGACGGTTGCCCGTGGAAAATACGCGGGAAACTACGCGGCAGAAGCCCCCAGAACCCCTTGCCCGGACTCCGGCGCTCCCTTTGCATCGTCGAGGGGGAATCTGACGAAGGCTCAGAACAGCCTAGAGCAGCCTGTCCGTGGGAAATTCCAAAGCGGACAAGCACGACACCCGAAAAAGGGGAAATCGTACGAACAGGCAGTCACCCTGCTGACTGCGCGGGCCCGGCTGGCAGCGCAGGCCGCGTCAGGAACCAGCCGGTGGGTTCACTGGACTCCACCCCTATCGGAATCCAAGAAGGTGCAGAGCTACGTCGATGTCAGGGCCGTGCAGTCCTCCAGGCGGTCCTCCACGAAGGCCACCAGCGGACTTAGCACGGCCCGATAGAGCGCGACCGTGCGACTCGTGCACCCTGCCACGGTGCGAGACACGACGAAGGCGTCTACGGCATCCGAGAGCGCAGACGGGGTGAGCGCACCCCTTGCGCGGCTCTCTCGAACACCCTTCGACGGCTGAAACGCAGACTGGGCCTGACATGGTGGGCCCTGGTGGACTCGAACCACCGACCTCGCCCTTATCAGGGGCGCGCTCTCACCACCTGAGCTAAGGGCCCACGCGGGGCGATGTTGAGTATACCGCGCTGCCCCGGACCGAGGCAACACGGATGACATCGGACGGTCAGGCGGCCTTGCCCGCGTTCCCCTCGAACTCCCGCCGGACCTCGGCCAAGAACTCCGGCTGCGCTAGCAAGTCGTAGGCGGTAAGCGCCATCGCCTTCGCCGCGGCGAGCATGGCGTGCATCCCGCGCTCGGACAGGGCCGCCTCGCGGAACTGCACGCTGTGCCCGGGCATCTCCTTCGGTCCGATGGCGACGTACGGATGGATCGCAGGCATGACCTGGCTGACGTCGCCCATATCGGTCGAGCCCATGCGTGGCCGGTCGGGCGGAGCGTCCTGGGCATAGCCAAGGGTCGCCAGGTGGTGGGCGAACCGCTCGCCCATCGTCCGGTTGGGCTTCATCGCGTCGTAGCCCTTCTGCGCGGTGTGCTCCAGCGCAGCGCCGGTGGCCAGCGCCGCGCCCTCGGCGCAGCGGATGACGCGATGCAGCAGGTCGTGCGCGTACTCGCTGTCGGTGGCCCGGATCGAGAACATCGCCTCGGTGCGGTCAGGGATGATGTTCGGCGCGGCGCCGCCGTACGTGATGATGCCGTGGATGCGAGCATCCTCGCGTACCTGCTGGCGCAGCAGCCCGATGGCCACGAAGGTCTGGATCATCGCGTCGAGCGCGTTGACGCCCTCATACGGCGCCGCGGCCGCGTGCGCTGCCCTGCCGGTGAACTTCAGCGACAACCGGTATGAGGCGAGCGAGCCGCGGTCGGTCATCGTGTAGCCGGCCGGGTGGAACATGAGCGCGGCGTCGATCCCCTCGAAGGCCCCCTGCCGCAGCATGATTACCTTGCCCCCGCCGCCTTCCTCGGCCGGCGTGCCCAGCACGACCGCCCGTCCCCTCAGGTGCTCGCGGACCGCGGCCAGCCCGATCCCGGCGCCGAGCGCGGCGGTGCAGATCAGGTTGTGCCCGCAGGCGTGCCCGATCTCCGGCAGCGCGTCGTACTCGGCCAGGATGGCCACGGCCGGTCCGTCGCGGCCACCGCGCACCTCGGCCCGAAACGCGGTTTCCAGACTCGCGACGCCGCGGGCCACGGCGCAGCCGTGGCGCTCCAGGGTCTCGGCCAGCCAGGTCGACGCCTGGACTTCCTTGAAGGCTACCTCAGGCGTCGCGTGAATGCGGCGGGCCAGACCGACAAGTTCACCGGAGGCCGCGTCGATCGCGGCCAGGATCTGCTGGTGCATGGCAGTGGCTGCCTCCATACGGTGGGCTGATGACGCCTTCGGCGATCTGGGGGCCGGACTCCTCCCCGAGCTGCCTCAGACGATGGTGAGACGGATGACCCGCCGGCGGCCGACGCGCACGGTCAGCCCGGGTCGAACGGCTACGACCGCGTCGATGTCGTGCAACCGCTCGCCGTCCACGGTGACGCCACCCTGGCTGACCAGCCGCCGGGCCTCTCGGTTGCTCTCCGCTAGCCCGGTCACCACCAGCAGCTTGTTGATAGTGATCCGGCCGCCGGGCGCATCGTCCGCGGAGATCACCGCCTCGGGCACCTCGCCGGGCAGCTCCTTCTCCACGAACACCCGCTCGAACTCGGCCTCCGCCGACTCGGCCGCCCGCGGCCCGTGCCACACCTCGACGATCGCCCGCGCCAGCCGCCGTTTTGCGTCGCGCGGGTGCAGGCTGCCGTCGGCGAGGCCCCGGGTGATGGTCTCGACCTCGGCCATCGGGACCTCGGTCGCGTACTCGAAGTACATCGGCATGAGCGCGTCGGGAATGGACATGGCCTTGCCGAACATCTCCGCCGGAGGCTCGGTGATGCCGATCGCGTTGCCCAGCGACTTGCTCATCTTCTCGACGCCGTCCAGCCCGGGCAGCAGCGGTGTGAGCAGCACCACCTGCGGCTCCTGACCCACCTCGCGCTGCAGCTCGCGGCCCATCAGGTTGTTGAACTTCTGGTCGGTGCCGCCGAGCTCGACGTCGGCCTCCAGGGCCACGGAGTCCTGCCCCTGGCAGAGCGGGTAGAGCAGCTCGTGCAGGTGGATCGGCACCCCGGACCGGAGGCGGGTCGTGAAGTCGTCGCGCTCCATGATGCGGGCGACGGTCGCTCGCGACGCGAGGCGGATGACGTCGGCAAACGACATGGCGCCGAGCCACTGGCTGTTGAACACGACGCGCGTGCGCTGTGGGTCGAGGATCAGGCTGTACTGATCGCGGTAGGTCTGTGCGTTGGCGGCCACGTCTTCGGCCGACAGCATCGGCCGCGCCTGCTTCTTGCCGGTCGGATCGCCGATCATCGCGGTGAAGTCGCCGATGACGATGATCGCCTCGTGCCCCAGGTCCTGGAACTGCCGCATCTTGCGCAGGACCAGCGCGGTGCCCAGGTGGAGGTCGGGGGCCGAGGGGTCGAGGCCCAGCTTGACCCGCAGCGGCCGGCCCCGGCGCAGCTTGGCCAGCAGGTCCTCCTCGGAGATGATCTCGACCGCGCCGCGGCGCAGACGCGCGAGCTGCTCTTCAGGTGGCAGGAAGGTCATCGGTCCCTCCAATGGGCTCACAACGCGAGCGCGACCACCGTGGCGCCGCTCTCGCCCTCGCCCCGCTCGCCGAGGCGGAACCGGCGCACGTGCGGGTGTCCGCGCAGGAACTCGTGCAGGGCGCGGCGCAGCGCGCCGGTGCCCTTGCCGTGGATGATCGTCACCTGCGGCAGGCGGGCGCGCACCGCGTCGTCGAGGTAGCGGTCCACCTCGAGCAGGGCATCGTCGGCGGTCCGGCCGCGCACGTTGATCGACAACGGCACCGGCGGCCCGACCGGCACCTCCATTGCGGCCGCGGGCCGCGCCGACGGCGCCTGTGCCTGACGCAGGGTCTCTCGCGGTACGTGCACGCGCAGGGCGCCCACCTCGACCTCGACATCGCCACGCGCATCGGGCCCGCCCCGCACGACGCCCGCCCGGCCCAGCGTCGTCACGAACACGGGCTGCCCGGCCGCGACCCGCTCCACCGGCTCGCCCGGCGGCGGGGCCGCCGGCTCGAGCGCCGGGAGATCGTCGAGGGCCTCGCGCAGGTGCTGGCGCGCTTGACGGACGGCCGCCTCGGTACGGGCGGCGCGCACCTCGGCCATGACCGCATCGAGCCGCCGCCGCGTCTCCTCGACGATCGCTTCGCCGGCCCTGCGGGCCTCGCTGAGCATCCTCCGCCGCTCGGCCCGCAGGCGTTCGAGTTCAACCGACAGGCGCTGCTGCGCGGTCTCGGCGGCCTGCCGCGCCGAGGCCGCGTCCGCGCGGTCCTGCTCTGCGGCCCGGCGGTCGCGCTCCAGGTCGGCGAGCACCTGCTCGATCGCCTGCTGCTCCGGCGAGAGGTGCGACCGTGCCGAGGCCACGACGTACGGATCGAGCCCGAGCCGCTCGGCGATGATCAAGGCGTTGCTGCGGCCCGGCACGCCCACCCGGAGTCGAAACGTCGGCCGCAGCGTCTCGGCGTCGAATTCCACCGACGCGTTCTCGATGCCGGGCTCGCTCGAGGCCAGCATCTTGAGCTCGTTGTAGTGCGTGGTGACCACGGTCCGGGCGCCGCCGCGGTGCAGCGTCTCGATGACCGCACGGGCCAGGGCCGTGCCCTCGGTGGGATCGGTGCCTGCGCCGATCTCATCGAGGAGGACGAGCGCCGGCGGGCGGACCCGCTGCAGCATCCGCACGATGGCGCCCATGTGCGACGAGAAGGTCGAGAGGTTCTGCTCGACCGACTGCTCATCGCCGATGTCGGCGTGGACCTGCTCAAACACCGCGACGGCACTGCCGTCGAGTGCCGGAATCGGCAGCCCGGCCTGCGCCATGAGCGTGACCAGTCCGATGGTCTTCAGCGCCACGGTCTTGCCGCCGGTGTTGGGCCCGGTCACGACGAGCGTCGAGAACGCCTCGCCCAGGGTCACGTCGATGGGCACCACCGCGTCGTGCCCACGGACCAGCGCCAGCACCGGATGGCGCGCCTGGACCAGGCGCAGCACGCCGTCGACGCGGACCTCAGGATGCGTGCACCGCAGCCGGGAGGCGAGCGCGGCCTTGGCCGCGGCCAGGTCCAGATGAGCCAGGATCTCGCCGTTGCGCCGGATCGCCCCGGCGGCGTCGCCGACCATCGCCGAGAGCCGCCGGAGGACGCGCAGGATCTCCTCGCGCTCAGCGGCCTCGAGCTCGCGCCGGCGATTGCCCAGCGGCACGAGCGTGAGCGGCTCCATGAACAGCGTCTGTCCGCTCGCGCTGGCGTCGTGCACGATGCCCGGGAACTGTCCCCGATGCTCGGCCTTCACGGGGACAACAAACCGCTCGCCCCGCGTGGTAACCAGCGACTCTTGGAGATAGCGCGACAGCGCCGGGTCGCGCAGCACGCGGTCGAGCGACTCGCGCAACCGGCGCTCGGCGTCGCGGATCTCCTCGCGGATGCGGCGCAGATCCGGTGACGCCGCATCCTTGACCTGCCCCCGCTCGTCCAGCGCCCGGCCGATCTCGGCCTCGAGGTCCGCGAGCACCGCGAGCATCTCCCCGCGCTCGGCCAGGCGCGGGGCCTGGACCCTGCGCGCGCGCAGGTATCCGTGGACGCGGCGCGCCACCTCGAGCGTCTGCGCCACGTCGAGCAGCTCGGCCGGCTCGAGCACCCCGCCGGCCACAGCGCGCGCGGCGAGCGGCACGAGATCGCGGGCGCCCCGCACGGGGATCTCGGCCTCGGCGGCCAATGCCACCGCCTCGGCGGTCTCATCGAGCGCGTCGCGCACCACGTCGGGATCCGTTGATGGCCGGAGTGCTCTAACGACCGCACGACCCATCGACGTGACCGCGCCCTCGGCGAGGGCTTCGAGGACCCGAGGGAACTCCAGGACCCGCAGGGTCCGGTCGTCCGCCGGCCCCATGTCGGCTGTCGGGGCATCAGCGGCGAGGCTCACGCGTCGCAGCCTGCTGCACCGGGCACCGCGGAGCGCGCGGCGCCCAGGAGGCCCAGGATCGCCGGCGCCACGTCGGTGAGCGCCTGCGCGGCCGCGAAGGCGCCGCGGCCGGGACCAACGGCCAGGATCGGGATGGGGTTCGTCGTGTGCGCGGTGGTGCGATCATCCTCGAGATTCCCGTGATCGCTGACGATGAGCACGGTCGTGGTCCCCTCCGCCGTGTCCAGCACCCCGGCCAGGAGCTCATCCACCATCGCCACGACCGCGTCCGGGGTCACGGGGATCCGGCGATGCGCCGCCAGGTCAGTGAGGAAGAACTCAAAGAAGGTCAGGTCGGCCCGGGCGGCGAGCCGGGCCAGCCGCCGGCCCGACTCCCGTGGGGTCAGCTCCGGAAGATCATAGCCCCACTGGCGGAGCCGGCCGTTGGTGAGATCGTGGAAGACCGCGCGGGCCTGGCGCAGGTCGTCCAATGTGCGCAGCCGCAGCCCGGCGGCCTGCGCCGCGTACGTCACCGCCGCGACCCTCAGCCGACGGCTGGCCACCGCGGCAAAGTACTCCGGGCTGTACACATTGGCCAGCGCGACTTCGGCGCCGGCCCGGCGCAGCGCGACGAACAGGCTCTGCGCGGTCAGCATCTCGCGCAGCCGCGCGGTGGGATACGCGGTGACGTGCCTGCCGGCGATCCGGGGGGCGTTGAGGCCCGTCAGCAGCGCGGTCTGACCCGTCGCGCTCTGC
The DNA here is from genome assembly GCA_037443565.1 of Armatimonadota bacterium. Lineage (GTDB taxonomy): Bacteria > Sysuimicrobiota > Sysuimicrobiia > Sysuimicrobiales > Humicultoraceae > Fervidifonticultor_A. The sequence goes on along the minus strand of JBBIOB010000002.1, from coordinate 69,425 downwards.
GGCAGGCCGGCGACGCCGAGCGTGGCGTCGGCCGGGAGCAGCAGCACGCCCGGCCGATCCACGACTCCGTCCAACACCAGCGGGCCGCCGAGCAAGTGCCGGATCGCCGGGGTGGCCGCGCGCGCGAAGGGGTTGGTCGCAGGGTCTGGAGCACCGAGCCCTACGCCGTCGAGAAACAGGACCAGCACTGGCACCTACTCATTATAGACCAGGCGGAAAGCGCCGCGAGAGCGCGGGCGACCCGGCCAGGCCGAACCGCCACGGCCGAGCAGCGGCGCTGGTGATGCCGACGCGCGCGCCGGCGAGGATCCGTCCCCGCGGGCGCCCGCCGTCGGCAATGAACAGCGGCGGCGCGGTGAGATCGGCGCCGTTGTGGCGCAGCGTCACACCCATCGCCCGCGCCAGGCGACCAGGCCCCGACGCCCGCCGCGCGTCCCCGCCCGAAGGCGCCAGACGACGCATCAGCTCCAGGCCGTCGACCGGGTCGAGTGCCCGCAGCAGGACCGCGCCGGGCGTCCCATCGGGCTCGGTCACGACGTTCAGGCAGCAGTGCATCCCATACGAGAGGTAGACGTAGGCGATCCCGGGCGGGCCGAACATGATCGCGCTGCGCGGGGTCCGGCGAAAGGCGTGGCTGGCCGGATCGCCGGCGCCGCGATACGCTTCGGTCTCGACGATCCGGCCGACCAGGACCCCGCGGGCCGTCCGGTGGACCAGCAGGCACCCGACCAACGCCCGAGCGACGACGACCGAGTGGCGCGCAAAGAAGCGGCGCGGCAGGGGATGCAGCCGCGGCATGCTAGCGCGGGCGCCGTCTGCTCCCGGCAGCCCGGCGACCCAGCGCCTCGCGTAGCTTCGCCAGCGGCAGGGTGTTGATCGCATCGGCCGCCTCGAGCCATCCACGGCGGGCAACGCTGACGCCGAGCGGCATGTGCCGGAGCTGCGCCGCCGAGTGGGCATCGGTGCCGATCTCCAGGCGCACGCCGCGCTCTTTGGCCGCGCGCGCATACGTGTCCTTGAGGTCGAGCCGCTCAGGCGAGGCGTTGATCTCGAGCACGGTGCCGGTCCGCGCCGCAGCGTCGATCACGGCCTCGATGTCCACCTCGTAGGGATCCCTCGCGCCCAGCAGCCGGCCGGTCGGGTGCCCGAGAATGTCCACGTGCTCGTGCTCCATCGCGCGCACGATCCGCCGCGTCATCTCCTGACGGCCCATACGGAAGCGGGTGTGCACCGAGGCGATCACCACGTCCAGCTCGGCCAGGACGTCGTCGGGATAGTCCAGTGATCCGTCAGGACCGATGTCGCACTCGGTCCCGATGAGCACGGTGATGCCCGCGCGCTCCGACAGCGCCCGCACGTAGGCGATGTGGTCACGCAGCTCGCGAATCGTGACCCCGCCTGCGACCTTGAGCGACTGGGAGTGGTCGGTGATGCAGATATACTCGTAGCCCAGCGCCTTGGCCGCGGTGGCCATCGCCTCGGCGGACTCGGCGCCGTCACTCCAGGCGGTGTGCATGTGCAGGTCCCCACGGATGTCGGACACTTCGATCAGCCGCGGGAGGCGTCCGCCGGCTGCAGCGTCGATCTCGCCCTGGTCCTCGCGGAGCTCGGGCGGGATCCAGGGTAGCCCCACCGCCTTGTAGACCCCGGCCTCGTCGCGACCGGCCACCCGCCGGGTGTCCTTTGTGCGCCAGACGCCGTACTCGTTCACCTTGAGCCCCCGGCGCACGGCGCGCTCGCGCAGTGCGACGTTGTGTTCCTTGCTGCCGGTGAAGTACTGCAGCGCCGCCCCGTAGGCGTTGGGCTCCACCACCCGCAGGTCGGCCTGCAGGCCGACATCCAGGATGACGCTCGACCGCGTGGAGCCGTGCGAGAGCACCTGCGTGACCTGCGGGGCCCGCACGAACACCTCCATCACGCGGGCGGGGTCGCGGCTCGTCGCCAGGAGGTCGATGTCGCCGATGGTCTCCCGGCGCCGGCGCAGGCTGCCGGCCACCTCGATCTCGGCCACGCCCGGCACGGGCCGGAGCAGCGCCACGAGCTCGTCGGCCACGGGCAGCGCCACGCCCAGCGGCCGGCGCTCTGCGCTGCGCCGCACCGCGTCGATCCCGCGCAGGATGTTCTCCTCGGTCTTCTCACCCATCCGCGGCAGGTCGCGGATCCTGCCGGATCGGGCCGCGGCTTCCAGGTCGTCGAGCGACGTGATCCCAAGCTTCTCGTAGAGGAGCAGCGCGGTCTTCGGGCCGACGTCGGGCACGGCCATCAACGTGGTGAGTCCCGGCGGCAGCGAGGCCGCCAGATCGTCGTAGGCCTTCATCGTCCCCGTCCGGAGGAACTCAACGATCTTCTCGGCGGTCGCCTGGCCGATCCCTGGAATGGCGGTCAGCTCGCCCCGGGCCGCGATGGCCGCGATGTCCTCGGTAAGCCCCTCCACGGCACGGGCTGCGCGACGGTAGGCGTTGATGCGAAAGACCGACTCGCCCTTGATCTCCAGCATGTCGGCGATCAGGGCGAATCGCTCGGCAACGGCGCGGTTCTGCACGGCGTGCTAGAACTTGCTGTCGGGGCCGACCGGCGGGAACGGGATGGGGCTCGCCCTCCGGATGTCCTGGATGAACTGCTGTTGCAGCGTGGCGACGTACTTGGCGATGGGCGAACGGTCGACATCCTGCTGGATGGCGTCCGACAGCGGCGAGGCCAGGAGGATCCCCACCGCCGACATCGAGACCACAACCGCCTTCACGGCGCCGCCCGCGAGCCCCAATATCTGCGCCGAGGCACTCGGCCGCTTGCCGCCGGGCAGAACGCTGATGAGCAGCATGCCGAGCAGATAGAAGAGCCCGAACGTGAGCACAAACGCGGCCAGGCGGTCCCACTCGGCGGGCAGGGGCGATGCCGCTTCAATCCAGGCCCCGGCGGTCGGGAGCAGAATCGCGGCGAGCACATACGCCAGGACCGCGGCGACCGCGCCCAGCAGCGCCGCCGCCACGCCCTTGATCAGCCCCTGGACAACGAAATAGACGAACAGCGCGATGACGGCCCAGTCGAGCCAGGTCATGAGCCTCGCCTCCTATGTCCGAATCGCCACGGGGAGGCGCGCCGGCAGTGCCGCGTGGATGCGGCCGACCAGGACGTCGACCTCCTCGCCGGTCAGGGTCCGGTCCGGCGCCCGGAAGGTCAGCGCATACGCCAGGTTGCGCTGGCCGGGATCCAGCGGGGGACCCTCGTACACGTCAAAGAGTTCGACGCGCTCGAGCAAATCCCCGACGGTCTCCCGCAGTGCCGCATGCACCTGGGCGTGGGGCAGCGAGACCGGCGCGACGACCGCCACGTCGCGCCGGACCGCGGGATGCCGTGGGATGCCGGCAAACCGCGGCTGGAGGACGGCTCGATCCAGCAGGACATCCAAGTCGAGCTCGGCGACGTACGTCCGGCCGGGGAGGTCGAACCGGGCCGAGACGTCGGGATGGAGTTCACCGGCGACGCCGATGGCTGTGCCGTTCAGGTTGATGCGGGCCGCGCGGCCGGGATGCAGCCACCCGGGACCTCCGGCGCCGATCGCCAGCGATCCGACGCGCAGCTCGGCCGCCAGCGCCTCCAGCACGCCGCGCAGGTTAAAGAACGAGACCTCACCACCCCGGTCGGGGTGGTCCCAGATGCCCTGGAGCCACCCGCCCCGCATCGCCACGGCCAGCGACCGGCGCTCGCGCGGTCGGCCGTCGGGATCGGCGGCAAACACGCGCCCGATCTCGAACAGGTGCACCGCGTCGCGCCGGCGGCTGACGTTGACGCGCACGGCCTCGAGCAGCCCGGGCAGCAGGCAGGGGCGCAGGTGCGTGTGGTCGGCGGTCAGCGGGTTGACCACGGGCACGGCCCGGCGCCACGGGTCGTCCGCATCGAGACCGAAGCGATCGAGCAGCCTCGGCGTGATGAGCGACACGGTGATGGCCTCGACGAGGCCGGCCCGGATCAGCGCGTCGCGCGCCGCAGCATCGGCCTCGAGGCGCTGCGGCCGGTGGCCCGGGTGCATCGCCTCGACCGGCATCGCCTCAGGGATGCGCTCGTACCCGTAGTGCCGCGCCACCTCTTCGATCAGATCCTCCTCGCGCTCCAGATCGCGCCGCCCCACCGGCGGCACGGCGTACACCCGTCCCCCGTCACGCCGCACCTCGAGGCCCAGGCGGCCGAGGATCGCCAGCACGTCGGCGGCGGGGACCTCGGTCCCCAGCAGGCGCGTGATCCTGGCCAGCCGGAGCGTGATCGCAGACCGGCGTGACGGCCCGGGATACACATCCACGGCGCCGCGGAGCACACGGCCGCCCGCGGATTGCGCAATGAGGCGGGCCGCGCGGCGGGCGGCGCGCATCGTCCCCTCGGCGTCGAGGCCCCGCTCAAAGCGGGCGCTCGCCTCGGTGCGCAGGCCAAACCGGCGGGCGGTGCGCCGCACGCTCGCCGGCAGGAATGCCGCAGCCTCAAGCAACACCGTGCGGGTCCCCGAGTGGATCTCGGTGTCGGCCCCGCCGATGATCCCGGCAAGCGCGACCGGCCGCCGCGCGTCGGCGATCACCAGCACATCGGAGTCGAGATCGCGCGCGACGCCGTCGAGCGTGGCCAGCGTCTCGCCGGCCTGCGCCAGGCGGACGACGATCCGGCGGCCGACCAGCGTGTCCATATCGAATGCGTGCAGCGGCTGTCCCCACTCGAGCATGACATAGTTGGTGGCGTCGACCACGTTGTTGATCGGCCGGATCCCCGCCGCCTCGAGGCGTGCGGCCATCTGGCGGGGTGACGGACCCACCGCGACGCCTTCGATCACGTGGGCCACATATCGGGGACAGAGCGACGCGTCGGCAATCTCCACGCCGGCGGCGGATGCCGCCGGTGGATCCTCATCGTCGAGCGCGTCGGCCGGCGGCCGGACCTCCCGCCGTCGCCACGCGGCCAGTTCTCGCGCGATGCCGATCAGACTGAGCAGGTCGGGCCGGTTGGATGCGATCTCGAGATCGAGCACGGACTCCCCGCCGGTCTCCTCAACCCGCTCCACACCGAGCCCGAGCATCGGCAGGTGCTCGGCGAGATCCTCCGGCGTCTCGGGGATGTCGACGTACTCACGCAGCCATTCGAGTGGGACGCGCATCTAGAACTGCTCCAGCAACCTGAGGTCGTTCTCCCACAACAGCCGGATGTCGGGAATCCCGTACCGGACCATGGCTGGCCGATCGATCCCCAGGCCGAAAGCAAATGCCGTGTAGCGCTCGGGGTCGATCCCCGCCATCTCCAGGACCCGGGGATGGAACATCCCGCAGCCACCCAGTTCCAGCCAGCGGCCTTCGAACGTCACCGCCAGCTCAGCGCTCGGCTCGGTGAACGGGAAGTACCCCGGCTGGAACCGCGTGCGCGTCTGCGGGCCGAACATCTCCCGGGCAAACGTCGCCAGAACACCTTTGAGGTCGGCGAACGTGATCGCCTCGCCCACCATGAAGCCGTCCAGCTGGTGGAAGACGGGCATGTGGGTCGCGTCCACCGCATCGCGCCGGTAACACCGGCCGCTGGTCACGACGCGCATCGGCGGGGTCCGCCCGGCCATGACGTGGGCGTCAACAACCGTGGTGTGGGTCCGCAGCATCCACGCTCCACCAAGGTAGAAGGAGTCCTGCTCGTCGCGCGCCGGATGGTCGGCCGGCATGTTCATCCGCCCGAAGTTGAACTCGTCGCTCTCCACCTCGGTCCCTTCCACGACCTCGAACCCGAGGCCGATGAAGATGCGCTCGACCTCATGCAGCGTGCGGTGCAGCACGTGCCGGCGCCCCAGCGGCGCACGGCGGCCCGGCAACGTCACGTCGATGCGCTCGGCCTCAAACTGGGCCGCGCGCGCACCCAGGGCCAGCTCGCGGCCGCGCGCGTCGAGAGCCGCGTCGATTGCCGCGCGGGCCTCATTCAAGCGCGCGCCGACCGCCGCCCGCTCGTCCGGCGGCATGCCGGACATCCGCCGGAGCACCTCGGCGAGGGCCCCGCGCCGGCCTGTCGTCCGGCGTCGCAGAGCCTCGAGCTCGTCCAGGGTACCAACCACGCGCAGCGCCGCAGTCGCCTCGGCTACGATCCGCTCAATCTCTGCGGTCATCGAGGATCTCCTTAGACCGGCTGCCGGCGTAGTGGCACCACAACCGATCCTACCTCCTGAACCAGTAATAGGCCATCAGAGCCAGCGCCCCCCACGCACTTCCGAACACAACGGCGCCCACTCCGAAGGTGGTTTCCTTGAGTCCTCCCCATCGCTGAACGATGAAGTGCGACAACGCCCGCGGGCGAGGACCACTCAGATACAGGCGTCCTTGGCGGCTGGCAATGAAGGCATCGTCCCGGAAGCCGCTCAGAGCCCGGAACACCAGTTCGCAAAGGTACGGCCCCATGACGATCAGCGCGGGAATCTCCGCATCAGCAAGAATTCCCGCCGTGGCTATTAGGGCGCCCGCGAGCATGGTGCCCGATGAAGGATGGAATCTCGATGCGCGGGGATGGAAGATGCCACCGGCGAAGGCGCCGATTCCTGCTAGGAGGAGAAGCAGCAACGCCACGTTGCCCACGGCGCGGGCAATGACCAGCATCCACGCCAGTGCGACGACCGCGAGGAGGCTGTCCACGCGCAGCACCGTTCGCAGGGAGACGCTCGCATACGTCGCTCCCAACATGGCCACCGGGACCACAACCCACGAAAACGCGGGACCGAAGTCGAGTCTACCGATCGCTGGCACTGAGATCTGTGGCTGCCCGACGCCAATGGCCACCAGGGGCACAGCCATGAGGATTGGAAGCACCAAGGTTTTCCACTTCAGAGTGTTCCAGACGAACCCGTGTGATCCGACCGCGAGAACGAGAAGCATGAGTGCGAGGGCCAGGAGCGTCTGGAGATTGAGCCCCAGGGTGCCGGACACCATCGTCGCGGCCAGGGCACCAGCTGCTGCTCCCGCTGCAAACGCCAGATCGGGAATCCCTGCGACCGAACGCAGATCCGGCCGTTGATCCGGGGAGGGCCCGGCCAGGAGCTTTCCAGACGCGACTGTGAGAATCTGGAACGCGAAGTAGGTCGCTGCCAGCGTCACGAGCATCGTGCTACGCTTGAAGCCCTGATTGATGACGAGGCTGAACAGCGGTCGGGTCAGTCGATAGACCCCGCCACCCTGGTGATCAAGAACAAACAGTTCCCCGTCCTCGGCTTCGCCGAAGCTGCTGATTCGGAGGTCGGAGATCTTCAACTCTGACCAGGACCATTCTCCCCGCGCTCCGCGCCGCATTCCCCAGATCCGTCCCGTACAGAAATCCCCGAAGAAATAGGTCCCGACCAGCGATTCGAACCGCCGTCCGCGATAGACATAGCCACCGACTATAGCACACCCGCCGTCCGGGTTGTGTCCGTAGGTCGCCACCGGTCCTGTGAAAGCTCCTGTCGCACACTCCTCCGCGGAAACGAGACAAGTCGGTCCTTCCATCGCCGCCCACCCATAATTCTCTCCCCCCGCACGTCCCGCGGGCTGGAGATTGACCTCTTCCCAGGTGCTCTGACCCACATCCGCGATGAAGAGGTCCCCGGTGGCTCTATCAAAGGAGAATCGCCACGGGTTGCGCAGTCCGAGGGCCCAGATTTCCGGCCTGGCGCCGGGATCCCCCACGAACGGATTGTCCGGCGGAATCGCGTAGGGGATCGCGCGGTCAACGTCCAGTCGCAGGATCTTACCCAGCAAGACGTCCTTACGCTGCCCATTGTCCCGCTGCCGCCCGGCACCCCCATCCCCGATGCCCACGTAGAGATAGCCGTCTGGGCCAAACTGGAGCTGCCCACCGTTGTGGATCGGCTCAGGGTGCGGAATCCTCAGAAGGATCCGCTCGACGGCAGGGTCGACAGTGTCGGCGTCAGGCGCGGCTGCATACTCCGCGATGACGACGTCGCCGTCCAGGTTCGTGTAGTGGACAAAGAAACGGCCGTTCTGTGCGTATGCGGGATGGAACGCGAGCCCCAGCAGCCCGCGTTCGAACTCACCCGCATCCACCTGCATGCGGAGATCGAGGAACGGAACGGGGTCGCGACGGAGGTCTTTGTCGAGGCGCCAAATGCGTCCCGCTTTCTCCACAACAAACAGGTGGCCGGAGCCATCACCGGCGTGAGTGAGATACGTCGGGAGGCGAAACCCTGACACCTCCTGTGTCAGCTCGAGGGCCGCTCTCTGCGGCCAGAGGGCAAGGGCCAGGAGAGCTACGAAGGTCAGACGGGAAAACCACCTCCACCCACGGGACAAGTCGACGTGTCACCCCCAAGATTGGCATGCGGGCCCAAGACATCATTGAAGCGCCTTCGCCCCAGGGGCGAAAGCGCCTCGCTTCCGCGGTACCACCCTCATCGGCCGGGTTCATGTATCACCGGCCCCTCTTCCCCGTGTAGCGGCGGGGCTCCGGCCGGATCTACTGGCACGCTGTCGCGTTCGACCCGGCGGCTTGGGAGCGAACTTCCCAGAGGAGACCGCTCGAGGGGGCTTGCAGTCCCTGGCCCCCACTCCCTCTCCCCGCGACGCGTGCCGGCGCGGGGGCAAGCGCCTCCCGAGGTACTCCTCTCCCGCATTGCCTGCGAGCGATCAGTTCAGCGAGAACCGGGCGATGACCAGCGGCCGCCAGACGACACGCCGGTACGCGAGATAGGCCCACACAGATCCGGTGGCTTCGAACACCCGCCACGATATCTCCGCCGCCCAGTTCGGGTCCACCGGTCCTCCTGGCGACCGTCGATTGCCGAAACCCGCAACAGATCAGAGTTCCGGCCACCGGCGTTCGGTCGGCGAAAGTATAACACGCTGTGGCGGGCGCCGCAAGCGCACGAACGGCTCGGTTGTGAGCGTTCCGCGTCCTGCACAGCAGGGAGTCTCTCGTGGCTACCGGAACAGGGCGAGATACTCTTCGCGCAGCGGGTGGAACGCGTCGAGCACACGCGCGGGGCCGCCCACCGCCCGGGCGCCGTGCGGGGTTCCGCCGGGCGTGAGGTAGGCGTCCCCCGGGCCCAACCTCCGGCGGTCGTCGCCGATCCACATGTCCAGCGTGCCCGCCAGCACCAGGCCGGCCTGTTCGTGCGGGTGCTGGTGCGTAGGGACCTCGGCGTCCTGGTCCAGGTCGACCACACTCAGCATCAGCGACGTTCCAGCGACAATCCGGATACGCACTCCCGGCAGGATCTCGCGCTGCGCCAGCTCGTCGAGCGCATGGAATCCGGCTGTGACCACGCTCCACCTCCCCCAACGGGTCGAGATGCCGCTCGCGCGGGTGCTCCGCTACGCGCGGTCCTGGATCGAGTAGCGACGTCGGGCCACCTCATACAGGAGCAGCGAAGCAGCCACCGCAGCGTTCAGCGACTCCACCGACCCGAGCAGGGGAATACGCGCGAGCGTCCCTGCCGATGCCCACGCCGGACCCGGACCCTTCCCTTCGCTGCCGACGACAAGGGCCACCGGCGGATCGAGCCGCACGTCCCAGTACGCCCGCTCGGCTGCGGGATCGGCCACGATGATCGCCGCGCCGGCCGCGGTCAGCCGGTCGCGGAGGACGTCGGCCTCGACCCGCGCGATCGGAATCCGAAACGCCGCGCCCATCGTCGCCCGCAGCGCTTTGGGCGTCCAGGGATCCGCGCCCGCGCCGCAGAGCACGACCGCGTGCGCCCCGACCCCCGCCGCGGTCCGGATCATCGTGCCGAGGTTGCCGGGATCCTGCACGCCGTCGGCTACCAGCAGCACGAGGTCTGGCGCTAGCAGCATCCGCTCGTGTGAGAACTCAGGGCGCCGGGCAAGCGCGACGATGCCCTGCGACGTCACGACGCCACTCGCCGCCTGGACGACCCGGGCGGTCGCCTCATGCACGCGCGCTCCGGACGCCCGGACCCGGCTCGCAAGCGTCGCCACGTGCGAAGGGACGCCGCTGGCCACGAGGACGACCTCGACGGTCACGCCGGCATCCAACGCATCGGCAATCAACCGTGGGCCGTCCAGAAGCACCCGACGCTCGGCCTCGTGTCGCCTCCGGTCCGCCGCCCGCCGAAACACCTGCACGAGCGGGTGGCGGGCCGAGGTGATCATGCCGGGACGACTAGAAGGCGGTTTCGAGCCGGCTGAGCTGGCGGTTCTCGCCCACGACGATGAGCACGTCGCCGGAGAGCAGCACCGTGTCGGGCGCCGGCGCGATGAGGAGCTGGCTGTCCCGTCGGATGAGCAGCACGCTCACCCCGAACCGGGCCTTGAGGTCGAGTTGTCCCAGCGTCCGCCCCGCCAGGCGCTCGGGAATGCCCAGCTCCTCGATGGAGAAGGTGGGCGAGACCTCGAAGTAGTCCAGGACGCTAGGGGAGACCAGCGTGTGGGCCAGGCGCGTACCCATGTCGCGCTCGGGCCGGACCACCATGTCGGCACCGATGCGCTCGAGCACCTTGGCCTGTTGTTCGGACGCAGCCTTGGTGACGACCCGCTTGCAGCCGAGCTCCTTCAGGAGCAGGGTTGTCAGGATGCTCTCCTGGATGCCGGCGCCGATCGCGACGACGACCGCGTCGAAGTTGGTGATGCCCACGCTCCGCAGCGCTTCCTCGTCGGTCGAGTCGAGCTGCACGGCGTGAGTCACGTCGTCGGCTACCCGGCGCAGGCGATCCTCGTCCTTGTCGATGATCAGCACTTCATGCCCGAGCTGGCGCAGCGTCGTGGCCACGCTCCGGCCGAACCGCCCCATGCCGATGATCGCGTACTCGCCCATGACCGTCTCCCCGCACCAGGCGGCGCTCCGGCGACCGCCTGCGCTACCCTACATACAGCCGCTCCTCAGGATACCGTACGAGCGGAGGCTTCTGCCGCCGGGTCAGCCCAAACGCGAGCGTGAGCAGCCCGATGCGCCCACTGAAGATCGTGATGATCACCAGCACCTGCCCGATTGGCGACAAGCTCGGCGTGATCCCCGTCGACAGACCGACCGTCCCAAACGCCGAGACGGTCTCGAACAGCCCCGGAAAGAAGCCGATTCCCTCCGACAGGGTCAACAGGACGGACATCATGACCACAAACGCCACGGCGATCAACGCCAGGGTCACTGCCTTGAAGACGACGAGCACAGGGATGCGGCGGCGAAACAGCACGGGGTCGCTCGTTCCCCTGATGGCGCTCCAGATCAGCGCGAGCGGGGTCACGAACGTCGTGGTCTTGATCCCACCCCCGGTTCCCCCTGGAGATGCGCCGATGAACATCAGTGCGATGAGAAGCATCAGGGTGGGCTCGGTGAACGCGGCGGTCTGGACCGTACTGAACCCGGCCGTCCGTGGGGTCACTGCCTGGAAGGCCGCAGCGAGAACCCGGGACGATACCGGCAGCGCCCCGAGCGAGTTCGGGTTGTTGAACTCCAGCCCAAAGATCACCGCACCGCCGCCGAGGATCAACACGGCCGTGGCCAGCAGCACGGTCTTGCTGTGCAGGGTGAGGCGGCGGTGCCACAGGTCCAGGAGGACTGTGAAGCCGATGCCACCCGATATGACGAGAATGGCGACAGTCAGCGACACCACGGGGTCCATCACGAATCCGGTCAGGCTCCGAAATCCTCCCATGAGATCGAACCCGGCGTTGTTGAACGCCGAGATGCTGTGGAAGATCCCGCGGTAGGCCGCCTGTCCGAGCGGCATCTCGACCGCCCACCGCGCTGTGAGGACCGCCGCGCCCGCGGCTTCGAAGCCGATGGCCAGCAGGATGAGCCGGCGCGTGAACCGCACCACACCACCCAGGGCGTAGAAGTTGTATGCCTGGCTCAAGACGATCCGCTCACGCAGGCCAATGCGCCATCCTAGCAGCAGCGCCAGGAGCGCCCAGGAGGTCATGTACCCGAACCCGCCGACCTGGATGAGCGCGAGGATGACGATCTCGCCGAAGGTGGAGAAGTGCTCGGCCGTGTCCACGACCACCAAGCCAGTCACACACACCGCCGAGGTGGCGGTGAACAACGCGGTCAGGAACGGCGTCGTGCGGCCAGTCTCCGACGCTGCGGGCAGGCTCAACAGCACCGTCCCGATGAGGATGACTGCGGCGAACCCGACAATGATGGTCTGCGCGGGGCTCAGGGCAAACCTGACGACTCGCGGCCGGCCGTCTAGGGCTGCGGTCCGGGCCATCATGCCGACCCGGACCTGTGTGGCGCCATCATGGGTGGGACCGCCTGCCGGCGGTAGCCGGCGCAGCTAGGACCCCAATCGCTCCTTGGCTCGCGCCACTAGCGCGTCGAATGCCGTGCGGTCCCGCACCGCCAGATCGGCGAGGACCTTGCGGTTGATCGTGATCCCGGCCTTGCGAAGACCGTGCACCAGGCGGCTGTACGTGACGCCGCTGCCCCGCGCCGCGGCGTTGATGCGCGAGACCCACAGACTCCGAAACTGCCGCTTGCGCAGGCGACGGGCGGCGAAGGCCTGCGCCAGCGCGCGGGTCACATACTGGTTGGCCAGCCGGTACCAGCGGCTCTTGGCCCCCCGATAGCCGCGGGCCAGCCGGAGGATCTTCTTGTGTCGCCGGCGTGCGGTGACGCCGCGCTTGATGCGTGCCATTGATGTTCCACCTTCCCCGTCCGCGCCTCTCGCGCCGGCCGGACTAGATGCCTGGGAGCAGCCGGCGCAACCGCTCCTCGTCCGCCGCGTGCACGGCCACCCGGGCCCGGAGCGAGCGTTTGCGCTTGGGGCGCTTCTTCACCTTCAGGTGCCCACCGTGCTGCCGCCCGCGTACCAGGCGGCTCGACCCCGTGACGCCGACCCGCTTCGCCGTCCCCTGGTGCCGCTTTGCCTTTGCCACAGCGTCCGCTCCTTGCTCCTCACCCCTTGCGCGGAGCGAGGATCATGATCATGTTGCGTCCTTCCAGCCTGGGCATGCTCTCAACGGTCCCGGTATCGGCCACGAACTGCGCCAGACGCTGCAGGAGCTGCTCGCCGACTTTCGGGTGCGCCATCTCGCGCCCCCGGAACCACATCGCGACTCGAACCTTGTTGCCGTCGGCCAGGAACTCTTTGACCTGCCGGGCCTTGACCTGGAAGTCGTGCTCACCAATCTTGGGACTCAGGCGCATGCCCTTGAGGTCCTGGCCGCGCGACTTCCGGTGCGCGTCGCGGTCCTTCTTGCTCTGCTCGTACTTGAACCGCCCGTAGTCCATGATCTTGCACACTGGCGGGCTCGCCGTCGGGGCAATCTCCACAAGGTCCAGGGCGTGCTCCTGCGCGCGGGTCAGCGCCTCGCGCGTCGGAACAATCCCCAGCTGCTCGCCGTTGGGGCCGATCAGCCGAACCTCGCGGGCCCTGATCCGGTCATTGATTCTGGCCTCTCGCTCGATGCTGCGTCGCCTCCCATCGTCTGTTGCGGCCCGCCACCCCGGTGGCCGGAAGAAACACACTAGGGACGGCGACAGCCATCCCTAGTCCCTCCCCGGCACCACCGTGACCCGAGACGCGATACACTGGACAGAGGGCGCTCGGGTGAGAAGCGGATGGCTTCTACTTCGGCCGCTCAACGGTGGCGAGTATAGCACGGGGTCCCGTGGGCGTCAATCGAGCCGCGCCACGGCCCCAGAGGATATCGGCCCGGCAGACACCGAACGTAGAGAACGCGATGCGCGCGCCGCGCGAGCACTCCGCGGGATGGTCCGCGCCCCTGGCGCTTGTGGGTCGCGCGGTCCTCCATGCGCTGGCCCAGGCCGGCCGGTCCACCGTCATGCTCACGGCGGCCTTCCGCTGGATGGCCCAGGGGCGGTGGGAATTCCGCGAGGTGTTGGTCCAGATGAACCGGATCGGCGTCGAGTCCGTGCCGATCGTGCTGGTGACCGGGGCGTTCGCGGGGATGGTGCTGGCCTACCAGACGTCGCGGCAGTTGCTTGGATTCGGCGTCCAGGGCCTTGCGGGCGGGTTGGTCGGGCTGTCGATGGCCCGTGAGGCCGCGCCGGTGTTTGCGGCGATCACTGCCGCAGGTCGCGTCGGCGCCGGCATCGCTGCGGAGATCGGCACCATGACCGTGACCGAGCAGGTGGACGCCCTGCGCGTCCTGGCGACCGATCCGATCCGCCACCTGGTGGTCCCGCGCCTGATCGCGGCGAGTTTCGCGCTCCCGGGGTTGACCATGTTCGCCAACATCGTGGGCAGCCTGGGCGGGTACGTCGTCGCCACGTCGCTGGGCATCAGCAGCACAACCTACATGACCTCGCTGCGGTTGATGGTGGTGCCGTACGACATCATCGCCGGCCTGGTGAAGGCCTTCTTGTTCGGCTTCATCATCGCCGCGGTGGGGTGCGTTCGTGGACTCCAGGCCACCGGCGGGGCGGACGGGGTTGGGCGGGCGACGACGGGCGCGGTGGTATCGGCGATCGTGCTGATCCTGGTCGTGAACCTGTTCATCAACCTGATCGTGTTCTAGGTGGCGCAGACCATGCGTGCCGTCTCATCACCGAGCACCCGGACCGCTCCCGCGGCATCCGGCGCCGGCCCCGTGGTCGCCGTCACGGATCTATGGCAGGAGATCGGCGGGAAGACGATCCTCGCCGGGATCTCCCTCGAGGTTCGCCAGGGCCAGATCCAGGTCATCATGGGCCCGAGTGGATGCGGGAAGACCGTGTTCCTCAAACACCTGGTTGGCCTGCTGCGGCCGACGCGGGGCGAGGTGTTCGTCTTTGGCGAGCCGGTGCACGCCCTGGCCGACGCCGCGATCGATCAGTTGCGGTTGCGCACCGGCGTCGTCTTCCAGTCCGCAGCGCTGTTCGACTCGCTCAGCGTCGCGGACAATGTGGCGTTTCCACTCCGGCGGCACCGCCGTCTGCCCGAGCAGGCCATTGCCGACCGTGTGGCGCACCTGCTGGCGCTCGTGGAGATGGAAGGGACGCAGCGGCTGATGCCGTCCGAACTGTCGGGCGGCATGCGCAAGCGGGTGGGGATCGCCCGCGCCCTGGCCCTGGAGCCGCCGCTTATCCTCTACGATGAGCCGACGAGCGGGCTCGATCCCCTGACGGCGCGGACCGTCGACGATCTGGTGCTGCGGCTGCGCGCCGACCTGCGCGTGACGTCGGTGGTGGTGACGCACAGCGTGGACAGCGCGCTCCGGCTCGCCGATCGGCTGGCGGTCATGGAATCCGGCCGGTTTGCCGCTTCAGGAGCGCCGGGGGAGATCCTGGAGTGCGCGCATCCGTTCGTCCAGACATTCCTGGCCACGCGCGCCATAGGGGTGAGCCACGCATGAGCCATGAAACCAGGGCAGGCATCGTCGCGGTGCTGTTCGTCGCGGCGCTGGTGGGATCGCTGATCTTCCTTCGGGGCGGCGTGGACTTTCGCGATCGCGGGTACGAGATCCATGTCGTCGCATCCGACGCCGGCGGCATCATTACCGGAGCCTCGGTGCAGATGGCGGGCGTGCACGTCGGCCGCGTGATCCGGGTAGACCTCACGGACGACCGCAAGGCCCGTATCACGCTGCGCATCCGTCACGGCATTGAGATCCCGATCGGCTCACGGTTCTCCGTGGGCTCTACCGGTTTGCTCGGTGACCGGTTCATGGCGATCGCCCCCGAGCCGGGCAATCCGCCGCCGCTCGAGCCGGACACGGTGGTGACCGCAGCTCCGCCCATCTCCGTCGAGGACATCATGGAGCGTGTCGTGGCCGTCGCGCAACGCGCCGAAGAGGCGCTCACCAGCATCAACCGGCTGATCGGCGACCCCGGACTCGGGGCGGCGCTGGGCGAGACGGTCCGCACAGCCCGCGACGCCACGGTCCTTGTCCGCCGGGCGGCCGAGAACGTGGAGCGCACCACCAGAGCCATCGACCGCATCGTCGGGGCCACCGGGGAGGAGCTCCCGGCCATCGCCGGTGAGCTCAGACGGATGGCCACCGATCTGGCCGTCATGGCCGGTGACCTGGCCGCCACTGCCGCCGACGTGCGCGCCGTGGTCCGCGACGTGTCCGCCAGCGGGGAGACCTCCCGCCAGATCCGGCAGACCGTGGCCTCCATCCAGCGGGCCGCCGACGGAATCGAGAAGATGGTACGTGACCTGCAGGGTCTCGTGAATGAAGACGAGGTGCGCGCCGTCAAGGCTTCGCTCGACGAGGCGCGCCGGGCGGTCACGGAGGCCCGCCACGCGCTTGGCGAGGGCCGGGCGCTGATCGGCAGAGCCGATCAGGCGGTCTCGCGCATCCAGCAGGTCCTGCCCGAACGCCTCGAACTCCCCGACGTGCGCACCGCGGCCCGGCTGGAGTACGGGTTGTGGTACGACGGCCGGCGGTTGGGCAACGATGTCATCCTCACGCTGCAGCCCGAGGCGCCCACCAACTACATTCTCTCGCTGCGCGAGTTCGGCGGCAGCACCCGCGTCGGCGTCCAGGTCAGCAACATCCTCGCCGACCGCCTGCGGATCCGCTACGGGCTCATCGACTCCAACCTGGGCGTGGGACTCGATTACCGCGCTGGCCCTCGGCTAGGCTACGCCATGGACCTGTACAACATTAACCAGGTAACGCTCAACCTCTATCTGCGGTACGCGCTGAACCCGAACTATGGCCTCACGCTGCGGGTACACGATGTGTTCCACAACCCGGCGATAGGACTCGGAGCGTACTACCGGTTCTAGGCGGATCGCGAAAGGGACGGCGGGCACAAACGAGAGAGAGCACTGCGTTCGCAGTGCTCCCCATCCATGAGATGCGACCGGGCTACCTGCCCTTCTTCTTCTTGCCCTTAGCCTTGGTCGCCTTCTTCGCTGCCTTCTTGGCCAATGCCCTCGCCTCCTCTCCGAGCTCGACGTCGCGGAGCCACGCGCTCCGGTCTTCGAACGCGAGTATTCGCGAAGGAGTGAGTGTCCCCTGCCGCATCGTCATGTCGCGTGCGAAATCCGCGCAACCTGTCGCGCAGCGTCACGCGTGCAACGCGGCCTCGAACGCCGTCACTACCATGGGGACATCGTCACCCGTCACATGGCGATTCGTCACCAGCCTGATCATGCGCGGTCCCATCAGGCTGACCCGGACGCCGTGCGCGCGCAGGCGCTCGGCCACAGCCCGCGCGTCATAATCGGGCATCTCGACGCGCACGATGTTCGTCTGCACGCGCGTGAGATCGATGCGCACGCCCTGGATCTGCGCCAACGCCTCCGCGAGCGCGCGCGCCAGACGGTGATCCTCGGCCAGACGCTCCACCATGGTCGTGAGCGCCACGATGCCGGCCGCCGCGAGCACGCCGGCCTGCCGCATCCCGCCGCCCACCATCTTGCGAAACCGGCGTGCGCGGTCGATGAACTCGCGCTCTCCACAGAGCACCGAGCCGACAGGGGCCGACAGGCCTTTGGAGAGGCAGAAGGTCACCGAATCCGCCGGCACCGCCAGGCGCGCCGCCGGCACTCCGAGCGCGACTGATGCGTTGAACAGTCGCGCGCCGTCGATGTGCACACGGACGTGATGACGGTGGGCGGCCGCGGCCAGCTCGGCCACCGCGTCGGCGCCGATCACCGTGCCGCCGTGCCGATTGTGCGTGTTCTCGATGCAGACCAGTCGGGTAGGCGGGAAGTGCACGTCCGAGGGACGAAGCGCGGCCTCGAACTGCGCCGCGGAGACGAATCCGCGCTGGGTGGGAACCGTGCGCGGGACCGCGCCGGCGACGGCCGCGAGCGCGCCCGCCTCATGCAGCAACATGTGCGCCTGGTCGTCCAGGATGACCTCGTCGCCCTTCTGCGTGTGGGCCATGATCGCAACCAGGTTCGCCATGGTACCCGAGGGCACGAACAGGCCGGCCGCCTTGCCCACCCGCTCGGCCGAAAGGGCTTCCAGCGCGTTGACCGTCGGGTCCTCGCCGTAGACGTCATCGCCCACATCGGCGCGGGCCATGGCCTCGCGCATCGCGTCGGTGGGTTGGGTGATGGTGTCGCTCCGCAGGTCCACCGTGTGGATCGTCCGCGCCCCGTCCAGGACCGCGTCGCTAACCTTCATCGCCCGCCCTCGCCGCCGCGTACAGGCCGATGCCGCGGCCGGCCACCGCGGAACCCACGTAGGCCATCAGGAAGAAGAGCACGGCCTTGACCGCCAGCGCACGGAGCGCGGCGTCGGCGGCCACGCCGGTCGGGGGATTGGCGAGTTGCCCGAGGACGCCGGCGCCAGTGAGGTCCGCGTACGCGAGCGCGAACACCAGAACCAGGAACAGGATCCCCAGCAGGAAGACGGCCAGACCCATCAGCCGTCCCGTGTGGTCAGTGCCGGACCGTCCAGTTGCCATGTCATCCCTCCTCGAGGCTTGAAGCCAGCGCGGCGGGCGCCGCCACTACGACAGCGCGCTCGCCAGCGCGGAGCCGCACGCGCACGCGCGCTCGCGCGGGGTGGACGCGACGATCGCGGTGATCAGCTCGCGCAGCCGGCCCAGGTTGGCCTGGAACGCTCGCAGGACCTCCTCGGCGGTCACCGGCTTCGCGTGCGGGTCGCCCTCGACGCCCACATCATAGTCGGTGATCAGCGAGATGTTCACGTAGCACAGCTCGGCCTCGCGCGCGAGAATGGCCTCAGGATACTGGGTCATGTTGATGACCTCCCAGCCCGCCGCGCTGAACCACCGGCTTTCCGATCGGGTCGAGAATCTCGGCCCCTGAATCACCACGACGGTCCCGGCGGGATGCACGGGCAGACCGAGGCGGTCGGCGGCCTGTCGGGCCACCTCGCGCATCTGCGGGCAGTAGGGATCAGCCGGACTGACGTGGACCGTCTGTGGACCGTCGAAGAACGTATCGCGCCGGGCGCTCGTGCGGTCCACGAACTGGTCGCAGATGACGAAGTCGCCGGGCTTGATGTGCGGCTGCAGACTCCCGGCCGCCGCGGGCCCAAGGAGGCGTGTCACTCCGAGGTGCTTCATGGCGGCGACGTTCGCCCGGTAGTTGATTGCGTGGGGCGGATACTGATGGCGCCGGCCGTGGCGGGGCAGGAAGGCGACCGGCCGGCCGGCGATCTCGCCAATCGTGATCAGGTCGCTGGGCGCGCCGTACGGCGTCTCAACCGTGACCTCGCGGGCGTCTTCGAGCAGCGAGTAGAATCCCGACCCGCCAAACACACCGATCTCTGCCTGTGCCATCCGCGCCCATCACCCCGTTCCGACCTGACGCAGAATCGGCCCGGGTCGCCCGGGCCGGCAGCCTGCGCTCTCGTCATGCGTGCACGTGCGCCCGTTCAGTTCGGCGCGTGCGAAGACGCCTCCTCCCCCTGGTGGTCCGACCCAACCGCCGCCGAGGCGATCGCCGGCAGCACCCGGCCGGCATCGTCATGGATGACCACCTCGGCCCGCCAGTCGTAGGGGGTGGCCTCGCGATTCACGATGACGAGCCGGGCCCCCCGGTCCAGCGCCTCCTGGGGGAGGTAAGCCGCCGGAGTCACCTGCAGCGACGATCCGACGACCAGCATGACGTCGGCCGCGCGCACCGCCAGCGAGGCGCGCGTCCACGCGGCCTCGGGCAGCAGGTCCTCGAAGAGGACGACGTTGGGCTTCAAGAGGCTCCCACACGCCTCGCACCGCGGCAGCGCGCCCGCATCGAGCGCGCCGACGAGCCGCCCAATCGGGCCGACAGCCCCGCAGCCGATGCAGGCGCACTCACGGAGGTTGCCGTGTAGCTCGATCACCTGCTGCGATCCCGCGGCCTGGTGCAGACCGTCAATGTTCTGTGTGACCACCGCCCGCACCCGTCCGGCGCGTTCCAGATCAACCAGCGCGCGGTGCGCGGGATTGGGCCGGGCACCGGCCAGGCACGCCAGGCGCTGCCGGTAGAACTCGTAGAACGCCTGCGGTCGGCGCTCGAGCGCCGACCGCGTCGCGATGGCCAGCGGATCGACAGTGACCCACAGCCCGCCGGGCGAGCGGAAGTCCGGGAGGCCCGATTCGGTGCTGATGCCGGCGCCGGTAAATGCCACCGC
Source organism: Armatimonadota bacterium (assembly GCA_037443565.1). Lineage (GTDB taxonomy): Bacteria > Sysuimicrobiota > Sysuimicrobiia > Sysuimicrobiales > Humicultoraceae > Fervidifonticultor_A. Next base: position 49,479 of record JBBIOB010000002.1, on the reverse strand, counting down.
GCGCGTTGCCGCGCGGAGCAGCGCCGACGCGCGGACCAGCGCCCGAGCCGCGTCTGCGCTCACGACAGGTCGGCCAGATGGCCGTCAGGGGTGAACGTCCAGGGTGCCTCGGCGCCCACCTCGACGTCCGGCCGACCTGTCAGCCGCGCCGCCACGGACGCCGATACGGCGATGCGCTCCAGATGAAGCGTGTTGGGAATGCGCATCACCGCGGCCTGCGCAGGATCGGCAAGGCCGAGGGTGTCGAGCGCGACCGCGATGGCCTCACGGTCCGACGGCAAGGTGATCGGGATGGCCCCGCGGTTGAGGAACGTGCTCGTGATGGTGTTCAGGTAGGTGACGCGCCGGTCCATCGCGTCCACTAGCCGCTGCGTGGTGAGGTCGGCCAACCCGATCCCCTGCGCGTTGCCCTCAGAATGGGGCGAGAGCCGAAGCGCGACGACGCGGCCGATGCGCGGGGAGGCCGGCTCGGGCATCCCGTCGATGCGCCGCCGGCCGATCACGTTCGTGTCCATACCGGTGCCGGCGAAGATCTTGCCGATCTCGTCGACGATGAGGACGTCGAGGTCGTCGACCGGCAGCCGCGGCATCAGGCCGCGCGCCTGCGGAAAGAGCCTCACTTCGTCCTCGAGCAACCGTCCGGGCCCCACGGCGGTGACCGACGCGGTCTCGTCGTACGCGTTCTCGACGATCGCCAGTCCACCCACCACACGTCCCTGGTCGAGGAACACCTGGGCCATGGCCTGGATCGCGGCCGCGAGCTGCGCCGGTCCCTGGCGGTGAATCTGTCTGGCCCCCTCCACCTTGCCCAGACCCACGGCGAGCATCTTGAGCAGACCGCTGCCGAACGGTTCGTCGAATGCGGTGTGGGGCTTGATGCGGTTAACCACCAGGATCCCGTCGCACGCCGCGGCCACGCGGTCGCAGTAGACGGTCAGCCCGCCAGCGGTCCGGCCGATGATGTCGGCCTCGATGCTGGTCGACACCGACGCGCCGACCGCATCGCCCGTGACCCCGAGGTGCTCCAGCACACGTCGCTGCCCGTCGCTGGTACCGCCGCCGTGGCTACCCATCGCCGCGACGATCACCGGCCGGCCGCCCAGCCGCTGCAGGTGGCTGACGACGCCGCGCAGGACCGGGACGATGTCGCGAATGCCGCGGCTCCCCGCGGTGACGGCGATCCGGCGACCTGCGACGCGCGCGCTGAGATCGAGGCCCGCCAGCGCGGCATCCGCCGCGCGCTCCGGATCGTCGACCCTCGGACGCGGCATCCGGCACAGCAGCATCCGCATGGCCGGGAACTGGGACGCGCTAATGGTCGGGGGCATCCTCGGGGATGTCGTCCACCGCCTGCTGGCGGCGCAGCCGCGCGATGTAGAGCCGCGCCGCCGCCTCCATCGACGCGGCGCGGGCCGCCGCCTCAGACGGCTCCTCGATGCGCCACCGGTCGGCCGAGGCGTACTCGGCCTCGTCCGCCGCCTGCCCGGGTGGAGGCTCGCGGCGGACGAACGCCGCGGCCGCCGCGAGAAGCCGCCCGACTTGGTGCTCGATCGCCGGGATCCGCCGCAGGGCCACCTCGGCCACGAACCCTGCCAGGGCGAGCGCGCTGAACAGCGGCCACACGGGCTGCGATCGGCGCGCAGGAGTCTGCGGCGGTGCCATGACCTCATCGGGGGAGGTGATGATGCGGGCCCCCCCGATCTCAACCATCTGTGAGATCGCCGCACGATTGAGGCCCACCGCGCGCAGCTCGGGAGAGTACGGCACGGCATATGGGATCGACGTGCGGCCGGCCGGCGTGGCGCCGTCGGCCGCTTCGACACGGATCAGGTAGGCGCCCACTGGAGGCAGCGGGAAGACGCCTTCGTACCATCCCGGCCTCGTCTGGGCAAGGCGGATCTCGGCGACCTCGCCCCCCTCACCCACCAGCGTGGCCTCCGCGGTCCACGTGACAAACGGTGTCCCATCCGGCGCGCGCGCGTCGAGCACGACCCGCACCCCGCCGGCGTGCGCCTCCGCGTGCACGTCCAGCGCGTCGGCCTCGCGCGTCATCGCCCAGCGGACCGCCTGCGACCAGAACCGCGCGGCCTGTGGCCATCCGGCCCACTCAGCGGTCCACCGATGCCGGGCGTCGGTGGTGACGGCGACGGCCCGGCCCAACCCGTAGGTCCAGGCGGCGACGATCGGGTCATCCTGATGTGAGCGCACCACCACATCGGCCGCGGGTTTCGGCGCGGTCGCCAGATAGCCGAGCAGCGGTGGGATCGGACCGAGATCCGCGAACAGCTCCTGCGTCTCCACGGGCTTGGGGAGGAACCGCTCCTCGATAACCGACGCGCGCGTGGCAAGCATGGCCTCGGCGGTCAGGATCTGGGGGATGCTGTAGAGGTCGCGCGCGACGGAGCTCCGGCCCTGGCCCCACGCCGCGACGCGGCGCATGATCTCGAGGTCGGCATCGCGGCCGATGGCCACCGTGCTGACGGTGATGCGCTCGGCCGCCATGCTGGTCACGAGGGTCTGGAACTGGCCGGGATCGGTCTGGCCGTCTGAGAGGACGATGACGTGCTTGATCTTCGCCTCGACCTGCCGCAACGCGTCGCGCGCGGCCTCGATCGCGGGGTACATCACAGTCCCGCCGCCCGCCTGGATCCGGCTGACGGCGTCCAGGATGCGCGCCCGCTCTGCGGCCGGCGTCGGCCGAACCAGCCAGCGCGGCTCCTGGTCGAACGCCAGCACGCCGATCAGGTCGCGCTCACCGAGCAGGTCGATCACCGACTGCGCGACCTCCTTGGCGACTTCGACCTTGGCCAACTCGATGCCGAAGCTACCCATGCTCCCCGAGGCGTCAAGAACCACGACGATGGCCATCGATGGAATCGCCAGCCGGTGTCGCACGTCCATGCTGACCGGCAGCGCGTCCTCGATCGGCGTGTCGGCGTATCCACCGATCCCGAAACTCTGCGCGCCGGCCACGGCGACAAGCCCGCCGCCTGTGATCCGCACATAGTCGCGTAGCGCACGCTGCTGCTGCACATTCAGCAGATACGCGGGCACGTCATCCAGGATCACGGCCGCGGCCGCCTGATACCCGCCGAGCGTCGCGGGCAGCGCCGCCGGCGCCAGGCGCCGCACTGTGAGCCCCTGGGCCTCGAGGGCCTGCGCGAGCTGGCCTGGTTGCGCGGCGGCGTACAGGATCAGCGGTGGTCCGGTCACCAGGCTCAGCGCGAACGCCCGGTTGTTGCCCGGCTCGCCGTCCGGCGTGGCCTCGACGGACGCGTCGATCCGCAGCAGGCCCGCTTGCGCCGCCTCGGGCTCGAGGTCGATGCGCGTCCGCCCTGGCTGCAATGTCATCTCGCGCGAGTGGAGCAGCACGCCGTTGCCCCGGACGCGAACCTCGGCGCGCGCCGCCGCCGTGGCGCGGAGCGTCACCGTCACCGGAATGCGCTCGCCGACGGCGACGATCCCCGGCATGCTGACGTCCTCGACCATGACATCCGGCGGTGGATCGGACGCGACCGGCACCACGGTCAGCTCGACGCCGCGGCTGCGCGCTTCGGCCAGCGCACGCGGCAGGTCGCCCGCGTTAACCTGCCCGTCGGTCAGCAGCACGATCCGGCGGCCCGCCTCACCCTCGGGCAACGCCGCCAGCGAGCGGGTGAGCGCTTCGGCGATGTTGGTGCCGTCGGTCCGGACCCTGGCCGCCATGGCCAGGCGCGGCTGTGCGCTCGGCGGCTCCTCGACAACCGCCTGGGCCCCGAAGGCCACAAGTCCGACTCGGCGGGTCTGGCCGGCCTGCGCGCGGACATCGTCGAGGAATGCGCGGATGACCCGCGCCCCATCAGGTCCGATGCTATCCGACCGGTCCGCCGCAATCATGACCACCAGGTCTGGCGCCGCACGGGCAACTTCCATGCCCGATGCGCTGAGGACGAGGAGCGCGACCACGGCCCCCCGCAGCGCGACGAGCGCTCGGCGGTGGCGGCGCCCGCGCATCGCCACCACGACCAGCGGGACGAGCAGCAGCCCCGCCAGCGCCACAGGCGCGGCAAACCTGATCACCGGCGCCTCACCGACCCGCGCGCCGGCCGCACGTCGGGCGGGACCGTCCGCGCCCACAGCAGCCACTCGCCCGCGATCAGGACTGCCGCCAAACCGAGCAGCCACGGGACGAGAGAGAGAAACGCCGCCCGCGGCGCCTCGTCAGCGGCGGCGGCCGCACGCGCATCAGCGATGCCCAGGTTCGACTCGCTGGCATCCACGGCCGACACAATCCACCGGCGCTCCCATCCGTCCGTGCGGAGGCGCCAGAGGCCGACACGGTCCAGCACGGGGAGCGCGAAGAGGCCTTCCCGCGCATCGAGGCGCCGGGGGGCCCCGATCGGATCAATCAGCGTCCCGGTACGCGCCCCTCCGGCAGGAAGCACAGGCGCATCGCCCGCCGCCACTGGCACATGGCCCGCGAGCCAGCCGATGGCGTTGGCTACCAGCACGGGAAACGCCGGATGAAGCGACAGGTCGCTCTCCTGCAGCGTGAATGGCAGCATGACCGCTCTGAAGCCCTGCCCCTCGTATGCCCACAGCAGGGGCACGTCCCCTTCGGCGACCGCGACGCCACCCCGGACACGCAGCGAGAACGCCGCAGACACCCGCACGCCTCTCAGATCGGCCAGCCGCGTCACAGGATGCGTGACCGCCACGGAGCGCACAACCTGATCCACCGCGCTGCCCTCGATCTCCAGGGGGAGGTTCTCTCCCAGGGTCCCGATGAGCAGATAGGCTCCTGGCGGCAGATGAAGCGGCCGGAGGCCGTCGAGCACCACGAGGTCGGCCCGCCCCCACTCGGCGGGCGCGATTCGGTCCGCGCGCGACAGACCGGCAAGAGGGATGGCGCCGAGGACCGCATCGAGGACGGGGTTCGGAGGACCCACCACCAGGACCCTCGGCAGCGCCTCCAACCCTACGGCCACCACCGCCCGATCGTCCGCGGGCAGCGCATCGCTTCCCTCCAATTGCACGGTCACGACACCTGACGCCCGGTCCAGGTCAAAGACGGCGACCGCTGGTGCGCCGGGCACTGCGCGCACCTCTCGGCGTGCGATCGTGTGGCCATCGAGGGTCACCACCAGGGGCCTGGACGGCGAAGGACCACCAAACGCCTCGATCCGGACGAGCAGCAGCGCCGCCCCGACGGCATCGGTCCGTACCGCCGCAGAGGTGATGGCGACATTCGGAGCGCCTCGGCCCACCCGGTGCCACCGTACACTGCCCTCGGCCGGCGCGCGGTCCGAGAACACGTGAACGCGCGCAGGACGGCCGTCCACCCGCAGGCTGGCGGCGAGCACAACGGCCTCATCGATGGCGCCGGCGGCATCGGTCGGCCGAAGCCCCCGGATCGCGGCAGCCAGCAACTCCCTGCCGGTCGTGAAGTCCTGCACGATCACCGGCCGCTGGCCGGCGGCGATGACCGCGGCGGGCTGGCGGGGACCCAGCTGGCCGATCAGGGCCAGTGCCTCACGCTGCGCCGCGGCGAGCCGCGTCGGAGGCTCATCTGTCGCCTGCATGCTGGCGGTCGTCCGAATCACCACCGCCACGGCGTCGCTGGCCAGTCCCGGCAGGGCGATCGACGGCCGCGCCAAGGCCAGTGCCAGCGCGGCCAGGGCCAGGATCTGGAGGAGCAGCAGGAGGCTCCGCTCGAGGCGCCGGACCGGCATGCGCGCCACTAGGTCGCGCGTCGCCCGCTCCCAGAGGAGCGTACTGGGCACGACGCGGGGCTCGCGCCGGGCCCGCAGCATGTAGAGCAGGATCACGAGCGGGATGAGCAGCAGCCACCACAGCGCGCCGGGGGTCCCCAGAACCATCAGGCGATCAGCCTCCCCTGGCGGAGATGGCGCAGGACCAAGTCGTCAAACGGGATCGAGGTGACGGCGCGCAGATACTCGACCTGATACCGCAGGCAAACCTGCTCGATCTCGGCGAAGTAGCGGTCCCGGGCCCGCGCGTAGGCCGCGGCCGTGGCCGCGTCCGCCGTGACATCCACGCCGGCGCCGGTCTCGCTGTCCACCAACCGCAGGTCGCCAGCCATGGCCGGCGCGAGTTCCTCATCGGCGAGGAGGTGGATCACGAATGGCTCGAAGCGGTGCGCCCGCGCCAGGCGCAGCCCGGCATCCACGCCTCCGGGGTACATCAGGTCCGAAAGGATGACGAGCACGCCCCGGCGCCGCATTCGCACCGCATAGTCGGCCAGCGTTGCGGCCAGATCGCTTCTCTGGCCCTCGGCCAACGCCTCGCCCAGGAAGCGGAACAGCCGGAACACCGCCGGCCGTCCGCGGAGCGGCGGCAGCATGCGATGGAGGCGCTCGGCGAAGATCACCGCGCCCACCCGGTCGAGGTTGGCCAGCCCAATGTAGCCCAGCGCGGCCGCCACCCGTGTTGCGTACCCGAGTTTGGGAGGTGTTCCCCACCCCATCGATCGGCTGCCGTCCACCAGCAGGTGGACGGTCACGTCCTCCTCCTCGCTGAAGAGCTTCACGAAGAGCCGATCGAGCCGCGAGTAGATGTGCCAGTCGATGTACCGGTAGTCGTCGCCGATGTGGTACGAGCGGTGGTCGGCGAACTCGACGCCCCGCCCCAGTGTGTTGCTCCGGCGCTCGCCCCGCACGCCGCTGCGGTAGAGGCGGTGCGAGAGAAAGGTCAGCTGCTCGAGCCGGGCCAGGAACTCAGGCTCGAAGAGCGGAGCCCGGACCGCGGTGCTCACGTGGCTGTCGCGGCCGGCGTCGGCGGGACCTCGGCGACGACGCTCCGGACGACGTCGTCGGGATCCACGCCTTCAGCCTCGCCCTCGAAGTTCAGCAGGACGCGGTGGCGGAGCGCGGCCAGCACGAGCGCCTGCAGATCCTCGACGCTCACGTTGGCCCGGCCCTCCATCAACGCGCGGACCTTGCCGGCCACGAGCAGCGCCTGCGCGCCACGCGGACTGCTTCCGTAGCGGACGAACCGCCGGGCCATCGAGCTGGCCTCGCTGTCGTGGGGATGCGTCGCGCGGACCAGGCGCGCCGCGTAGAGCCTGACGTGCTCCGCCGCCGGCACCTCTCGCGCGAACGCCTGCATCTCGCGGATTGTCGCGCCGCTGGCCACCACCGAGGCGGTCGGCTGTTCGGGCCCGGCGGTGCGGTCCATGATCTCCATGAGCTCCGGCAATGTGGGTGACTCCACCTTAAGCTTGAACAGGAAGCGGTCGACCTGCGCTTCGGGCAAGGGGTAGGTACCCTCCATCTCGATAGGATTCTGGGTGGCCAGCACCAGAAACGGCTCCTCGAGTGCGTAGACGGTGCCCGACACCGAAACCTGGCGCTCCTGCATCGCCTCCAGCAGGGCGGACTGCGTCTTCGGCGTGGCCCGGTTGATCTCGTCGGCCAGCAGGATCTGCGAGAATACGGGGCCGCGTTGAAACTCGAAGTAGCGGCGGCCTGCCGCGTCCTGCATGACGACGTTGGTGCCGATGATGTCGGCCGGCATCAGGTCGGGCGTGAACTGGATACGGGCGTACCGCAGATCCAGGCACTGCGCCAGGGTCTTGACCAGCAGCGTCTTCCCCAGGCCGGGCACGCCTTCCAGGAGCACGTGACCGTTGGCGATGAGCGCCATGATCACGTGATCGATCAACACCTCGTGCCCGACGATGACGCGCTGCACTTCTCGCCGAATCGCCAGCAGCGTCGAGCGAAATCTCTGCATGTCCATGCGATGGATGCCCCGGCCGCCGCTAGCGGGCCGCCGCGAGTGCCTCGAAATAACGACGGACGATGTCGCGGTATTCTGGCGGGATGCGCATGCGCGCCATGTACCGGTCGGCGTCGGCGCGCGCGGACGCCGCGTCGGAACCCGGTGGCGTGCGCACGCGCGCCGCCCGACCCGGGCCCAGCAGCTCGGACGTCGTGGTACGCCCCTCGCCCTGGAGCCCCTCGAGGCGGGTCTGCTCCCGGTTGGCGTCGAGCCGCTCGGTCGGCCTGCCCAGCTTCCCAGCGATCGCCCCCTGGCCGGGCAGCGTGCCCTGATGGGGACCGGCAGGCGCCTCGGTCTGTTCCGACCCCGGCTCCTCAGTCGGCGGCCGGTCGCCTGGCGCGGCTGTGCCCGGTCGCGCAGCCGCCTGGGGGAGCTGCTCGGTCTCGACCGGAATCTCGGACCCGCCGCGGGCGATCTGATCCACGGACCGGCGGAGATCCCGTTGGGCCTGCTGGAGGCCCTCCTCGTCGGCGAGCATCGCGCGCAGATCGTCCAGATCGGCCGCGCTCTGCTGCAGGGTTCGCCGCGCCCCGTCCGCATCACCCGCGGCAGCCTGCTGGCGCGCCCTCTCCACCTGCTGCCGGACGGTGGCCGGCATGTGCTCGCCTTCGCCGCGGCGCGCCAGCGCGGCGAGCTGGCGCATAAGCGCCTCGCGCTCTTCGGGTGAGCGGCTCTCGGCCAAGCGGTCGGCGATCTCGCGGATGTGCCGCGCCGCCCGGTCGAGGGAGGCGCGCTGCCTGAACAGATCGGACGACGGCATCGGCCCGGCCTGGGGCCGCTGCCCGGCCATCTGCTCGCGGTGGGCTTGCACCTGCCGCCGCTCGGCTTCCAGCTGCCGGCCAAACGACTCCAGGCGCGCCAGCGCGGCGCCGCGCTCCATCCGCTCGCGCTGCAGAGCTTCACCGAGCCTGCGGAGATCGGGCGCAAGCCGTCGGGAGATCCGTGCGCGCTCGATGCGCGCCTGCTCCTCCATGGCCTGCCCGGCCCGTTCGAGCCGCTGCCCCTCCTGCCGGATCGTGCGGGCGACCTCCCGGGCCGGCGTTCCCGGCAGGGTCAGACCCCTCAACACGCCCGCGGCGAGGACGGCCACAACCGCGAGGGCGACGGCGCCTGCGGCGGCGCGGTCGGGCTGCGCGTGGAGGCGGCCGAAGTCCAGTCCCTGCGCGCGCGCCGCGGCATCCCGCACCGCGTCGCCGGTAAGCGCGGTTGCGCGGTGTCTGCCCGTGAGGATTTCCACCGCCGTGGCCATGCGATCCGCGCAGCCAAACCTGTGGTCGAGGACTTGCGCGGCCAGCAGCGGTGTGGGCACGGAGACCAGCCGCGCGACGGCGACCGTCGCGAGGCCGACGAGCAGCCCCGCCACGGCCAAGATGTCATACGGAAGGGAGAGCGGCACGATGGCGCGCGCGAGGACGAGCAGCATGAGCGCACCAGACCAGACGAGCGCGACACGGCTCCCCCAGCGCCAGGCCTTCCGGGCCGCCAGACGGCGTCGAACGCGCTCCACCGTCTGCAGCAGGACCTCGTGGTCCATCCTCACGCCCCGTCTCCGTAGGCGCGCGTGTGCTCGACCTGGCGGCGTGTGAGCACGACGCCCGCAGCGGCGAGCGCCAGATACCCCACCACCGCCACCGGGAGCCACACCGTCCATCCCTCGCGGACCAGCACATCGATCAGACGGATCGGGTTGGCGGGCCACCATCGCGGCGGCAGCAGCGCGGTGGCGCCCAGCAGGAGCCCGAGGAAGGACCAGTGGATGAAGCTTCGGGTGAAATCCGACCCGAACCGGCCGCCCAGCCAGGTCCCCCAGATTCCCGCCGCGGTGGCGACTGCACACGACAGCAGCGTGGCCCAGCCCACCGGCGCCAGGGCAGCTCCGCGCAGAGCCGCCGCCATGACAAGGATCGGCAGGCCGATGGCGAGCAGGTAGGCCGCATACGCGGCGCTCGAGAGCGCCTTGCCGGCAGCGATGACGGAGGCGGGAAAGGCGGACAGCGCGAGGTCAGGCAGGCCTTTCTCGCCCTCAATGCTGAGCTCGGCGGACGCGACGGCCGATGACAGATAGGTCACCGTGACAACCTGCACGGCGAGCACTGCCAGCAGCAGGTTGGCATCGCGGAGGTCGAACCGGCCGATCTCCCGCGGCAGCGAGAGCAGCAGGAAGGCGCTGCAGATCGCCAGGTAGATCGTCTGAATCCGCAGCCCGCGAAACGTACCGAGCCGGGCCGCCAGATCTCCGCGGGCAACGGGATTCACGCGTCCGCCCACCTCACCCTTATCGGGACGCTTCCAATGGCACAAGCACGAGCTGGCGCGTCTTCTCGGACCTGCCGTCCCACGTCAACGCGGCCGCCGGATCGCGCCACCAGCCGACCAGCCAGACCGGAGTCGCTTTGAGTATAGCATCGGCTTGCAGACGCGAGAACGCCCACAGCAGCAGTTGATGATTCGGTTCTGTGCGCTGGAGCCGGTCGTGTGCCTGCCATGCCTGCCGATTGAGGGTGATGCGGGCAGACTCGCCGATCGCGGGAACGGCCTGCACGCGGCCGTAGGAGAAGATCCACGGGTGCTCGAGCGTCAGGCCCGACTGGTTGGTAACCGTAATGCGCTCAACTTCATCGGCCTGCTCATGCACTCCTGTGACGGGGAGCGGGAGGACGCCTGTGCCGGCAAGCTGCACGCTGGCGCCACGGCCTTCCAGGGTCGTCACAGGCCCTTGAACGATGCGCACCGGCGCCGGTGCCGCTGCCCATACCAGCATCTCCGGCGAGGCCGACACCGAGAACCGTCCGCCGTCGGCAGAAACCGTCCGGCCGTAGATGTGGACCAGTCCGTGCCGCGTACCCGGCAGGCCCTCGATGACGGTCGCGGTGACCACGCCGGAGGCCTCGCGCCGCGCGACCACCGATACCTGAACGGCAGCCGCCACGCACGCCGCGACCAGGAGCGCACACGCGGCCACCGGCGCCGGGCGCAGGGTGGCCAGCCAGCGGCTGACCCGCCGCACCAGCGCGATGTAGAGGAGGATGAGAGCGCCCACCGCAAGATGCACGCGGCCGGGCACCATCCGGGTCGCTGGCACCAGGGGCTCAAGCCCGGCCGCATGCGGCGCCACCCGGGGAGTCAGGACCGCCTCCCACTCGCGGACATCCAGGGGATCGCCGAGGCCGGCGCGTACCGACGGATCGTGCTGCCAGGTGATCACCGCCCCTCGTCCGATGCGACCGGCAGCCGCCCCGGCCCGAAGCGGCCCCAACGTGGGACCGCCGAAGTGCCGTGTGTCATCACCGGCGGGCACCAGCAGCAGGCGTCCGCCAACCCACACCCAGTGCCGGATCGCCATCCGCTGCGCCTCGTCCAGAAGCCGCTCGTCGAGGTTGCGCACGACCAGGAGCCGCACGCCCCCGTACGCCTGCCACGACTTGGGTAACACTTCGGGCGCCACGTAGGCGACGTCAAGCCGATCCAGGCGGGCTGCGGCAGGCTCCGCGCCGATGGGCTCCGCGGACAGCACGACGACCAGCTCGTCGGTCGAGCGGAGGCGCGGCAGCGGCACCGAGGCCACGCGGCCGCCGCCGGCATCAAGGTGGACGACACCGGGCTGGCGGCCATCAAAGAAGATCGCGGGGACGAACACGCGGATCTGGGCGCCGGCGGCCGCGCGGATCGGCGCGCCGAAGAGCACAACAGGCGCCCCAGACGGCGTGGACGTCTCAACCAGAACAGTGCCGTCGATGTCGGCGGCCGCCGTGACGTCGATCCACACCGGAGCCCACTGTCCCAACCGGACACGGCCATCAAACCCCACCGATACCACGCGGAGGCTGGCGCGGTCCGACGCCGGCGCGGGCGCAGCGGCCAGCGTCGCAGCCGACGCCTGGCCGGGTCCCGGCGGAACCGTACCGGCGGCCGCGGGCGCCGCCGCGGCGAGCACCGCGGCCAGCGTCGCAGCCGGCGCCGCCGCCCGGGCCCAGCGGGCTCTTCCGATCTCGACTTCGCGGAGGCGCTCGACGGCGACGTGGGTGATGTGGCGTCGCTCGCGGATGTGTCGGAGGTCGCCGGAGGACGGTCGCCGTTTCCCGAGGGACCCCTCCGGTAGTCGGTCGTGTGAAATCCACTGCCCTTGAAGATCAGGCCAACCGACGCGTAGACCTTGCGCGTGGGACTGCCGCACGCCGGGCACGCGGGCGCGGAGTCGCCCACGGGCCGGTATTCCTCGAAGGTGTGCTGGCACTGGGTACAACGGTATTCGTACACGGGCATGGCTACTCCCTCACCCCTCGAAATCGCCTCTTATTATTCGTCCGTGCGACCGGCACGTCAATCCCGGTCGCGGCCTCGGCTACCGAGTCGCGAAGCGGGCCAGCCAGACCGGACCAAGCGTGGATCCGGTGTTCGTCCCGTACGCGAGCCGGCTGCCGTCGGGCGACCAGGACAACGTGATGCCGGCCGGGGGGTCCGGGAACTCGGGCCGGTACGAGACCACCGGCACGCGATCGCCCGTCGCCACGGCGGCCACGTACACCTCGACCTGAGCATCGCCGGTCAGCACTCCATAGGCCAGCTTGTCGCTGTGCGGCGCCCACGCGAGCCCCGAGATCCGCCGGGTAACCGGCGAGACCGCGCGCTGCCCGGTCCCATCTCTCCGTACGATGGACGCTCGCTCGCCGCCCGTCGCGCTCTCCACGTATGCGATCCACTCCCCGTTGGGTGCGAGGAGAGATTCCACCACCCGCGCCGGTGGCCCGGGCAGGCGGCGGACATCGGGATAGGCGATGCGCACCCTCCACCACTCGGCGATGGTCTCGCCGTCAGGAGCCGCAAGCCCAACGAAGAGGTACAGGCTGTCCGGATACCAGCCCAGGGCGGCGACGCCGTGACCGCGCGGATCCCATTGGACGTCGCGGAGCAGGGCACCGTCGGGGCTCAGGATCCACAGGCGCGCGCTGGGGACGGCACCGCCCGGCTGGTGGACGATGGTGACCAGGCGGTCGCCGCCGGGCGCCCAGGCGGGATGGCTGGCCACCCCGCGCAGCGGGATACGCCGGCGCTCGCGCCCGTCTGGTCTCACGGTGAACAGCACGCCCCGGTCGATGTAGGCCAGCACATCCGCGGCTCCTGACCACGCCACCGCGGTAACCGCGGCCCCCTGCGCGATGCGGGCGCCGGCGAGATCGTCGAGGCCGTGCACCCACACACCATCGCGGGTTCCATACGCGAACCGGCGGCCGTCAGCCGACCAGGCGACGGGACTCAGCGCCGCCCGGTCGGTCGCCCGTGCCACCCCGACCACGCGCAGCAGGCCGACGCCCACGGGCGCGGGGTCGCGGCGCACCTGACACCCGGCCGCAAGCAGCACGGCCACCAGGATGGTGGCCGTGGCACGTGAAGCGGGCAGCGAGCGGTCAGACGACAGGGTACCGACCCTCGGCGAGATCCTGGGTGAGCCGTCCGATCTCCGCGAGCTCCTGATCCAGGATCTCGCGGACGCGACGCTCGATGGCTCTCCGGCGCGCCCGGGGCTCAAGCACCACCTGGGCCGCGGCCACCGTGGGATGGTCGATCGGCGCGCCGATCTGGCTCAGCAGCCAGACATAGATCTCCTGGATGCCCGGGACCTCATGGTGGATCTTGTTGGCCACCTGATGCGTCATGATCGTGTAGATCTTGCCCACGTGGGAGACCGGGTTCTTCCCCGCAGCCGCCTCGGTCCCCATCGGTCGGTTGAGCGCGATGACGCCGTTGACCTTGTTGCCGCGCCCCACCTGTCCGGAGTCCCCGCTCTCGGCCGAGGTTCCGGTCACCGAGAGATACATGCCGCCCAGTCCCCGGCCCGGCGCGTCCAGCGTGTTGATGTGCAGGTGGACCGCCTCGAAGGCCTGCCGGTCCCGGAGCCGGTCCATCACCGCGTCGTGGAGCTCTGCCTTGCGGCGGAAGTACGTGGCCTCGCTGTCGATGAACCGATCGACGACGGCCACCGCGGCGGTAACGTGCAGTTCGCCGCCCTGGCGGTAGCCCATGACCTTGATGTCCTCGCCCACCTCGGGGAAGTGCTCCTTGAAGGTCCGCGAGTTCATCAGGCGCTCGACGTCGAGCACCATCTGCTCGGTCGGCGTCAGCGGCGCGTAGCCGACCGCCGCCGACGTGTCGTTGGCCGTCGGAGCGTCCCGCGAGAAGATGTCGACGAGCTCGGGCGAGCCCGGCTTGATCTGCACGTCGTACATCACATGCTGCTCGGGATCGACGAACCGGAGGCTCTCGGCTATCCACGCCTTCGCGGTGCGCACCGCGATGTCGCCGACCGGAACCTGCTCGCCGTTCCAGAGCGCAGTCGCGCGATCGCCGAACACGAGCCGCATCGGATCGGTGACGATGCCGCCGCCCAATCGGATCTCCGCGTTGCCCGCGATGAGAAACGCCTTGTCGATGTTGTGGTGGAGGATCCTGCCGAAGCGGTCTTTGTACTCCTTGCTGAGCGCGATCGAGACCCGTTCCATGATCGCATCGCAGATCGAGTCCGGGTGGCCGATCCCCTTACGTTCGACGATCTCGACCTGGTGCTGCCCGACCGGCGAACGGGCCAGCACCTCCACCGTGATATTGCGCAATTCCCACCCTCCTTCAGCGTTGCGTGCGGATCACTCGCCTCACTATAGCAGACCCGCCGGGGACCGAGTAGTCACCGCCGGCGCCGCCGCGCAAACGCGCCCACCAGCACGGCTCCGGCCGCAAACCCGCCGATGTGCGCCCACCAAGCCACCGTGGTGATCCCGGGCGCGCCGAGCGCGGCGAGCCCCTGGATCACCTGCAGCACGAGCCAGAGCGACAGCACCAGGGCGGCCGGCAACACCACGAGCCGGACGAACGGGAAGAAGAAAATCAGGGAGACGATCCCCGCGCGGGGATACAGGATCAGGTACGCGCCCAGCACGCCGGCGATCGCGCCGCTCGCTCCGACCAGCGGCACTCGGGACGACGGGTGCGTCAGGACGTGGGCCAGTCCGGCCAGGATCCCGGTCAAGACATAGAACAGGAGGAAGCCCAGGTGGCCCATGGCGTCCTCGACGTTATCCCCGAAGATCCACAGGTAGAGCATGTTCCCGCCCAGATGCATCCAGCTCCCGTGCAGGAACATCGAGGTGAGCAGGGGCGACCAGGCGCCGGGCCCACCGGCGAGCACCGCCTGTGGTGTGGCGCCGTAGACCTCATAGAACGCCGCGACGGCGGCAGGCGAGCCCAGGCGCTCGACGTACAGGTAGGCCCCGATGGAGGCGGCGATCAGGCCGTAGACAACAAGCGGCGTGGAGTGCGAGCGCGCGGTGTCGCGCAGCGGGATCATCCGAGCCTATGACTCCCAACGCGCGTGGTCAACCCCCTCGATCTCGCCGAGGGCGACGAGCACCTCATCCCGGGTGACCCGGACCGGCAGCCGGAGCTGCATGTCCAGCATGACCTTCTGGTCGATCTTCTCGGTGAACTCGACCCGGTCGATGTTGACCCCTAGCGCGCCCAGCACGGTCCCGATCCGGCCGAGTTGTCCGGGCACGTCATCCATCATGACCACGCAGTGACCCGTGCCGCGGCGTGGCAGGCGGCGCTCGACGCCCTTCATGAAGGTAAGGACGCCGATCACGATGGCAGTCGCGCCGATGGCGCCGACGTAGTACCCGATGCCCGTGGCCGTCCCGATGGCGGCGACGCTCCACAGGCTGGCGGCGGTGGTCAACCCCTGCACGCTGGCGCCGGTGCGCCAGATCGTGCCGGCGCCCAGGAAGCCGATGCCGACGACGATGTTGCTGGCAACCCGCGACGGATCGGCACCCGATCCGAAGAACCCGTCGCGGGACACCAGGGCGAAGAGCGCGGCGCCGACACAGACCAGGATATGGGTACGAAATCCGGCGGGCTTGTCGACGCTCTCCCGCTCGGAGCCGACCGCGCCGCCCAGCCCAAAGGCCAGCAGCAGGCGGAGCAGGGTCTCCCACCAGGGGATCATGGCGAGCGCCGGCCCGCGGACACGGCGTCGACCGGCGGCTTGACGACACCGTAGCGCTCGCGGGCAATCCTCCAGACGTGCTGCATCAGGCCGTCGATGAGTTGCTCCTCGGGGAGGCTGGCCACGATCCGGCCGTCCTGGAAGACCAGGCCCATGCCGCGGCCGCAGGCGATGCCCAGGTCGGCCATCCGCGCCTCGCCGGGCCCGTTGACCGCGCACCCCATGACCGCGACTTTCACCGGCGCCGGGATATGGCGGAGCCGCCGCTCGACCTCCTGCGCGATCTGGATGATATCCACCTCGGCGCGGCCACACGATGGACACGCGACGAACTGCACGCCGCGGCTGCGCAGGCCCAGGCTCTTGAGGATCTCATACCCGGCGCGGACCTCCTCGGTCGGATCGGCCGCCAGCGACACGCGGATCGTATCGCCGATGCCGCGCGCCAGGACGGTGCCGATCCCCACCGCCGACTTGAGCCCGCCGGCCCACGCGGTGCCGGCCTCGGTGACGCCCAGGTGCAAGGGATAGCGCGTCTGCTCGGCGATCATCGTGTAGGCGTCGATCATCATCGGGACCTCGCTCGCCTTGACCGAGATCACGATGTCGTGGAAGTCCAGGTCTTCGAGCACCCGGACATCCTCCATCGCGCTGGCGACCAGCGCCTCGGCACACGGCCTCCCGAACGTCCGCAGGATGGCTTTGGAGAGCGAGCCGATGTTGGCGCCGATCCGGATCGGCACGCCCCGCGCCTTCGCTTCGCGGGCCACGATACGCGTGCGCTCGCGGCTCCCGATGTTGCCGGGATTGATCCGGAGCTTGTCGATACCCGCCTCCAAGGCGCGCAGCGCCAGGCGGTGGTCGAAGTGGATGTCGGCGACGATCGGCAGCGGGCTGCGGGGTTTGATCTGCGCCAGCGCTTCCGCCGCCTCCACGTCGGGCACCGCCAGGCGGACGATCTCGCAGCCCTCGGCCGCGAGCTGGTAGATCTGCGCGAGCGTACCCTCCACGTCGCGGGTATCGGTGATGGTCATGGACTGGACGGCGATCGGCGCGCCGCCGCCGATCTCGACCTTGCCGATGCTTACCCTGCGGGTGCTCAGGCGATGCATGATGGCACACGTCCTCCCGGCGCCTCAGGCCCGGTGGCTAGAATCGCCGGATATCCCGCACGGTCAGGCCGAGGATCAGGAGCAACAAGAGGACGAATCCGACCATGTGCACCCACCCTTCGCGCCGGGGGTCGATCGGCCGGCGCCGGACGGCCTCGACGAAGAGAAACGCGAGCCGGCCGCCGTCGAGCGCGGGGATCGGCAGCAGGTTGAAGATGCCGATCATCACGCTGAGAAACGCGCTGAGGTGCAGGAAGGTCTGGAACCCGGAGGCCGCGGCCTGCGCCAGCATGCTGCCGGCCGCCACAGGCCCGCCCAGGTTCTCGAGGAACTGGCCCTGGCGGATCAGCATGTGGATCGCGCCGCCCAGCAGGATGATGAACTCCCCCGTCCGCCGGACCCCCCACCCCACCGCGACAATCGGGTTCAGCCGCGTCCACTCCGGCTCCGGCGAGAAGCCGATGCGGCCGACGTTGCGCTGTTCGTCGAGCCTGGGAGTCACCTGCACGGTCATCGTCTCGTTGCCGCGACGGATGTCCAGGCGCAGCTCCCGTCCCGCGCCCCGGTGGATGGTCTCGATCACCTGATCGCCGGAGGCCATGGCCACGCCGTCGATGGCCAGAATCACATCGCCGGTACGCAGGCCCGCGGCCTCGGCCGGCCAGCCGGCTTCCAGCGTGCCCACCGTCGTGCTCACACCGCTCGGCACGCCGCCGGTCGTCGCGGCGAGGGCCAGGATGAGGACGGCGAAGGCCAGGTTCATGGCCGGCCCGGCCGCAATGATGCCCATCCGAGCGCCGACGCTCTTCGACTGGAAGCTCGCGCCCCGCGATTCACCCTCGGGCGCCTCGGAGACGCCGTCCTCACCTTCCATGCGGACGTACCCACCCAGCGGCAGCAGGTTGACCGAGTAGGTCGTCTCGCCGCGTCGCCAACTCACCATCTTCGGCCCGAACCCCAGCGCGAAGGCGTGCACGCGCACGCCCGCCCGGCGGGCCATCAGGAAATGTCCCAGTTCGTGCACGAAGATCATCGCGCCGAAGGCGATGATCGCGGCCAGCACGTTCGGCACGCCTGTCACCTCGCTGCGCGGAGCACCCGATCCGCCTCGACCCTGGCCCAGGCGTCGGCCTGGAGGATGGTCTCCAGCCCATCGGCGGGCCGCGTGGCGTGGCGATCGAGCACCGCGCGTACCGTCTCTACGATATCAAGAAACCCGATGTGGCGCCTGAGAAACCGCTGCACCGCCACCTCGTTCGCCGCGTTCAGGACCGCGGGCGCCGTGCCGCCTCGCCCCAGCGCCTCGCGCGCCAGCGCCACCGACGGGAACCGGACGGCGTCTGGCTCTTCAAACGTCAGCGCCGCCCCGCCCCATTCCACCGGACGAACCAACCCGGGCCGGCGTCCCGGGGCCGTGAGGGCGTACTGGATCGGCCCCCGCATGTCGGGCACTGCGGCCTGGGCGATGACGCTCCCGTCGATGAACTCGACCATCGAGTGTACCAGGCTCTGGGGATGGATGACGACGCCGATGCGTTCCGGCGGCACGTCGAACAGCCAATGGGCCTCGATGATCTCGAGGCCCTTGTTCATCAAGGTGGCCGAGTCGATCGTAACTTTCGGTCCCATGCTCCACGTGGGGTGCACGAGCGCCTCTTCCAGAGTGGCGAAGCGCAGTTCCTCCAGGGGCCGGCGCAGGAACGGACCACCCGATGCGGTCAGAATCAGCCGGCGGACGGCGCTGCGGTCCTGACCGGCCAGGCACTGGGCGATCGCTGAGTGCTCGCTGTCCACGGGCAGCAGGCGCGCGCCGCTCCTCGCCCGCGCGGCCGCCACCACCGCGCCGCCGGCCACGAGCGCCTCTTTGTTGGCGAGCGCGACGTCGTGCCCGGCCTCAAGCGCGGCCAGCGTGGGGCGCAACCCCGCCGCCCCCACGACTGCGACCAGCACCATGTCGGCTCCTGGCATTGCGGCGAGGTGGGCGGTCGCCTGGGGACCGGCCAGCACTTCCACTCCTGGCGGCATCGTGTCGCGGAGACGGACTGCAGCGTCGCCGTCTTCAACCGCGATCGCCCGCGGCCGCCATCGCCGGGCCTGGTCGGCCAGGAGCTCGATGCTCGAACGGGCGGCCAGCCCGACGATCTCCACGTCCCCGAGCGCGGCAGCAACCTCGAGTGCCGACCGGCCGATGCTTCCCGTTGATCCGAGGACGACCAGGCGCATCACAGCAACCACCGGATCAGGTAGTACCCCACCGGCACGCCGAAGAGCACGGCGTCGAACCGGTCGAGAACCCCGCCGTGCCCAGGCAGCAGGTTGCCTGAATCCTTGACACCGGCGCTTCGCTTCATCGCCGATTCCCAGAGATCCCCGCCGACGGCGGCCAGCGCCACCACCAGCCCAATGATCCCCGCTGCGGGCGCCGGCCATCCCTGCATCCACCCGGCGGCGACCGCCACCGCGGCCGCGGCCACCAGGCCGGCGACGAACCCCTCCACGCTCTTGCTCGGGCTGATCGCCGGAGCCAAGCGGCGCCGGCCCCAGGGGATGCCGACCAGATACGCCATGGTGTCGTTGGCCCAGATCACCGCGAACACCGTGAGCGCAGCCGCGAATCCCGCCTCGGCGCGCAGCACGATGATGTACGAGAGCAGGCCGCCCACGTACAGCGTGCCGAGTACATCCGCTGCGGCGTTCGCCAGCGCCTGCGGCCGCCGCGCTGAACTCAGGGAGGCCAGGCCTGCCAGCACCACCACGATCACCAGCGCCACAGCCGCGGCCGCCGCCGCGTGCCACCGCCCGGCCGCGGCGAGCGCGGGGAGGGCGACAGCGCCGGCCACGGCCACCCACGAGGGTCGGGCGCCGGCGCCCTTCGCCAGACGGATGAACTCCATGGTGCCGAGCACGCTGAGGCCGAGGACGAACAGCGCGAGCGGCCATCGCCCAAGCCACAGCGCCCCGATCAGAAGCGGGGCCGTGACCAGCACGGTGGCCGCTCGGGGGAGGAATCCGGTGCGCGTCCACCGATCCGGGGACTCAGCCACAGGACGTGCCGCCGAAGCGCCGTCGCCGCTGTTGGTACTCCGCAATCGCCGCCGCGAGGTGATCTTTGCCGAAGTCTGGCCAGTAGATGTCGAGAACGCAGAACTCCGTGTAGGCCGACTGCCACAGGAGGAAGTTGGAGAGCCGCTGCTCACCGGCGGTCCGGACCATCAGGTCCGGATCGGGAAGACCGCTGGTGTACAGGTGCGACGCGACCGCGGCCTCGTCGATGCTCTCGACGGTCCGGGTCCCATCGGCCACTTCGCGCGCGAGCTGCCGGGCCGCCCGCACGATCTCCGCCCGGCCCCCGTAATTGAGGGCTACGTTGAGGACCATCGCCTGGTTGGCGCGCGTCAGCGCGACCGCACGGTCAAGTTCGCGGCGGACCGATGGTGTGATCGACTGCACGTCGCCCGAGATCCGCAACCGGATGCCGTTGCGGTGGAGCTCGTCGGACTCCGCGAGGATGGACTCGTGCAGCAGGTCCATCAGCGCGCCGACCTCATCGGCCGAACGCCGCCAGTTCTCTGTGGAGAACGCGTAGAGCGTGAGGATCGACACGCCGAATTCCCGGCACGCCTCGATGGCGCGGCGCACCGCATCGCGGCCGGCGCGATGCCCGGCGATGCGCGGCAGCCCGCGCAGCGCCGCCCACCGGCCATTGCCGTCCATGATAATCGCGATGTGCGCCGGCACGCGCAACCGGTCGATAGCCGCCGCCGGAAGGGGCGCGGGATCAGGCACGCCCGGGCCCCGCCGGTTCGTAGCGCTCGTGCGTGACCACGAGCTCGACCACCCCGTCAGCCTGCTGCCGCTGCCGGACCACGCGCAGGGGACCGGACAGCCGGACGGCGCGGGAGGTGCGTGTTTCGGACACCACAACCCGAAAGCCCGCCGCCTCCAGGGCGCGACGGGCCTCGTCGAGATCCTGTCCCAGGACGTCGACCACGGCCGGGTGTTACACCTCCATGATCTCCTGTTCCTTCGCCTGGAGCAGACGGTCGATCTGCGCGATCATCTCGTCTGTCAGATGCTGCAGGCGCTCCAGGCCGCGCCGGCTCTCGTCCTCGGAGATCTCGCCGTCTCCCTCGAACTGCTCGAGCATCTCCTTGGCCTCGCGCCGGATGTTCCGGATGGCGACGCGGCCCTCCTCGGCGTGCCGGCGCGCGATCTTCACGAGATCCCGGCGGCGTTCCTCGGTCAGCGCCGGCACGGGAATGCGGAAGACGGTGCCGTCAAAGCTGGGGTTGAGCCCGAGGTCACTGGCGAGGATCGCGCGCTCGATGTCCTTTGCCGCGTTCCGATCGAAGGGCTTCACGATCAGCAGGCGCGCCTCAGGGGCGCTGGTGGATGCCAGTGACTGCAGCGGCGTCGGCGTCCCGTAGTACTCGACCCGGATCGGCTCCAGCAGCGCCGGATTGGCGCGCCCCGCCCGCAGGTGGGAGAACTCGCGGCGGGTCGCCTCGATGGTCTTCTGCATGCGCGCTCTGGCGTCGTTGAGGACCTCGTCGGTCACCGGCGCCCACCTCCCACCAGCGTCCCGATCGGGTCACCGGCGACGGCCCGAGAGATGTTCCCCGGCCGGGCCACGTCGAACACCACGATGTCCATGTTGTTGTCCTTGCACAGCGCTGCGGCCGTCGCATCCATCACCCGGAGGTCCCGGTTGAGGATGTCCATATAGTCCAGATGCGCGAACATCACGGCGTCGGGATGCTGCCGCGGATCCTTGTCGTAGACGCCGGAGACCCCTTTCTTGGCCATGAGCAGCGCATCGGCCTGCATCTCGATGGCCCGCAGCGCGGCCGCGGTATCCGTGCTGAAGTATGGGCTCCCGGTGCCGCCGACGAAGATCACCACGCGCCCCTTCTCGAGATGCCGCAGCGCGCGGCGGCGGATGAACGGTTCGGCGACCTGGTGCATCTCGATCGACGACTGCACGCGGACAACCAAGCCCGCCCGCTCCATGGCATCCATCAGGGCGAGGCCGTTGATCACCGTGGCCAGCATCCCCATGGTGTGGCCCGTCACCTCGTCGATGCCCAGCTGTCGGCTCAGGTCGGACCCACGGACGATGTTGCCGCCGCCCACCACGATGGCCACCTCGACCCCACGGTGGAGGACGTCGCGGACCTCTGCCGCGACAACCTGCAGCACGTCGGCATCAAACGCAGCGCCGCCCTCGCCAGCGAGGGCCTCGCCGCTCAGCTTGAGGAGGACCCGCTTGTAGGCGGGTCGCTGGCTGGCGTCCGGTGCGGCGTCCATGGCGAGGTCTACTCGCCGAGCCTGAAGCGCGCGAACCGCCGAACCCGGATGTTCTCGCCGGTTCGGGCGATCGTGTCGGTGATCATGTCGCCGATGCGGCGACCGGCGTCTCGAATGTAGGGTTGCTCCAACAGCGCCACCTCGGCGAGCCACGTCTCAAGCCGCTTCTCGATCTCGGCGTCTGGGGCGCCAGGCGTCTCGCTGGCGAACGCGGAACGCTGCTCGGCCAGCGCGTCGGCCGGAACCTCGTCCCTGGCGATGTAGCGCGGAGCCGCAGCGGCGACCTGCATCGCCACCTCGCGAGCCAGGGCCTTGAACTCGTCGGTGCGCGCGACGAAGTCCGTCTCGCAGTTGAGCTCGACCAGGGCGCCCAGTCGGCTACCGGTGTGCACATACGCCTCGATGATGCCTTCAGAGGCGGTCCGGCTGGCCCGCTTGGCCGCGGCGGCCAGGCCTCTCGCGCGCAGCGCCTCGGCCGCCGCATCGATGTCGCCCCCGGCCTCCTCGAGCGCCCTGCGGCAGTCCATGACGCCGGCGCCCGTGCGGGCGCGCAGCGCCTTCACCATGTCTGTGGTCACCACCATGCGCTAGCCTCGCATCTCCTCGCTGTTGGACAGCGCGCGCTCATAGTCGCCCTCGCCAAACGCCGCGGCCGCGGCAAGGTCCTCGTCTGCGACACTGGGCGTCTCGTCGTCGACCTCATCCCCGTGGACCTCGAGCTTCCGGCGCTCCTCAAGCCCCTCGAGACAGGCGTTGGCGACCCGATTCGTGATGAGCCGGACCGCCCGGATGGCGTCGTCGTTGCCGGGGATCGCGTGGTCCACTTCGTCGGGATCGCAGTTCGTGTCCAGGATGGCGACGACCGGGATGCCCAGCTTGCGGGCCTCGGCGACCGCGATGTGCTCCTGCCGCGTGTCTACGACGTAGACCGCGGCCGGGAGCTTCGTCATCCCTTTGATCCCGCCGAGGAACTTCTCGAGCCGGGCGGCCTCCTCGCCGAGGCGCGCTTGCTCCCGCTTGGGAAGGACGTCCATCGTCCCGCGGGCCCGCATGTCCTCGATCTCGCGCAGCCGCTCCACGCGCCGCCGGATGGTCAGGAAGTTCGTCAACATCCCACCCAGCCAGCGCTGGTTGACGAACGGCTGCTGCGCCCGCACCGCCTCCTCGCGGATGGCGTCCTGCGCCTGCTTTTTCGTGCCGACGAAGAGCACATCGCCGCCCCGAACCACGGTGTCGCGGACAAACCGGTACGCCTCTTCGATGAGCGGCACGCTCTTCTGGAGATCGATGATGTGGATGCCGTTGCGCTCGGTGAAGATGAAGCGGCTCATCTTGGGGTTCCACCGGCGCGTCTGGTGGCCGAAGTGGACCCCGGCCTCGAGCAACTGCTTCATGGTAACCACTGGCACGTTCCGTCCTCCTCTGGGGCGCCGGCGCCCACCGCCGCCCGGATGGTTGATCCTCCGCCTCCCTCATCCCCGCAAGGCCTGGGCCGAGGTCGATCGTCGACACCCTCGCCGGGTCGGGATGCGTGCGTCCTGAACCACCGCCGGCCGCCGCACAGAAATCCCGCAAAATCGCAGCCGACTTTGCGGGAGCGAGCGTCGGACCGCCGGCGGCAAATCCCGCGGTAGTATAGCACGTCGCGGGGGGGACGAAAACCTCTCGGACGAGGCCACGGGGGCTGCGAGACCCTTGGGAGGGCCACCGGCGCGCCTACGCGCGGGGGTGCGCCTGCGCGTAGATGCGCTTGAGGTGTTCCCGGGAGACGTGCGTGTAGATCTGCGTCGTCGCCAAGCTGGCGTGCCCGAGCAGCTCCTGCACGGCCCGGAGATCGGCGCCTCCATCGAGCAGGTGCGTCGCGAACGTGTGGCGCAGGACGTGCGGCGTGGTGCGCTGCTGAATCGCCGCTTCGCGCACCCACCGGTCGACGAGGAGCTGCACCCCGCGCGCGGTCAGCGGCCCGCCGCGCGCGTTGAGAAACAGCGTCTCCTCGGGCTCGTGCCCAGGGCGAGGCCGCGCTAGGCGCGGCCTCGCCTCGGCGAGATACCGGCGCGTCCAGGCTGCCGCCTGTCCGCCGATCAGCACCACCCGGTCCCTGCCGCCTTTGCCGCGGACCCGGATCTCGTCACCGCCCATCTGGCCGCACCGCAGCGCCACGAGCTCGCCGACCCGCAGCCCACCTGCGTACAGGAGTTCGAGAATGGCGCGGTCACGGAGTCCGGTTGCCTGATCGAGCGGCGGCGCCGCGAGCAGCGCGGCCACAGCCTCATGGGTCAGCGCCGACGGGAGGCGCCGCCCGCGCCTGGCCCCGGCGATCAGGCGCATCGGGCTGGACGCCACACGTCCCTCGCGGCGCAGAAACCGGTAGAAGGAGCGCAGCGCCGACAGCTGGCGCGCCACCGAGCTGCGCTCATGCCGCCGGTGGAGCGCCGCCAGGTACCGCCGCGCCACAGCAGGCGTCACGGCCTCCCATCCCCCAAGGCCCTCGGCGCGCAGGAATGCCCTGAACGCCTCCAGGTCACGCCGGTACGCGGCCGTCGTGTGGGATGAGGCGTTCTGCTCGCCCGCCAGCATCTCCAGGAACGCCCGGAGATCACGGTCCTGCCGCCCGCGACCGGCGCGTGGGAGTCGCTGGCGGCCGGCTCCGGCGCGCATGAAGTCCTTAGCCGTCGGACCCGGAGGCCGCCGGCGACGCGACACCGGCCGGACTCGGGGTAGGCCTAACAGGTACCGCCGCCCGGGCCGCGCCTGCCTCCGAGAACGCCTGGCGATGGCCGCAGGCCTCGGCGGTGCATCGGAGCTCGGTGCCCCGCCGCGTCCGCTTGATCACCATGAGGTTGCCGCACCGCGGACAGGGCTGGTCGCTCGGGCGATCCCAGGACGTGAACGTGCAGGTCGGGTAGGTGCTGCACCCGTAGAAGGTGCGCCCGCGCTTGGTGCGCCGAGCCACCAGCTCACCGCCACACCGGGGACACGCCACGCCGATGCCGATCGGCCGGGTATACCGGCACTCGGGATACCCCGAGCACGCGATGAACTCGCCGAACCGTCCGTGCTTGCGGACCAGCGGCCGGCCGCACTGCGGACAGGGCTCGCCGATCTCGACCTCGGGAATCTCGATGACCGGAATCTTCGCGTCGGCGCGTGCGAGCGTCTGCTCGAACGGGCCGTAGAACGCGCGCACGATCTGCTGCCAGTCGGCGCGGCCTTCCTCGACGTGATCGAGGTCGTCCTCGACGCGGGCGGTGAAGTCCACGTCGACGATCTCGGGGAAGTGTTCCACCAGGAGGTCGGTCACCATGCGGCCCGCATCGGCGGGTACCAGACGCCGCTGCGCCGAGTGGACATAGCCCCGCTTCTTGATCGTCTCGATCGTCGGCGCGTAGGTGCTCGGACGGCCGATCCCGCGCTCCTCGAGCGCGCGCACCAGCGTCGCTTCAGTATAGCGCGGCGGCGGTTGGGTGAAGTGCTGCTCGGGCACCACATCCTCCAGCCGCACGGGATCCCCCGACGCCAGCTCCGGCAGCCATCCTTCGCGCTCCTCCTCGCCGTTGTCGATCCCCTCATGGTAGAGGATCAGGAACCCTGGAAACTTGATCCGGCTGCCCGTGGCCCGAAACAGGAACTCGCCGCCGACGATGTCCACCGAGAGGGTATCGAGGACGGCCGACGCCATCTGACTGGCCAGAAATCGCTCCCAGATCAGTCGGTAGAGCCGGAACTGGTCGGACCGCAGGTGGGGCTTCACGCGGTCCGGCGTCCGGGCCAGGCTCGTCGGTCGAATCGCCTCGTGCGCGTCCTGTGCGTCGCGGCGCGAGCGGTACTGCCGCGGCCGCTCAGGCACGTACGCTTCGCCGAACGTCGTTGCGACGAACTCACGCGCCTCGTGCTGCGCGGACGCCGCGACGCGCACCGAGTCGGTGCGCATATAGGTGATCAATCCCACGGTCCCGCCCGATCCGACCTCGAGCCCTTCGTAGAGCTGCTGCGCCACGGCCATCGTGCGCGACGCCGAGAACCCGAGCTTCCGGTTCGCTTCCTGCTGCAGCGTGCTCGTCGTGAACGGCGGCGCCGGGTGGCGTTGCTGGTCCTTGCGCCGGACCTCGCCGACGGTGTACGTGGGGCGGCGCAGCGCCTCGACCAGGGCCTGCGCCTCCACCTCGGTGCCGATGACCACGGCGCCCTCATCGGCGGGTGTCCCGACCTTCTGGCCGTCGCGCGCTGCCAGGCGCGCGCGGAACCCATGACCTGCGCGTGTTTCAAAGACCCCGTCGATCGACCAGTACTCGCGCGGGACGAACGCCTCGATCTCGCGCTCCCGATCCACAATCAGCCGGACGGCCACCGACTGGACGCGGCCCGCGGAGAGGCCACCGCGGATCTTGCGCCAGAGGAGCGGGCTCAGCTTGTAGCCGACCAGCCGGTCAAGCACCCGGCGCGCCTGCTGTGCGTTGACCAGGTTCTGGTCGATCTCCCGCGGGTGCTTGAGCGCGCGTTGCACGGCCTCCTTGGTGATCTCGTGGAACTCGATGCGGCGGATCTGGGAGTTGACCGGACGCAGCACCTCGGACAGGTGCCACGAGATCGCCTCGCCCTCGCGATCGGGGTCGGTGGCCATGTAGACAGCCGAGGCCTTCTTGGCCGCATCCTTCAGGTCTTTGATGATCGGGCCTTTGCCCTTGATCACGATGTACCGAGGGGCGAAGTCATCGTCGACGTCGACACCCAGGCGGCTCTTCGGCAGGTCCTTGACGTGGCCCATCGACGCCTTGACCTCGTACGGCCGCGGCAAGAGCTTGGCCAGCGTCCGCGCCTTGGTAGGCGACTCGACGACGACGAGTGATTTCGCAGTCACACGATCCTCCGCTGCTGCTAGGCTCTGCGGGGCGTCCTCATGACCATCTGCCCCGGGTAGATGTGCACCAGACCTCGCACCTCGAGCATGCCCACCAGGGCCGCGACCCGCGAGGCGGGCAGCGCGCTCCCTTCGACGAGGTCGTCGAGCGACCGCGCGCCGCCGTCGAGCAGGGCCAGGAGGTATCGCTCGTCGCGGTCCGCACCCGCGGCCGGCGGTGCAGGTTCGCCGGCCGCGGCATCCCGTGTTGCCGGGGACGGCGCGCCCCCCAGGCCGAGCTCGTCGAGCACGTCCGCAGCCGACTCCACGATGCGCGCGCCCTGCCGCAGCAGATGGTGCGGTGCGTGGCTCTTCGGGCTGAAGATACTGCCGGGTACGGCGAACACCTCGCGCCCTTGATCGAGCGCGTAGTCCACCGTCACCATCGCCCCGCTGTCACGCGTACCTTCGACCACGACGACCCCCATCGCCAGACCGCTGATCAGGCGGTTGCGGCGCGGAAAGTGCCCGGGCAGCGGCGGCACCCCGGGGGCGAACTCGCTGACGAGCGCGCCAGCGGCGGCAACCCTCTCGGCGAGCCGTCGGTGCTCGCGCGGGTAGATCACGTCCACGCCACACCCGAGGACGGCAACCGTCCGACCGCCGGCATCGAGTGCCGCCAGGTGCGCCGCACCATCGATCCCGCGCGCCAGCCCGCTGACCACGCACACGCCGGCCTCCGCCAGTTCGGCCGCGAGCCGGCCAGCAACAGTGCGCCCGTAGGGCGTCGCGCGCCGGGATCCGACAATCGCGACCGCGGGTCCCTCACCGACCTCGCCCCGCATGAAGAGCACAGGAGGCGGATCGGGAATCGCCCGGAGGCGAGAGGGGTACGCCGGGCTCGCCCACGGTATCACCGCCATCCCCAGGGCCCGGGCCTGCGCGAACACCGCATCGGGCGCCGCCGCGCGCCACCCTGCCACCACCTCGTCGGCGTGCGCGCGGCCCGCAGCGAGTGCGGGCACCCGGCGCCAGACGCCGGCCGCCGATCCGATCTGGTCGAGCCACCGCCGGATCGTCCGTGGCCCCACACCGGGTAGCATCGCCAGCCCGATGCTCGCCGCGACTTCGGCGTCATCGGCTGCGGGAGCCTGTTCCGGCGGAGAGACCGGCAAGTTCATCCTATACACTAGCACAGCCCGTCAAGGCGCCAGGAGCGGACGGCGATCAGGCGCCCGGTACTGCAGCGCCTCGGCGAGGTGCTGCGCCCCGATGGCCGGGTCGCCGTCAAGGTCGGCGATCGTCTGCGCCACGCGCACGACGCGGGCAACGGCGCGGCCCCCCAGCAGCAGACGGTCGGCCGCTGTGCGGAGGAACGCGCGGGCGCGCGGATCGAGTCCCTGACGCCAGCCCGCGGCCGGGGCCTGTCCGTTGCGGACGGCATCGGCCGCGCGGCGGGCTGAGGCGCGACGCCGTGCCTCCTCCACCCGTGCCCTGATGGTCGCCGACGCCTCACCAGGCGGTCCGTCGACCAGGGCGCCGACAGGGGGCCGTGGGACTTCGGCATAGAGGTCGATCCGGTCGAGCAGCGGTCCTGAGAGACGCCCGAGGTAGCGCTGGACCTGTGCGGGCGTACACGTGCACTCCCGGCGTGGGTCACCGCGGTACCCGCAGGGACACGGGTTCATCGCAGCCACCAGGCTGAACCGCGCGGGGAACCTGACCGTGGCATGCGTGCGGGCGATCACGACCGCACCGTCCTCGAGGGGCTGGCGGAGGACCTCCAGGGCGTCCTGCCTGAACTCAGGCACCTCGTCGAGGAACAGCACGCCGCAATGCGCGAGGGTGACCTCGCCCGGCCGTGGCCCGGCGCCGCCGCCGGCAATGGCCGAGGCGCTGGCGGTGTGGTGCGGCGCGCGAAACGGCCGGTGCCACAACAGCCCACTGTACGCGGGGAGCTGTCCCGCCGCGCTGTAGATGGCCGTCACCTCGATGGCCTCGGCTCTCGACAGCGGCGGCAGGATTGTGGGCAGCCGCCGGGCGAGCATGGTCTTGCCCGTCCCGGGCGGGCCGATGAGGAGGACGTTGAGCTCGCCGGCCGCCGCGATCTCCAGGGCGCGACGCGCCGACGGTTGCCCGCGCACATCGGCCAGGTCGACCGATGGCGGGCGCTCCTGGGGCGGACCGGCGGCCGCCAGCCGCAGGGGTGGCTCAGGTATCCTCCCGGTGAGGTGTTCGACTGCGGCCCGTAGGGACGGCAGCGCATAGACCGAGACCTCCTCAACGATGGCCGCCTCGGGCCCGTTGCCCCGCGGCACGACGAGTCCGCGGGCACCCAGCGCCCGGGCGGCCTGCGCAGAGGCCAGAACACCCGGCACCTCACGCAGCCCACCGTCAAGCGCCAGCTCGCCCAACGCCAGGTAGCCTGTCGTATGGATCTGCGACAGCTGCCCGGTCGCCGCAAGAATCGCCAGCGCGATGGGCAGGTCGAACGCGGGGCCTTCCTTGCGCCGGTCTCCCGGGGCCAGGTTCACCACGATTCTCCGCGGCGGCATCTCGAAGCCGGAGTTGCGGATGGCCGAGCGCACGCGTTCCCGGGCTTCCTGGACCGCTGCGTCCGGCAGACCGACGATGGTGAACGTGGGAAGTCCGGGACCCACGTCAACCTCCACCGAGACCGGGACGGCCTCCAGCCCCACGAGCGTCGCGCTTGTCACGTTGGCCAGCATAGGACCACAGCAGGCGCTCCTGCCGTATTGATCGGCAGGAATGTCTGCGTCTGCGGGGGGCGCTGAGCTGCGCTGGTCGGGACGCGCTATGCCGGACGCGCGGGCGCCGGCCTGATGAGCGGTCGGACCCGCTGGAGGGCGACGACGACGGCGAGCAACACCAGCCCCGGCAGGTCGGTGGTCCATCCCGGCTTGATGAGCAGCAGCGCCGCGGCCAGGAGCAGGCCGCGCTCGGGCAGGTTCGCCGGCCGCATGAGGTAGCCGATCACCGCCGATGCCAGGCACAGCGTGCCCATGACCCCGGTGCCGAGCGCCAGCACCGTATCGGCCCAGGGCGTCTGCCCCACCAGGATGGCCGGGCCGTAGACGAACATGTACGGGACGAGGATCCCCGCGATCGACAGCCTCGTAGCCTGGACTGCGGTCGGCCACATCGGCGCCTTGGCGATGCTCGCGGCCGCGAACGACGCGAGCGCCACCGGCGGCGTCACCGCCGAGATCACCGCGAAGTAGAACAGGAACATGTGGGCGGCCAGCGGGATCACCCCGAGCTGGATCAGAGCCGGCGCCAGCACACTCGCGCCGATCGCGTAGGCGGCGGTGGTGGGCATGCCCATGCCGAGGATGATCGCGACAATCATGGTCGCGATCAACGCGAACAGGAGTTGACCGCCGGCGAGATTGATCAGCAGCTCGGAGAACTTGCCGCCCAGGCCGGTCAGCGACAGCACGCCGACGATGATGCCGGCCGCGGCGCAGGTGACGCCGATCTCGATGATGCGCTTGGCGCCGTCCTCCGCGGCCCCGACAATCTTCTTGAGGTCGAGCCGGGTGTCCGCGCGGAGCCACGAGAGCACCAGCGTCGTCGCGATCGCCGCCAGGGCCGCCCGAAACGGCGACCACGCCATGCCCATGATCGTGTAGAGGAGCACCACCAGCGGGAGCAGGAGGTAGCCGTGGTGGCGGATGATCTGGCCGAACCGGGGAAGCTGCTCGCGCGGCAGGCCGTGCAGACCGGCGTGCGCCGCGTAGAGGTCGATCATCCAGTAGGCCGCCACGTAGTACAGCAGCGCCGGGCCGACCGCGCCAACCGCGATCGTCGCGTAGGGCACGCCGATGATGTCGGCCATCAGGAAGGCCGCGGCGCCCATGACGGGCGGCACGATCTGCCCGCCGGTGCTGTTCATCGCCTCGACCCCGCCGGCCACCGTGCCCCGGAAGCCGGTGCCCTTCATCAGGGGGATGTTGATGACGCCGTCCACCATGACGTTGGCCACAGACGACCCGCTAGCGGTGCCGAACAGGCTGCTCGTGATGATCGACACCTTGGCCGGCCCGCCCCGCTTGCTGCCGGCGAGCGAGAGGCCGAGGTTGACGATGAACTTGCCGATCCCCGACGCCTCGATGAACGCGCCAAAGAGGACGAACAGGTAGACGTACCGGGCCGACACCCCCAGCGGTACGCTGTAGATGCCGTTGTCGCTGAACAGGAACGAGATCAGGGTGTTGTACGAGAACCCCTTGTGTCCGAGCAGCCCGGGGAGGTGCGGCCCGGTAAACACGTACAGGATGAAGACCGTAGAGACGATCGGCAGCGCCAGACCCGTGGAACGCCGCACGCCCTCGATGACGGTGATGACGAGGAGCGTGCCGATGATCACGTCTTCGCGCGTAGGGAACACGCCCGCGCGTCCCGTCAACTCATCGAACGTCACGAAGACGTAGACCAGCACGGCCACCGTGGCCGCGACGAGCAGCCAGTCGGCAATCGTCGGGCCGGCGCGGTCGCGCCGGCCCGGGATCACCAGGAACGCCAGCACCAGCACGAACGCCAGGTGCACGGCGTACAGCTTCTGCGGGTCGGTCACGACGCCGAAGAACCCGCCGAGCTGCAGGATGTGGTAGACGGCCATCGCGACCCCGAGCGCCTGCACCAGGTAGCGCAGCCAGCCGCCCAGCTGCCTGGTGACGACCTCGGACGTCTCGACGAGGTGCTCGAGATCGACCGGAAGCCCTGTCGGTTGACCGGTCACTGCAACGCGCTCCCGACCTCCTGTGCTAGCGCTTCATCTCGGGCGGGAGCTGGACGTCGGTGAGCCGCACTCCCTGCTCGCGGTAGTAGCGGACCGCGCCCGGATGCAGGGGGAGCCGGATGTAGAACAGGTTCACCGGCAGGGTCTCGTGCGACGCCGGATGCACGGTCGCCAGGAACTCGCGGTTCTCGAAGATCGTCTTGACCAGCTCGTAGACGAAGTCCTCGGGCATGTCCTTATGGACGACCGCGGCGTTCCACATCTGGATGGTCGGGATCACCGCGTCCTGGCCGCGGTAGACGCCCGCGCGGATCGCGGTGCGGGCCAGGTAGGGGAACCTCCCGGTCAGGGTCTCGATCTGCTCGCCGGTGAAGCCGAAGAACCGCGTCGGACGCGTAATCGACGCCTCGACCCAGGCTGGGACCGGGATGCCGATCACGCCGAAGTTGGCGTCGACCGTGCCGTCGCGCATCGCCGTGGCGCCGTCGGCAAATCCCAGGTACACCACGCGGCGCGGCCTCACGTTGAACAGCTCGAGGACGCGCACGCCGACGAACTCCGCCGAACCGCCTCGCGGCCCCAGGCTGACCACGCGGCCGGAGAGATCCCCCACCGACCTGATCGGCGAGTCGGCGTTGACCATCCAGTGCGCGTAGGACGTATACATCGGGAACGCGACGCGGATGTCCGCCGTCTGCTTCCCCTTGAAGTCGCCGATGCCGTTGATCCCCTCGTAGGCCGGCCCGACGGTGGTCATGCCCAGCTCGATCTCTTTGGTCTGCGTGAGCAGGACGTTCTGCACCGGGCCGCCGGTCACGCGGTTCGTGGCCGACAGGCCCATCTTCTCGCCGATCACGCGGGCATAGCCGCCCGCCACGACGTGGTACACCCCACCGATCGACGCCGACCCAATCGTCACGCTCCTGGGCCAGCCGGCCCGCTGCTGGGCCTGCACCGTCGTACCGACCAGTGCCACCATCAACAGCGCAGCCAGGACGAACGCCACGCGAACCCGCATATCACGTCCCCCCTTCAGATAGAGGTCTCTCGATTGGCGGTACGTAGTCCCCGGACCTTGAACGCGCGGACTCGCACGATCTCCAAGATCCATTCTCCGCCCGATGCGCAGAACCTGTGTCCCGGGGCATGATGGGAGACAGTTGGCGGATTCTCCAGACAATAGCAGGA
Source organism: Armatimonadota bacterium (assembly GCA_037443565.1). GTDB lineage: Bacteria > Sysuimicrobiota > Sysuimicrobiia > Sysuimicrobiales > Humicultoraceae > Fervidifonticultor_A. Next base: position 16,495 of record JBBIOB010000002.1, on the reverse strand, counting down.
TTGCACAGACTTTAGCAGAATACGCAGGGACTGAGGCACGAACGTGAAGGCTCTGGGAGACGCACGAGGCCGCTGGCTCTCACTCGGCGAAGCCGCGTCCCGTCTGGGCGTGGACGAGGCTACCCTGCGGCATTGGGCCGATACCGGCAAGATCCGCACGTTCCGGACTCCCGGAGGTCACCGACGCTTCCTCGAAGGCGATCTCGAAGCCCTGATCCGGCGGGACACCCCTCGCGTTGAGGACCTGGGCCACCTCGTGGAACGACGCAGCGCCCGGATCCTCGCCGGATCTCCGGGCAAGGCACTGCATGCCCGGCCGTGGTTCGCGGCGATTGGAGAGCCGATGCGCGCCAGGGCCCGCGAATACGGCCGCGACCTGTTTGCCGCCGTCGTCAGGTACCTGGCCGAGCCCGGCGCGCGGCGGGCGATTCGCGAGCGGCTGCTGAGGCACGCCGGCCAGTACGGGGTGGAGCTGGCCGAATCTGGCGTCGGGCCATCCGAGGCGGGGGAGGCGTTCGGGTTCTTCCGGGGGCTCATCCTCAAGCTGGTCACCGAGCCGCGCGGTCGAGGAGGCATGCTGGACGAGGATCAGGTGCGAACGCTGCTCGACGTCAGTTCACTGCTCGACGAGATCTTCACCGCGATTCTGCGTGCCTGGGACGGCCGGCCTTCGACTGCCCGCGCAGTTCCGGGGGGAACCGTCCAGTGACCGTACGCGTCGGCACGCGCGGCAGCGCTCTGGCCATGGCCCAGGCCGCGCTGGCGACCGCGGCGCTGGAAGGGATCGGTCTCAGCCCCGACCTGCTCACGATCCGCACTGCGGGCGACCGGCATCCCACGCAGCCGACGATGGCGCTGGGTGTCGGGGCGTTTGTCAAGGATCTCGAAGTGGCGCTGCTGGAGCGGCGTATCGACCTGGCGGTGCACAGCGCCAAGGACCTCCCGGGCGCGATGCCCGACGAGCTCACGCTGGCCGCGTTTCTGACAAGAGGAGATCCCCGCGACGCGGTGGTGACCCGCGACGGCGCCGCGCTGGCAGCGCTGCCGGCCGGAGCCATTGTGGGCACCGACAGCCCGCGGCGGCGGGCGTTCTTGCTCGCGACACGACCGGACCTGATCGTGCATGGAATCCGGGGCAATGTGGACACCCGGCTCCGCAAGCTCGCCGATGGAGAGGTTGACGCGTTGCTCCTGGCGGCGGCCGGCCTCGATCGGCTCGACGCCAAGGTTCCACGCGAATGGCTCGACCCGGGGGTCATGCTTCCGGCTGTGGGGCAGGGGGCGATCGTGGTTCAGGCGCGGCGGGACGCCGCTGCGCTGTGCGAGAGATTGGCTGCGATCGATCACCGGCCGACCCGCTCGGCCGTGGCCGCCGAGCGGGCGTTTCTCGCTGCCCTCGGCGGCGGATGCCAGCGGCCCGTCGCCGCCCTGGCCGTGTGCGAGGACGAGCGGCTGATCCTGGACGGTGCCGTGCTGGATCCCACGGGCAGCCGAATCCTCCGGGACCACGTCGACGGTCCGGCCGCATCGCCCGCGGACGTGGGAACCGGTCTCGCGGCGCGGCTGCTGGCCATGGGCGCCGGTCGCCTCCTCTTCGAGGTGGCCCTGTGACCGGACCGCTGGCGGGCGTGCGCGTGCTGGTGACCCGGCCGAGGGCGCAGGGCCGTGCCCTGTGCGAGCGGCTGCGCCGGCTCGGCGCGGTCGCGACGAGCGTGCCGACGATCCGGATCGTCCCGCCGGCCCCCGGTGGGCCGCTCGACCATGCGCTCGCCCGTCTGCGCGAGTACGACTGGGTCATCGTGACGAGCGCCAACGGGGCCGGGGCGTGCCTGAGACGCGCGCACGCGCTTGGCATCGACCTGGCCGCCGCCGGTGTCCGGTGGGCCGCGATCGGCCCGGCCACCGCAGGGGCGCTCCGGCGCTCGGGCATCGAGGTCGACATGATCCCGTCGCGCTACCTCACCGAGGCCATCGTCGACGAGTTCGCCGTGGCGCCGGGAGACCGTCTGCTGCTCCCGCGCACCGACGTGGCGCCGCCAGGACTGGCCGAGGCGCTGCGCGCCCGCGGTGCGGTCGTGGACCAAGTCCCCGCCTACCGCACCGACCTGGCGCCGGCGCGGTCCCGCAGCCGGATCCGGCGCCTGATAGACGCGCGAATGGTAGACGTCGTGGTGGTCACCAGTGCCTCCACGGTCCACGGACTCGTCCGACTTCTTCACGGGATGATAGATGCGCTGCGCCAGGTGGAGATCGCCTGCATCGGACCGGTGACCGCCGCGGCCGTCGTTGAGGAAGGGCTGGTGCCATCCGTGGTCGCCGACCCACATACGGTCGATGGACTGATCGCCGCGCTGGTCACGCGCTACGCCATCAGGATCACCCGAGGAGTGCACCATGCCGGAGATCGCCGTACGGAATAGCCTGATCGGCCGGCCACGCCGGTTGCGCCGGACCGCAGCGCTGCGCGACCTGGTCCGGGAGACACGGATTCATCCTGCGCAGTTCGTGGCACCGCTGTTTGTGCGGTCCGGCCGCGGGGTGCGTGAACCCATCGCGTCGCTCCCCGGGCAGATGCGGTTCTCTCCGGACGAGCTGGACCGCGAGGTCGAACGTCTGGCGGGGCGGGGCGTCAACGCGGTGCTGCTGTTCGGCATCCCCGACGTCAAAGATCCGACGGCCAGCCAGGCCTTCGTGGATGAAGGCATCGTCCAGCAGGCCGTGCGGGGGCTACGCCGGCTGCACCCGTCGCTCGTCATCATGACCGATGTGTGCGTCTGCGGCTACACCGACCACGGCCACTGCGGGATCATCTCCGGCGGCGAAGTGGACAACGACGCGACGCTCGACCTCCTCGCCCGTCAGGCGGTCTCGCATGCGGCCGCGGGCGCGGACGTCGTCGCGCCCAGCGCCATGATGGACGGTCAGGTCGCCGCGATCCGGCATGCGCTCGACGCGGCCGGGCTCCGCGATGCCGGGATCATGGCCTATGCGGCCAAGCACGCCTCGGCGTTCTACGGGCCCTTCCGCGACGCCGCGGGCTCGGCTCCGCAGTTTGGGGACCGCCGCAGCTACCAGATGGATCCGGCCAATGCCCGTGAGGCGGTCCGCGAGATCGCCCTCGATGTCGAGCAGGGCGCAGACATCGTCATGGTCAAGCCCGCGCTCGCCTACCTGGATGTGATCCGGGCGGCGCGCGAGGCGACCCGCCTGCCCGTCGCCGCCTACTGGGTCAGCGGCGAGTACGCGATGGTCAAGGCCGCGTCAGCCAGCGGCTGGCTCGACGAGCGCTCCGCGGTGCTCGAGGTCCTGACGGCGATCCGGCGGGCCGGCGCCGACATCATCATCACCTACGCGGCGGCCGATGCCGCGGGCTGGCTCGCCGGACATGACGCCTGACATGCAACGCCACGAAGCCGCATCCCGGGCCGTGCTGTCCGTGATCGGCCTGAGCCACAAGACGGCGCCGGTGGGGGTCCGTGAGCGCCTGGCCTTCTCGGCGGACGACCTGCCCGCCGGGCTCTCCGCGCTCCGCGGTCTCGCGGGCATGCGCGAGAGCCTGATCCTCTCGACGTGCAACCGCACCGAAGTCTACGCGGTCACAGGCGGCGAGGTGGCGACGAGCCCCGTCCTCGAGCCCATCTGCGCCGTCCGCGGCGTCGACGCCGCCGAGCTCGACGGGGTGGTCTACGTCCACCGCGACGCCGATGCGGCGCGCCACGCGCTGCGCGTCGCGGTCGGGCTGGACTCCATGGTCGTGGGCGAGGAGCAGATCCTCGGACAGCTCCGACGCGCGTTCGAGCAGGCGCGGGCCGCGGGCAACACCGGTCCGGTGCTGAACCGGCTGGCGCAGGTGGCCATCGTGACGGGCCGGCGGGTGCGCCGTGAGACAGGCCTGAACCGCCACTCGCCCTCGGTGCCGCGGGAGGCACTGGCCCTCAGCCGCCGCGTCCTCGGATCGCTGAAGGGTCGGCGGGTCACCGTCGTCGGAGCCGGCAAGATCGCCGCGCTGACGGTCGATCTCTTCTCAGACGCCGGCGCCCGCATCGCCCTGGTGGCTAACCGGACGGTGCTGGCGGCAGTGCCACTGGCCGAGTCGGTCGGCGCAGACGCCGCGGGCCTGGAAGCCGTGGCCGCGACCGTGCCGGCGGTCGACATCCTGGTCGTCTGCACCGGCGCGTCGCGGCCCGTGGTGTCTTGCGACATGCTCGCGGCCGCCTCAGGCCGCGCACAGCCGCTGCTGGTCATCGACCTGGGGGTACCGCGGGGTGTTGATCCCGCGGCCGCCGGTCTGCCCGGCGTGACGCTGCACGACCTGGACGACCTCTCAGACGACGTGACGGTCTCGCGCGCAAGCGCGACCGACCTCACCCATGCCGACGTGATCGTCGAGGCGGCGCTGGCGCAGTTTGAGCGGTGGATGCGCGCCCGCGCTGCCGCACCGCTGATCGCCGCCCTGCGAAGCCGCGCCACGGCCATCGTGGACGGTGAGCTCGCCCGGTCGCACAGGCGGCTGCGGGGACTCGGCGACGAGCAGCACGACGCGGTGCGTGCCGTGGTGGACGCGGCGGTGCGCAAGCTGCTGCACGCCCCCATCGTGCACCTGCGGGAGGCGGCGGCCCGACAGGATGCGCGCACGCTGGAGGCCGCCAGCGAACTGTTCGACCTGCGCGATGAGCGCACGTCGTCCTCCAGGGGTGGACTGTGATCGAACCCGCCGCGCCGTCGCGCCGCTCGGCGGCCGTGTTCGAGGAGAGCACCGCCTACTTCCCCGCCGGGGTGAACAGCCCGGTCCGGGCGTTCCGCGCGGTCGGAGGCGATCCACCTGTGATCCGGGCCGGCCGGGGGGCCCGCGTCATCGACGTCGACAGGTGCGAGTATCTCGACTACATCGGGGCGTGGGGAGCGCTGCTGCTGGGGCACGGCGATCCCGAGGTGGTGGCGGCCATCCAGGGGATGGCCGCCGACGGGACGAGTTTCGGCATGCCCACGCCCTACGAGCTGGACCTGGCTCGGCTCGTCCGCCGGGCCGTCCCCTCGATGGAGCGCATGCGCTTCGTCAGCTCAGGGACCGAAGCCGCCATGAGCGCGATCCGCGTGGCGCGCGGGTTCACCGGCCGGGCCGGCGTCGTGAAGTTCGCCGGCTGCTACCACGGACACGCGGACATGCTGCTGGCGCAGGCCGGCTCGGGTGTCGCGACCTTCGGCCTCCCCGGAAGCGCGGGCGTCCCTGACGCCGCGGTCGCGCACACCCTCGTCGCGGCCTACAACGACCTGACCGGCGTCGAGGCGATCTTTCGGGCGCATCCGGGCACGATCGCCGCGGTGGTCCTCGAGCCGGTCGCGGCAAACATGGGCGTCGTGTGCCCCGCTCCCGGATTCCTGGAAGGGCTGCGCGAGATCACGCGGCGCGACGGCGCGCTGCTGATCTTTGACGAGGTGATCACCGGGTTCCGCGTGGCGCCGGGCGGCGCGCAGGCGCGCTATGGGATCACCCCGGACATCACCTGCCTGGGCAAGATCATCGGGGGCGGCCTGCCGGTCGGCGCCTACGGCGGCCGCCGCGACATCATGGAGACCGTGGCGCCGCTCGGCCCCGTCTACCAGGCCGGCACGCTGTCGGGCAACCCGGTCGCCATGGCCGCGGGGATCGCGACGCTGGAAAAGCTGCGCGAGGCATCGCTCTACGCGGCGCTCGAGGCGCGCACCGCGCGCCTGGCCGAGGGCCTGGCCGCCGCCGCCCGCCGTGCGGGCGTTGCGGTGTCCGTGGTCTGCGAGGCGTCGATGCTCACGGTGTTCTTCGTCCCGGAACCACCGCGGGACTTCGCCACGGCGTCCGCGGCGGACACCGCCAGGTTCGCCCGGTTCTTCCGAGCCATGCTGGACGAGGGGATCCTGCTGCCGCCCTCCCAGTTCGAGGCCTGGTTCGTGTCGGCAGCGCACAGCGACGCGGACATCGAGCGAACAATCGGGGCGGCGCGGGAGGCATTCGCCCGGGCCGCCTGAGATACGGACGCGATCATCCCGAAGGGGTGCAGGATGATGGAGGAGACCTGGAGGTACGTGCACGTGCTGGCGCTTAAGCTCGACCCGGCGTGGCGCCGGCTGCCTGACGAGACCCGGCTGAAGGACGCCGAGTCGTTCGAGCGCGCCGCGGCGTCTGCCGCCGAGCGGGTGCGGACGTTCACGTACTCCATGGTGGGCCTGCGCGCGGACGTCGACCTCTTGCTCTGGCGTCTTGCGCCATCGGTCGAGGCGCTCGAAGAGACCGCGGCGGGCCTGCTTGGGGCCGGTGTGGGGCGGTACATGACGATTGGCTACACCATGCTCGGGATGGTGAAGCCGTCGCAGTACGTCAAGAAACCCACCGCACAGGAGCAGGCGATGTTCGCTGGGGACCGCCGTGCCTACCTGATCGTCTATCCGTTTGTCAAGACATCAGAGTGGTACCTGCTCGACCGCGACGCGCGGCAGGCGATGATGAACGAGCACATGAAGGTCGGCCACCAGTACCCGATGGTCCAGCAGTTGCTGGCGTACTCGTTCGGCCTGGACGACCAGGAGTTCATCGTCGCGTACGAGACCGACGAGCTGGAGGCGTTCGTCGACCTGGTCTACGCGCTGCGCATGACCGAGGGCCGGAAGCACACGCTGCGCGACACCCCGATTCTCACGGGCGTCCACCGACCGCTGCGTCGTATCCTGGCGCTGCTCGGCGCGCCCGTGGCGGCCGGCGTGCGGTCGTGACGCCGGGCAGGCACCCGGGCCATCCGGGCGGGCATCCCGGCGCGGCCCCGGCCGTTTGGGTCGGGCATCCCGGCGCCCCATCCTACGAGGCCGTGCGTGCCGCGCAGGTCGGCTACCTCTACGACCGCGCGCCGATGATGCTGTACTGGGAGATGACCCAGGCCTGCGACCTGGCGTGCAAGCACTGCCGGGCCGAGGCGCAGCTCCACCGTGATCCTCACGAGCTCACGACCGAGGAAGCCAGGGCGATGCTGCGCCAGGTGCTGGCCTTCGGCGCGCCGCTGCCGCACGTCGTCTTCACCGGCGGCGATCCCCTCAAGCGAACCGACCTGAACGCGCTGGTGGCATACGCCAAGAGCCTCGGCATCGGCGCGTCGCTGGCGCCGGCCGGCACGCCGCTGCTCACGCGCGAGGCGATCTTCGCGCTCCGCGACGCCGGCGTGCAGAGCATGTCGCTGAGCCTCGATGGCTCGAGCGCCGGGCGCCACGACACGTTCCGGGGGGTGCCCGGCTGCTTCGGGCGGACGATGGACGCCATCGGGTGGGTGGCCGAGGCTGGCCTGCCGCTCCAGGTGAACACCCTGGTCACCGACGAGACCGCGGTCGACCTGCCGGCAATCTACGCGCTGCTGACCGGATACCCGATCGACCGCTGGAGCCTGTTCTTCCTCATCTCGGTCGGGCGCGGCACCGCGCTGCGCGAACTCGACCCGGCGTCTACCGAGTCCCTGATGGAGTGGCTGTACGATCTGATGCCGACCGCGCCGTTTGCGATCAAGACCACCGAGGCGCCACACTTCCGCCGCATCGCCCTGAACCGCATGAAGGCCGACGGGTGGGACGGGGCGCGGATTCGGCGCAGCAGCGTCGGCCGGGGGTTCGGCATCCGGGATGGCAACGGGATCATGTTCATCTCGCGCACGGGCGACCTGACGCCGTCGGGCTTCCTGCCGCTGGCCGCGGGCAACGTGCGGACCGCGGATCTGGTCCAGGTCTATCGCACCAGCCCCTTGTTCGTCGCGCTGCGCGACCCCTCGCGCTACAAAGACCGGTGCGGCCGCTGCGAGTACAACCTCACGTGTGGCGGATCGCGCGCGCGGGCGTTCGTCCACACCGGCGACCCGCTGGCGAGCGACCCGCTCTGCGCCTACGTGCCGCCCCTGGCCGGCATCCCCGCATGACCGATCGCTTCCTGCGGGCGTGCCGCCGCGAACCGGTCGACCGCACGCCGGTCTGGTTCATGCGGCAGGCCGGCCGCTCGCAGCCCGAGTACCGCGCGCTCCGCGAGCGCTACACGCTGCTGGAGATGGTGCGCACCCCGGAGTTGTGCGCACAGATCACCCTCCTGCCGGTGGCGCAGCTGGGCGTGGACGCCGCGATTCTCTTCTCGGACATCACGCTGCCGCTGGCGGGCATGGGCGTGGCGTTTGACATCGTCGAGGGTCAGGGCCCGGTGATCGAGCATCCGGTCAGGACCGCGGCCGACGTCGCGCACTTGCGCCCTTTCGAGGCAGACCGTGACGTGCCGTTTCTGCTCGAGGCGATCCGGATCATCCGGCGTGAGGCCGTCGTGCCACTCATCGGCTTCGCCGGCGCGCCGTTCACCCTGGCGAGCTACCTGATCGAAGGCCGGGGAGCGCGCGACCTGTCGCTGACGAAGCGCATGCTCTACGCCGAGCCGGCGGTATGGGCGCAGCTGATGGAGACGCTCACCGATGCCACCCTCGCGTATCTGAACGCGCAGGTCCGGGCCGGCGCCCAGGCCGTGCAGGTGTTCGACTCATGGGTCGGCGCGCTGGCGCCCCAGACCTACGAGGCTGCAGTCCTGCCCCACATGCGGAGGCTGTTCGATGGCCTGCGCCTGCTGGAGGTGCCGGTCATCCACTTCGGCACCGGCGCCGCCGGGCTGCTGCCGCTGATGGCCCAGGCCGGCGGGGATGTCATCGGCGTGGACTGGCGGGTGCGGCTGGGCGAGGCGTGGGCGCGCATCGGCGCCGCAGGCATCCAGGGGAATCTCGATCCGTCGATCCTGCTCGCGCCCTTCGGGGTGATCGCAGACGCAACGCGGGAGATCCTGCGCGACGCGGCGGGCCGACCCGGACACATCTTCAACCTGGGCCACGGCGTGCTGCCGCAGACCCCGCAGGATGCGCTGCGGCGGCTGGTGGATCTTGTGCACGACTACGAGGTGACGGCGGCTCGGGGACGATGATCGGGGTTCTCGTCATGGCGTACGGCACACCCAATGGGCCCGAGGATCTTGCGGCCTACTACACGCATATCCGGCGCGGCCGGCCGCCCTCACAGGACCTGCTGGAGGAGCTCGCCGCCCGGTACGAAGCCATCGGCTGGTCGCCGCTCAACGCGTTGACCCGGCGGCAGGCCGAGGGGCTGCAGGCGCGGCTCGACGCGCTGGCGCCGGGGCGCTGGCAGGTCTACGTCGGCATGAAACACGCGCCGCCGTTCATCGGCGACGTCGTGCGCCGGATGGCCGATGACGGGGTTGTCGAAGGGGTCGGGATCGTCATGGCCCCGCACTACTCCCGGATGAGCATCGGCACCTACCTTGCCTATGCTGAGGACGCGCGCCGGGCGCTGCCGCGCCCCTTCCCGATGCGGTACGTCGAACGGTGGGGCGAGCACCCAGCGTACCTCGAGGCGGTGGCCGACCGGCTCACGTCAGCGCTGGCCGAACTGCCCGCCGAGATCCGGTCGCAGACCCCGGTCGTCTTCTCCGCCCACAGCCTACCTGAACGCATCCTCACGTGGAACGACCCCTACCCAGACGAGCTGCGCCGGACGGCGGCCGCCGCCGCTGACCGCGCGGGCGCCCGGCACTGGACGTTCGCCTACCAGAGCGCGGGCCGCACTGCCGAGCCGTGGCTCGGCCCGGACGTCCGCGACATGGTGCGGCAGCTCTATGCCGCCGGCCACCGCAGCGTGGCCTCGTGTTCCATCGGCTTTGTCACCGACCATCTTGAAGTGCTCTATGACCTCGACATCGAGGTCAGGGACCTGTGCGCGCATCTGGGGATGCGGTTCGTTCGGGCCGGATCGCTCAACGACCACCCGCGCCTCCTCGATGCGCTCACCGACCTGGTGCAGCACCACGCCGTGGCGCCGCCGGCCGAGGTCCCGGCCGCGCACTGATGCCGCCCCAGGCGGGGACGGCGCCTGCGTGAGGCCGCCGTCGTGAGCCCCCACGTGGTCATCATCGGCGGAGGCATCACCGGCCTGGCCGCCGCGTATGCCGTGGCCACGGACCCGCGGGCCCGCGCCGCGGACGTGCGCTGCACCGTCGTCGAGACCGAGGGGCGCCTGGGCGGCAAACTCCTCACCGAGGGCATCGGCGGCTGCCTGATCGAGAACGGACCGGACTCGTTCCTGTCCACCAAGCCCTGGGCGGCGGACCTGTGCCGGCGGCTCGGGCTCGGCGACCGGCTGATTCCGACGCAGCCCGGCCGGGCGGTCTACGTCTGGCACCGGGGGCGTCTCCATCCGCTGCCCGAGGGGATGGCGTTCGGCATCCCCACACGGCTGGGACCGATGGTGCGCACCGGCCTGCTCTCGCCGGTGGAAAAGCTGCGCGCCGCCGCGGACCTCGTCCTCCCGCGGAAGCGGAATCCCGGCGACGAGACAATCGGCGGTCAGCTTCGGCGACGGCTGGGTGACGCGGTGGTGGACCGTCTGGCCGGCCCACTGCTTGGAGGTATCTACGCGGGCGACCCCGACGACCTCAGCGTGCGGGCGACGTTCCCCCTGCTGGCCGAATGGGAAGCCGGGCACCGCAGCCTCATCCTGGCGGCGTTGGCCAGGCGGCGGGCACGGGAGATGACGGCGGAAGCGCCCGCGGGCGCTGTGGCTCACCAAAGTTCGACTGGAGCAGCCGGGGGACACCAACACGGTCCGGCCCCGATGTTCCTCAGCCTGGTCGGCGGACTGGGTGAGCTGATCGCGGCGCTCGAGACCGCACTGGAGGGCACCGCGATGCTGACAGGCCGCACCGTGGAGCGCCTCGTCACCCACCCCGGGTCACCCACGCGGTTCCACGTGGCCATCGACGACGGTCGGACGCTGGGTGCGCATGCCATCCTGCTTGCGACCCCGGCCTTCATCAGCGCGCGCCTGCTGGAACCGATCGCCCCGGCGGTTGCCGACGCCATGCGGCAGATCCCCTACGTCTCGACCGCGGCCGTCACGCTCGCGTTCCGCCGAGCCGAGCTCGCCCATCCGCTGGATGGGCATGGATTTGTGGTCGCGCGCGGGGAACCGCTGGCCGTCACCGCGTGCACCTGGGTGTCGTCCAAGTGGCCACACCGCGCACCGGCGGATGTCGCCCTCATCCGGTGCTATCTGGGCAGGGCAGGTCGGGAGGAGATCGTCGAGGCAGACGACGAGCGCCTGGTCGATCTGGTCCTGGCCGACCTCCGCGCGACCATGGGCATCGAGGCGCGGCCGCTGTTCGCGCGCGTGGCCCGATGGTTCAAGGCGATGCCCCAGTATCCCGCAGGGCACCTGGAGCGCGTGCAGGCCATCGAGGCCGGCCTGCAGGGGATTCCGGGGCTCGCGGCGGCCGGTGCCGGCTACCGGGGCATCGGCATCCCCGACTGCATCCGGCAGGGCACGGCCGCGGCGAACCGGCTGCTCACGCACACGCTTGACGATGCTGCGCTTCGCGCTCGGTCAGGCGGCCCATAGGGTGGACCTCTCGGTCGAGGTGATGGCCGAGCGTCATTTCACCGGGTGGCCCCTCTGTCCCACTCCACCACCGCCGCCACGAACTGCAGCAGCGCTCCGTAGAACCCGTCCACCCCGGCGTCCTCGGCCTTCCGCACCAGATCCGGCAGCCAGGAGAGGTGCTGGCGGATGAACTGCGCCGCCTGCGCGGGCGTCCCGCACTCGATCAGCAGTGCCAGAAACTCCAGCTCCAGCGCCAGGTGGTCGGGAGCGTGGGCCCACTCCTCGGGCACGGCCAAGCCGAGCGCCCGGTAGAGGTCGGTCAGGTGCGCGGCGCTGTCGCCGCCCAGCCATCCGCGCTCGCCGGCGAAGGGCAGTGCGGGATCCGTCTGCCGCGTCCACGGAGTGTAGACCGACTCAACCAGATGCACGCGAGGGCCGAGGGGATCCTCGAACCAGTGCCAGTAGGCTCGGGACAGACCATCGGGGTCTAAGATGGTCAGGCCGCCCGGGGAGGTCAGGGGACAGCCGCACGCCGCCAGGCACCGGTCCACCGCCGCCACGAACGCCCCGCCGGCTGCGGCCGCGGCCAGATCTGCCGACGGAGGCGACAGGGCCGTGCTCAGGAGCCGGTAGAGCTCCGCGCGGCCCTGCCCCGCCATGCATCCGCCCGTGGCGCTCAGGCCTTCTCGATCCAGACGATCACCTCGTGCATCATTGCATGTCCAGAGATCGGCTCAGCGTCGGCCACCGTGTGGTCGTTGGGGCTGATGCCAAATCCGAACCCCGTCCGCATGTACGGCGAGGTCCGGCCGTAGCCCGCCGGCAGGTACGCCGCCTCGGGATGAATACGGTGAGTGACGCGGGCCCGCACGGTCTGGGCGGCCAGCGGCGACGTCACCCGGACCAGGTCGCCGTCGCTGATCCCTAGCCGGGCCGCCCGCCTGGGATGGATCCAGATCCGCTCGCCGCCGTAGTCCTTCGTGATCTGCAGCAGGACCGGGATGTTCGCGGTCGCCGTGTGGCTGTGGAACGCCTGCTTGCCGTGGATCAGGCGAAACGCCTTGGGATCGGCCAGGTCGGGCCGGACCTTCGGCGGCACCCAGGTGGGCACGGCGTTGAAGCCGGCCCGCGCGAAGCGCTCGGAGGCGAACTCCACCTTGCCCGAGGGCGTCTCCAACCGGCGCATCCCGTACCGGAACGGCGTGGACGGATCCACCAGCATCGAGCCGCGCCGGCGAAACTGCTCGAGCGTGACCCCGTGCGGGGCCAGGCGCGCGCGGTTGAGCTCTTCCAGCGAGACGGCGAAGTACCGCTCGATGCCCATCCGCCGGGCCAGCCCCTCGATAATCTCGGGCAGCGGCTTCGTGTACGCGAAGCGCGGCGGCACCACCTGGGTGCGCATCGCGATGGTCGCGCGCTCACCGGGAATGCCCTCGATCAGCTCCTCCTGTTCCAGGAAGCACGGCTCGGGGAGAATGTAGTGGGCCAGCCTGGCGGTCTCCGTCAGGTGCGTGTCGATGACCACCAGCAGGTCCAACGCCCCCATCCCGGCCTCCATGTGCTTGGGGTCGGGGAAGTTCCGGATGGGGTTGTGGTGCACCACGATCCCCGCCTTGACCTTGCCCTGCGCCGCCTTGCGCATCAGGTGCTGGGGCACACCCTGGGCCGGGGCCAGGGGGAACTCCCCGGCCACCCCGGCGCCGTCGGCCCGGGCCACGGTCGGCCTCGGGGGCGCCGGCCAGCGTGCCGCAGGCGGACTGCCCAGGCGCGGGCCCGAGTAGAATACCAGTCCACCCTCGGCGCCGATGTTGCCGAGCAGCGCGTTGAGGCAGGCCACCGCGCGAGCCGTGTCGGTGCTGTTGAGGTAGTTGGCGCCGAACGCGCCTTTCCAGGAGGGATCGACCGCGCAGTGCGGCTTGGCCCCGGCCAGGTCGCGGGCGACGCGGCGGATCGTGGCCGCGGAAATGCCGGTCTCGACCGCCGCCCACTCCGGCGTGTGCGCCAGCGCCACTGTCCGGAACTCCTCGAAGCCCGTCGTGTGCTCGCGCACAAACGCCGCGTCGTACCGGGCCTCGGTGATCAGCACATGGGCCAGCGCCAGCACGAGCGCCAGGTCGGTGCCCGGCCTGATGGGAATCCACTCGCTGGCAATCGCCGCGGTGGCCGAATGTCGGGGATCCACCACAACCACCTTCGCCCCGGCCGCCAGCGCCTGGCCCATCGCGATGCTGGAGCTGGTCCGGACGCCCTCGGCGTAGTTCCGCCCGATCAGGAGCAGGTAGCGCGTCCTGGCCAGGTCCACCTCGGGGACGCGGCCCAACACCGCGCCGAACCCTGCGGTGAGCGCGGTGTTGCAGGCGGCGTTGTGGGTTACGATCGTGGGCGCGCCCAGCGCGTGCATGAACCGGGTGCCGTAGAGCACACCGTCGGCGCGGGGGTTGTGGCTCCAGAACAGGGCGCCCGGCCCGTGCCGGGCGAGAATGGCCTTCAGGCGCTCGGCGATCTCGTCCAGCGCGTGGTCCCACGAGATGGGGCGGAACCGGGTTCCGTCGCGCTTGAGCGGCTGCGCCAGACGATCGGGGTCGTAGAGCCAGCTCACGGCCCCGTGCGCCCGCGCGCAGAGGCGGCCCAGCGAGCGGCCGTGTTCGGGATGCCCGGTCACCTTCCAGACGCGGCCGCCCTTGAGGTGAACGAGCATGCCGCAGTGGCTGCTGCAGCCGTTGCAGGTCGACGGCCGGACCTCGGCGGGCGCGTCGGCCAGCGCCGCCAGCCAGCGATCGATGTCGAGCAGCGGCGTCGTCCCGACGACCGCGGCCGAGAAACTGGCGGTGCTCAGCAGTCGGCGTCGTGTGAGCTCCATCGCCGTTCCCTCCTAGACCCTCGCCGGCTGCGGCCGAGCGGGGAGCCGGTAGGTCGTGGGCTGCTCGCGCAGGATCATCAGCACGTTCAGTCCGCCGAGCTCCGGCGCGTCGTAGACCGAGGCGCCGGGGTGTCTCGCCCGCAGGGCGGCCACCCGGGTCTGCCCCTCCCGGAGCAATTGGTCGCGCGGACCGTAGCGCAGCGCCCCGCCGATGCAGGTGGACACACAGGCAGGGACCCCTCCCGCGTTGACCAGGCTCTCGCAGCCCACGCAGCGGAACGCCCGCCGCATGCGGTCCCGCGGGTAGCCGGCCCGCAGGACGGGGACGCCGAACGGACATGCCTTCGCGCATAGCCCGCACTCGATGCACTGCTCCACGTTCACGTGGGTCAGACCGGTCGGCCCCTTGTAGGTGGCACCGACCGGGCAGACCGCGACACAGGCCGCATCGCCGCAGTGGAGGCACGCCGCCCGGCGGGTAAGCGCCTGCACCCTCGGGTAGGTCCCGCGCTCGTTGGTCGGCAGCCGCAGGAACGTCGCGGCGGGCCCCGTGCCGTTCTGGGCTTGACACGCGACGCGGCACGCCTGGCAGCCCAGGCACAGGCTGCTATCGAACAGGATCGCCATCCGCTGGCGGGCCTGCGCGCGCGCGGCCCGCATCCCAACGAGACCCAGGCTCGCCGGACCCGCCGCGCGCAAGAGATCTCTGCGTGAGATCATGTGTGAACCCCCTCTGGCCGCTCTGCCGATGGGTGAGGACACCGGCTATGCCCATGGTAGGTGGATGGTCGTACCCGGCGTATCGGACGGTTATCCTATTCAGACGTGGCTCCTTTAGGCTGGGCTGGGTGGCCCGAGAGAACTACGCTTCTTCCAAGACTCCGCCGAAACCACGGGCCTCGTCGCTTGAGGGTCTTTCGCCGACGCGTGGGTCCCAGCTATCACGGCCCGCATCTCGTGATTCTGGGCGACCGCGGGCCAGCCAGCACGTCCACTTCCTGCTGCAGCACGGTCCCGACCGCCTGCAGGCCCAGGGGAATCAACGCCTGGATGCGCGCGATCCGGGTGTCCAGATCCTCACCCGCTGGAACGAGCTACGTGGCCGACCTGCAACGAGGAGGACATCTGAGAGCGAGGATGCGGATCATGGGCGTCGCCTTCCCTGGCGGAACTCGCATGGCATCGTAGCGTCTCTTCGGAGGAGCCGGAGGCGAACCCTGCCCTCACCCGCGCTACGGCCATTACCGCCCGCAGATGCGAACCACCCGGATGTGGCCGCCAGCGCGTCATACCTGCCGCGTTGGATCACCTCGCCGTGTTGTAGCACGAGAATCTCATCCATTGCTTCCAGCCCTACCCATCGGTGGGTGATCATCAAGAGGCTGCGCCCGGCCAGCGCGTCCCAGCATTCGTCCATCAGCGCCCGCTCGGTGACCGGATCCAGGTTGGCGGTGGGCTCGTCGAGGATCACAATCGGGGCATCGCGCAGCAACACGCGCGCCAGCGCCAGCCGCTGGCACTCTCCCCTGCTGAGGCGCAGGCCCCCTTCGCCGACCCACGAGTCGTACCCGTGCGGTGCCGACCGTAAGAACGCACCGAGTTGGGCCTTGCGAGCCGCGGCCTCGACCTCCTCCTCGGTCGCCTCGGGCTTCGCCAGCAAGATGTTCTCGCGAACGGTCCCGGAAAACAGGTAGGCCTGTTGGGGGATGACGCCGAGGATGCGGCGGACATCCTCCTGAGCGTACCGCCGTAGGTCCACACCGTTCAGGAGAATCTCGCCCTCGGTGTAGTCCCAGAATCGCAGCAGCACGTTGACCAGCGTGGACTTTCCGGCGCCGCTGGGCCCCACGATGGCCACGCGCCCACCGGGCGGAAGGCTGAAACTGATTCCTCGGAGCACGGGCGGCTCGCCGTCGGCGTAGGTGAACCACAAGTTCCGTACCTCAAGGCCGACGCCGCCGCCGTCCCGCGTCAATCGGAGGGGAAGGGGGGATAGGGGATCCGACACGGCCGGCCTGGTGTCTGCGAAGGCAAACAGCCGCCGCGCGGCCGCCAGGACACCTTCCAGCGCGCGGGGATCGAAGCCGCGGGCGCTCGCCAGCTTGGAGGCCGGGGCAATGAGTCGGGCGGCGACCATCCCCAACACCAGACTCCGCCGGCGGTTGGGGCGGCGAGCGATCACCTGATCCAGTTCCAGCCGACGCATGGTGC
>JBBIOB010000001.1:0-166734 GCA_037443565.1 Armatimonadota bacterium | reverse complement strand
CAGTTGCGCCGCGAAACGCGAGCTTCAATGGGGCCGCCGTCTCTCAACGGCGGAAACAGCGCCTGCCAAACGCCCTGATGGGGCGCGGGGCTTGGATGCCGAATGCGAGCGCCACAGGCTTCAGACGAATCGCTGGGGGGGTTACGGGGCAACCCCGGCCAAATTGGGCGCGACACCTAACATCCAGCCTGCGAGCGGTCCCCAGGGTGGGCTGCACGACCGAACCGCTCGCAACACAGATAACGCACTCGGTTGTCAAGGTGGACCAACCACAACCGGTTTTCACAGTACAGTATAGCGCCGTGGAGCAGGAGGGGCCGCACTCCCGAGACTCCGGACCTTGGTTAGGGTGCGTCCTCGGGCGGGGCCCAGATCGACAATGTGGACCGCATCCTCTGAGAGACGGGCCACCTGTCTGAGTGCCTCCTCCATGAGAAGGCGTTCAGAACCTGACAGATCACAGATGAACACCGAGTATTGAATGGGATCCCCGTACCCGAGCATAGTTTCGTGGGTCTTCCGCAGCCGTTTGGGCTCACGGACATCGTAGCAGACCACGTACCTGTGGCGAGCCGCACCGATCATCGCGTGGTGAACGGCTGGTACACGGTCAACTCCTCGGCGACCACCCGAGCCAAAAGGCGCGCCTGCACCTCAAGAATCCGGCGGTAGCTGACAGAATACCCAAACAGCGGGTGGCGGACGAGCGTCTGCATCCTCGCTTCGTAAGTCTCAATCACCCGTCGGCGCGCGCTCTCCCTCAGGGCGCACGCCGGCCCACGCTGTAGGAAGTCGGCGGGCCCAACCATGCCATTGTTGATCATGGTCAGCACAACCGAATCCGCGATCAGCGGGCGAAACTCCTCTGCCAGATCGAGGGCGAGGGAGGGGCGCCCATACCGCGCCTGGTGGAAGAAACCCATGTAGGGATCGAGGCCGACGGCCATGCAGGTGGACGTACAGTCCTTTGCCAGCAGCGAGTATACGAAGGACAGCATTGCATTCACGGGGTCTGTGGGAGGGCGTCGGGTCCGTTCCCTAAAGTCAAAGGCGATCTCGGACCGAAGCATGCCAGGAAAGAGCGAGAAGTAGACGCGTGCGGCTGCTCCCTCGACGCCAAGAAGATCTTGTATGGCCCTCACTCGATGCGCGGATCCCATGAGACGTGCGAGCTCGTCCAGGGCGTCCGCTGGTCGCGCGCGGTGGTTGCGCCGCAGAATCGTCCGTTGGTTCCGGATTTTCCCGGTCACGAAGGCCTTGCTGAGGGCGAGCGCGCGTCTTGAGTCCGCGGCGAGCCTGTACTGCGCAGCCCGGAGCAAGACGTTTCTCTGGTCGGGCCCTGACGTCACGGCGGCCAGCCAGCCGCCATAGGTGAAGTGGAGAATAGGTACGCCGCGCGCTGCCAGGGCGCGAAGGGCCTGGGCGCTCACCTGAACGTTGCCAAAGAGGGCGACGTGCGAGACATCGATGAGCCGTACGTGGGCTTCGGGATCCCCTACCTTGCGCACCTCGAGCCGCTCCCCGCTCTTCCCAACCGTCGTGCCCTGACTGACCACGTACAGGGGGCCCGCCTCATCGCGCGCCGGGACCAGGCGACGAACCTCTTCCGGGTGGCCACCGCGCAGGAGGTTCACCTCATCAGGCAAACAGATCCCCACGAGGGAACACCGAGGGCACTTCGGACTGTCCACAAGTGGAGGTGGCGGGATGGATCCGGCGGCGACTTTGCGAAGAGCGCTCACCGCCTCGAGCGTCTCCCGAACCAATGCGTCGTCGAACTGGACGAGTAGGCGCTGCCGGGTGGCAGCGTAGTAGACGTAGCCGTCGTCGCACCGGTAGCCGTTCTCCCGCAGTACGAGGGCTTGCACGCAGAGCTGAGCACGGTCCGTATCCCAGGGGCCTTGCTTGCTCGGCTCACCCTTCTTGTGGTCTACGGGGCAAACGGCCCCGCCCTCGCCTTCCAGCAGGTCCACGCGGGCGATCAACCCGAGCTTCGGTGCAGAGAGCAAGAGCCCCCGCGCGGCGAACTGGGTGTCCGGGGCCACCTCATCGGCCGGGGGAACCGTTCCCGTCTCGCGATCGACGCGGCGGTGAGCGGCAGCACCTTCGAGGGTGTCTTCGCTGTGCGCGAACTCTCCCCACACCCACTCGAGGTAGAAGAGTCGGGGGCAGTAGACGAACTCGTTGACCATGCGGGCCGGGACGAGCTCTGGTAGATGCGCCGAAGGGACCTGCTCTGGAGCGGCCTCGTCTTGCACCGTTCTACTCAGCAAGAGAAGCGAACAGACCCAGTCCTGCATGTCGGCCCGCGCCGATCGCCAGAGGACCCGGGACTAGTTCGTGGAATGCAAGGCGTACATGCCAAGCCGGCCGGCCCCGCAAGTACCCGGGTAGGAAATACACACGCGGGTGTTGCGACCCAGGCCAGATGGGGGCCTTGCGCAGCGCCACGCCTCCAACCGCGTCCAAAGGAATCTCGGCGTGCTCCAGCGCTGCGAATAGGAGCCTCTCAGCCTTTGTCTGTCGGCCATCGTCATGCCCGGGAAGGACTACGGGAGTGACGCTCGACCACGTCCTCGCAGGACTCACATAGCGATCAAGAACTCCTTGGGACGTCCCCCGCCAGAGGCCGAGAAGGACGCCCCGTTCGTTCCCTTCATCGTCCCGGAGAGGCGCATGACGCAAGCGCCTGCGGGCCCATTCGGCATGAGTACCATCTCCACCGTAGGGCTCCGCCATCAGGAGCCGGCGGATCATGCCGTCAGCGTGTGGATGGCCGATCGTGGGAAGGGGAAGATACGAGAAGCGCGGGGGAGTCTGTTGCCACCCGTTCGCGTGGCCAGCCACGTAGGTCTCGACCCCACCCGGGAAGAGGTGTGTGTCGCCCCGGGCGCAGGAGATCGCGAGGGACCTGAGCATAGCCGCGGCCTTCGCGGCGTTCTCTTGGCGGATCGCAACGCCTTCTGGCAACTCGAAGACGACGTATGGGCGCGGCGGTAGACTCCGAGTCGTGAGATAGCCGACGATCGTGAACCTGCTTGGCGGTAGGACGGGATGGAACTGTTGACCGTGTAATCTTTGACGGAAAGACCGATATGCACGGTCGAGATCTTCGAGGGTACCGTTAGTTGGCACACGCCAGGTCGGTCCTCTCAAGCGAGCATCCCGCCACGGACGCCAACGTCGGCCTGGCAAGATGGACGCCTCCTCGTCGGCCAGGACTCTCCCGTTCCCCACCACCTGATCGATTCCCCATCCCAGTGCCAGGAGATGCCGAGCCTCGCGACAGAGCAGTTCTGCATGCCGCTCAGCAGAGGGCCAGTCGCTGTCCTCGATCCGCCACAAGTAGTGGGCGGTGTCGCCGTCCTGTAGGCGATGCGGCCGCCGTACCTTGCTGGTCAGACGACCCTGGCGATCAGGCACCTTATCACTGTCGTTGCTAGGGACGAAGATCGTCGAGGTCGATACCGGGATAGCATCTGGGGCTACGATCAAGGGAGGTTCCTGCCTCTCGAGCCATCGAAACGCCTCGGCTATGTCGGCCGACCATGCGCTCACGCGACAACCCGCGTGGGCTCCCGCCAGCAGGGCCTGGAACAGGCGCATCGGCGACGGCGGCCATTCCGGCCCATCGTCGCTCTGGCCGTGGAACCAGGGATCCAGGAACGTGACAGAGATGCAGAGGTGACGACTCATGCGTCTCCTTCAGACTCCGTCGGGCCCGCCCCGCCACGGCGTGCCCTCTTCCGCTCCTCCTTGGACTGCGCAAGCTCACGCCTCGCTGCCTCTGGATCGAATTCCGCCTCGGTGGGACCACCAACGCCGAAGCCCTCGGCAGTCGTCTGGGCGTAGCCCAGGGCCTCCTCGTGGGAAAGCACGAAGGTTTCGCGTCTACCGTCGTGTCGGACGAGTCTCCATTCCGCCGGTCGCTCAGGATCTGGAACCAGCTCGCACCCTTCCCGCAGAGCCGTCTCGGTTGGTGCGGTGAAGCTTACCAGGGCGAGTCCTAGGATGTAGCGGCGCAAACGAAGTGTCCGCTCCTGGTCGCCGGCCCCGATTGCTCTGAGCGCAGAGAAATTCAGCGCCGCATCGCGGCGAATCTCGCCCAAGACGCGGATCCCTCCGTGCGTCCAGGCCGCGGAGGCGTGGCGCAAGCCCAATTCCGACAACCGCTCTTGGTCGGTCTTGTTTTGGGGCTCTTCCAGCAGCCCGACGCCCACGTAATCGACGGGGGGGACATATTGCGCCGAGCGATGGAGCGGCCTGACGTCAAAAGCCCGAATGACTGACCTAACGGTTCGGGGAACCTTCACCTGTGTCGCACGGGAATCCCAAGCCCCGAACACCAAGGAGGTCGGAGCAATCCTCGCCAGCGGTTCTGCATCTCCGACTCGCAACGCCTCGAACGCATCCTGCAGTTCCCCGCGTAGGCCGGAGAATCGAACGATCGCGTCCGCGGCACGGTGTCCGGCGTCGAGCAGATGTACAATGGTGTTGGCTGCCCGAATGGTGATCTGTGGCACGAGCTTGCTGTAAGGTTCTCGCTTGAAGATCGGCTCCATCCTGTTTGCCTGAGAACCCACACTGTCGATCAGGCAGACATTGGAGCCGTCTCCCAGTGGGTCGATGTTGTAGCCAAGCCAGTCTTCGTCCCGCATGCGTTCCGGCTTTGCGTAAGTCGGTGGGAAAACAACGGCGTCCTTCCCCTCGACAGGTTGTAACCACTGGCGCATGGTCAGCGCAGCTACATCGCCGTCATCCTTGAGCCACTCGTCGAAGCGAACAGCAGCCGCAGTCGAACTCTCGCTCATGTGTCACCTCCCAGTGGACTTGCGAAGCCGAAGGCCTTATACCGCCTCTGACCGTCTCGAAAGCGCATCCGGAACCGGTACTGCTGGCGTCCCGGGAGAGAAATGGTACCGCAGAAAACCGCCGCAGCAACCGACGCGTTCATGGGTGTAGACCATATCCAATAGTTGAAGACCCATTTCTCATTCATGACAACTGGCCGGAAGCGTTGAAGGCCAACCAGGCAGAGTAACTCAACCGCCGGGTATGCGACGACCTCCATCTCCTGCGTATCGGCGGAAAAGCCAGCATCTAAAGCGTGG
Source organism: Armatimonadota bacterium (assembly GCA_037443565.1). Lineage (GTDB taxonomy): Bacteria > Sysuimicrobiota > Sysuimicrobiia > Sysuimicrobiales > Humicultoraceae > Fervidifonticultor_A. Next base: position 161,623 of record JBBIOB010000001.1, on the reverse strand, counting down.
GCGGAACGCCTAGCATCGAAGTAGAATGGCTCGACCTTCTGTTGGTCGCGGGATTTCCCCTTACGGTACTCGGCGGGGACGCGCAGTACACAGCCATAGTCCAGCAGGGTCGAAAGATCTCTGATGCTCGAAAGCGCATCCTGGGCGGCTCGCGCGATTTTGTGCGGTTCTTGCTGGCCCGCCCACGTCTTCGGGGTTCCCCGGACAACCGCTCCCTCGCCCGCCTCGAACCAGTCAATCACGAGGTTGAAGGGCGCTTCTATGCGGAGGCCTCCTGCGCGAGCCTGCCTCCCAAGTTCCTTCAAACGCTGCGCCTCTTGAGTAGGAAGTCGCTTGCTTTCCTTCCTAAGATCGCGCCGCCGCTTCTCCAGGTCTTCGCGCTCGTCGCGCTCCGCCGCCGTCAGGGTCGAGAGCGTGCAGGTCGCGAGTCTGCGTACGAGCTCAGCTAGGTCCACCCCGACGCCTGGGTCCGGATTACCGAACGCGAAGCTTTCACTACCGAACCATCCTTCCACACCGGGCCACAGCCGGTGCGCAAGCTCCAGTAGCCCGCAACACGCCAAGACCTGGCCTGGATTCCTGGGGTCCAGACGCACGACGGCACTCGGCTTCGGCGGGTTCACTCGGCCGTCACCTCCCCGCCGTCTCGGTACCGGAAGGGGTGGCGGTGGAAGCCGCGATGTCGGCACAACGCAGCAATGATTCCAACCACGCCAGCCCCCAGCGCCCGAAGCGCTGCTGCAATTGCCCGAACCGGCGCATCACCTGCAAAGCTGCCTTGTCGTTCGCCGCGGTCGTGTGGGTGTTGTCGTGCGATCGTGGCTCGAAATGCGGCCGGGCCCAGCCATGATGCGCTGCGATTAGGTGGAGTACCAAGTCAGGTTCCGTACACTGCTGAAGATCGTCGCTAGCTACCGCGTCGAGCAGCGAACCGAACTCATGACGATAGCCTCCGAGGACGCGGGGATGCAAGTATCTCACGGACTTCGCCAGAGGCTCACTGCCGCGATCGTTGTGCGCATAGCGCTGCCAGACCGAACGGTCTTTGCCTCTGTCATGCCAGCGCGCAGCTGTAACCAGCGCGACTCGGATTGGCTCAGCGAGGCCCAATCGTTCGGCGATTGCGGACATCTGTGCTGCGATCGCCCCGGTGTGATCCGCCAGGGTCTGCCGGCCACTGGCCGTCTCTGGGTCCACCAGCGCCGACTGCGCGGGCGATACCAGAAGCACAAGCTCGACCGTTTCGGCTTCCTCGTCCTCCTCCGCTTCTTCCGGCTGGTGCAGCGAAATCCGTTCCTTCTCTCGCAGCTCTGCCGGTGGGGCGTCGAAGATCTCCCGCGTAAGCAACCGTTCGTATCGCTCGCCGTCCACCGACCGGCGATGCAGCCACCGCTCCCGGCGGTCATCGGTCGAGCCCTCCTCGGCCACATCAGGGGAGACTCCATCGGGGATCTTCACAGCCGTAGGGTCGAGCATCCCGTTCCGGTCGAGACCGCCTGCTTCCACCGGGAGTACCACCGTGCGATAGTCCAGGTTGACGTCCTCTTTCACGATCTCCGACAGCTTGGACCACCGAGCATCGCCGCGCTCGTCGAGCAGGACAACGGAGAAGTCGAAGTGTTTGTCGGTGTCCCGGTGGACCTTGAGCAATCGGGCCAGCGACGCCTTTACGCGATCCGTTCGGTCCCGCAGCCGCTCCCGAGCATTGACGCGACAGGCACCAAACCAGTCACGGAGGGAGGGTTCGTCGACCGTGGCCTTCTCGAGAATGGAAATCTCCCGCCGCCAGGCGACAAACGTGTCCGGCGGATCGTGCGTGAGTCCGTGGAGAAATGCCGCCACCTCTGGCCGGCCCGGCATCTTCTGGATGCTCGTCAGCGACCAGGAGTCCAGCAGGATATCGGTTAACGGCGGGCCTTCCGGTCTTGGCGAGAAGGCTTTCTCGATATCCTGAGGCTTCGCGGCTCCGAGAAGCCTCAGGAGGTTTCCGGGACTGACGTCAACGCCCCCTTCTGATGCTTCGTCCCATCGCCGCAGAAGTCTGAGCGTGGTCGCGACGGCCATATCGACCTTGGACGGCCTATCCTTGCCCGGAGCGTCCCCGACGACGTGCACACGCGCTTCGCGCCCCTTGCCGCCGCGACGGTTGACACGCCCCACCCGCTGAATCAGCGCATCGAGCGTCGTCAGGTCGCAGACCAGGTGATCGGCATCCAGATCAATCCCGACCTCGCCAGCGGAAGTGCTGACCAGATACACCGTTCTCTCAACGCGACAATCAGGATCCAGCAACGCGCGATAGACCAGGTTTGTCTTGAGGAGCCCATCGCGCTCGTGCCCGCGGATCGTGCCGGTGAGAAGGGCGACTCGTTCCTCGGCGCCCTTCCCCAGGGACTTCGCGAGAGCCGAGGCAACCTGTCCAGCCTGTTCGGGAGAGCGGACATATATCAAGATCTTGGCTCTCTCCCCCTCATGCGCCTTGCTGAGCTCGACCATCTTGTTCGTGACCGAGTCCTCTGGAGCCGGGTGAACCTGCAGTCGCTTCGCCGCCGTCAGGCGGTCGCGGGCGATCCCGTCCTTTTCGTCCTCCGATTCCAACGTGAAGATCTTGTCGAAATGGGGCCCTCCTTCGCTCGGTCGCGTCGTCGCCGATAGCTCGATCACGCGGACGGGATGCCCGAAGCAGGCGCTGCGCGCGCTTTCTCGGGCCTGTTCTTGAGCAATAGCATGGAGAAGATCGCTGAAGGCGGGCGTGAGGTGTGCCTCGTCATGGACAACTAGCGCGTCCTGCCCGATTAGGCCAGCATGATGCGCACGTCCGTAGCGTCCGTCGCCGTAGCCGCTGAAGAGAAGCTTGCTGCCAATCATGTCAATGGTGCCGACAACGATCGCCGGCCGTGCGGGATCGGCTTTCCACTCTTCATTGTCCGCAAGCTCTCCGCGCAGCGTGCTAACTCCCAGCGGGGCCCCGTCGGAGGCACGCAGACAGTCCAGGGCCTCCGCGATTTCGGACAGCGTATCGGCGTGGTCTTGCCATTCCTGGGCTCCTGGCTCCAGGAGACGGCTCCGCAAGCGCTCCACCGTCTCTGTCGCCTGATCGACCACGGTGCGTCGGTTGACGATGTAGACAAGGCGTCGCGGCAGGTTCACCCTGCCGTCCTCGGCTTGCCGGACGAGTGCAAGTAGCCAGATGACAATAACAGAGGTTTTCCCTAGACCGGTCGGGATATCGCAGGCATCTGGCAGGTCGTCCGCGACAAAGCGCTTGAACAACCGGCACTGCCAGTTCATGGGTGAGAACCCCGTCAGACTCCAGAAGCGCTCCTCGAAGCTGCTGTTCATGCGACTCTCTTCGCACACCGCGCCAGGATCGCCCCTGCGGTCTTTCCTGCTCGCGCGGGAATGCGGACGAGCTCAGGGAACGCCTTGCCCTCGGCGAGCGACGTCTGGTAGGGGAACGGATCCTTACCCGTCGCCATCCTGAAGAAGGTCTTGAAATCCCGCACCCTCATTGCCTCCTGGCGAGCCATCGGATCCTGCCCCGTGTCACCTGCCGTCCATGTCCAATTCATCGGGGGTGCCGCGAAAGCGGTGATGGTACCCCCTCTTCACCTTCTCATCCCAGGATACGCCTCGACTGTCGCACCCTCGGGCGACAAGTTGGCTTCCGCGGCACCTCTTGCCCACTCCACTACCCTGCGCCTGAGGTCGTAGGGCTCGATGACGGTGGCGTGGGGGCCGTAGCCCACTATCCAGTGTACGAGGTCTTCGCAGAAGGGGACTCGCACTTCCCACACCACGCTTCCGTCCAATTCCTCGGTGAGGGTCTGCGTGGGATGGTGGCGCATGCGGCGGATGAAGCCTGCCTTCTGAGGGCTGAAACGCACCCGGACTCGGATGGGTTTACCCTCGCCGGGAAACCATCGGAACCTTCCCCGGCAGTAGGCCCGCACGTCGAAGTCCGGAAGGGGAAAACGGTCCCGCAGAAGGCGGAACTCGACAATCTGGTCCAGTCGCAGTTCGTGGACCGGGTCGTGACCCGCGGCCCGGCTGTTGTGGTTGGCGCCCACCAGGTAGAGGTGGGGGTCGCGGGCGATCAGGATGTAGGGGTCGAACCGGTAGGTCTTCTCCTCGCCCCTGGCATTGCGGTAGGTGATCCGCGCGGTGCGTCGCCCGCGAATCGCCTCTGCGACCTTCTCGTAGAGTCCGGGGGCATACTCGTCCGCCAAGGGGGAGTAAACGATGGGGCCGCGCTCCGCTTCCGACGCAACCGGGGTCCCTTGGACGATACGCCGGAGGGCTTGCCTCACTGGGGGAGGCAGGTTCTCGATGCGCGCGGCAGCGGTGAGCAGCGCCCCCGCCTCCTGCGCGCTGAGCGTGACGGCTACACCGGAGGTCTCGCGGGCTCGGATCCTCAGATAGCCCCGTGGGACGAGAGGGTCTGATGAGGCGTCGTCCACCCAGATCCCGTAGATCTCCCGCACGCGGTCGCGCAGCCTGTAGACGTGCTGCCGGCTGATGCCCAGTTCGCGCGCAATACGGCCCACCGCGGACCCTCCCGGATGGATCCGGAGGTGCTGGAGGAAGTCAGGCAGGCAGTCTTTCCGACCCAGGCAGCATTCAACCCCTTAGTCCCTTACGAGTCAGATCGTGCGCAAGGTGGTCATGAAGTTCGCCCTGCGGGAGTGGAGATCGGGTGATTAAGGGCTGGGATGATCACGAGCTCGCGCAGTTTCAGCGCCGCAGTGGCGATGGTACGGCCCATGGTCGTGAGATAGTACTTGTAGCGCTTGCCGATCTTCTTGATGAGCCCGTGGAGGCGGAGCCGCTTGAGCAGGCGCGACAACTGGGCACTGGAGAGCCCGGGCAGGATGGCACGGAGCTGGCGCGCTTGGAATCCGCTGATCGTGAATTCCCCTCGCAGGATGGCCTGGAATAGGTCGAGGTCCGCGCCATGAAACAGGTTGAACCCCCGGTAGCTGCGCTCGCCCTCGCGGACGGGTGCCGCGATCTTCTCCAGGGTGCGCAGCCCCGGCGTGGGGTCGTCGATGGCCGCCAGGAAGTCCAGGTAGCGACGGGTGGCCGCCCGCATGAGGTCCCGCAGGACCGGCAGGCTGTAGATCGACTTGCGCACCGGGGCCAGCTTGACCTCTGCGGTCCCGTCGCGGTGTTCCACCGTGCGGTGGTGTTTGAAGAAGCTGACATCATTGGCGGTACACTCGACGCGGCCGAGCAGGCCGCACTTGTCGTAGAGCTTGATCGCCACGGGCCCCAGGTGGTGCTTGATCCGCGTCCCCAGGATGCGGGTGTCGAAGGCGTTGCCGGCTTCTCCTTGGTAGGCATCAGTCAGCCGGCGCCCGAGGAAGGTGGCCACGTGCTCGGGCTTGATGGCGTGGATGGCGGTGTACGTGAGCGCCGCGTAGAGCGGCTGGAAGTCGGCCTGGCGCCGGAACACCACGTCGGTGGCGTACTCGACCTGCATCAGGCTCCAGTGGTAGCCCGCAGGAAAGTGCCGGACTACCGGGCAGTAGCGGGCCGCCAGCCGGTTCAGGTGCCGGTGCAGGCGGTGGACATCCAGGGCATCGGCCAAGGCCTGCGCCCGGAGGTAGTCGGCGCACTCCACAAAGGCGTTGTCGCGCAGGGTGTAGCGAATGCCGGCCCGCTGGAGCTTACGGGCCAGGGCGTTGTCGCCGTTGAAGTAGAACTGCAGACGGAACGGGGCCCAGGTCGGCACCCGCAGGTAGCAGAGCCCCAGCTCCCGGTCGATGAAGTAGAAGTAGTAGTGGAGGCACTTGGCCTCCGTGGGGCGGAGGAAGGTCTTGCCGGTGGCCTTGTCATGCCAGGGGCGGAACGAGGGGCACGGCTCCATCGCCGAGAAGATGTGGACGAGCCCTTCGTGGTCTCCGCGTGTGGCAACGATCTCCTTGATGCGCTCCTCCTTCCGGAAGTTCTTGCGCCGGATGAACTCGATCTCCAGGCCGTGCTCCTGGGCCAACCGCTCGGCGTGGGCGCGGAGGGCCTCGCGGAACGGTTCGGCCCACCGGGGGTAGTCGAAGAAGCGAACCCCCTTTGCGGTCAGGTGCCGGGCCACGGCCTCGGCGTGGCAGATCTCCGGGAGTGTGCCGGGGATCACCACCCGGTCAAAGCAGGAGAGGGTCCCCGCAATCCTCTGCGCGTGCCGTTCGAGGAATGTGTTCATGCTCCCTATTGTCGCTCACCAGCTCGTGCGGCGCACGATCTGACTCGTAAGGGACTAACCCGGCGGAGCCGGCCCTGTTTGGTTCCGGCTCCGCCGGGTTAGGACGTACTTGTGGAAGAGTTCGATGTAGCGGTGTAGCCTCCTTGAAAGAACGCATTCAATGAAACAGCCTCGTAAGCCGGTAGAGCTGCAAATCGAGCTTGTTTGAGCCCGAGAGCGCCTCCTCGAGGCTGACCGAGATGATCTTCGTCCCCTGCGCCGCGACCATCACGCCCGACTGGCCGGCCTCCAGCGCTTCCACCGCGGCCACACCGTAGCGCGTGGCGAGCACGCGGTCGAAGACCGTCGGCGCGCCGCCGCGCTGCAGGTGTCCCAGCACCGTCACGCGCGTCTCGTAGCCGGTGCGGGCCTCGATCTCTCGCGCCAGCAGGGACCCGACGCCGCCCAGGCGCACGTGTCCGAACTCGTCGACGCGCGCGTCCTGCGTGATCTGCACCCCGAAGTCGCTGGGCTTGGCCCCCTCGGACACCACGACGATACTGAACGTCCGGGTCCGCTCCCGGCGCCGCCGGACGATCTCGCAGACCTCGTCGATGGTGAAGGGCACCTCGGGCACGAGGACCACATCGGCCCCGCCGGCCAGACCGCCGATACCGGCCACCCATCCCGCGTCGCGGCCCATCACCTCGACGATCATGACCCGGTGATGCGCCTCGGCCGTGGTGTGGAGCTTGTCGCACGCGTCCATGACGGTATTCACGGCCGTGTCGAAGCCGATCGTGTAGTCGGTCCCGGGCACATCGTTGTCCATCGTCTTAGGAACCCCCACCACCCGCACGCCCATCTGCGAGAGCTTCAGCGCCACGCTGAGCGTGTCGTCGCCGCCGATGGGAATCAGCGCGTTGATGCCCAGACGCTCGAGCGCCTCCAGCAGGCGCTCGCCGCCGTCGGGATTCTTGAATGGATTCGTCCGCGAGGTACCGAGGATCGTCCCCCCCCGGTGCAGGATGCCCGACACGCTGTCGCGCGTCAGCGGGATGACATCCCCTTCGAGCAACCCGAGCCAGCCATTGCGGATACCCGTGACCTCGTGTGTCCCTTCGAGGGCTCGACGGACGATCGCCCGGATGGCTGCATTCAGACCGGGCGCGTCCCCGCCGCCGGTCAGCACGCCGATGTGCATCAGTCTCTCCCTTTCCGCTCGCCGTGTCGTTGTCGTGCTGCAGGCAAGCGCTGCTTCGTTATCAGAGTATGCTGAGGGTGCTGCCCGCGCAAGTTCAGCGTTCGTCGCTCATCGCGATCAGTCAGGCTTGGGCCCTGCCGCGCTGACAGACTCCGGGACACACGGGATGAACTCAGCGAACGCCTCCACGAACATGCGGGCAAGCTTCTGGGCGGTGGCGTCGTAAGCTGCCGGATCACTCCACGTGTTACGCGGGACGAGAATCTCGGACGGGACGCCGCGCACCTGCCTGGGCACCTGCACGCCGAAGATCGGGTCGGGTGTTGTCGGGACGTCGTCCAGCGCCCCGGCAAGGGCTTCGCGCACCATCGCACGCGTGTAGGCCAGCTTCATCCGATGGCCGACGCCGTGCGGACCGCCGGTCCAGCCGGTGTTGATGAGCCACACCTTCGTGCCGTGCTGCGCGATGCGCCGACCCAGCATCTCGGCGTAGAGGCAGGGCTGCTGCACCATGAACGGCGCGCCGAAGCAGGGGCTGAAGGTGGCCTGGGGCTCGGTCACCCCCTTCTCGGTACCGGCCACTTTCGCGGTGTAGCCGGACAGGAAGTGGTACATGGCCTGATCGGGGGTCAGGCGCGCGATGGGTGGCATGACGCCGAACGCGTCGGCCGTCAGGAACACCACGGTGCGCGGGTGGTCCGCCAGGCCGGTCTCGGACGCGTTGGGAATGAAGCGCAGCGGATACGCGCCGCGGGTGTTCTCGGTCAGGGAGTCATCGTCCAGGTCGAGGTGCCGCGAGACGGGATCGATCGCCACGTTCTCGAGCACGGTGCCGAACATGCGGGTCGTGGCATAGATCTCGGGCTCGCCCTCGGGCGAGAGCCGGATCGTCTTCGCGTAGCAGCCGCCCTCGAAGTTGAAGATCCCCGCATCCGACCATCCGTGCTCGTCGTCACCGATCAGCGTCCGCTCCGGGTCGGACGACAGCGTCGTCTTCCCGGTGCCGGAGAGGCCGAAGAAGAGCGCGGTGTCTCCCTCGCGACCGACGGTGGCCGAGCAGTGCATCGGCAGTACGTCTTCCAACGGCAGCAGGTAGTTCATGAGCGTGAAGACCGATTTCTTGATCTCGCCGGCATACGAGGTCCCGCCGATGAGCACGAGCTTCCTCGCCAGGTGCATCAGCACGAAGACCTCGGTGCGCGTGCTGTCGACCTCGGGCTCAGCGTGGAACCGGGGCACGTCGATGATCGTAAACTCTGGGTCGTGCGTCGCCAGCGCCTCCCGATCCGGCACGATGAACATCGTGCGGGCGAACAGGCTGTGCCAGGCGTACTCGGTGATCACCCGGACGTTCTTGCGGTAGCGTTCGTCGGCGCCGACGAACACGTCCTGGACGAACACCTCCTTGCCCTGCAGGTAGGCCTGCAGCCGACGGTGAATCCGGTCGAACCTCTCGGCGTCGAACGGCCGGTTGTGCTGGCCCCACCAGATCCGCTCCTCGCTCGACGGCTCCTTCACGATGAACTTGTCCCGCGGCGAGCGGCCGGTGTGGTGCCCGGTGTGGACGACCAGCGGGCCCGCCTGGGCGATCAGGCCTTCGCGTCGGCGCACCGAGTGCTCGTACAGCGCCGGCACCGACAGGTTCCACGCGACGGCCTCGGCCTGAATGCCGTGTGCCTCGAGTCCGAGACGGCTGCGCACGCCCTCTTCGATGGCCACGATAGTCCACCCCCTCAGCCCGCGGCCGGTCGTAGACCGCCACCGCGGAACACTCACCACAGAGTTCTGTCCTCTGCTGATACCTTCCCCCCGTGCCAGCCTTCACGCAGCGCCGGTCCGCTGGCGGCACCAAAGCCCTTTCTGCGCCCGGCGGCGCGGCGCAAAGGGCGCCGCCGCCACCCGCCGAATGATCGAGCGTGCCTGGTTCTTCGAGAGCGCGCGGAGATCCCTCCTGGGTCAGCCCGGACGGCCGGCGGATCCTGGCCGCCCGTGGCGTACGCACCTTCGCCTACGGGTTCCAGTCCGTCCTGCTAGGGATCTACCTGGGGCAGGTCGGATTCGCGCCGTGGCAGGTCGGCGCCGTGCTCACCGCCACCCTGCTGGGCTCGGCCGCGCTCACCGCGCTGTTCGCCGCGACCGCCGACCGGTACGGACGCCGCCGCATGCTGCGGCTCTCGGCCCTGTTCATGGCAGGCAGCGGCGCCGCGTTCGCTCTCACCACGTCGTACCCGCTCCTGATTCTGGCGTCGCTGACCGGTACGGTCGGCGCCACCTCGGGCGAGGTCGGCCCATTTCTCACGCTCGAACAGGCCATCATCCCGCAGACCGTCGCGGCCGAGCGGCGCACCCGTCTGTTCTCGCTCTACAACCTCGTCGGCGCCGTCTCCGGCTCGGTCGGCGCGCTGGCCGCCGGGACTCCGGCGCTGCTGCAGCGCTGGCCGGGGCTGGATCCCGACGCATCGTTCCGGGTGATGTTCGCAGGGTACGCGGTGTGCGCGGTCGCAGCCTGGGCGCTGTTCCGCGGGATGAGTGACGGGGTCGAGGCGGCGCCTTCCGGCGCCGCCACCTCAGGCCTGGGCCGCTCGCGGTCCGTCGTCCTACGCCTGGCCGGGCTGTTCAGCCTCGACTCGCTGGCCGGCGGCTTCGTGGTCCAGAGTCTGATCGCGTTCTACTTCCACTTGCGGTGGGCGACCGGGCCTGAGCTGCTGGGCCCGATCTTCCTGTGGGTCGGCCTGCTCCAGGCCGGCTCGTTCTGGGCGGCCGGCCGCCTGGCCGAGCGCATCGGCCTCATCAACACCATGGTCTTCACGCATCTGCCCTCCAATGTACTGCTCATGGCGATTCCCCTGGCGCCCTCGCTGCCCTGGGCCATCGGCCTGCTGCTCGCGCGCCACGCGCTCTCGCAAATGGACGTGCCGACGCGCCAGTCGTACATCGTCGCGGTCGTCGATCCCGGGGAGCGTGTCGCCGCCGCCGGCGTCACGAACATCGCCCGGAACGTCGCCCAGGCCATCACGCCGGTCGTCGCCGGAGCCTCGATGCAGGTCGTGGGCCTGGGCGTGCCGTTCTTCCTGGGTGGCGGGTTGAAGATCGTCTACGATCTGTTGTTGTTCGGGATGTTCCGCAACATCCGGCCTCCGGAGGAGCGCCGATGAGGATCCGCACGAGCTATCACACACACAACCGCTACTGTGACGGCAGGGGCGAGATCGCCGAGTACGTGGAGGCCGCCGCGGCCGCGGGGCTGGACGCGCTGGGCATCTCCAGCCATTCGCCGCTTACCTTTCCCGACGAGGCGGCGATGCGCGCCGAGCACCTGCCGGCCTACTGCGCCGAGGTCGCCGGGCTGCGCGAGGCCAACCGCGACCGCCTGCGGGTGCACCTCAGCCTGGAGTTCGACTATATCCCTGAGCGTCATGCGCAGCTGTGGGCTCTGGTCGAGCCCTATCCCTTCGAGTACCTCATCGGCTCGGTGCACTTCATCGGCGAGACGGAGGACGGCGTGCCGTGGGCCTTCGATCTCAGCCGGCGCGGGTTCGAGGCCGGCCTCCACCGGTACTTCGGCGGCGACATCCGCCGGCTGGTCGGCGCGTACTACGAGCGCGTCCGCGGCCTGGCGTCCTGGGGCCGCGCGGTCATTGTCGGGCACCTCGACCGCATCAAGAAGTGGAACACTGGCGGCCGGTACTTCAAAGAAGATGAGAGCTGGTACCGGGGCGAGGTCGAGGCGGCGCTGGCGGCCTGCGCCCGCGCGGGGCTCATCGTTGAACTCAACACGATCGGCTGGGGCAACGCCGTCCGGAACGCCTATCCCAGCCCCTGGATCCTGCGCCGGGCACTCGAGTTGAAGATACCCCTCGTGGTCACGACGGACGCCCACGCGCCGCGCGGCGTCACGGGCTTCCACGATGAGGCCCTGGCGCGGCTTCGCGAGGTGGGCTGCGTTGCGCTGGCAGTGCTGCGCAACGGCGCCTGGCAGGTGGAACCGCTGGGGCAGCCGGTCTAAAAGTAGTTGGACGTGATGCCTCCGTCCGCCACCAGCACCGCGCCGTTGGTCCAGCTCGACTCGTCGGAGGCCAGGTACATGGCCAGGTAGACGATGTCCTCGGATCGGCCGAAGCGCCCCATCGGAATCCGGGCCAGCCGGACGCGCTTGGCCTCGGGGTTGGTAAGCAGCCACTCGGTCAGCAGCGGCGTCTCGATCGGTCCGGGACAGATCGCATTGCTGCGGATCCCCTTCGGCCCGAACTGCACGGCCAGCGACTTGGTCAGCGCGATCACCGCACCCTTGCTGGCCGTGTAGGCGTCCTGGGGCACCGTGCAGCCGACGAGCGCCACGAACGACGCGATGTTGATGATCGATCCGCCCCCGGCCCGCAGCAGCGCCGGGACGCCGTGCTTGCAGACCAGGTAGATGCCCTTGAGGTTGATGCTCATGACGCGGTCCCACACGGCCTCGTCGAGATCCACGACCGATCCATCCTCGGCCGGGAAGATACCCGCGTTGTTGTAGAGCACGTCGATCCTGCCGAACGCGGCCTCGCCGGCACGCACCGCCTCGGCGACATCGGCCTCCCGGGACACGTCGGTGCGGACGAAGACGGTCTCACCGCCCGCTGCGCGCACCCGCGCGACCGTCTCCTGGCCCGCCGCCTCGACGATCTCGCTCACGACGATCCGCGCGCCCTCCCGCGCGAACAGCTCTGAGGCCAGCCGGCCCATGCCGCTGCCGGCTCCGGTGATCAGTACGACCTTACCGTCCAGGCGTCCCATCGTCATCCCTCCGTGGATGTGTGGTGCGCTGCGCTCAGAACTTCATGCCGTCGATCAGCGCCAGGATGCCGCCGGAGCGGAACAGCCGCGCGGCACGATCCGCCGGCACCTGGCGCATCTCCAGGCGGTGGTGGATCGGCTGCAGGAACGTTTCCTCACCGCGGCCCCGGCGCCGCAACGCCTCCTCGCAGAGGGCCACCAGTTCGGCGAGGAAGCCGGGCGCGGGCTCGCGGGCCCGAAGCCCGCGGCGTATCGCTCCGGCACGATAGATCTTCATGGCCGGCCATGGATCGGGGCCGAGCCGATCGCGTACGAGCGCCCATAGGCTCGGCCAGGCTTCGACCAGCCCCAGCGACAGCGCCGCGGCGGCCAACGGCTGGTCCGGCGGCTGCTGGCAGGCCGGCCGGATCTCGATGGTCGCATGGTGCGCGCGCAGGCGCGCGCTGTGCCAGACGTAGTGCTCATGCCACAGGTATGCCTTGAGGTCCGGACCGTGGGTCGCCAGATACGCCGCGAACGGCCGGCCGTACGGCACGAAGCGCCTGCCCCGCGGCAACACGTGACAGGTCTGCCCGCAGATGAACGCGAGCCAGTCCTCAAGAGAGGTGAACCTGCGGGGAGTCATGCCGTGGCGGTGACGGCCTAACGTGCCCAGCAACCCCTCTCGTCCGGAGACGAAGCGGCCGACCCGGCCCGCATACACCGAGGAATTTGCCGTGAGCGCGATGATCGGTCCGGCCAGGAGGTTCATCACGTTGGTGACGTCGACGAGCTCGGACCTGGCAACGTCGACCTGCGTCTGGTCGCTGGCAGTGGTGGTGAAGTGCAACCAGTGCCGTCCGACGGCGCGGTGCAGGGCGATGTAGCGCCGCTTCGGCGTCATCAACGCCGCAAGACCCGGGGTGCGGGGCTGGATGCCATACCCCATCACAACCATCCCCCGGGACGTCGCCGCGCGCACCAGACGTCCGACCGCCACCTCCGAGATTGCCGCGAGTTGGTGGAGATCGTCGGCCGGCGGGAGGACGACCTCCACCGTCGCGCGTCCCATCTCGATCTCGTAGCCCACGGCGCCGAAGTCCACCCTCACGATCATGCTCCCGCCGGCGGCATCATCGTAGGCCACCCGACCGCCGCCCTCGGCCAGCAGCGGTTCCCACAACAGCGAGGCGTCGCCGGCGCGCCCATCGGGCCAGACGAGCGGGAACTCCGCCTCGCGGCCGATCCGGCGCATGCCGCGCAGCGCCGGCGGGAAACGGCGACCATACTGGTCGGCCAGAGCTTCAATGGCGGCCGGGACCGGCACGCGCAACGCTCGAGACACCGTCACGACGCGCGCCGCCTCAGAATGAAGGGTATTTCGAGGCGTCCGGACAGAGGTAGTAGACGCGGTGGCCAAGCAGCCGGCCGTCGGTGTCGAGGTGGAACTGGTTGAGCTCCAGGTTCAGGATGTCGTACCGCAGCGCGGCGTACGGGTCCAGTCCGCGCAACTCGGCGTGGAGCTGCTGCATGAAGTTCTGGTGCGACGAGACGAGGACCCTCCTGCCGCGATGGGCGCCGAGGGTCTTCTCCAGAAACGCCCGGGCCCGCGCCCGCAGGGCCTCGAACGACTCGCCACTCGGCGGATTGAGCGAGTACCGGACGTGCTCGATCGGCACGTAGATCACCTGGGGAAAGCGGACGCGGATCTCGTCCTGCGTCAGCCCTTCCATCTCGCCGAACGACCGCTCGATGGCCAGGTCGTCGATGATGATGCGCTCGCGCGGCCACCCGGTCACGATCTCCGCCGTCTCGACGGCGCGCCGCAGGCTGGAGGCGATGACCACGTCCAGCGGCGTCCCATTGAAGTTGGCGCGGGCCTCCTGGGCCTGCTGTCGTCCCACGTCGATGAGGGGAGCATCCAGCCGGCCGCCGGTCCGCTTCGACCGGTTGAGCTCGGTCAGCCCGTGCCGCAGCGTGTAGAGCAGGGTCTGGCCGGGGGCACACTCCGGTTGATCGATCATCCGCGCCTCTCCTTGAGAGATTCGACCTCGGTCAGGCAGGCGTCCAGGATGTCGAGGGCCCGATCCATCTCCTCGCGGGTGATCGTCAACGGCGGGCTGAGCGTGATGATGTTGCCCATCGTCAACTTGAAGCTCAGCCCCCTGGTGAGCGCGCGGTACATGACCGCCTCGGCCTCGGCCACGGCGCGGGTCCGCGACGCGCGGTCGGTCACGAGCTCGACCCCCATCAGCAGCCCCAGGCCGCGGACATCGCCGACCAGCGGATGGCGCGCCTGCATCGCCGACAGCCGCCTCATCGCGGACCGCCCGAGGTCCCGCGCGTGCGCGATCAGCCCGTGCTCCTCGATGTACCGGATCGTCGCGAGCGCGGCCGCGCAGGCCACCGGGTTCTTCTCGTGCGTGTAGTGGCCGAGCGCGAGGTCCCCCGCGACGTTGAAGCGATCGCGCGTGATGACCGCGGCCATCGGAAGGATCCCGCCGCCCAGCCCCTTCCCGAGCACGAGCACGTCGGGCGTGACGCCGAAGTGCTCGCAGGCGAACATCGCGCCGGTGCGGCCGAGGCCGTTGGGGATCTCGTCGAGGATCAGCAGCGCGCCGTGGCGGTCGCAGGCGCGCCGGACGGTCCGCCAGAAGTCGGGGGCCGGGATCACCGGAAGGCTGCGTACGGTCTCGGCCATCACGGCGGCCACATCGCCTTCCTTCTCCAGCACGTACTCGATGTGTCGGGCGCACTGCAGATCGCACCCGCCGCGGCCGCCGCAGTCCCAGGCGCAGCGGTAGGGATCGGGCGGCGGCACATGCGCCGCCCCTGGCAGGAGGGGGCCAATCCCGCGCCGGAAGAGCGCCTCCCCGCCGACCGAAATGGCATCGAGCGAGGCGCCGTGGAACGAATCCCACATTGAGATGGTCTTGTGGCGGCCGGTGACCACCCGGGCGAGCTTGAGCGCGATGCCGATCGCGCCGGTCCCGCTCGGGCAGAGCAGCACCTTGTTGAGGTCGTCGGGCGCGAGCGCGGCGAGCTTCCGCGCCAGGGCCACCGCGGTCCGGTTCGTGTAGCGGCGAGGACAGAAGCTCAAGTCATCGAGCTGCGCCTTGACCGCGGCGATCACCGCGGGATTCGCGAAGCCGACCTGGTGGACGCTGTTTCCGTGGAAGTCCATGTAGCGCCGGCCCTGGAGGTCCTCGAGGTAGATGCCGTCCGCACGCCGCAGCGCGTTCAGGCAGGGGGTGGACAGCGACTGGTGCAGGAAGTAGCGGGCGTCCTCATCGAGCAGCGCCCGCGTCTGCGCGTCGAGGGCCTCCGCCTGCCAGGCCGTGCGTAGCGACGTCAGGTTGATGTCGCCTTCCGACCGGTCGGGCATCATCGCATCCATCACGAGACCTCCAGATGTCCGGCCGGCCCGCGTCGGGCCGTCCCGCTCGATGTCTGCCGCGGCCGCGCCGGCGGCTGACGGCGCGGCAGCAGGGCCAGGAACGAAGCAAGCACAGGTGAGAGGATGCGGTCGCGGTGGTAAACCAGCGCGAAGTCGATCCAGAGCGGTCGGCGCAGCCGGCGGCCGACAAGGCGCCCCGCGGCCAGGTCGTCCGCCACCGCGGCGTGGGCCATGATCGCCACCACGATGCCATCGGCCACCGCGCTCTTGATCGCTTCGTTGCTCTCGAGCTCCATGGAAGGATCCACGGTCAACCCGGACGCCGCGAACGCCTGCTCGATCAGGTGCCGGGTCGTGGAGCCGGGCTCGCGCATCGCCAGGGGGGATCCGCGGAGATCCTCAATGGAGAGCGCGGACTTGCGCGCGAGGCGGTGGTCGGGCGGGAGCACGACCAGCATCCGGTCTCGGATGAGCGGCAGCGCGACCAGGTGAGGGTCGTCGGGCCGGCCGGCAACCAGCCCCGCGTGCAGGCTGAAGTCCAGGACGCCGGCCACGATCATCTGAGAGTTGCCGACCGAGAGGCTCACCTTCACCCCGGGATAGCGCCGCTTGAACCGGTCGATCAGGGCGGCGATGTAATAAGCACCGGCGGTGCGGCTGGCTCCCACCCGCAGGTGGCCGGTCTGCAGCGCCGAGGCGCCCTCGAGGGCTTCACGCGCGGCCTCGACGAGATGGAAGATGCGGCCGGTAAAGGTGCGAAGGGTGTGCCCCGCGTCGGTCAACGCCAGGCGCCGGCCCTCCCGGTGGAACAGCCGGAGCCCGACGGCCTGCTCCAGCCGGCGGATCTGCTGCGTCACCGCCGGCTGCGTGACGCCCAGATGCCGGGCGGCCCGGTTGAAACTCTGATGCATCGCCGCAAGGTGAAAAGTCCTCAACGGCGCCAGCGGGATGCCGCCGCCCATCTGTCCCGCGGCGAGTGTCGATCCCGACGGGGTGCGAAAGGGAGAACGTCCCATGCCGTTGTCAGGAGATGATTGAACCTCGGGCCGGCGAATCCCTCCAGCCTGCCGCGGGCCTTTCATAAGTGCCACTTATAGGATGAGCAAATCTCCTTATTTGACTTTATTTGTCGGCGGGGCCGATAATCCACTGCAAGCATGTACGCGGACAAGGTCATGAGCGCGGCCGAGGCCGTGGCGCGGTTCGTACGCCCCGGCGCCGTACTCGGCATGGGCGGGCAGAACATCGGCCGGGTGCCGATGGCCCTGACCCATGAGATCATCCGCCAGCGGATCGGCGGCCTGACCGTCGTGGGCTGCAACCTGTCGATCGGGATGGACCAGCTCGTAGGCGCCGGGCTCGTGAGGCGGTGCGAGAGCGGCTCCGGCAATCTAGAGCGGTTTGGCACCACGTTCTGCTGGCGGCGCGGCATCGAGGACGGCACCCTTGAGGTGGAAGACTACAGCCATCTGGCGATGGTGAGCCGCTTCCTCGCGGGCGAGATGGGCGTGCCGTTCATGCCGGTCCGGAGCCTGCTGGGCTCAGACCTGTTGCCGCCACCAGACGGCGGCCGGCCGGGGAAAGCCGTCGTTACCGAGAACCCGTGGAGTCCGGCCGAGCCGGTGGTGCTGGTTCCCGCCCTCCAGCCGGACGTCTCGATCGTGCACGTGCAGCGCGCCGACCCCCTCGGCAACATCATCATCGAGGGGTTTGCGACGCACGAGCCCGAGATGATCCGCGCCTCGCGGCACGTCATCGTCAGCTGCGAGACGCTCATCACGACCGACGAGGTCCGGGCCCATCCCGAGCGCACGACGGTGCCGTTCCTGTATGTGGACGCCGTGGTAGTGCAGCCCTGCGGCGCCTACCCCACGTCCACCTATGGCTTCTACGACTACGATGCCGACGAAGTGTCCGCCTACCAGGAGGCCGCGCGCGCCGGCGGTCCGGCCGTTGAGGCCTACCTCGCGGCGAACGTCTGGGCACACGGCACCTTCGACGGCTACCTGATGCGGGCCGCGGGCCCGCCGCACCTCGAAGCGCTGGCCGAGGCCATGCGGGAGATAACGTGATGCCTTCCGGCGACACACCCGCCGTCGGCGCAGGAGCCTCGCGCCAGGAGTTGATGGTCATCGAGGCCGCCAGGCGGCTTCGGGACGGCGAGGTGGTGTTCGTCGGCACGGGACTGCCGCTGCTGGCGACCACGCTGGCCCAGCGCACCCACGCGCCCCACATCGTCATGGTCATCGAGAGCGGCGTGATCGCGCCGCAGGTCCGCCCCACCCCCATCTCGGTGTCGGACCCGAAGGCCATGTATAGGGCGGTGCGGCTCGGGACGCTGCGCGAGGTCCTGGGCGGCCTGCTCCAGCGGGGCCTCATCGACGTCGGCTTTCTCGGGGGCGCCCAGATCGACCGGTACGCCAACATCAACTCGACCCAGATCGCTCGTCCACACGGCATTCGCCGGCTGCCGGGCAGCGGCGGGGCCAACGACATGGCTTCCCACTGCAGGCGCCTGCTGATCATCACGCATCACGAGCGCCGGAGGTTTCCCGAACGCTGCGACTACATCACGAGCCCCGGATTCTTGGACGGCCCCGGCGGCCGGCAGCGGGCCGGATTGAACCCGGATTTCTCAGTCGCCGTGGTGACCGACCTGGCGGTCATGGAGAACGACCCCGAGACCTGCGCCCTCCGCGTGACCGCGCTCATGCCCGGTGTCCGGGTCGAGGAGGTGCTGGCGGAGACGGGGTTTCGACCGGAGGTGGCACCGGATCTGCGCGCGGTGGCGCCGCCGGCGTCGGATGACCTCCGCGTGCTGCGTGACGAGCTGGATCCCGGGCGGCTCTATCTGAAGGCCGAAGAGGCAGCGTCTTCAAGGAGGGCATGATGGATTCTGCGGCGGTCAAGGAGCGCGAGCCGTTTCACTGGCGGACGGCGATCGCGTACAAGACCAGGGACCGCGTGGTCGTCCGCGGCTACAACATCAACGACCTGACCGGCAACATCTCGTTCACCGAGATGGCCTATCTCGTCTGGCGGGGGGAGCTGCCGCCCGAACATCACGCGCGCATGCTCGACGCCATCCTGGTCAACCAGGCCGAGCACGCGTTCTCCCCCTCGTCGGCGGCCTGCCGGTTCGTCACCTCCGGCGGGGTTCCGCTGAACGTCGGCGTGGCCGGCGGGATCATGACCCTGGGGTCACTGCACGGCACAGCCGACCGCCCAGCCGAGCTCTTCAGAGACGCGGTCGCCCTGATGGATCGCGATGGACTCTCCCTCGGAGATGCCGCCCGCCGGACTGCGGGCGAGGCCAGGCGCGAAGGCCGGCGGCTGCCGGGGTACCATCACGCGCAGCACATCATCGACCCGCGCACGGCGCGCCTCCTCGAGCTGGCGGATGAATACGGCGTCGCCGCCCGCCACGTGGAGATGGCAAGGGCCATCGAGTCGGCCACCGAGGAGTTCTGGGGGCGGCGCATCTACCTGAACGGTCCCGGCGCGGTGGGCGCAATCTGCATGGACATGGGATTCGATCTGGACCTGATCAAGGGCGTGTACCTGCTGTCGCGCACCGTATCGCTGATCGCCCATACCTACGAAGAGCTGCACCGCGAGCGGGGCTGGCGGGCATCGACCAACGCCTCGATCGTGCAGCCACTGGACCTGTCGCTGCAGAAGCCGGAGTTCTACGATGGCCCCCCGGATCGTCCCTTCTCCCGACGGCAGGAAGGAGCGCGCTAAGCCATGGGCCCGGCGCTCCTTGAGCAGATCCCGCAGGGCCGGCTGTTCATCGGCGGGCGGTGGGAGGACAGCCGTTCAGACCGCATGATCACGACGTACAACCCCGCCACGCGCGCGGCGCTCGGCCGGGTGCCGCTGGCCGACGAGGCAGACGTCGACCGGGCGGTCCGCGCCGCGGCCGATGCGTTCCCGTCGTGGGCCGAGACCCCCGGGCCCGAGCGGGGAGCGCGCCTGCGGGCGCTGGCGGCCGCATTGCGCGGGCACGGCGAGGACCTGGCGCGGCTGGATGCCCTTAACTCCGGCAACGTCATCACCGGCATGCGGCGCGATGTGGACTGGGCCGCGGACTCGCTCGACTACTTCGCGGGCCTCATCCCGGAGATCAAGGGCGAGGTGCTGCCGACCGACGCTGCCACGCTCGCCTACACGCTCCGCGAGCCGTTCGGCGTGGTCGCGAAGATCAATCCCTACAACCACCCGCTGCGCTTTGCGGCGGAGAAGCTGGCGGCGCCTCTGGCCGCCGGGAACACCGTGGTCCTCAAGCCGCCCGAGCAGGCGCCCCTGTCGTCGCTGGTGCTCGGATCCCTGATTCAAGAGATCTTCCCGCCGGGCGTGGTCAACATCGTCACGGGAGACGGGCCGACGACCGGCGCGGCGCTGGTCCGCCACCCGCTCGTGCGGCGCATCGCCCTGATCGGGTCGGTGGAGGCCGGGCGGGCCGTCATGCGCGCGGCCAGCGACGGGTTGAAGACGGTCACCCTCGAACTGGGCGGCAAGAACCCGCTGATCCTCTTCCCCGACGTGGACCCTAGCGAGGCCGCCGACGCCGCGGTGGGGGCCATGAATCTCAACCGGGCCGGTCAGTCGTGCAGCAGCACCTCGCGCATCTTCGTGCACAACAGCCTGCACGCCGCGTTCATCGAGGCACTCCTCGCCCGCCTGCGGGATCTGCGCCTGGGCCTACCCGAGGCCGAGGAGAGCCAGGTGGGGTGCCTGATCTCAAAGGAGCAGTACGAGAAGGTGATGACCTACATCGAGGCCGGCCGCCGCGAGGGCG
Organism: Armatimonadota bacterium; assembly: GCA_037443565.1. Taxonomy (GTDB): domain Bacteria; phylum Sysuimicrobiota; class Sysuimicrobiia; order Sysuimicrobiales; family Humicultoraceae; genus Fervidifonticultor_A. The sequence continues at coordinate 141,291 of JBBIOB010000001.1, read as the reverse complement.
CCCGCCTGCTGTGCGGTGGCGGGCCGCCAGACGATCCGGCACTCCGGCACGGCTACTTCGTCGAACCCACGGTGTTCGGCGGCGTGCGCCCCGAGATGCGCATCGCGCAGGAAGAGATCTTCGGACCGGTGATGGCTGTGCTGACGTGGGACGACGAGGACGAAATGATCCGACAGGCCAACGGGGTCATCTACGGCCTGAGCGCGGCGATCTACACGCGGGACCACGCGCGCGCCCAGCGGGTCGCGAGGCGGCTCGAGGCCGGGTACATCTGGGTGAACATCCCCGGCGGCCACGCGCTGGGGCTGCCCTACGGCGGCATCAAGCAGAGCGGGATCGGCAGAGAGGAATGCCTGGAGGAAATGTTGAGTTACACCCAGATCAAGAGCATCCGGATGCGGCTGGGCACGTAGCCGCCGGCCTGGGGTGCCGGGCGGCGGGAAAGGTGCACAAGGACTCGACAGGATCCTGATGAATACTACCGGCTACTGCAATCGCCAGACGGCTCGATCCAGAGGGGGAGGGTATCTATGCCGCGAGTCGCGATTGGTAGTGTGCTCATGCGGGCAGCAGTGCTCGTGGTGCTCCTGGCTCTCGCCGCAGGTCTAGCGGGCGAGGCTCTCGCTCAGGCGCCGGTCCGGTTGACGGTCTACACCGCGATCGAAAACGACCAGATGGGACCCTACAAGGAGATGTTCGAGGCCGATAACCCCGGCATCACCATCTCGTGGGTCCGCGACTCGACCGGCACCGTCACCTCGCGCCTCATCGCGGAGAAGGACAACCCCCGGGCCGACATCATCTGGGGCCTGTCTGCCTCCAGCGTCCTCGTCTTCGAAGAACTCAACATGATCCAGCCTTACACGCCCAGAGGGGCCGATCAGCTCAAGCCGCAGTTCCGCAGCTCCAGGAACCCCATGACCTGGACCGGCATGGACGCCTACCTCTCCGTGGTGTGCTTCAACACGCGCGAGGCCGCCAGGCGCAACATCCGCCAGCCTCGGTCCTGGAAGGACCTGGCCAACCCCCTCTACAAGGGGCAGATCGTCATGCCGAACCCGGCGTCGTCGGGGACCGGATTCCTGACTATCGCGGCCTGGCTGCAGCTCTTCGGCGAGCAGGACGGCTGGAACTTCATGAACCAGCTCCACGAGAACGTCGCCGTCTATCTGCACTCGGGGTCGGCGCCCTGCGTGCAGGCGGCCCGTGGCGAGTTCACGCTGGGCATCGGGTTCGACATGCGCGGCGCCCGGCTGAAGCAGGAAGGCGCACCGATCGACGTCCTGGTCATGCGAGAAGGCTCCGGCTGGGAGATGGAGGCCACGGCCATCCACCGCGGGACGCGCAACCTGGCGGCGGCCCAGCGGTTGGCCGACTGGTCGGTCACCCGCAAGGCCAATGAGATGTACAACCAGTGGTACGCGGTGGTCGCCTATCCAGGCATCACCAACGTTCCTCCCTTCTACCCCCCTCAGGGTGAAACCTCGATGATCAAGAACGACTTCGCCTGGATGGCGAAGAACCGCGACCGCATTCTCAAAGAGTGGACGCGGCGCTACGACGGCAAGTCGGCTCGGCGCTGATCGACCGGGCAGTCGGGTGAGATGCACCGGCCAGCCCCCGTCTCGGGTGTCGTCAGGACGGGGGCTGGCGCCTTTACCATGAATCGCGTGCACTCCGGCGCCGCCGGCGCACAGCACACTGCAGCAGGCCACACCGCGGCGGCCTATCTGCGCATCGAGTCCATCTGGAAGCGGTTTGGAACCTTCACCGCGCTGATGGACGTCTCGTTCGACATCGAGCACGGCGCGTTCGTCTGCCTGCTCGGCCCCTCGGGGTGCGGCAAGACGACGCTGCTGCGGATCATCATGGGCCTGGAGGTCCAGACGCAGGGCCGGATCCTGCATCAGGATCGCGACATCTCCGCTCTGCCGCCCGCGCAGCGCGACTTCGGCATCGTGTTTCAGTCGTACGCGCTCTTTCCGAACCTGACGGTCTTCGACAACGTCGCGTACGGGCTGCACAGCCGGAGGATGAGGCGCGAGCAGATCGCCGCGCGGGTGGGTGAGCTCCTGGCGCTCATCGGCATGCCCGATGCGGCGCGCAAGTATCCGGCGCAGCTCTCCGGCGGGCAGCAGCAGCGGGTGGCGCTCGCGCGGGCACTGGCGCCGTCGCCGGGCCTGCTGCTCCTCGACGAACCGCTCTCGGCCCTCGACGCCCGGCTGCGCATCCGCCTCCGGCACGAGATTCGCAGCCTCCAGCGCCGGCTCGGCATCACGACGGTCCTGGTCACCCACGACCAGGAAGAGGCGCTGACGATGGCCGACCGCATCGTCGTCATGAACCATGGGGTCGTGGAGCAGATCGGCACGCCGATCGAGATCTACCGGAATCCCGCGACGCCGTTCGTCGCCGACTTCGTGGGAGAGATGAACTTCCTGGACGGCGTGCTGATGGGCCCTGACGTGATCCGCGTGGGGACCACGGAGCTGCGGTGCGACACCACGGACGGACTGTCCCCGGGCGCCCTGGTTCGGGTGTGTTTCCGGCCCGAGGATGTGGATGTCCGAAACGCGGGCGCCCCCGCCGTCAATGCCATGCCGGTGGAGATTGTCGCCCTGGATTTCCTGGGATCGTTTTATCGCGCGACGCTGCGGCCCGCGGCCGCGGGCACGGCGGAGGTCCGGGCCGACGTGCCCATCCACCTCCAGCGTGAAGGCGACCTGGCCCCAGGGAAGACCATCACCGTGTCGCTCCCGGCCGATCGCATCCGCGTGTTCGCCAGGGGGTGAGCGCCATGGCGACCGCGACAGCGGCGGCGGCTCCGGTCCGGCAGAAGCTCGCCCGCGACGAGTGGCTGGCCCGCGCGGGCCTTGCGGCCCTGACCCTGTGGCTGCTGATCACCGTGGCCCTCCCGCTGTGGGCGCTGCTCTCCAAGAGCGTCCTGGACCGTCAGGGACAGTTCGTCGGGCTGGCCAACTACGCCGAGTACTTCTCCAACCCGGCCCTCCTCTCGTCGCTCTGGAACAGCCTCATGATCGCCGCCGTGGCCACGGCGCTGGTGCTTCCGGGCTCGTTCCTCTACGCCTACGCGCTGACCAGGACGTCCATGCGGGCCAAGGGGTTGTTCGGCGCCCTGGCCCTCATCCCGATTCTCGCGCCTTCGTTCCTGCAGGCCCTCGCCCTGGTCTACCTGTTCGGAAACCAGGGGTTCCTGCGAAGCTGGCTGTTCGGCCACTCGATCTACGGCCCGATCGGGATCATCCTCGCTGAGTCGATTTACTGTTTCCCGCACGCGCTGATGATCCTGGTTACCGCGCTGCGGACCTCGGATGCGCGGCTCTACGAGTCGGCGGCGGCGCTGGGCGCCTCGCCGCGGCGGGTGTTCTTCACAGTCACGCTGCCCGGGGCCCGGTATGGGATCATCAGCGCCGCCTTCGTCGTCTTCACCCTGGTCATTACCGACTTCGGCATCCCCAAGGTCATCGGCGGCCAGTTCAACGTTCTAGCCACCGACATCTACAAGCAGGTCTACGGCCGGCAGAACTTCGAGATGGGCGCGGTGGTGAGCATGGTGCTGCTCGTCCCGGCCCTGCTATCGTTCGCGGCCGAGCGCTTCGTGCGGCGCAGGCAGATGGCCGCGCTCACGGCGCAGGCGGTGCCGCTGGAGCCCCGCCCTCGGCCACTGACGGACTGGCCCTTCTTCGCGATGTGCGCGCTCATCGTTGTTCCTGTCGTCGGGCTCCTGGCCACTGCGGCCTGGGGCTCGTTCATCCGGTTCTGGCCGTACAACCTGACGCTGGGCTTGCGGAACTACGAGTTCGCGCGCTTTGAGACCGCGGGCTGGCTTCCGTACTTCAACTCGCTGCGCCTGGCGGGATTGGCCGCGTTGATCGGCACGGCCGTCGTGTTCACCGGAGCCTACTTCCAGGAGAAGATCCGCGGGAACCCCACGCTGCGCTCGATCACCCAGCTCTTCGCCATGCTGCCGCTCGCCGTGCCGGGGCTGGTGCTGGGTCTCAGCTACATCTTCTTCTTCAATCATCCGAGGAACCCGTTGGGCTTCTTCTATGGCACGCTGGCGATCATGGTCATCAACACCATTGCCCACTTCTATACCGTGAGCCATCTCACGGCCACGACGGCGCTCAAGCAGCTCGACAGCGAGTTCGAGGCGGTCTCCGCGTCGCTGCGGGCGCCGTTCTACCGGACCTTTTGGAAGGTGACGGTGCCGGTGTGCCTGCCGGCGATCCTCGACATCGCGGTCTACTTCTTCGTGAATGCGATGACCACGGTCTCTGCGCTGATCTTCCTGTGGGTCCCCGAGACCCGGGTGGCGTCGATCGCCGTGGTCTACATGGACGAGACGGGCCAGCAGGGCGCGGCCGCGGCCATGGCGATGATGATCGCCTACACGTCGGCGACGGTCAAGCTGCTGCACGTGCTGCTGTCGCGGTACCTGGACCGCCGCACGCAGGCCTGGAGGAAGAGGTGAAGCGCTCGATGGCGCACCACGCCGACCCCCTGCTGCTCACACCCGGACCGCTGACGACGTCGCGGACGACCAAAGAGGCGATGCTCCGTGACTGGGGGTCGCGCGACGGCACGTTCATCGCTATGAACGCCAGGGTGCGCGAGCGATTGGTCGCGATGGTGGGCGGGGCCGGCTCGCACGTGGCCGTCCTGCTCCAGGGATCGGGCACGTTCGCGGTCGAGGCGATGCTCGGAACCTTCGTGCCCCGCGACGGCAACGTGCTGATCCTGATCAACGGCGCCTACGGCCAGCGGATGGCGCGGATCTGCGGTGTCATCGGGCGTCCGCACACACCCCTGGAGTGGCCCGAAGACGCCGCGGTGGATCCCGGGGCCGTGGCCACGAGGCTGGCGGCCGATCCCGCGATCACGCATGTGGCCGTGGTGCATTGCGAGACGACCTCGGGCATCCTCAACCCGCTGGCGGAGGTGGCCGCGGCCGTCGCCCGGGCCGGGCGGCGGCTCCTGATCGACGCGATGAGCGCGTTCGGCGCGCTGCGCTGCGACACGCGCGAGGTCCCGTTCGACGCGCTGGCGTCGTCGTTCAACAAGTGCATCGAAGGAGTGCCCGGGGCGGCGTTTGTCATCTGCCGCAGACAGGCCCTCGAGGCCGCTGCCGGCAACGCCCATTCGGTCTCACTGGACCTCCACGACCAGTGGACCTACATGGAGCGGACCGGTCAGTGGCGCTTCACGCCGCCGACGCACGTGCTTGCGGCATTCGATCGGGCCCTGGACGAGCACGCGGCCGAGGGGGGCGTCGAGGCCCGCGGCGCGCGCTACCGGCGCAACTGCCGGGTGCTGGTCGACGGCATGCGGGCGATGGGCTTCAGGCCGCTGCTGCCGGATGCGCTTCAGGCGCCCATCATCGTCACCTTCCACACGCCCGCCGACCCCCGGTTCGAATTCAAGACGTTCTACGACCGGCTCGCGCAGCGGGGCTACCTGATCTATCCGGGCAAGCTGACGGTGACCGACTCCTTCCGCATCGGCTGCATCGGCCGGCTCACCGAAGACGACATACGCGGCGCCCTGGCGGCGATTCGAGAGGTGTTAGAGGAGATGGGGATCGGGGTCCCGGTACCGGCGGCAGGCTGACTAAAACTAAAGGCGCCGAGACGGAACCAACCGGGGAGTCTTAGCCTTCGTACAAAGGAACGTTGGCGCGGTGAAGATCCGGCATAGGATAGTGCCCGATGTTGTAGGTGGCAAGGGCCAGACGCTCGACGAGGCATGTCGCGGCAACGGTGGCGTCCACGAAGTCCAGGGTAATCCCACGGCGGCCGTAGGTTTGAATCAGCTCACCTGCCAACCAGGCGATCTCGCGATCCACCGGGATGACGTCGAGGGCTTCCAGAAACGCACGGGTCACCCCCACCTCTCTGGGCCGCATCCCCACGACGACTTCGGTTATCGACAGGGCCGAGCAGGCGGGCACGCCGTCCGCTTGTAGTTCGCCGATCCAGCGCCGTGTGTGTTCCCGCCCGCGCAGATGCCAGATGATGACATCGGTGTCCAGCAGCGCCCTACCCACGGACCAGTCGCCGCCGCAGCCGTCGATCGGCAGGGCCTCGAATACGCCGGCGGAACCGCCGCATGTCGGCGCTGGTCATCAGGTCGGGATGGTCGTGGTCCTTCCAGGCGCCAAAGGCTGCCGCGGCGGCCCGCTCGAACCGCAGCCGCGCCAGCTTCTCCTGCGCCGCGTCTGCGAGAAAACGGCTGCGCCGGCGCGCACCCGCGACGCGGTCGATCTCCCGCAGGAGGTCGACGGGTAGAACAACGTTAATGCGCATCGCCCTCACATGAGGTCACTTCTACACACAATTATACACACTAGATGGGTCCCGCGTAAGCGGTTTCCCATCACCCTGCGCAGCTATGCCTTGATGCGGCTGCCGGTCGGGTCGTGGCGCGGGTCGCGCTGGACCGTCGCCGGGATGCGCATCCCGTCGACCTCGATGCTCACCTCGGCACCCAGCGTCGCCAGGCGCACCGGCAGGTACGCGTAGGCGATGCTCTCGCCCACGTAGTAGCCGTATCCGCCGCTTGTGACGCGACTCACCAGCCGATCGTCCTCGAACACCGGCTCGTTGCCGAGCACGACCCGCTGCGGGTCGGCCAGCACCAGACAGCACAGCATCCGCGTCAATCCTTCAGCCTTCTGCCGCAGCAGCGCGCCGCGGCCCTGGAAGTCGCCCTTGTCGAGCTTGACGCAGAACGCCTGGCCGGACTCGTACGGTGTGTAGTCCGGCGTGATGTCCGCGCTCCAGTACCGGTAGCCCTTCTCGAGTCGCAGCGAGTCCACCGCGCGGTAGCCGACCGGCCGCAGGCCCAGCGGCCGTCCCGCTTCCCACAGCGCGTCCCAGAGGCGCAGGGCATCGTCGGGGCGCACGTACAGCTCCCAGCCGAGCTCGCCGACGTACGTCACGCGCAGCGCGCGCACCGGAACCCCTGCCGCACGGATCTCCTGCCACGTCATGTAGGGGAACGCGGCCTCGGACAGGTCTTCCTCGCACACCCGCCGCAGGACGTCGCGGGCGCGGGGGCCCCATAGCCCGATGCAGGCGAGGTCCGTCGTGATGTCCGTTGCCGTCACCGAACCGTCGGCCGGCAGGTGCTTGCGGATCCAGTCCAGGTCATGGGGGCCGAAGGCGCTGCCGGTGACGATCATGAACCTGTCCGGGCCCAGTCGCGTGACCGTCAGGTCGCACTCGATACCGCCCCGGGCGTTCAGCATCTGCGTGTAGGTCACGCTGCCCGGCGGCCTGTCCATCTCGTTGTCCGTCAGCCACTGCAACGCCGCCAGCGCCCCCGCGCCTTTGACCTCGAGCTTGCTGAACGACGTGAAGTCGAAGAGGCCTGCCGCCTCTCGCGCGGCCAGGTGCTCCGCAGCCATGGCCGGCGACCAGTTGTGCCGCGCCCAGCCCAGCGGGGTCCAGCTCCCCGCAGGGGCCGCCACGGTCCCGGCGCCCGTGCCGCCGCCGGCAGGCTCATTGCTGGCAAACCAGTTCGGCCGCTCCCATCCGCCCTTCTCGCCGAATGCCGCACGCAGGTCCACTAGGCGCGGATAGACCGGGCTCAACCGGAAGCGGCGGGCGGTGTCCCATTCCTCGAACGGCAGGCTCACGGCGCCGTACCGGCGCGTGTATGCCTCCACCGACCGGCTTATCGTGTGCGACGCGTGCGCGTACTGCGGCCCGAACCGCCGGATGTCCATCCGCCATACGTCCAGGCTCGGCTGGCCGTCGACGATCCACTCGGCAAGCACGCGGCCCACGCCGCCGCCGGCCGCGATCCCGTACGCGTTGAAACCCGCGGCGACGAAGAACCCCCGGACGCCGGGCGCCTCGCCCATCATGAACTCCCCGTCGGGCGTGAACGCCTCGGGCCCGTTGATGACCTTCGAGATCTCGGCGTGCTCGAACGCCGGGATGCGCTTTGCCGCGTTGCGGACCACCGGCTCGAAGATCGGCCAGTTGGTCGGCAGCAGCCGGTGGACGAACTCGTTGGGCACACCGTCGGTCGACCACGGCTCGGGCTGCGCCTCGAACCCGCCGACGACGAGACCCCGGACCTCCTCGCGCGCGTACACGCGCAGGTCGGGATCGCGCACCACCGGGAACTCGGGCCGCATGCCGTCGATCGGCTCGGTCAGCAGGTACTGGTGCTGCATTGGGACGATCGGCACGCGCACACCGGCCATCCGGCCGATCTGGTCGGCCCACATGCCCGCGGCGTTGACCACGACCGGCGTCCGGATGGTTCCCCGGTCGGTGACCACCGCGTCCACGTGACCGTTCTTGAGTTGGATCTGCTGCACCGTCGTATTGGTATAGATGTCCACGCCCCGGCTCCGCGCGCCGCGCGCCATTGCAAACGTCACACCGCTGCCGTCCACGCGGCCGTCCGTCGGCATGTAGACCGCGCCGACGAGGTCCGTCTCACTCAGCAGCGGGAACAGCCCTACCGCCTCGTGGGCGCTCAGCACCTCGACGGGCAGCCCGAATGTCCGCGCCAGCGCGGCCTGGCGCAGGTTCTCTTCCATGCGCAGGGGCGTCGAGGCCAGCCGCAGGCTGCCGCACTGGCGCCAGTCCGTCTCCTGCCCGGTCTCCTGGGCGAGGCGCGCATACAGCTCGACGCTGAACATCATGATGCGCGTCAGGCTGAGCGAGCCCCGCAGCTGTCCCACGAGCCCGGCGGCATGCCAGGTGGATCCGCTGGTGAGATCGGCCTTGTCCACGAGCACGACGTCGCGCCATCCCATGAACGACAGGTGGTAGACGATGCTGCAGCCGACGATCCCGCCGCCGATGACGACGGCCTGTGCCTCAGACTTCATCGTGACCTCCAGGCGATGCGATCTTGATCTCCTCCCGTAAGGTCGCGCGCGCGGCCTCCAGGAGCCGCGCGATGTCGGCCTCGGTGTGGGCGAGCGAAAGGTAGAGCTTGGTGGACATGGGATTCAGGAAGATCCCGCGGCGAAAGAGGCCCAGGAGGAACGCGCGGCCGCGCCGCCGGTCTGCGCGCGCGGCCGCGCGGTAGTCGGTGACCTCCTGATCGGTGAACACTACCGCGGCCAGCGGACCGTCGCCCTGCACATGGGCCGTTATCCCTTCATCCTCCAGCACCGACCGCAGCCCGTCGCGTAGCCCCGTCCCCAGCGCGAAGAGGCGATCGTAGGTGCCGGGCTTCCGCAGCTCGGCCAGCGTCGCCAGCCCGGCCGCGGTGGAGATGGGATTCCCGCCCAGGGATGATGCGAACCACACGTAGTCGTCCCGACCCAGCCGATCCTCGCGCACCAGGTCGAGGATGTCCGCACGTCCGGCGACCGCGCCGATCGGATATCCGCCGCCGAGCGCCTTTCCCAGCGCCGCGAGGTCGGGGCGCACGCCGTAGTACTCCTGCGCGCCACCGTAAGCCAGGCGAAACCCGGTCACCACCTCGTCGAACACCAATAGCGCGCCGGCCTCGGTGGCCAGGTCGCGCAACCCCTGGAGGAAGCCGGAGCGCGGCGGCGTGCATCGGTGGAGCGGTTCCACGATGATCGCGGCCAGCTCACGCCGGTACGCCGCAGTGATGCGCGCGGTCGTCTCGAGATCGTTGTACGGCCCGACCAGGATGTTGGCGACGGCCCCCGGGGGCAGGCCGGCCGACGTGGGCTCGGCCTGCGGAAACTCCAGCATGCGGGTCGGAAACAGACTGGCGGTCCCGACCTCGTTCGCGCCGTGGTAGGCGCCCTCGAACTTCAGCACTTTCGGCCGCCCGGTAGCGGCACGCGCCAGCCGGACGGCGTAGGCGGTCGCTTCGGTTCCGGACGCGCAGAACCGGACGCGCTCGGCGCAGGGCACCGCCCGGACCAGCTCCTCCGCGAGCTTGAGCGCTGGCTCGCTCACATAGGCGAAGTTGGATCCGTCGCCGGCGCGATCGCGGACCGCGCCAACCACCGCGGGATGCGCGTGGCCGAGCAGCACCGAGCCCCAGCCCATGGTGAAGTCGGTGAACCGGCGCCCCTGCGCGTCCCACACCGACGCGCCTTCCCCACGAACCAGGACGGTCACCAGGTTGGGTGGGAGGTTGTACTCGCCCGGGGAGCCTGCCGGGAAGACAACCAGGGCGCGTTCGGCGGGCGTTGGCTCGGAGGGCGCCGGCACGGACCGTCAGGCCTTGATCCGGCTGTTCGCGGGATCGTAGCGCGGCTCGCGCGCCACCGTGGCCGGAACACGTTCACCGTCGATGCTGACAGCCAACCCCGTGCCGACGGCCGACAGGCCGACCGGTAGGTACGCGTAGGCGATACTCTCGCCGACCGTGTACCCGTATCCACCGCTCGTCACCCGGCTGACCACCCGCTCGGCCTCGTACACCGGCTCGTTCCCGAGCGCAACGATTCGGGGGTCGGCCAGCACCAGGCAGCAGAGCCGCTGCGTCAGCCCGTCGGCCTTCTGCCGCAGCAGCGCCCCGCGGCCCTGGAAGTCGCCCTTGTCGAGCCTGACGCAGAACGCCTGGCCGGAGTCATAGGGCGTGTACTCGGGGGTGATGTCGACGCTCCAGTAGCGGTATGCCTTCTCCAGCCGCAGCGAGTCGACGGCGCGATAGCCAATGGGCCGAAGCCCAAACGGCCGTCCCGCCTCCCACAGCGCGTCCCAGACTTTCAGGCCATCTCCGATCGGCACATACAGCTCCCAGCCCAGCTCGCCCACGTAGGTCACGCGCTGAGCGCGCACGGGCACACCGACGATCTGAATCTCCCTGCACGTCATGTACGGAAACGCCGCATTCGAAACGTCGTCGTCGCATACCCGCCGCAGAATCTCCCGCGCGTTCGGCCCCCACACGCCGATGCAGGACAGCTCCGCCGTGACCTCACGGATCGCCGCCGAGCCGTCGTCCGGCAGGTGCCGCCGGATCCAGTCGAGATCGTGCACCCCAAAACCGCTCCCGGTGACGATCATGAAGCGCTCGGCCGAAAGGCGGGTGACGGTCAGGTCGCACTCGATCCCGCCGCGCGCATTGAGCATCTGAGTGTAGATCACGCTGCCGGGCGGCTTGTCCATCTGATTGTCGGTCAGCCACTGCAGGGTCTTGAGCGCACCCGGTCCCTCCATCTCGAACTTGCTGAACGAGGTGAAGTCGAACAGGCCGGCCGCTTCCCGCACCGCCCGGTGCTCGACACCGATCGCCGGCGACCAGTTGAGCCGTGCCCATCCGGCCGGCGCCCAGTCTGCCGGCGCAGGAGTGTGGGGGGTGCCCGCGGCCTGCGCCGGTTCGTTGCTGGCAAACCAGTTCGGCCGCTCCCAGCCCGCCTTCTCGCCGAAGGCTGCGCCAAGCGCCCGCAGGCGCGGATGCGGCGGGCTCAGGCGCAGCCCGCGCGCGGACTCCCGCTCCTCATATGGCGGATGCAGGAGGTAGTTCTTCTCGTAGGTTTCCAGCGCCCGCGCGGCCGCGTAGCGCCGGTCCGCGTAGTGCGCCTGGAAGCGCCGGACGTCCATGCGCCACATGTCCATACCGGGCGCGCCCTCGACGATCCACTCGGCCATGACCTTGCCGACCCCGCCCCCGCACGCGATGCCCGGAGAGCCTCCGGCCACGAAGAAGCCTCGCACCTCCGGGGCCTCGCCCAGGATCAGGTCGCCGTCAGGGGTGAATCCGTCGGGCCCGTTGATAAGCTTGTGCACACCGGCCTTCTCCACGGCGGGAATGCGGATCGCGGCGTTCTTCGCGAGCTGCTCGAACTGCTCCCAGTTGGGCGCGAGCAGACGGTGGTGGAAGTCGTCAGGGATCCCATCGAGCCCGAAGGGAATCGGGTTGGCCTCGTAGCCACCGATGCACAGCCCGCGGACCTCTTCGCGGAAGTAGATGAGCAGGTCCGGATCGCGCACCACCGGCATGCGGCGGTGCGTCCCCTCGACCGGGCCGGTGAGGAGGTACTGGTGCTCGATGCCGACGACCGGGACCGTGACGCCCGCCATGGCTCCGATGGTCGCCGCCCAGATTCCCGCGCAGTTCACCACCACGTCGGTCCGAATCGTCCCGCGGTTCGTGACGACGCCCCGGACCCGGCCGTCCCGCACGGTGATCCCGGTGACCTCGGTCTCGGTGGAGATCTCCGCACCGTAGTTCCTCGCACCCCTGGCGAAGGCAAAGGTCAGACCATTGGGGTCGACGCTGCCGTCCGTGGGGAGATATGCCGCGCCCAGCAGCCCCTCGGGGCTCATCACCGGGAAGAGGTCGACCGCCTCCTTCGGCGTCAGCAGCTCCATGGGCAGGCCGAAGGTCCGGGCCGTGGCCGCGTGGCGCTTGAGCTCGATCATGCGTTCAGGGGTCGACGCGAGCCGCAGGCTCCCGGTCTCGCGCCAGTCGGGATCGTGGCCGGTCTCCGCCAGCAGCGCGCGGTAGAGCTCCACGCTGTACATGATCATCCGTGTGAGCGTCACCGAGCCGCGGAGCTGCCCGACCAGGCCGGCGGCGTGAAAGGTGGCGCCGCCCGTCAGCCCACCTTTCTCCACCAGCACGACGTCGCGCCACCCCATCCGGGTGAGGTGATACGCGATGCTGCACCCATAGACCCCGCCACCGATGATGACCGCCTGCGCCTCAGACTTCACGGATCCTCCTCTGCGTCGTCTACTCCTTCGACCCACCCCACTGTACAGGGAGGCCGCGCGCCGCAACAATAGCCCGTCCAAGGGACCGGGGGCGCCGCCAGGTGTCCCCGGGCCGGGCAGATGGGCGCGGAGATGTGGTACGATGCTGCCAGTTCATGTCCAAGCAGAGTCCAAGCATCGGCTACTGGACCCGACGGGTGTTCAGGAACTCGTACACCCGGGGCGGCCGACTGCTCCGCGTGCGGGGCTGGTCGGTCAAGATCCAGCATCAGGGACGGCGGCATACCGTCTCGCTCGGCGCGGGGCCGCGCATCGAGGCGGCGAGGCGCGCACGTGCGCTCTTCCGCGCCATCCTCACCCGGGGATGGGATGCCGCGATCGCGCAATCCCGGCCGCGTATCGCGCCGGCGCCTCCTGCCGCCGTGAGGGATCAGGCCAGGTACTGGAGTCGCCGGCTCCTGGTGCGCCGGTACACCGAGGGCCTCAGGCCCGCGCACCCAGGCGAGTTTTCGGCGCGGATTGAGCATGACGGTGAAGGCCACTACTTCGCTTTGGGGACCGCAACGCGAACAGACGCGGCGCGGCGGGCGGCCACGATCTACCGCACCATCCTGACGGCCGGGTGGTCGGCGGCCAGGGAGCGGTTTCCGCGGGAGCTCACCGTCGCCGTCCTCTGGGCGATGGACCCCCTGGCCTGCACCTACGGAACCCTCGTCACGACTCCCGAAGGGAATCCGGACGGCCTGAGCAGGCGCACCGAGCCGACACGTGAAGGCGTGGTCTGGATCGTGGAGGCTGACCCGGGTGTGGGCCGCACGCTGGCCTCGTGCGTCGAACGCCACCCTCCGGGATTGACCGTCGCGATCCTGGCCGCCGCTGAAGAGGCGCTTCGACTCACCTCGGACGTCAGACCTGCGCTTGTGCTGCTCAACCGAGACCTTCCAGGCATCGGCGCAAGCGCGTGCGCCGAGGGACTGCGCACCCGGCATCCAGACCTTCCCGTGTTCACCTACGGCACGTACAGCGACAGCGATCGCCTGTTCCTCTCCTTCGGCGGCGTGCGCGCCGGGTACATCCTCCGCCGACGACCGCCCGGGCTGCTGCTGGAACCCCTGGGGCTTCCTTTGGCGCCGACGATGCGGATGGTGCAGGTCTCCCAGCGCATCCGTCGTTACTTCCAGAGCCTCTTCGACGCGCCGGCCGGGGACGAGACTCGCACCATGGCCCAACTGACGCCCCGCGAGCAAGAGATTCTCGAGGCCCTGAGCAAGGGATATGTGGACAAGGAGATCGCCCAGCGGCTCGGGATCAGTGCCTGGACGGTTCACGGCCATCTGCGGAGCATCTTCGACAAGCTCCAGGTCCACACGCGCACAGAAGCGGCGGTCCGGTACCTCCAGAAGTAACGCGGACCGCGATCCCCCCAGGACGGGCTATTGCCCCGGGTATCGCCCCCTCCGTACGTTACGTCCCAGATGAGCGACGTGCTCCGGCAGGCGGGCACCCACCGCTTGTGCGCGGCGCTGGCCGCCGGCCGGTTCGCGATCACGATCGAGTACGCGTCGCCGGTGGCGAGCGAGCCCTTCGACGGCGCCGTGGCGCCCATCCTTGCCCTGGCAAAGGCGATCCGAGGTGACCCCAGGATCGCCGCGCTCGCCCTGACCGACCGCAGCCGATCCGACCACGACCACGATCCGGTCGCGATCGGCCACAGGGTCCTGGAGGTCTCCGGTGCGATGCCGATCGTCCACCTGGCCGGCAAGGATCGCAGCCTGCACAACCTGGAGGAGCACCTGCGGCGGGCCGGAGCGCTGGGGCTCGACACGTTCCTGCTCGTCACCGGAGACGGCCTGAAGGCGCCGCCCGCCGACCGGCCGGTGCGGTATCTGGACTCGGTGCACGCCCTTCGGGCCGCCCGACAGCACTCCGGCGCCTGTCTTCTGGCCGCGGCGGTCTGTCCATTCAAGTACCGTGAAGAAGACCTGCTGAATCAGTACCTCAAGGCAGGCAAGAAGCTGCGGGCGGGCGCCGACTTCCTGGTCACGCAGATCGGCTGGGACATGTGCAAGCTTGAGGAGGCGCGCCGGGTCCTCGCCGGCCGGGGATATCCCGCCCCGCTACTGGCGGGATTGCTCTTCCTCACGCCCGGCCGGTGCCGTCGCATCCGTCAGGTGGGCCTGCCCGGCGTGACGATCACCAATGACCTGGCCGAGAAGCTCGAGGAAGAGTCGCGCGCGCCCGACAGTGGCCGGGATGCGGCGTACCGACGTCTGGCGCTGCAGGTGGTGGGCGCGCGTCTGATGGGCTATGCCGGGGCGCAGATCAGCGGCCTTCACACCTATTCGAAGGTCGCCCGGCTGCTCGACACGGTCGACGGCGTCGCGACGGAATGCCCGACCCTCGAGGACTGGCAGAGGGCCTGGCGGCGGGCGCTGACATTCGCCGATGACCGGCAGGCGCAGGTCGCGCCCGAGCACGGTCTGTACCTGGATGCGGGCACGCTCGACGGCAATATCGGCCCAAGACTCGGCGAGTCGCTGCGGTTCCGCGCGCTGGACCTGGTCGACCGTCTCGCCTTCCACGACGGCTCACCGGGCGCGCGCGTGGTGGGGCCTTTGGTCCGGGGGCTCGGCGCCCGGTTCGGGTCGGACGGGTTCCTGCTCATGCTTGAGCTGGCGATCAAACGCCCGCTGGTCGGCTGCCGGGGGTGCGGCTCCTGCCGGCTCCCGGCCACCGCGTACGTCTGCCCGGAGACCTGTCCGAAGGGACTGGCGAACGGACCGTGCGGCGGCACGCACGACGGCATCTGCGAGTTCGGCGATCGGGAGTGCATCCACAACGGGATCTACCGTCTGTCCAGGAAGGCCGGCCGGCTGGCCGACCTGGAAGAGGTCTTGATCCCTCCGGTCCCCGAAGAGAGCCGGAACACCTGCTCCTGGGTCACCCACTTCCAAGGAGGAGGCATGCGACTGGTGAGGTTGGAAATGGTGTCTGGAAGACATCCGGAGGACCGGCCACGCTGATCGTCGGCGAGCTCATCAACTCCACCCGCAAGCAGATCCAGCCGCTGCTGGAAGCCCGCGATGCCGCAGCCATCGTCGATCTCGCCCGGCGGCAGGTCGAGGCCGGCGCGCACCTGGTGGATGTCAACTGCGCGACGTTGATGGAGGACGAGGTCGCGTGCATGGAGTGGGCCGTGCGGACCATCCAGGACGCCCTCGACGTGCGGATCAGCATCGACAGCCCCAACCCGATCGCGCTGCGCCGGGGCCTCGAGGTGCACCGGGGCAAGGCCCTGCTGGACTCGATCAACCTGGAGCAGGACCGGTGGGCGGCCCTCCTGCCGGTGATCCAGGAGTTCCAGCCGGAGGTCGTGGCCCTGTGCATGGACGACCAGGGGATTCCGTCCACGGCCGCGGGCAAGCTGGAGTTCGCGTCCAGGCTGATCGATGGCCTCACCGCGGTCGGGGTGCCGCCGCACGACATCCTCGTCGACCCGCTGCTGTTCCCCATCGCGACGGACAGCCGGTCTGCCGTGGTCTTCCTGGGGGCGCTGGACCTGATCAAGGCGCGGTTTCCCGAGGTGCGGACGATCTGCGGGCTCAGCAACGTCTCGTTCGGGCTGCCCTATCGCGCCCAGATCAATCAGGTGTTCCTCGTCCTGTGTATGGCGCACGGCATGGACGCGTTCATCCTCGATCCGCTCGACCGGAGGCTGATGGCCAACCTGACCACGGCCCAGATGCTGCTAGGGCAGGACGAGTTCTGCCGCCGCTACCTGGCCGGCGTGCGCGCCGGGACGTTAGACTTCATGAAGACGCCGCCGGCGGCCAGAGCGGCAGGAGGAGGCCCGCGGTCGTCAGGCTGAGCCATGGTCGAGAATCTGGACCTCCAACGGCCGCGCGTGGATCCGGATCTCATCCTGCGGCTGCAGAAGTACCGGGATCTTGACAGGATCGCCCCGGTCGTCAGTGAGACGGCGCGCCGGATGGCATCGCTGGCCGAGGCGCTGGTGGTGCCGCGCGGGTGGATGCGGCGGGAACCGGTGAGCCGCGCCGAACCCGACGGCTGCGTGCGCCTGGCCGACGGGACCGAGTTCACCAGCCGCGCCCTGGCACGGCTCCTCCATGACGCCACTGAGGCCGTGCTCGTCATCCTGACCATTGGACCGGCGCTGGAAGGCCGCGTACAGGCGTTGATTGCGGAGGAACAATTCGCCGACGGGCTACTGCTCGACACAGCGGGATGGGTCGCGCTGGAGGCGCTGACCGGGCAGCTGCGGGACAGGCTGCGGGCCGAGGCCGCCGCACGCGGGCTACGCCTGACCGGGCGCACAGCGCCGGGCTTTGCGGACTGGCCCCTGGACCAGCAGCGAGTGTTGTTCTCGACGTTTGCAGGCGGCGACCTGTCGGTGCACCTGACCGAGTCATGTGTGATGCTGCCGCGGAAGTCCATCACCGGGATCTACGGCCTGATCCCGGCCTCCCGTGCTGATGCCTGACCGATCCATGATCCTCCCGAGTCGATGGCCATGACCGGCACCACGGTCACCGTCGTGTTTGCGCCCAACGGATACCGGGTGCATGTGCCCGTGGGCACGACGATCCTCCAGGCGGCGCAGCAGGCTGGGTGCGAGATCGTGGCGACCTGCGGGGCGCGCGGCCGCTGCCGGAGCTGCCGGGTGCAGATCGTCGCCGGAAACCCGCCGCCGGCCGGGCTGGCCGACCGGATCCAACTCGGCGACGACGAGGTAAGAGAGCGCTACCGCCTGGCCTGCCAGACCGAAGCCTGGGGCGATCTGACGGTCGCGGCCGCGCCGATCTTCGAAGAGACCGCGTTTCAGATCCTGGCCGAGACCCGGACGCTGCGCTCGGCGGCGGGGTTCACCCTGGATTCAGGTGTGCACAAGATGTTCGTCACCGCGTTGCCACCGTCCGACGAGGATCGCCCCGACTCGGACCTGGAAGCGGTGCTGCGCCGCCTCGAGGGGGAGGTGGCCGACGCGTCCCTCGAGGCGCTCCGGCGCATCCCGTTGCTGCTGCGATCGCAGCCCGCCGGCTTCACCCTGGCGCGCTTCAACCGCACGCTGCTGGCCGCCGAACCCGGGGACACTCGTGCCGAGGCCTACGGCATCGCCTTTGACATCGGCACGACGACGGTTGTCGGGTATCTGGTGGATCTGGCGAGCGGGGTCGTGGCGGCCACCGCATCCGGCCTCAACGCTCAGGCGGCCTTCGGCGGCGACCTGATGTCACGGATCGCCTTCGCGCAGGAAGGCCCATCGAACGTTCGTCAGCTCCACACCCGTATCATCCGGATGCTGAACGAGCAGATCGAGGACGCGTGCGCCAGGGCCGGCGTCGATCGCGATCGTATCTACAAGGGCGTCGTCGTGGGGAACACGGTGATGCATCACCTCTTCCTGGGCATCGACCCCACCTATGTCGGTCAGGCGCCGTATGCGCCCGCCGTCCGGCGGAGCGTCAAAGTCACCGCCGCCGAGGTGGGGCTGCGCCTGCGTCCGCCGACGCCCATCTTCCTGCTGCCCATCGTGGCGGGCTTCGTGGGCGCGGATGCCGTGGGCATGGTCCTGTCCACCCGGCTCGACGAGAGCCGCGAACCCCGGATCGCCGTGGACATCGGCACGAACGGCGAGATGGTCCTCGCGTCCACGGACGGCCTGACGGCCTGCTCGGCTCCTGCGGGACCCGCGCTGGAAGGTGCACAGCTCCAGTGCGGCATGCGCGCCGCCCGGGGCGCCATCGATCAGGTCCGCATCGAGCAGGATGTGGATTCCCACGTGATCGGCGCGGGATCACCCCTGGGGGTGTGTGGCTCGGGGATCCTCGATGCGATCGCCGGCCTGCTCGACGCGGGGGTCGTGGACGCCACAGGCCGGCTGCACCCCGAGCCGTCCGGAGCCGTGCCTGACGCGCTGCGCCGCCGCATCATCACATTGCCCGACGGGCTCCCAGCGTTTGTCCTGGCGCCCGGGTCCCAGAGCGCCACGGGCAGGGACATCGTCCTGACGCAGGCGGACATCCGCCAGGTGCAGCTCGCCAAGGGCGCGATCCGAAGCGGGCTCGCGATGCTGCAGCGCCTGAGCGGCACACCCGCGGATCACCTCGCGGAGCTGATGCTGGCCGGCGGATTCGGCAACTACCTGAACATCCGCAGCGCGATTCGAATCGGCCTCATCCCGCGGATGCCGGCCGACCGCGTGAGCTACGTCGGCAACGCCGCGGGCCTGGGCGCGCAGATGGCCCTGGTCTCCGAGACCGAGCGCCGGCGCGCCGACGCGCTGGCCGGACAGATCAGACACGTTTCGCTGGCAACGCATCCTGAGTTCCAGGACGCGTTTCTGACGGCGTTACGGTTTGAGTGAGGGACGGGATATGCATCCGAGAGGGCGCGAGCTGCTCGACCGGTTGACCTCCGAGGTGCTGGTCCTCGACGGCGCCATGGGCACGATGCTGTTCGAGGCCGGCCTCGTCGATGGCGCCTGCCCGGAGCTGTGGAACGAAACCCACCCCGAGGTGGTCTCCGGCATTCACCGGGCCTACTTCGACGCCGGCGCCGACATCGTCGAGACGAATACGTTCGGCGGCACACGCCTCAAGCTGGCGCCCTACGAGCTGCAGGGACGGGCGCGCGACCTGAGCATCATGGCCGCGCGCCTGGCGCGCGCCGTCTGCCCACCGGGGAAGTACGTGGCAGGGTCGATCGGACCGACAGGGCATCTCCCCGACACGCTCGCGGCAATGGGCGACACCTCGCTGGACGAGATGCGCGCCAACTTCACCGAGCAGGCCGTTGCGCTGGCCGAGGGCGGCGTAGACCTCTTCGCCGTGGAGACGATGATGGTCCCCGATGAGGTCGTGACCGCCATCAAGGCCGCGAAGTCCGCCGCCGACCTGCCCGTGATGGCCACGATGTTCTTCCAGTATAGCGCCCGGAAGGGCATAGACCGGACGCTGTGGGGCTCGACGCCGACGGACGTCGCACGGCTGCTGTTCGACGCGGGCGCGGACATCGTGGGCTGCAACTGCGGGGAGGGCGGTCCGGTCCGCGCCGCGGTCATCATCCGGGAGATGCGGGGGGTAACCTCCGGCCGGCTGGCGGCGTATCCCAACGCCGGGATGCCCAAGATCGTGGACGATCGCACCGTGTACGACCTGTCGCCTCAGGCGATGGCAGGGGCGTATCCCGCGATCCTCGACGCCGGGGCCAACATCGTCGGTGCCTGCTGCGGCAGCACGCCCGAGCACATCCGGCTCATCGCCGCGGCGGTGCGCAGGCGTCGCACCTGACAGAGACGAAAGGAGCCAGCCATGGTGAGCTTCCTGGAGATCTGCCGGCGCGCGGCGATGGGACCGATCGTCGCACCCGACGATTTCGACATGCAGCGGTTCGTCCCAAACCTCCAGAAGGCGATCAAGAAGCATGGGCTCACCGCGCCACCCAGGGATGTCGTCATCCCCTGGGACGACGATCTGGCCGATCGGATCTTTCTGGCCGCCGGCGACTTCCTGGTGGAGACGGGCGCATACTGCCCGGACACCAACCGGGTCATCACCTTCTCGCGGGAAGAGCTCGACGAGGCGATCCACCTGGCGCCGACGCAGTGTCCGCTGGGCGAAGGCAAAGAGGCGAAGTTCATGCGGCCCCGCCGGCCCGAGGACTCCCAGATTCCCTGGTGTCATGTCGGCGGCGGCATCCCGGTGTCGTCGGACGAGATCGCCTCGGCCGTGGTGGAAGGCTACGCGCGGATCCCGCACGCCGACTCCATGAGCATCCCGGCGCTGACCCAGATTCGCGGGATGCCAGTGCAGGCGGGCGCGCCGTCGGAGATCTACGCCGCCATCCAGTCGGTGCGCCTGGGGCGGGAGTCCATGCGCCGCGCCGGTAGGCCGGGCCTGCCGATCATCAACCTGCTCTCCAGCTCGGCCTCGCCGATGGGGGTGCTCGCCGTCACGAATTCCGAATACGGCCTGCGCCCCTCCGACGGATGGTTGATCGTGTCACTGTCGGAGATGAAACTGGACTACAACGTGATGAACAAGACGGCCGCCGTCCTGTCGTTCGGCGGCAACGTGGGGTTCGCCGCCGGCGCCATCTACGGCGGGTTCGCCGGAGGGGTGATCGGCTCGGCGGTGCTCAATGCCGCGTACATCATGGCCGGGCCGCTGTTGGTCGGCGCCACCTACCACCTACTGTACTCGCTCCACATCCAGCAGTCCAACTCCACGGCGCGCGAGATGCTGACCAGCGTGGCCCTGGGTTGCCAGGCCGTGAGCCGCAACATGCGGTTCCCGTACTTCGACCTGGGGTACGCCGCCGCGGGCACCGCCACGCCGCAGCTCTACGACGAGACCGCGGCCCGCATCATCACCGACGTCGTCTCGGGCGCCAACATCGAGACGGTCCATCCGGCGAAGGGCGTCCTGTTGGACAACTACAGCCCCATGGAGATGCGGTTCGCCTGCGAGGTAGCCCACGCGGCCGCGGGGCTCGGCCGGCGGGAGGCCAACGAGATCGTCACAACGCTGCTCGCCCGGTACGAGTCGCACCTGGACAACCCGCCCGAAGGGTACCGGTTCCAGGACTGCTACAATCTGGACACGCTGACTCCTACGCCGCAGCACTACGCTGTCTACGCCGAGGCCAAGGAAGATCTGCGACGGCTCGGGCTGCCGCTCCGGTAACAGCCGTGGAGGAGACCATGAGTGATGAAGCAGCGATCCTCGAAGGTCTGAGAGAGGCGGTCCTCGACTACGACGCCGAGGCGGGCGCGCGCCTGGTCCAGAAGGGCCTGGACGCGGGCATTCCTCCCCTGAAACTCATCGACGACGGCCTGTCGCGCGGCATCGCGATCATCGGCCAGAAGTTCCAGGCGATGGAGATCTTTCTGCCCGAGCTGATGATGGCCGCCAAGGTCTTCCTGGAGGCGATGAAGGTCCTGGAACCGGCCATCATGGCCATGGGTGAAGGCCGGCTGAAGCGCGGCGTGGCCGTGATCGGCACCGTCAAGGGCGACGTCCACTCGATCGGCAAGGACCTGTTCGGGACGCTGCTCAAGGTCGCGGGCTTCGAGGTCCACAACCTTGGGGTGAACGTGCACCCCGGGAAGTTCGTGGAGAAGGCCGAGGAGACCGGCGCCCAGATCGTGGGGCTCTCAGCCCTCATGACCACGACCATGCCGTCGATGCGCGAGGTGATCGAGTTCTTCGATGCCCGCGGCATACGCGAGACACACACGATCATGGTCGGTGGCGGGCCGGTCACAGAGGCCTACTGCCGGAAGATCCAGGCGGATGGCTACGGCGAGACGGCACAGGACGGGGTAAACCTGGCCATCCAGTTCGTCGAACAGATGCGCGCGGCCGGCCGCGCCTAGCCGCCCCGTCGGCCTGGTGAAGGAGCATCATGGCAGAACGCGAAGAAGGAACCTGCGTTGACAGGTGCACGGCAGCTCATCCGGGAATGGGGTGGGATCATGTCCGATGGCATCTATGGCTCCAGATCTCTGGAAGCCAAGCTCTCCCGGCGGACCGTGCTCAAGGCCGGCCTGGCCTCGGGCGCGGCGGCGGTGCTGGGCCGAACGCTCGCGTGGCCGGAGCGGGTGCAGTCCGCGCCGGCCAGGACGCTGAACCTGTTCACCTGGGAAGGCTACGCGCCGACCCCCCTGGTCAGGAAGTTCGAGCAGGAGACCGGCTACAGTGTGCGGGTCACCTACTACGCCAGTAACGGCGAGCTGATCAGCAAGCTCAGGGCCACGCGCGCCACCGGCTACGATCTGGTCCAGCCCTCGGTCACCTTGATTCCGGCCGCGCTCGACTTCAACCTCTACCAGACGGTTGACGAACGGCGAATCCCCAACTTCAGGAACCTGATTCCCAGCATGGTCAAGGCCTCCGAGGACCTCGGCGGCATGTCGAGGGGCAGACGGTACGGGCTCCCCTTCGACTGGGGCACCGAAGGGATCTCCCACAACACCTTCAGGATTCCCCGCCGGCCGACTTCGTACGGCTCGGTCCACCAGGATCAGTTCGCCGGGCGGGTGGCCTATCGGGCGACCTTCCACGTGTTCGTCTCGACCGGCCTGTGGATGGGGCTGGGGAACCGCATGCGCGACGTCTACGTGAGCGAGGAGAGGGCCCGGCCGATCCTCGACCGGATTCTCGCCTTCCTCATCAGCAAGAAGAAGAACGTGAAGACCTACTGGGCCACGGCCGCTGAGATCGAGAAGCTCCTCACCACGGAAGAGGTGTGGATCGCGCAGACCTGGGACGGCACCGGCTGGAAGCTCGACCGCGCCGGGCATGACATCAAGTTCGTGGCTCCCAAGGAAGGCGCCATGACCTGGATGGACGGTTTCGCCATCCCCAGGGGCGCGACGAACCTCGACGCCGCCTACGCGTGGATGAACTTCATGTACGATCCGAGCAACGCGGCGTTGTTCACGAAAGAGAGCGGCTACTTCACGGCTATCGACGGCGCCGCGGCGCACCTCGATCCGGCGATCAAGAAGCAGTACGAGGAGTCGTTCACGCCCGAGGACATCAGGAACCTCTGGTGGTACGGCATCGAGCACACCTGGTGGCTGAATATGTTCGCCGGGTACGTGGACCGGCTGAAGGCGGCCTAGTATCACCGGGGAGGCGGCTCCGCCGCCTCCCCGGTTCCCATCCGGTGTCCTGTGAGCGATCCCCACCGGCGCGACGTCGACGTCGAGCTCGTCAACGTCACCAAGCGCTACCACGATATCACGGCGGTCGCCGGCGTCGCGCTCGACGTGGGCCGAGGCGAGTTCTTCTCGATCCTCGGCCCCAGCGGGTGCGGCAAGACCACCATCCTCCGCATGATCTCGGGATTCATCGATCCCGACGAAGGGGAGATCCTGATCGGCGGCCGGCCGATGCGGGGCGTGCCACCCAACCGCCGGCCCACCAGCCTGATCTTCCAGCACCTCGCCCTCTTCCCGCTGATGAACGTGTACGACAACATCGCCTTCGGCCTGCGGATGCGCGGGGTGTCCGAGCGTGAGATCGCCACACGCGTGGCGGCCAAGCTCGACCTCATCAACCTTCCCGGGTATGGGAGCAAGCGCGTCGATGAGCTGTCGGGGGGCGAGAAGCAGCGGGTGGCCATCGCCCGGTCGCTCATCATCGAGCCGACCGTGCTGCTGCTCGACGAGCCGCTGGGCGCCCTGGACCTCAAGCTGCGCGAGCACATGAAGGAAGAGCTCAAGGCCATCCAGCACCGCGTGGGCACAACGTTCATCTACATTACGCACGACCAGGGTGAAGCCCTGGCGATGTCGGACCGGGTCGCGGTGATGAGCCGCGGCCGCATCGAGCAGATCGGCACGCCGGCGGAGATCTATGAGCAGCCGCAGACGCAGTTCGTCGCGTACTTCGTCGGCGAGAACAACGCCATCGCGGGCCGGACCGTCGCGGTCGAGGACGGGCGCGTCGTCGTGGAGACCCCCGAAGGCCGGCTGGTCTGCCGGAACCCCGAACGGCTCGAGGCCGGCCGTCAGGGCCTGGTGTTCGTCCGCCCCGAGAAGCTGCGGTGTGTCGCAGGGAACGAGCCCGGCGTCGAGACCCCCGGAGGCGCCAACGCCCTGCGGGGGACGCTTGAGGAGGTCTTCTACGAGGGGCCGGTGGTTCGGATGCGCGTGCGGCTAGCCAGCGGCCGTCAGATGGCGGTAGTCGTTCCGAATGTGGGCACTACCGTCCTGCCCGCGGTGGGGGGACCGGCGACGGTCACGTTCTCCAGCGAGGACGCCTATGCCCTGCCCGAGGGAGAGCCCTGATGTCCGGCCGGACGGCAGCTGCGGTGGCGGTGCTCAGCATCCCCGCGCTCCTGTGGGTCCTCCTGCTGCTCGTCATCCCCCAGCTCAAGATGCTGGACCTCTCGCTGCGCTTCATGCTGCCCTACGATCAGGTCGGCACGGCCGTGGACGTGCACACGCTGACCCATTACCACGCCTTCTTCACCACGCCGTTGTACTGGAAAGTCTTTGTGAAGACGCTGTACGCGGCCGTGGCCGTCACCGTGGTGTCCTTCGTGGCCGCATTTCCGATCGCGTACATTCTGGCCAAGGTGGCCGCGACGTCGTGGCGCCGGCGGCTGCTGATCCTCATCCTCATCCCCTTCTGGGTCAACGAGATCGTCCGCACCTACGCCTGGCTGCTGATCCTGACCGAGCAGGGCGTGTTCAACCAGATCCTGGGGACCCTGGGCCTTATCGGCGAGCCGGTGTCGTACCTCTACCGCGATGGGACGGTCATCCTGGGGATGACCTACGCGTACATGCTGTTCATGATC
Source organism: Armatimonadota bacterium (assembly GCA_037443565.1). Taxonomy (GTDB): domain Bacteria; phylum Sysuimicrobiota; class Sysuimicrobiia; order Sysuimicrobiales; family Humicultoraceae; genus Fervidifonticultor_A. The sequence goes on along the minus strand of JBBIOB010000001.1, from coordinate 116,320 downwards.
TTCCCGTTGTACGCGGTGCTGGAGAGCCTGGACACCTCGCTCATCGAGGCGGCGCAGGATCTGGGGGCCAGCCACCTGCGGGTGCTGCGCCATATCATCCTCCCGCACGTGGTGCCCGGGGCGGTCGCCGGCGGCATCATGGTGTTCATGTTGAGCGTCGGGACCTTTGTCGTCCCCTCGTTCCTGGGGGGCCGCGGGGCGGTCTGGTTCGTCGAGCTCATCTATCGTCGCTTCTACGACGCGCTGAACTGGAATCTCGGTTCGGCGTTCGCGTTCATCCTGCTTGCCCTGTCGCTGCTCTTCGTGGTCGGCCTCCTGCGGCTGTTCGGCCTGTCGGTCCGCAGGGTGATCCAGTCGCCATGACGGCGCGGTGGCTCGCCCGGGTGACCACCCTGCTCTACGTGGGCATCTTCCTCCTGTATCTCTATGTGCCGCTGGCGGTGGTCGCCGCGCTCGCCTTCAACGACAGCGCCATGCCGCAGTTCCCCTGGCGCGGGCTCACCCTGCAGTGGTTCGCCGCGATCGTCCAGGACCCGCTGCTGCTCCGCGCGGTGGGCAACAGCGTCCTCGTCGGACTGGCGGTGGTCGCCCTCTCGATTCCGCTGGGTGTGACGACCGCGTTCCTGCTGGTGCGGTACCGGTTCCCCGGCAAAGGACTCCTCTATGCCCTCGTACTCTCGCCGCTGGTCACCCCGGGCGTCATCCTGGGGGTATCGATGCTGATCTTCTTCGACAGCCTGGGCCTGCGGGCCGGTCTGCCGACGGCGGTGCTGGGTCAGACATCGTTCATCGCGTCGTTCGTCTTGCTCATCGCCTCGGCACGCCTCCAGAAGTTCGACCGCTCGCTCGAAGAGGCGGCACAGGATCTGGGGGCTACGCCCCTGCGCGCCGTGCTCCTCATCACCCTGCCGTACCTGCGTCCCGCCATCGTGGCCGCGTGCGTCGTCGCGTTCCTGCTCTCTTTTGACAACTTCAACACCACGTTCTTCCTCATCGGGAACGACACGACGCTCCCGATTCAGATCTACACCACGGTGAGGCTCGGCCTCTCGCCCACCATCAACGCCATCTCGGTCGTCTTCATCGTCCTCACCGTGGCCCTGGGCATGTCGACCGAGTTCCTCCGGCGGCGGGCAGGGACGTAAACCCGGACGCGGCCCCGATCCGGCCGATGCCGCTCACCATCGACGAGGCGCTGAGCCACATTCCGCTGTGGAAGCACGCCCAGGCGGTGACGATCTCGCCCCTGGCCGGCGGGATCACCAACTACAGCTGTCGGGTCGACGTCGACGGTGAGGCGTACGTCGTCCGGATCTGCGCGGCGGACGCCGCCCTGCTGGGCGTCGACCGCCATCGGGAGTACCGCTGCGCGCTGGCCGCCGGGCAGGCCGGCGTCGGCCCGGAAGTGGTCTGCTTCCTGCCCGAGCTGGGAGTGTCGGTCATGCGGTTCATCCATGGTCGGCACTTGGCGCCCGGCGAGACGCCGGGACCGGAGGTGGTCGAGCGCGTGATCCGGGCGATCCGGCGGTGCCACCAGGGCGCGGCCTTCGAGACATCCTTCTCGCCGTTCAGGACGCTGGAGGGCTATCGCGAGGTCTCCCGCCGGCTCGACACCCCGCTCCCGCAAGACATCGACGCTCTCTACCGGTCCCTGTCCAGCATCGAGTCGGCGATGCGCCCAGACCGCGTGTCCCACCGGCCCTGTCACAACGATCTCTGGGGGCCCAACCTGATCGATGACGGCCGCCGGGCGTGGATCGTGGACTGGGAGTACGCCGGGAATGGGGACGTCTTCTTCGACCTGGCCAACTTTGCCATTCACCATTCGCCGTCTGACGAGACCGATGAGGCGCTGCTGCGGACCTACTTCGGCGAGATCTCGGATGCCGCGTTCGCCCGGCTGAGGCTCCTCAAGATCGTCGCCGAGCTCCGCGAGGCGATGTGGTACGTTGTGGCGCAACACCTGGCGGCGGCCCTCCCGGAGTTCGCGGGGCACGCCGCGGTACACTTCGCCCGCTGCCGGGACGCGCTCGGCGATCCCCGGCTGGGAGCGTACCTGGTGCAGGTCGGGAATGGCTGACGCCGCCGCGGGCCGGAGGGGCTGGACCGCCGGCTTCGTAACCCTCTGTATCGGACAGTTCCTGGCCCACCAGACCGGGCTCACCTTCTCCGTGCTCATCCCAGTCGTCGGGCCCGAGTGGCACCTGAGCAGCAGCCAGGCCGGGATCATCCTGGGGGCTTTTCAGCTGGGGACGCTGGCCGCGTATGTGGTCGTGGGCTTCCTGCTCGACCGGATGCGGAGCAAGCCGATCATGGTGGTGTCGGCCGCGCTGGTGGGGCTCGGCGACCTCCTCTTCGCCCTGGCGGCGCGCGACTTCGCCTCCGGACTGGCATTGCGCCTGCTCGTCGGTGTGCTCATCGGCGGCCTCTACCTTCCGGCACTGAAGCAGATTGCCGACACCGTTCCCGCGGCAGGACGGGGAGCGGCCACCGGGATCTACATCGCCACAATCGTCGCCGCGTACGCCATCCCGCTGTTCTATGTCGGCGTGCTTGCGCCGCAGATCGGCTGGCGGGCCACGATGGCCGCGATCGGCGTGCTCGAGTTACTGGGCGCCCTCGTCATGGCCTGGAGGGTCCCCAGCGTGACGGCAGCCGCGACCGCGGGCCCGCCCACCCTCTCGCGGTATCTCGGCGATGTCTTGAAGAATGTCCCGGCGCGTCGGGTCATCGTGGCCTATACCGGCCACAACTGGGAGTTGTTCGGCCTATGGGGCTGGCTCGCACCGTTCATGGTCGCCTCGCTCGCGGCCCACGGGCATCCTGAAGGCGCCGCGTTGGCGTGGGGAGGCCTGCTGGCCGCGGGCGCGGTTGGCCTGGGAGGCGCGACCGGCGCGATTGCCGGCGGCCGGCTCTCGGACCGCCTGGGCCGGGCGCGGGCGGCAACCGTCATGCTGACCGCAAGCCTGGTCTGCTCGCTGGCCTTTGGATGGCTTGTGGCTGCGCCGATCGCGCTCACCGCAGCGGTCGCCCTGGCCTACGGTACCGTCAGCCTGGCAGATTCCCCATCGTACACTGCCGCGCTGATGGAGGTGGTGCCTCCCCGCTCCTTGGGCGGGGCGTTTGCGGTCCAGATGCTGTTCGGATGGGCGGCCACCGCGGCGTCGCCCGCGGTGGCCGGCCTGGCGATGGATCTGGGCAAGACGCTGGGGTTCAGTGCTTCGGGCCAGTGGGGCTGGGCGTTTGGCCTGCTGGCCCTGGGCCCGCTGGCCGGGATCGCGGCGCTGGGTCCTCTGCGAGCGCGCCCACCACAGGAGCGGCGCAATGATGTGGCTCAAGGGTAACACGCACGCGCACACCAACAATTCTGACGGCGACGCGCCGCTGGAGGAGGTCGCGGGCTGGTACCAGGCGCGCGGCTATGACTTCCTCGCCATCACCGACCACAACGCCGTGACGGACGTGACGGCGTGGAACCGCGCGGACCACTCGCTGCTGCTGATCCCGGGGTGCGAGATCAGCCTGTTCGCCGAGGGGAAGCCGGTACACGTGAACTCACTGGGCAGCGCCGCCCGGTCGGAGCTCCCGAGGGAAGAGACCGTCTCGCTGCTGCTGCAGCGCGAGGTCGAGGCCGCGCGCGCCGCTGGAGGCATCCCCCAGGTCAACCACCCCAACTACCGGTGGGCGTTTGGCGACGCCGAGATGCGCGCCGTGCGCGGCGCCTATCTGCTCGAGATCCTCAACACGAGCACCGAGAGCAACAACTTCGGCGGCGACGGACGGCCGGGCGTCGAGGAGATGTGGGACCGGCTGCTCGAGAGAGGGCAGCGCGTGTGGGCGGTGGCCGCCGACGACGCGCATCACTTCCGCGGCGACTGCTGGGGACACCGCTCTCTGCCGGGCGGAGCCTGGGTCGTCGTCCGTGCCCGCGAGAAGACGGCGGCGGCCGTCCTGGGGGCGTTGGAGCGCGGCGACTTCTACGCGTCGACCGAAGTCACGCTGCGCGAGATCGAGTTCCGCGACGGCGCCATCGTGGTCCACATCGCCCCTGAGCACAATTACCGCTACACGACGCACTTCATCGGCTCAGGCGGCGGGATCCTGGCCACGGTCGGCGGGCTGGATCCGGCTTATCGACCGCGGGGCGACGAGGGCTACGTCCGCGCAAGAGTGTACTCGTCCAACGGCGGCGTCGCGTGGACGCAGCCGCACTTCCTGCCGTAGACTGCCGGCCCTGTCGATCGCCCCCTCGCACCCAGGCCCACCGGGCGCCGGAAGGAGTGAACTGCCCGCACCCATAATGGAGTAGGCACACCGCAGGACTCTGAGGACCTTCGGAGGTGGCTCCGAGACACATCGCCGTCGAGTTGATCCTGGGCCGAGGCGAGGGACGGCACAACCCCGCCTCTTGATCCGAATCACAGAGGAGGATGCCCGCGATGAGAGCAATCGGACGGACGATCACTGCAGGCCTGGCCACCCTGACGCTGGTGGCCGGGTTCGTCATCGGAGCGGCGCCGACGGCGCCGGTGGACGCGCAGGCCCGGGCGGTGCTGCGCGTCTACACGCACAACGACGAGCGCGAGAACGAGTTCTTCGTCAAGACGGTTGAGGAGCTCACCGGCATCCGGATGGAGATCGTTCGGATGTCCTCGGGTGAGCTGTGGGCCCGGGTCCAGGCCGAGAAGCCGCGCTTCGGGGCCGACGTCGTGTTTGGCATGCTGCACAGCACGGCGCTGCTCGCCGTCAAGGAAGACTTCCTGGAGCGCTACAAGGCGCCGTCGTGGGAAGCCATCCCGGCCGAGTTCAGAGATCCCGAAGGTCGCTGGCACGGCTGGTCCTACTGGTTCAACGTCATCGCGGTCAACACCGACCTCATGCGGCGGAAGAACCTGCCGATGCCGAAGACCTGGCAGGATCTAGTCAAGCCACAGTACCGCGGGGAGATCGTCATGCCCAACCCCGGCACCTCGGGCACGGCCTACCTGGCCGTGAGCTCGGTGCTGCAGATCATGGGCGAGACCCGGGGGTGGCAGTACCTGGCCGCGCTGCACCGCAACGTTGCCCAGTACACCAGCTCGGGCTCGGCCCCGGCGGAGATGGTCGCGCGCGGCGAGTACGCCATGGCCGTCACCTGGGACCAGGCGGTCTTCGTTCGCAAGGACCGCGGCTTTCCGATCGAGGCCATCATCCCCGAAGAAGGCGTCGGCTTCGATCTCGACGTGGTGTGGATCTTCAAGGGCGCGCGCAACCTCGACGCCGCCAAGCGGCTGGTGCACTTCCTGGGCACCCCCGCGGGCCAGGCCATGGCCGGCAAGATGCGCTCGAAGGTCACGCGGCCGGGCGTCCAGTCGCTGGTGCCGTTCCAGCCGAACCTCATCAAGTACGACGCGGTCTGGGCCGGTGACAACCGCGACCGGATCATGCGTACCTGGAGGGAGCGGTTCGCGCAGTAGGGGGCTGCGCGCCACCTGACAGTGGCAGACCTCTTCCAGGCGGCGGCCCGACCCCCGACGGCGCCTGCGCCCACCTGGCGGCAGGAGCTGCGCGCGTTCCTGACAGAACCGCCGCTGGTGGGCGTCACCGCGGCGCTCGTCGTCGGGGTCGTGGTGTTCATCTTCCTCCCGATCGCCGCGGTCCTGGCCCGCAGCCTCGGGTGGGGCACGCCTGACGGGCTGACGCTGCGGCACTTTCAGGAGTTCTTCTCCCAGAGCTACTACCTGCGGGCGCTGCGCAACAGCCTCGTCACCTCGTCTGCGGCCACCGCGATCATCATGGTGGGCGGGCTGGCCTGCGCCCTGCTGGTCACGCGGATGCGGGGGGCCTGGACCGGCCTGCTGCGCCTGGTCGCGCTGCTGCCGCTGCTGGCGCCCCCCTTCATCTTTTCGCTGGCGCTGATCATCCTGGGCGGGCGGCGGGGCCTCATCGCCCGGACGCTGGACATCGAGTTCAGCATCTACGGCTGGACCGGCGTTATCCTGGCGCAGGCCATCGCCTTCTTTCCGGTCGGCTACATGATGTGCGAGAACGTGCTGAGTGCCCGGGGGCGGCCCCTCGAGGACGCGGCCGCCGACCTGGGCGCCGGCGCGTGGACGGTGATGCGCACGATCACCCTTCCCCTGGCGATGCCCGGGGTGCTCAAGGGAGCGCTGCTGGTCTTCGTGATGTGCCTGGCCGACTTCGCCAATCCCATGATGATCGGCCGGGGCCTGCCGTTCCTGGCCACCGAGTCCTACCTGCTGGTCGTCGGACAGCAGAAGCTGGAACTCGCGGCGGTCCTCAGCGTCTTCCTGATCGTGCCCGCGCTCCTGGTCTTCGTGGTGCACCGCTACCTGCTGCAGGAGCGCGCGTACACCACCATCGGCGGGATCGGCGTCGCGTCCGAAGAGCGGCCGCTCCCCGCCGCGGTGCTGATCCCGCTGGTGCTGCTGGCCCTCGCGGTCGTGCTGGTCATCGTCTCCACGTTCGGCGTGGTCGTGGCCACGGCGTTCACCAGGGTCTTCGGCCTGGACTACACCTTCACGCTCGAGCACTTCGAGAGCCCGGTGGGATGGCGGGCGCTGGCCACGAGCCTCCGGGTCTCCCTGGCCGCCGGATTCGCCGCGGCCATTCCGGGCATCGTGCTGGCCTACCTGGTCGCGCGCAAACCAGTGCCGGCCCGGGGCGCGCTTGAGTTTCTGACCCTGTTCGGCCTCATGGTCCCGGGTACCGTCGTGGGGATCGGCTACATCCTGGCCTTTAACCACCCGCCCCTGCTGCTCACCGGGACTACCGCCATCCTGGTCATCAGCCTGGTCGCCCGCTACGTGGGCGTCGCGGTGCAGGCCGGCATCAGCCGGCTGCAGCAGATCGACCGGTCGCTGGAAGAGGCCTCGCTGGACGCCGGGGCCACGCCGGTGACCACGTTTGTGCGCGTGGTGGCCCCGCTGCTGGGCTCGGCCTTTCTGGTGGGGCTGCTCTACGCCTTCATGAGCAGCATGATCACCATCAGCTCGTTGATCTTCCTGATCGCGCCCGGCACCCGGCTGGCCGCGGTGTACGTGCTGAGCCTGGCCGAGCAGGGCGAGTACGGGCTGGCGGCCGCGCTCTCGGTGATCCTGATCGCCATCGTCCTGGCGTGCACCTTGATCATCCGCCTGGTGGCCCGAAGGTTCGGGGACCAGGCGCTGGGGATGTAGGGTGATACCATCCGCGCCCGATTCCCGGACTCCGAGGTCGCCCGGCCCCGCGCTGGAGCTCCGCGGGATCACCAAGCGCTTCGGCCCCACGGTCGCCGTGGACGGCCTGACCGCGTCTGTTGCCGCCGGTGAGCTCGCGTCGTTCATCGGTCCGAGCGGCTGTGGGAAGACGACGCTGCTGCGGGTGATCGCCGGCTTCGCTACGCCGGACGAGGGGACGGTGCTCCTGGAGGACCGCGACATCACCCGCGTCCCGCCGAACCTTCGCCCCACCGCGATGGTGTTCCAGAACTACGCGCTGTTCCCGCACATGACGGTGTTCGAGAACGTCGCCTACGGCCTCTCGGTGCGACGGCGGCCTGCGTCTGAGATCCGCGCGCGGGTCGCCGATGCGCTCCGGCTCGTCCGCCTCGAAGGGCTGGAAGGCCGCCGGCCCCATCAGCTCTCCGGCGGGCAGCAGCAGCGGGTGGCGCTGGCCCGGGCGCTGGTCCTGCGGCCCAGGGTGCTGCTCCTGGACGAGCCGCTCTCGAACCTCGATGCCAACCTGCGCATCGCGATGCGGTCCGAGATCCGCCGGCTCAAGGACGAGCTCGATCTGACCATGGTCTTCGTAACCCACGACCAGCAGGAAGCCATGAGCATTTCCGACCGCATGGCCGTCATGCACGACGGCCGCCTGGTCCAGGTGGGGACCCCGCAGGAGATCTACCTGCGGCCGGCCGATCCCTTCGTGGCCCGGTTCGTCGGACAGGTCAACATGCTGCCGGCGGAAGTGATCACCGTCGATGACGGCACGCTGCGGCTGCGCCTGCCTGACGGCGAAGCGCACGTCCACGGGACCGGGCGGGCCTGGCAGACGGGCCAGCGGGTGCTGGCGGTGGTGCGGCCGGAAGCGGTGCGGATTCGTGACGCCGATGCTCCCGCACCGGCTGACGGCCCCGCGGCAGGGGCGCGACGCGCAGGGCCAGCCTCGGCCCTGGAGGGCATCGTTGAGGACGCGGAGTACTTTGGCACCATCGTGCGCTACGTGGTGCGGCTGAGCGCCTCGCAGCTCCTGGTGGACCTGCCAGATCCCCGCGCGGCGGTGCTACCTCGGGGTCGGCGGGTGTGGGTCGAGCTTCCGGAGGTCCTGCACCTGCTGCCGGCCGACTAGCACGCCTGGCGTCAGACGCGCTCCAACCGCCGCGCGGCAGGGATCACCAGCTTCTCCAGCCAGTTTCGCAGCTCGACCCAGCGGATGCGCTCGTCCAGCAGGTCGTCACCGATAGCCAGGTCCCATCGCAGGTCCTTGCGCGACGGATCCCGCTCGAGCGCCTCCATCCGCGCCACGCGATGCTCCAGGGCGGCCCGGTCGGCGAAGAAGCCTTCCTTGATCAGCGCCTCGCCCCGGGCCACGATCAGCCGGGTCATCTGATGCAGGTCGTACTCAGGATGGTACTGCGTGGCCCAGTAGGTCCCGTTCCTGTACCTGACCTCAAGCGCCTGCACGCGCGTGTGGTCGTTGGTGGCCAGCAGCACGCCGCCGTCAGGAATCCGCGTGACCTCGTCGAGGTGGGAGATGAACCCATCGAAGACGTCGGGCTTGCCGTCGTACATCGGGTGGGCACGGCCTTCGGGCGTCAGGTGGATCCTGCGGGCGAAGGCCATCTCGCGGCCGCGCGGGTTCTTGCGCACCTCGCCGCCGGCGGCCACCGCGGCCATCTGCACACCCCAGCAGCTCCCCCACTGCGGCCGGCCGATCTCGAAGATTCGCCGGCAGAACTCGATCTGACGGATCACGCGGGGATCGTCCTCGTAGATCGTCAGGTTGGACCCCGTCCACAGGAAGGCGTCGTACCTCTCGATCCACCGGTCATCGGGTACCGGCACCTCGAGGTCGGCGAGGTAGAGCACGTCGAGCCGGGCGTCGGGATGGAGCTTCCGGAACACCCAGAGGTACATCTGGTCGGCGCTGCAGTGGCCGGCCTCGAGCAGCACCTCACGGTTCTTCGCGGGATAGCCGTTGATGACGCAGAATCGCAGCAGCATGCGGAGGGTGTTCGTCGCGAGGCAGGGAAATCCTGTGCAGATGCGTCCGGAGGCGATCCCATGAACCCACGACAGGCCGAACAGCGCGTGCAGGCCCGCATGTGCATTGGGGGGGAGGAGGTTCCCGCCGCGGGCGGCGAGACGTTCGACGTCGTCAACCCCGCCGACGGCGAGGTGATCGCCGAGGTCCCGCGCGGGGGCCCGGAGGATGTAGACCGGGCCGCGACGGCGGCGCGGGCCGCCTTCGATGGGGGCCCCTGGCCGGCGATGAGCGCCACGGAGCGCGGCCGCGTGCTCCTGCGTCTGGCCGACGCGATCCGAACCCATGCCGACGAACTGGTCACCCTCGAGGTGCGTTCGGGCGGCAAGACCATCAGCGACGCCCGTGGGGAGGTCGAGGCCGCCGCGGGATGCTTCGAATACTACGCGGGCGCCGCAAACAAGGTCTTCGGCGCCACGATCCCTGTGGCCGACCGCGGGCTCGACTTCACGCTGCGCGAGCCGATCGGGGTCGTCGGGCTGATCGTCCCCTGGAACTTCCCCTTCCTCATCACCTCGTGGAAGGTCGCGCCGGCGCTGGCGACCGGGAACACCGTCATCCTCAAGCCCGCGTCCTACACGCCGCTGACGGCCCTGCGGCTCGGGACGTTGGCGCTGGAGGCCGGCGTGCCGCCGGGCGTGCTCAACGTCGTGACTGGGCCGGGCGCCTCGGTGGGCGCGGCGATCGTCACGCATCCGGCGGTCAGGAAGGTGGCGCTGACGGGCGAGACGACTACCGGGATCCAGATCATGAAGCTGGCCGCCGATCGGATGACACGCGTGTCGCTGGAGCTGGGCGGCAAATCGCCGAACGTGATCTTCGCCGACGCCGACCTGGAGCGCGCGGCGCAGAGCGGGGTCGGCGCGGTCTACGGTAACGCGGGACAGGACTGCTGCGCGCGGAGCCGGGTCTTCGTCCAGCGGCCGGTCTACGAGCACTTCACCCACCTGTTCACCGAGGCGGCCCGCCGGCTCCGCGTCGGCGATCCCATGGACGGGGCCACGGAGATGGGCCCGGTCGTCTCCGGCCGCCAGCGTGAGCATATCCTGCGCTATGTCGCCATCGGCCGGGATGAGGGCGCGGAGGTCGTCTTCGGCGGCGCGCCGCCCGATGATCCGCGGCTGGCCGCCGGCGCCTTCCTGCTCCCCACGGTGCTGGCCGGCGTGCGCAACGAGATGCAGGTGGCGCAGGAAGAGATCTTCGGACCGGTAGCCTGCCTGATCCCCTTCGACGATGAAGCCGACGCGGTCCGCATGGCCAACGACTCGCCCTACGGCCTGTCGGGGTCGGTGTGGACCCGCGACGTCGGCCGGGCACTGCGCATGGCGAAGGCCATCCACACCGGCGTGCTCAGCATCAACAGCAACCACAGCGTCCATCAGGAGGCGCCGTTCGGCGGGGTCAAGATGAGCGGGTTCGGCCGCGAGCTGGGGATGCACGCGCTGGACCTCTACACGGAGGTCAAGAACGTCTTCATCGCGTTCTAAGACCGTCGGCCGCGATGGCGCAGTACCGGATCACCTACTGGCAGACTATTCCTTCGCAGGTGGAGGCCTTCGAGGGACCCGAACGGGTCCGCCGCCTCCTGGGCCCGCGTTTCCAGGAGCTGATCGACGCTGCGGCGATGCGGCAGGGCCTGACCGGCACCGATGCCTATCTGGATGGCTGGCGAACCGGACCGGTGCTGGCACGCGCCGGCGCGCCCGGGGACGTCGCCGAGACCGTCGCGGCGGAGCTGGAGGCGCAGTTCGAGGCGATCCGTGCCGCTGCGCTCGATGCGCGGGATTAGGATGTATTTGACCCAGGCCGCCGGGGTGTGGACATGAGAGAGGTGAGCGTTTCTGGTCTTCGGATCACCTACCGGCAGGCCGGCCAGGGGCCGACTCTTGTGCTCCTTCATGGTGGGATGGAGGACAGCCGCGCATGGCGGCGCCAGCTGGACGGTCTTGCGAACGAGTTCACAGTGCTCGCCTGGGACGCGCCGGGATGCGGCCAATCCTCCGATGTCCCGGAGAGCTGGCGGTTGGCCGACTACGCCGATGCGTTGGCAGCGTGGCTCAATGCTGTGCACGTGGAGCACGCCCACGTTCTCGGCTTGTCGTGGGGCAGCTCGCTCGCGCTGGAATTCTACCGACGGCATTCCCACATTCCAGCATCCCTCATCCTGGCTTGGTCCTGAGCAGCGCGGCTGCTCCTGAGTTGGTTCAGGAGATCGTGGCCATCGCGGCGGACAATGCCGGCAGCAGCCATCCCGGAGGATATCGCGCGATGGCGTATTCAATGGCTGAGGCGGACTTACGTGACGTGCTCCACCGGATACAGGTTCCCACCCTTCTGTTGTATGGAGAACTGGATGAGCGGTCCCCGCTCCGCGTCGCCGAGGATCTCCGTGCTGGAATTCCCGCTGCTGCACTCGTCGTGATTCCCGGCGTGGGTCATCTGGCGAATGCGGAAGCCCCGGCGGAGTTCAACGCTCAGGTCCGGCGGTTCACTCGCTCCGTCGCACGACGGTGACTATGCACCGGCCAGCGTGGCCGACCGAGGGGAAGGCTTCACCGCGGATAGGGCCGTCGAGCTCCCAATCAGTCCTGGCCGCGGCCTGCCTCGCGCAGCCATCTGTCCAGACGCGGGTCCCCCAGCTGCGCCGTGTACCGGTCGAAGTGCTTCCTGCCGTAGGCCGCGAAGTCGTAGTCGAGCGTCGAGATCGTCACCTGCACCATGGCCCACATCGCCTCGCGCAGGTCCGAGATGATCTTCATGAGCTTCAGGCGCGCGGCGGCCGCGGGCAGCGGTCGCCCGAAGTAGGCCCGCAGCAACGTCTCCTCTTCAGCATCGCCGAGCTGAAGGTGCACCGCGAAGTTCCCGAGATCGAAGAAGATGCCGCCCATCGCCGCGTACTCCCAGTCGACGATCCAGAGGCGCGCGCCGTCGTCGATCCAGTTGGCCAGCAACAGGTCGTTGTGGCACGGCCGGAGCCGATCCGGCGCGCCCATGACCGACTCCAGACGGTCGGCCTGCGCCAGCATCCAGTCGAAGCGCTCCGGCAGCGGCGCCCCGCGTGGCGCGGCGAATGCCAGGTAGTCCCGGACCGTCTGGAAGGGCGAGAACACGCCAGGGAACTCGGGGCCCTCATGGTAGCGGCGCATGGTCTCGGCCACGCGGGTGAGCATGCGCGGCCGGCGCATCTCGTCCTCGGCAAGCCCTCGGCCCGGGAGGAATCGGGTCACCAGCACGCCGTCTTCCTCGAAGTAGGCGATGACGGCCGGGGCGACCCCGGCCCGATGCGCCGCGACCGTGCACCCGTGCTCGCGGGACCGGTCGATGCCGAGCCGCTCGCTATCTTGTCCGGGGATGCGGACGACATATGCCTCATCGCCCACGTCTACCCGATAGTTCAGGTTGGTGATACCGCCGGGGAGCATCTCGACGCGGAGATCATCGCGTCGATCCCAGCCCATGCGGTTGATGATCTCGTCAATCGTCATCGCCGCTACTCCACCGGCTGCCCTCTATCATGGGCGCAGGAGGCCCCCGAGCGCGAGCAGGCCGAACCCCGCGATGATGGCGCCTGAGGCGCGGTTCACCCACCGCAACCCCGCAGGGGTCATCCTCTCTCGCACGGCGCCGGCGCCCGCGCTCAGGATGAACCACCAGGCCGCCGAGCCGAGAAACACGCCCAGCACGAGCGTGCTGGCCGACGCGTAGTTGCCCGCGGCGCCGGCCAGGCCAAGGCCGGCGAAGATCGCCGCGAATGACAGGATCGTCATGGGGTTGGTCAGGGTCAAGGCCAGCGTCGAGGCGTATGCGCCGAGCAGGCCGGTGCCCTGCGCATCGGCCGATCGGTCTGTGGGCCGCGCGACGAAGGTCCGCACGCCCAGATAGAGCAGGAATGCGCCGCCGACAAGACGCAGCCAGTCTTGCTGACCGATCAGGAATCCCGCGACGAACGTCAGCCCGAAGCCGGAGACCGCGCCGTAGGCCGCGTCGGCGGTCGCCGCGCCCAGGCCCGAGACGAAGCCGGCCAGCCGGCCGTGGGCCAGGGTCCGCCGGATGCAGAGGATCCCGATGGGGCCGACGGGCGCCGCAATGGCGAATCCGATCACCAGCCCGCGCACGAAGAAGGCTGCGAGACTCACTGCGTCAGGGAGTTCGCGCTCCCGGCGGCCCGCCCTGCCCTTGCTCCGGTGGCCACCTGATGCGGTCCTGGTCCCCGATGTGGCATCCTACGGGCAAAGCCCCGGGACGGAGGGGGATCCATGCACTACCCCTGGTGGTATGTGCCCTATCTCACCGCGCCGATGCTCATCGCCGGCATTGCGGTCGTCCACGTGCTGGTGGCACACTACGCGGTCGGCGGCGGCCTGTTTCTCGCGTTTGAGACACAGTACGCCTACCGGACCAAGAACCGCGCCTATCTCGACTACCTGCGCGGGCATGCCTGGTTCTTCATCCTGCTGACCGTGGTCTTCGGCGCCATCACGGGCGTCGGCATCTGGTGGACGATCGGGCTGGCCTCCCCGCTGGCGACTGAGACCCTGATCCACACCTTCGTCTTCGGCTGGGCGATGGAGTACGTGTTCTTCGTGCTGGAGATCGTCTCGGCGTTCATCTTCTACTACTACTGGGGCCGGCTCGCGCCGAAGATCCACACGACCATCGGCTGGATCTACGCGGGGTCGGCGTGGATGAGCCTGGTCCTGATCACTGGCATCACGGCGTTCATGCTGCACCCCGGCGCCTGGCCCGAGCACCGGACGTTTTGGACCGGGTTTCTCAACCCGCAGTTCGTGCCGCAGACGCTGGCCAGGACCGGCGGCGCGCTCCTGCTCGCGTCGCTGTACGTGTACCTGCACGCCTCGTTCAAGGTGAAGGAGGCGGCGCTGCGCGACCTCATCGCGGCGCGATCGGCCAGGCCGGCCCTGCTGGGCGCGGTGTTGATCGTCCTGGGCGGCCTGACCTGGTACGCGTTCCTCCCGGAGTCAGCGAGGGCGGCACTGGCCGCGGCCGCGGCGCTGAACGTGATGATGGTACTCATCTTCGCCATCACCATCGCGGTCTTCGTAATGCTCTACTTCGGCCCGTACCGGCACCCCGGCTGGCTGTCGCCGGGGTTCGCGATCCTGCTCTTCGCGTTCGGGCTGGCCGCCTTCTCGACCGGCGAGTTCATCCGCGAGGCGGTGCGCAAGCCGTACATCGTCTACAACGTGGTCATGGGCAACCAGCTCCTCGTGGACGAGGTGCGCGACGTCCACCAGCGGGGCTTCCTGGAGTCGGGGGTCTGGACGAAGGCCTGGGTGGCTTCGCGGTACCCCCAGGTGATGCAGGATGGAAAGGTCGCGGCCGACCGGCTCGCGGCGCTGCCCGAAGACGACCAGCGCCGCGTCGGCGAGGCGATCTTCAAGTTCCAGTGCAACAACTGCCACGCCACGCGCGTGGGCTATTCGGCGGTGAGCCACCTCACGCGGGGCTGGACCCCCGAGCTCATCCGCAGCGTGCTCGCCCACCTCAACGAAGCCACGTTCTTCATGCCGCCCTGGGTGGGTACCCCCGAGGAGGCCGATGCCCTCGCCCGGTACCTGGCCTCGATCGCCCACCCGCGGCCGCGGGGCATGGAGCCCGAGCTCGGCCGATGACCGCATGAGCAGACCGAGGAGGAGCCCGCCATGGACGTAACCCAGCTGCTGGCGCCACCGGGCCCGCTGGGATACCCCGCCCCGTACTGGTTCATGGCCGTACTCAAGGTCCTGGGCTTCGTGCTGCATCTTGTGCCGATGAACCTGTGGTTTGCGGGGATCCTGATCGCCATGCTGATGCGGTCGCGCGGCGAGCACGCGCGGCGGTTCTCAGACCGCCTGATGAACCAGATGCCGATCATCATCGCGCTGGGGATCAACTTCGGGATCGTGCCCCTGCTGTTTCTCCAAGTGGCCTACCACCGCGTCTTCTACCCGGCGACGATCCTGATGGCGTGGCCCTGGGTCTCGATCGTCGGCCTCTTGATCATCGCGTACTACGGCGTGTACCTGTACGCCATCGGGCTGCGCGAGGGAAAGCTCACCCCGCTGCGCCGCGCCTCTGGATGGACCGCCGCGATCCTGTTCATCGCCATGGGCTTCGTCTTCACCCACGCCTTCGTGTTGATGGCGAACGTGGACGTCTGGCCTGGGCTCTGGGAGCGGACGAGTGTCGCCGGCGCGGTCCGCGGAACGGCGGTGCTCCTGGGCGAGCCCGCGATCTGGTCGCGCTGGCTCATGGTGTTCGGGCTGGCGCTGACGACCACCGCGGCCTACGCGGCGGTGGACGCCGGCATGTTCGCAGTGCGGGAGACCGAGGCCTACCGGCGGTGGGTCTCGGGCTTTGCCCTGCGGCTGTACTCTCTGGGCATCCTCTGGTTCGCGCTCGCGGGCTCGTGGTATGTCTTCGGGACCTGGATTCCCGAGGTCCGCGCCCTGATGTTCAACGCTCCGCTGGTCGTGCTGACAGCGCTGACGGCGCTCAGCCCCGGCCTGGTCTGGCTGGTCCTCGCCGCGCAGCGGGGCCGGATCACGCAGGCGACGGCGCTGATGACCGCCCTGGCGCAGATCGCCGTCCTCGCGTTGAACGGAATCAGCCGGCAGGTCGTGCAGAACGCGGAACTGCGGCGGTTCGTGGACGTGACCGACGCGCCGCTGAACATCCAGTGGAGCCCGCTGGTGCTGTTCCTGATCCTGTTCGTCGCCGGGCTCGGCGTGGTGGCCTGGATGGTGACCCAGGCGTTCCGAGCGAGCCGGCAGCCGCAACCGGCGCGGCGATAGCGGCGAACGACCAGGCCGCGGCGGAATCCCCCGCCGGGGCCGAGCGTTTCTTCCTGTGATCCCCATGAGGTCAGGCATGAGCAACCCCCGCCTCCCCTGGTGGAGAAACTCGCGCGGCGAGTGGTGGGTCGTCGGCCAGGGTGTCCTCCTGGCAGCCCTGGCATTCGCGCCCGCGAGATGGCCATGGCCGCCGCCCTGGGGCGCCCTGGGGGGCAGGCTCGGCACGGTGCTGCTCGTCGTCGGGCTCGGCCTGGCAGCGCGGGCCATCCTCGATCTGGGACCAAACCTCACAGCTTTCCCGAAGCCGCGGCGGCACGGCGTTCTGGTACAACGCGGCATCTACGCGAGAGCGCGCCATCCGATCTACGGCGGCCTGATCGTCGCGGCGATCGGATGGGCGCTGTGGAAGACGAGCGCCCTGCACCTGGTCCTCGCCGGAGCCCTGGCCGCCTACATAACCGCCAAGTCCCGGGTCGAGGAGCGATACCTCGAGTCCCGGTTCCCCGAGTACGCCGGCTACCGGGCGCGCACCAGGCGCCTACTCCCCTGGATTCTCTAGCGCGATCTCGAGCCTGCGGTTCGTCTTTCCCTTGTTCTCGGTCTTGGTCACCCGCAGCCGGCCGATCTCTGCCGTGCTGACCACATGCGTGCCGCCGTCGGCCTGCGCGTCGTACCCCTCGATCTCGACCACGCGGACCTCGGTGATATCGGGCGGCAGCAGGTTCTTCGCCAGCCGGGTAAGATCCGAACGCTCGTACTCCTCGCGCGAGACGAATCGGACCAGCACCCGGTGCCCCTCGGCGATCACCCGATTGGCCTCGGCCTCGATCGCGGCGACGCGCTCCTTGCTGAGGTCCGCGAGCGAGAAGTCCATGCGTGCGCGGTCGGAATGGATCTGGCCGCCGGTGACAAGCGCGCCGAAGAGCCTGTAGACCGCGCCGACCAGCACGTGCAGCGCCGTATGATGGCGCATGACGCCGTACCGGCGGTCCCAGTCGATCGTCCCGTGCACCGCGGTGCCGTCGGCCGGGGCCGGGCCGTCGAGGACGTGCCAGATCGTGGTACCGTCGCGCTTCACCTCGACGACGCGGCCTTCCCTGCCCACCCAGGTGAGCCGCCCGGTGTCGTGCGGCAACCCGCCGCCGCCAGGGTAGAAGGCCGTGCGGTCGAGCGCTACCGCCTGCCCGTCGACGGCGGTGACAGTGGCGTTGAATTCCTTGAGGTAGCTGTCTCGGACGTAGAGCGCTTCGGTCATGATGGCCCTCCCCATCACACTCCCGGCGGCCGCAGCCGCGGATCGAGCAGGTCCCGCAGCGCGTCGCCCACCAGGTTGAACCCAAGCACCGTCACCATGATCGCCAGTCCCGGAAACGTCGCGATCCACCAGGCCTGCAGCATGAATTCGCGGCCACTGGCCAGCATCCCGCCCCAGTCGGGTGTCGGCGGCTGCGCGCCCAATCCAAGGAACGAGAGTCCTGCCGACGACAGGATCGCCGTGCCCACCCCCAGCGTCGCCTGCACGATCACCGGCGCCGCGGCGTTGGGCAGGACGTGCCGGGCCAGGATGCGGGGCGCGCGGCCGCCCAGCGCGCGCGCCGCGTCGACGTACTCCTGGGCGCGCACGACCAGCGTTGCCCCGCGCACCACGCGGGCAAACGCCGGGATCGCGACGACCCCCACGGCGATGATGGCGTTCCGCACGCCGGGCCCCAGCGCACCGACGATGGCCAGCGCGAGCAGGATCGCCGGGAACGCCAGCAGCACGTCCATGATCCGCATGATGACGGCGTCGGTGCGGCCGCCGGCGTAGCCGCTGACGAGCCCGAGCGGCACGCCCACCCCGGCCGCGATGGTCACAGCCAGGAAACCGACCACCAGCGAGATCCGGCCACCGAAGACGATACGGGTGAGCACGTCGCGGCCGAACTCGTCGGTGCCGAGCCAGTGGCGGCCCGACGGCGCCTGGAGCGCCTGCTCCCACACCTGGACGTTGGGGTCGTAGGGCGAGACCCAGGGCGCCAGCGTCGCGGCCGCGGCCGTCGCCAGCAGCACGAGCAGGCCGACGAGCGCGGGCCGGTGGCGTGCCAGGTGCCGCAGGCGCCGCCGGCCTGCGCTAGTCATATCGCACCCTCGGGTCGAGCAGGGCGTAGAGGGCGTCGACCGCCAGGTTGATGACCACGAAGGCGACCGCGGTGAAGAGGATCGTCCCCTGCACGAGCGGGATGTCGCGGCTGTAGATGGCGTTCACCGCCAGACGGCCCAGGCCGGGCCAGGCGAACACCGTCTCGGTCAGCACAGCACCGCCGAGCAGTCCGCCGAGCTGCAACCCGATGACCGTCACCACCGGGATGAGCGCGTTGCGCAACGCGTGGCGCAGCAGAACGACACGCTCCGCCAGGCCCTTCGCGTGCGCGGTCCGGACGTAGTCCGCTCCCAGCACTTCGAGCAGACTGCTCCGGGTCATGCGCGCGATCAGCGCCGACGACGCCAGCCCGAGCGTCACCGAGGGCAACACCAGGTGTTTCCAGGTGCCGAAGCCCGACGCCGGCAGCCAGCCGAGCGCGAGCGCGAACACGAGCATCAGCAGCAGGCCGAGCCAGAACACCGGCAGCGACACGCCAAACAGGGCCAGCAGCATGGCGCCGTGGTCGACCGCGCTACCCCGGTACGCCGCCGACAGCACGCCGGCCGGCAGCCCGATGGCGAGCGCCACGGCCAGGCTGACCACCGTGAGCACCAGCGTGAAGGGCGCGCGCGCCAGCACCTCGTCGAGCACCGGCGCGGCGGTCCGCAGCGAGCGCCCCAGGTCCCCCTGCGCGGCGCGCCAGACGAACCGTCCGTACTGCACGACAAGCGGCGCGTCCAGGCCGAGCGCCTGGCGCAGGCGGGCGATCTCTTCCTGCGAGGCGCCCTGGCCCAACTCGCCCAGGAGCACGCGGGCCGGGTCTCCGGGCGTCAGGTGCAGCAGGATGAACGCCACCAGGCTGACGCCCAGCAGCACCGGGGCGAGCAATATCAGGCGCCGCGCGAGGAAGCGCGCCATGATGGGCTACGCGCGAGCGCGCGGAGACGCTACCGCTGCACCGTGGCCTTGCGGAGCTCCAGGTTGATCCACGAGAACGGCGCCGCGGTGCCCCGCAACCCGCTGCGGACGGCGTACGTCGACAGCGGATAGTACAGGAAGATCATCGGCGCGTCGCGCACGATCAGCGACTGCGCCCGGGCGTAGATGCGTTCCCGCGCGCGCTGGTCGGCCGTGGCGCGCCCTTCTTCGAGCAGCCGGTCCACCTCGGGATTCCGGTATCGCGAGTAGTTCGGGTTGGGGACCTGCGACGAGTGAAACAGCGAGTAGAGGGTGTAGTCGGCGTCCAGCGTCACCGTGCCCCACCGCATCCCGTAGAGGTCGAACTCCCCGCGCTCCAGCCGCTGCAGCCAGGTGCCGAACTCGACGACGTCCACGTCCACCTGAATCCCGATCGGCTGGAGACTCGCCTGGATCGCCTGGGCGATCCGGCGCCACTCGGCGCTCTCGAAGACCACCAGGCGCGCCCGGACGCCGGGTCGTACCCCGGCTTCGGCCAGCAGCGCGCGCGCCCGGTCGAGGTCGTACTCGTAGCCGGGGAGATTGGGGTCGGCACCGAAGATTACCGGCGCCAGCGGTCCGTTGGCCGGCAGCGCCAGATCCCTGAGGAAGAACGTGATCAGTCCGGCCACCCGCACCGCGTGGCCGACGGCGCGCCGGACGCGGACGTCCGAGAACGGCGCCCGCTCCAGGTGGAACCCGATGTAGTTCGCGCTGAAGCTCGGCTCCTTGTAGACCGCCACGCGCGGGTTGCGCTCCAGACGGCTCACGGCATCCGCCGGCATGTTGAAGACCACGTCGACCCCACCCGACTCCAGCTCGACGATCTGCGTCGACGCCTCGGGGATCGGCCGCATGACGACCCGCGCGACCTGAGGGGGACCGCCCCAGTAGGTGTCGTTTCGGACCAGTGCAATTCGGTCGCGCGCCGCCCATGACTCGAACTTGAACGGCCCGGTCCCGACAGGGTTGCGCCCGAAGTCCGCGCCGAACCGCGCGACCGCCTGCGGGCTGACGATCGAGGTGGCGGGATGCGTCAAGTGGTTGAGCAGCGCCGCAAATGGGAACCGCGTCGTGATCTGCACCGTGTCGTCGGACACTACCCGCACGCTCTCGACCATGCTGAGGACGAAGAACGCCCGCGCGCGCGCCTGCGGGTTGATGAAGCGCTCGAGGGTGAACTTCACGGCCTCGGCGCTAAAGGGCGTCCCGTCGTGGAACGTCACGCCCCGGCGCAGCCTGAACTCCCACACCCGGTCGCCGGCCGGGCGCCAGGAGACGGCCAGCCGGGGCTCGAGCCCTTTCGCCGTGCGGACGAGCAGCGTCTCAAAGATCTGGTTGATGACGAGGAACGACGGGCCGTCGTTGGTCCGATGCGGATCCAGCGACGTCGCGTCGGCCGGCATGGCCACGACGATGCCCTCGCCGGCCGCCGGCGCCCCGAATCCGATTCCGGCACCGCCGAGTACGAGGACAACCGCGGCTGCCAGCACACGTCTGATCATTGTCCACCACCCTTCCCTGTCTTTGGTCATCGAGAGCCGCGTAGATCCGTCGGCTCAGCGACAACCTGCCTGGTGCAACGACTATCGTAGCAGGTCGTAATCCGGCAGATCGCGCCGTCCCAGCAGCGCCAGCCGGGTGAAGATCTGTCCTCGATGATACTGCTCGTGGGTCACCACGTGCCAGACGATCTCCTCGATCGTCGCCGACTCATCCTTGTTCCAGGGAAACGGCCGCCGGGTCTGTCGTTGCTCCGAGGTCAGGCCCCGCACGAACGCCAGCGTCGCCGCCCGCTGCGGCGCCCACGCTTCCAGAATCGCCTCCAGGCTGGCGAATGTGGTCGGATCCGGTCGCCGGCGCGGCTCGCCGTGGATCACGTGGCGGATCCAGTACGTCTCGGCGCCGACTGTGTGCACCAGCACGTCGCGGATCGGCCGCATGCCCTCCCGCGGCGGCGTCGTCAATTCTTCCCAGGAGTGCGGCCGGCAGAGGTCGATGAGCTCTGCCGGCACGTTCTTGAAGCCTTCGAGGATGCGCGGCGGAATCACGATGGTCCCTCCTCGACGTCCAGGATCTTGCGCCGCCCGGCGGCGCCGCGTACGACGCGCACGCGCGAGGGCGCCACATCCAGGAACCGGGCGACCGCACGGATCACCGCGGCGTTGGCCTGTCCCTCGTGCGGCGGAGCGGCGACAGCGACACGCAGCGTCGCGCCGTCGAGGGGCTCGACGCGCTCATGCCTGGCCCGCGGGGTGACGATGACGGACAGTCGCACGGCGATCACACCCGCTGGATGTGGGTATCCTTGAAGGCGGTCGGATACTCCGCCAGGCCCTCGGCCCGCACCAGCGCGCGCACCATGATGCTATCCTCCTTCACTCGGCGCGAGCGCGGCGACCTCGTCGGCCTCTTCCGGACTCAGCCCCCATTCCGCCGCCCGGACGTTCGCCGCCACCTGCTCGGGCCGAGTCGTCCCGGTGATCACGGTACTCACCGCGGGCCGGGCCAGCAGCCAGGCGATCGCCAGCTCGCCGACCGTGTGTCCTCGCTCTTTGGCCCAGGCCTCCAGGCGCCGGACGATGGCGAAGTTGCGGGCGGTCATGAACCGCTGCTCGAACCGCTCGCTCTGATGCCCGCGGGTGCCGGTCGGCGCCGGCTCGCCCTCCCGGTACTTGCCGGTCAGCATCCCGCCGGCCAATGGGAAGTAGGGGATCACGCCGATGCCGAACGCCACGCACGCGGGGAGCAGCTCGGCTTCAGCCCCGCGCGCCAGCAGGCTGTACTCGGGCTGCACCGACACGAACGGCGCCAGGCCCCGCGCATCGCTGGTCCACAGCGACCACACGAGCTGCCAGGCGGTGAAGTTGGAGCAGCCGATGTAGCGGACCTTCCCCTGTCGGACCAGGTCGTCCAGCGCGCGCAGGCTCTCCTCGATCGGTGTCTCGGCGTCCCATCCATGGAGCTGCAGGAGATCGATGTGTGCCACATTGAGCCGGCGGAGGCTGGCGTGGACGCCGTCCGTGATGTGCGCACGGGACGATCCGCGGTCGTTTGGGCCTTCGCCCATCTCACCGTGCACCTTGGTCGCGACGACGGCCGCGCCGCGCCGGCCAGCCAGCGCACGGCCGAGGTACTCCTCCGAGACCCCCCGGCTGTACACATCCGCGGTGTCGAAGAAGTTGACGCCGAGGTCCAGCGCCGCGTGGACGATGCGCGCCGTCTGCTCGGCATCGGCAAACCGCCCGAAGGTATTGCATCCGAGCCCCAGCACCGAGACCTTGACCCCGGCGCGTCCCAACCGGCGATACTGCATCCGCGACCCCCTTTGCTGATTCGCCAGGATGCTGTCAGCCGTGCACCTGGCAACCCCGCGGTGACTTTGCCCCGGTGAGCAGTCACTCCTGCGCCGGATCGGCGCGCATGGTGGCCGGTCGCGTCAGGCGCGGCCTGTGGGATCGTCGAGGGTTCGCAGCAGACCGTCCACGTCGAGCGGAAGGGTGACCATCGCCAGGTTGCCGTCCGGCCCCCGCGGCCACGTCGCCGGATCGCGGTCGGCGTAGATCTCGATGCCATTGCCGTCGGGATCGCGGAAGTAGATCGCCTCGCTGACGCCGTGGTCCGAGGCGCCGTCGATCGGCCACCCGTGGTCGAGCAGGCGGTTGAGCGCCCGGGCCAGCTCGCGCCGGTCGGGCAGGAGAATCGCGAAGTGATACAGCCCTGTCGACCGCCTCGGCGGGGGAGACCCACCCTGGCTCTCCCAGGTGTTGAGCCCGAGGTGATGGTGGTAGCCGCCGGCCGACAGGAACGCCGCCTGCGGTCCGTAGCGCGCCATGACCTCGAAGCCGAGCACGTCGCGGTAGAACGCCACGGCCCGCTCGAGGTCGGCCACCTTGAGGTGCACGTGCCCGATCCGCGTCTGGGGATGGATCACGGCTGGACCCGCAGCGTCCCGTGCATGCCCGCCTCGCGATGCCCGGGCAGGGTGCAGGCGAACGGATAGGTACCGGCGCGCAGCGTGGCCTTCACCTCCGCGGACTTGCCGGTGTCGATGATGGCGATCTCGGCCAGCGGCCGTCGGTTGCCGTCCTCGATGACGAAGTTGTGCTCGATGGCGCCTTCGTTCTTGATCTCAAAGGTCAGCTCGCCGGCGCGCACCGTGACCTCTTTGGGATCGAACAGGAAGTCCCGGGCCTTGATGAGAACCCGGGCCGGCGCCGGAGCGGCGTGCGTCTGAACCGCTGCGGGACCCACGACACCCGCTGCGAGCCCCACGACCGAGACTGCCGCCACGATGACGTATGCGCCGGCGCGCAGAGAAGACCAACCCTTCATGCTGATGCACCGCCCGCCTTCAGCTCACCGTCACCGGATGTCCGACGATGGCGTTGTACAGATACCCCTGCTCGTTGAACGGCACGCTGACCGGCTGCCGGTTGCCCTGCGCGTCCGTGGCGCGCAGCCGGATGCTGTAGTCGCCCGGCCGGGCGTCCCACTGGAACTCCCAGCGCACCCACGCGCGCGGCGCCGCGGCGTCGCGGATCCGCGCCTCGTGCCACGATACGCTCCGGTCGAGGCTGTACTCGACCTTCGCGACCGCGTACGGCCCCCACGACCGGCCGCGGATCGTCTGCCGTCCGGCCCTCAACTGCGCGGGCCAGGGCAGCTCCAGCGCGCTCTTGACGTTCTGCGAGGACAGGATCGGGCCGAGCGCTTCGCTGTCGTCGGGCTTCCGGTACGTCGGGCCGATCAGGACGTAGCTCGTCGTGTTCCAGGGCGAGAAGATAGGCGTCTCCGATACTTCGATCCGGCCCACCCATTTGACGCTCGCCACGCCGATCCACCCGGGCGTGAGCACGCGCACCGGGAAACCGTGGTCGGGCGGCAGCGGGTGGCCGTTCATCGCGTAGACCAGCAGCGTGTCGCCTTCCATGGCCTTGGCGATCGACATCGGCCGGCGCACCTTGAGATCGTCCATCCCCTCGGGCATCATGTCCACCGCGGTCCGCTTCACACCCGCGCGGTCGAGGATCTCCCGGAGCGGTACGCCGGTCCACTCGGCGACGCCGACCGCGCCGAGCCTCCACTGCGTCCCCTGCGCCCGCCGGCTGTAGGCCTCTTCGAAGAAGCTGCGGCCGTTGCCGGCACACTCGACGTATCGCCGGACCGAGACATCGGGCATCGACAGGATGTCGTCGTAGGAGAGGTCCAGCGGCCGCTCGATGCCCGACCCTTCGATCTTGAGCCGCCAGGTTGCGGGATCGATCCGCGGCGTGCGCGAGTGGTTGCGCACGAAGAACAGCTCGTTGGGCACGAGGTAGCCGCGGCCGGACATGTGCTCCCACCGCATCTCGTGGTTGCTGCCGAAGTTGTAGAACATGGACGGCGGCACCGGCTTGACGATCACCGGAGGCGCCGGCGCAGCCGGTTGCGCCGACGCCGTCCGAACGAGCGCCGCGGCCGCGCCTCCGAAGGCCGCCGACGCGCCCCCCGCCGCCAGCAGTGTCAGAAAACGGCGCCGGGAGATCCCCAGCGCCTTCGCCCGCCTCCACACCCACTCGTCCCGTCGAGCCTGCTCATACAGTGCTTCATCCCGCAGGTCCTGGTCCATTCACGCCACCCCCTTGGCCTGAACGGTCCTGATCGTCGCTATCTTCCAGAGGCTGTCGCCCAGAATATCCTTGAGTATAGGAAGCCCTACGGCAAAGGGTCAAGGCGCGGCAGGCACATCCCACCTCTCCTTCAGATTGCGGTTGGCCGATCCTGAACGTTTCATTTGGCCGATATGTTACCTTGCGATTGGCCGACGACAAGGGTTGCAATTGGCCGAGATGGATCCGGGCAAGACCCTACCCCGGCTCGTTGAAGCTCGGCTGGTGGAGGCGCTAGGCGACAGCCCTGTCGTGCTCATCCACGGCCCTCGCCAGTGTGGCAAGACCACCCTCGCGCGAATGGTGGGAGAGGAACGGGGCTACGCGTATTTCAGCTTCGACGACGACGTCGTGTAAGCCGCCTCATCAAGACACCTAAGCTGCACATCGGCGATACGGGAGTCGCCGCGGCACTCCTCGGCCTCAACACCCGGGGGTTGTCCGAGGACCGTGAGGCTCTGGGACAGCTCCTCGAGACCTTCGTGTATCAGGAGCTGCGTCGCCAGGCAAGCGGACACGACGAGGAGATCCGCTTCCACCACTTCCGCGACAAGGATGGATACGAGGTCGACGTGGTGCTGGAGCGAGGCGGACGGGCCCTTGCGGGTATCGAGGTCAAGGCCGCGGCGACCGTGACGGCGGCCGACTTCCGTGGGTTGCGGAGGCTCGCCTCAGCGGCGGGGCGGCGCTTCGCTGCCGGCGTCCTCCTGTATGACAGAGAGACGCGCGTGAGCTTCGGCGACAGGCTCCAGGCAGTGCCGATCCGGTCGCTGTGGGAGGGGGCGTGAGCAAGCAGAGGATGTGAAGGGGAAGCCTGATCCGCGGGTAAATCAGTCGGCATGGACCCCCTGAAGCAGAAGATCATCGCGGAAGGCCGGAACCTGGGCCGCGGCATCCTCAAGGTCGACTCCTTCATCAATCACCAGGTCGATCCGCCGCTCATGTACGAGTGCGGGCAGGAGCTCGCGCGGCGGTTCCTGGGGGCCGGCGCCACGAAGGTGCTGACCGCCGAGATCTCGGGCATCGCCCCGGCGTTCTGCGCGGCGCTGTCGCTGGGCGTCCCGGTGATCTACGCGCGCAAGCAGCGGCCGATCACGATGCCCGACCAGATCTACCTAACGATCGCGCCGTCGCACACGAAGGCGGGTCGGGTAGAACTCATGGTCTCGCCGGAGTACCTGCACGCCGGGGACCGGGTCCTCATCATCGACGACTTCCTGGCGACCGGCGAGACGATCCTGGGCCTGGCCCGACTGGCGCAGGCGGCGGGCGCCGCGGTGGTCGGCATCGGCGTGGTGATCGAGAAGACCTTCGAAGGCGGCCGCGAGGCGGTGGGGCGGCTGGGCATCCCGATCCACGCGCTGGCCCGCATTGCCGACATGAGCGACGGGAAGATCGTCTTCGCCGACGACGCCGAGGCCTGACAACAACCGGCGTCACACCAGACTGCCCCCCTGAAGCTGCGCCGTATGGAGGTTCGAGATGAACCGGGTCGATCACTACGACGCGATCGTCATCGGCGCGGGACAGGCCGGCGTCCCGCTAGTCAGGTGCCTGGCGGTCGAGGCGAAGCTGCGCACCGCTCTGATCGAGCGCAGCCACGTCGGCGGCACGTGCATCAACGAGGGCTGCACGCCCACGAAGACGATGATCGCCAGCGCCAAGGTTGCCTACCTGGCGCGTCGGGCGGCGGAGTTCGGCATCCGGACCGGCCCCGTGGCCGTGGATCTGGCGGCCGTGTGGCGGCGCAAGCGCGAGATCGTGGAGAGCTGGCGGAGCGGCAGCGAGCACCGGTTGGCGAACACCGACGGGCTGGACCTCATCTACGGCGAGGCCCGCTTTGACGGCCCGGGCACGCTGGACGTGCGGCTTCCCGGCGGCATGTTCCGCCGGTTCGGGAGCGCGGTCACGATCCTCCAGCGACAACCCCAGGTGCTGCCGCAGGAGGATCCCGACGTCGCCGAGGAGATCACCGCGATCCTGCGCGAGGACGGCATCGAGGTCCTGCTGGAGGCCAAGGCCTCACGGGTCGAGCCCGACGACCGCGGCGTCCGCGTGGCGGTCCACACGCCGCAGGGGGACCGCGACATGATGGGCTCGCACCTGCTCCTCGCCGCCGGTCGCGTGCCCAACACCGACCGGCTCAACCTCGACGCCGCCGGCATCGCCACCGACCGGCGCGGCTACATCGAGGTGAACGAACGCCTCGAGACGTCTGCGCCCGGCGTGTGGGCCATGGGCGACGTCACGGGCGGCCCCGCGTTCACCCACATCTCGTACGACGACTTCAGGATCATCCGGACCAACCTGATCAAGGGGGGCCAGGCCACCACCACCGCCGGCCGGCTGGTCCCCTACACGGTGTTCATCGACCCGCAGTTGGGCCGCGTCGGCATGACCGAGCGGCAGGCCCGTGAGCGCGGCTACCAGATCCGCGTCGCGAAGTTGCCGATGGGTCACGTGGCACGGGCGATCGAGATCGGCGAGACGCGCGGCTTCATGAAGGCCGTTGTGGACGGCGAGACCGACCGCATCCTGGGGTGTGCCGTGCTCGGTGTCGAGGGCGGCGAGATCATGGGCATCCTGCAGCTCGCGATCGCAACCGGCGTGCCCTACCAGGTGCTGAAGAACAAGATCTTGCCACCCGACGCTCGCGGAAGCCTTGAACAACCTGTTCCTGGCGTGGGAGCCCGAGCCCATCGAGCTCGTGCTGTCGCAGACCGCATACTCTGCGGCCGGGATCAACCGACCGGCGGCCTCCCAGCCGGCCCGCACGCTGGAGGCGCCTGGCTAGCGGTTGATCGCCCGCATGCCCGTCTCAGGATAGCGCGTCCCGGCGGCAACGCCCGGCGGGGCAATCTCGTGTAGCGTGTCCAGATCAGCTCGGGTGAGCTCGAGTCCAGCCGCGTCGAGGTTCTCTTCGAGATGCGCGCGCCGCTTCGCGCCGGGAATCGGCACCAGGTCCTCGCCCTGCGCCAGCACCCAGGCAATCGCGAGCTGCGGCAGCGTGCAACCCTTGTGTTCCGCCATCGCGCGCAGCCGTTCGAGGAGTTGCCGGTTGCGCGTGAAGTTCTCCGGTTGGAACCGCGGATGGGCGCGGCGGACGTCGCCGGCGGCCAGCTCCTCCGGCGAGCCCAGCGCCCCCGTCAGGAACCCGCGCCCGAGCGGGCTGTACGGCACGAAGCCGATGCCCAGCTCACGGCAGGTGGGGAGGACCTCGGGCTCGGGATCCCGGGTCCAGAGCGAGTACTCGCTCTGCACCGCCGCGATTGGGTGGACGGCGTGCGCGCGGCGGATGGTCGCCGCGGCGGCCTCGGAGAGACCCAGGTACCGCACCTTGCCGGCTGCGACGAGGCCGGCCATGGCGCCGACGGTCTCCTCGATGGGCGTGCTGGGATCCACCCGATGCTGGTAGTACAGATCGATCACGTCGAGGCCCAGCCGCCGCAGGCTCGCGTCACAGGCCTGTCGGACGTACTCGGGACGGCCGTTAATCCCGGCGGGCCGGCCCTGCGCGTCCCGGACGTTGCCGAACTTCGTGGCGACGACCACCTCGGACCAAAACGGTAGAACGGTCCGTCCGAGCAGCTCCTCGTTGTGCCCGTTGCCGTACACGTCGGCGCTGTCGAAGAACGTGACGCCCAGCTCATAGGCGCGGCGGATCGTGGCGGCGGATTCGTCGTCGTCCACCGGGCCGTACCACGAGGACATACCCATGCACCCCAGGCCGAGGGCCGAGACCGTCAGTCCGCTATGTCCCAACGCTCGCTGCTTCATGCGGTATCACCTCGCCGAAGGGATAGTGGAGCCGGGGGCCGGGAAGGATTGCGGTTAGCTTCTTCGGCCCCCGGTGAGTTGCCTCCACTCGGCAGGCGAACTCCCGAGGATCGGGAATCGTACCTGGAGGAGGGAACGGAGCGACGGAGGACATGGTAATGCCGATGCACACCGCCAAATGGCATGACAGATTGCGCGAGTTCCGCACGCAGGACGACACCGCGCTGGCAGACCTGACGGACGAAGCACCCGTCCTGCTCGTGTTCCTGCGGCACTTCGGCTGTACGTTCGCCCGCGAGGCGATGCGCGACATCGCCGCCCGCCGTGCGGCGATCGAGGCCACCGGGACCCGGCTCGTGCTCGTGCACATGGCCCACGACGCCCTGGCGGCGGCGATGCTGACCCGCTACGGCCTGGGCGATGTCCGCCGCGTCAGCGATCCCGACCGGCGGCTGTACGCGGCCTTCGACCTCGCGCGCGGGACGGTCGGGCAGGTCTTCGGCCCCGGACTCTGGACGCGGATGTTCTCGGCCGGCGTGCTGGCCGGCCACAGGGTGGGCCGCGTGGTGGGCGACGGGATGCAGATGCCGGGGGTGTTCCTGGTGTACCGGGGGCAGATCATCCGGAGCTTCCGCCACAAGACGGTCGCCGACCGCCCTGACTACGTGGCGCTGGCCTCCCACGGCCTGGCGCTCGGGCTGCGGCCAGCGGCCGGCATGTCCTAGCTAGGCGCGGCGCACCGCATCGACATGCCGCTGCTGTCCGTTGCGGATCTCTCGAAGTCCCACGCCGACGAGGAGATCTTCAGCGGCGTCGCCTTTGCCGTCGAGCCGAACGAGCGCGTCGCGCTCATCGGCCGCAACGGCACCGGCAAGACGACCCTGCTGCGGCTGATCGCCGGACTCGACCTCCCTGATCGAGGGCTCATCAGCCTGGGCGGGTGGGCGCGGCTGGCCTACCTCCCGCAGACCCCCGAGGGGTCGTCGGCAACGTCGGTGATGGCGCACGTGCTGGCCGGGGCCGCAGACGTCAACGCGCTCCAGGCGCGGATCCACGAGCTCGAGCAGCGCATGGCTGAGCCCGAGGTACACCTTGATCCCGACCGCCTCCAGGCGGTCATGGAGGAGTACGCCCGCGTCCGCGAGCACTTCGAGCACGCCGGCGGCTTCACGATCGAGACGCGCGCGAAGATGGTGCTCTCGGGTCTGGGATTCCGCGAGGCCGACTACGAGCGTCCGCTCGGCGTCTTGAGCGGCGGGTGGCGCGTGCGGGCCGAGCTTGCCAGGGCGCTGCTCACCGAGCCCGACCTGCTGCTGCTCGACGAGCCCACCAACCACCTCGACCTGGCCGCGACCGAATGGCTGGAGGACTACCTCCGGGCGTTTGCCGGGGCGTGCATTGTCGTGAGTCACGACCGCTACCTGCTGGATGCGGTTACCTCGCGCACGCTGGAGCTCGAGGACAGGCGCCTCGAGGTCTATCCGGGCCCATATTCGGCGTACGTGACGATGAAGGCCGAACGGGCGCGCCTGCGCCAGGAGACCTGGGAACGCCAGCAGGAGGAGATCGCCAGGCTCGAGGACTACATCCGCCGCTACAAGGCCGGGCAGCGCGCCGCGCAGGCCAAGAGCCGGGAGAAGATGCTGGCCCGCGTGGAGGCCGACCTGGTCGACGCGCCGCGCACACAGCGCGCGATGCGCATGAAGATGGCCTCTGCGCCGGCGTCAGGGCAGCGGGTCGCACGGTTGAAGAAGGTCACGAAGACGTTCGGGGGCCGCGACGTCCTGGCCGAGGTCAGCCTCGAGATCACCCGTGGCGAACGGGTAGGGCTGCTCGGGCCCAACGGGGCGGGCAAGTCCACGCTGCTCCGCCTGATCGCGGGCCTGGAATCGCCTACCTCGGGGATCGTGAGCCTCGGCGTGGGTGTGCACCCCCGGTACTTCGCCCAAGAGTCCACGCAGGCGCTCGACGTGGACCGGACCGTCCTCGACGAGGTGCTCGGTGACCGGCCGATGCGCCCCGAGCAGATCCGCTCGTATCTCGGCCGCTTCCTCTTCACCGGCGAGGACGTGTTCAAGCGCATCGGCATGCTCTCCGGCGGCGAGCGGCAGCGGCTGCTGCTGGCGACGCTGCTCCTCGACGAGCCCAACCTGCTGCTCCTCGACGAGCCGACCAACCATCTGGACATCGCGTCGCGCGAGGCGCTGGAGGCGGCGCTGCGCGAGTTCCCGGGCACGATGATCGTCGCCACGCACGACCGCTATCTGCTCGAGCGGCTCGCCACGCGCATCCTGACGGTTGAAGATCAGGGGGTGGCAGACTTCAAGGGCACGTATCACGAGCTGCGGGAACGCCGCGCGCGAGACGTCGCGCAGGCGGCGCGGCTACAGGCGCGTCCGACGAAGGCGTCGAGGAAAGCCTCAAGCCAGCCGCAGGCGGCGATGCCGACCTTTGATCAGGTGGCGGCGCAGATCGCCGAGGCCGAAGCAGACCTCAGGGACACCGGAGCGTGGCTCGGCGATCCGGACCTCTACCGCGACCCGGACCGTGTGCGGGCCATGCGGGAACGGTACGTGGAAGCCGAGCGCCGGCTCGAGGCGCTCTACAAACTGCTCGAGCTGGTCGAAGGAGACGCCGCGCGGACGGCGGGCGCCGGGACCACGCGCTCAGACCCCGCATAGACGTTGAACCGGTCGCCGCGCAGGAACCCCACTAGCGTCAGGCCGAACTCGCGCGCGACCTCCACCGCCAGGCTGCTCGGCGCCGAGACCGCGCAGAACACCGGTGCGCCGGCGGCCAGGGTCTTCTGCAGGAGCTCGAAGCTCGCCCGGCCGCTCACCATCACGATGCGGTCGCGCGCGGGCAGCGCGCCTTCCAGAAAGGCCCACCCCACGAGCTTGTCCATGGCGTTGTGGCGGCCGACGTCTTCGCGGATCGCGATCAGCGACCCCCCGGCGTCGAAGAGCGCCGCGGCGTGCAGTCCGCCCGTGGCCTGAAACACCCCCTGCGCCCCGCGCAGGCGGTCGGGGAGCCGGCCGAGCGCGGCTGGCGAGATCGAGGGGCCCGGCGGGGGCGGCGCGCAGCCGCGCAGCCGCAGGGCTTCCAGGCTCGCCTTGCCGCAGACGCCGCACGCGCTGCTGGTAAAGAACGACCGCTCCAGCGCCGGCATCTGCGGCAGGTCCGACCGCGCCAGCTCGACGGTGACGATGTTGTACTGCTGCTCGGCGTCGATCTGGGGATCGACACAGTACGTGATCCGGCGGATCTCGTCGCGCGCGCCGATCACGCCTTCGCTGAACAGGAATCCCGCGGCCAGCTCGAAGTCGTGCCCGGGCGTGCGCATCGTGACCGCCACGGTCTTCTGCGCGCCGCCGGCAAGCAGACGGATCTCCAGGGGTTCCTCCGTCGCCAGCTCATCGGTTCGCTCCTGCACGGCGCCTGCGCTGATGACCCGGACCTGTGCACGGGTCTTGCTGCCCAGCCGGCGGATCACAGCAGGTCACCTGCCGGGGAGCCCGCGGCCTCGGCCGTGTGCCTGGGCACCCCGAGCCGGACGAGCGCGTTGTAGTCGGGCACGCCTGTCTGGGGCGACCGTCGCCGCCGGTCGATGAGCACGTTGCCCTCGGGCCAGTGCACCTGCAGCGTGCCGGGCTGCACAGGCGCGATGCAGGCGCGGCCGCGCATCTCCCCCACGTCGCTGCGCAGGACGACCGGATCACCATCGCGCAGGCCCAGGCGCCCGGCGTCGTCCCGGCTGATGAGGACGGCGTCGCGGCCAGCGCCGGTCAGCGCATCGCGCCGTTCATGGACCATGCTGTTGAACTGCTTTCCCCGGCGGGTGGCCACCAGGAACATGCCGTCGGGAATCCCAAGCGACCGCGGGGCGACGGCGGAGAAACACGCCCGGCTGTCCGGGGTGGGGAAGGTCCGCCCGGCGCACAGCAGTGGCCCGCCGTACTGCACCTGATCGCCGGCCCTGGCCAGCCCCTGGATTCCGTCGTAGAGCGGCACCGCCCGGGCGATCTCCTCGCGGATCGCCGCGGTGCCTTCGAACCGCAGCCTGCCGGCGTGCTCGGGCCTCACGCGGCGCGCCAGGTCCATGAACACCTCCCACTCGGGCCGTGCCTCGCCGATCCGGCGGCCGGGAATCTCGGGACTGAAGATGATCCGGCGCTCGGTGCTGGTCTGGGTCACCCCGCCGGGCGTCTCGTACCGCGTGGCGGCGGGCAGCAGCACGACGGCGGCGTCGTCGCGGTCCGCCGGGTCGAGCAGCATCTGCGGGGACAGCACGATGTCCATGTGCGCCCGCAGCGGCACGCGGCGCAGGGCGTCGCGCACGTAGCCGGGCTCGGGCAGCACCTCGAGGAAGTTGCCGCCGACCGAGAAGAGCACGTCAAGCCGGCCGGCATGGGCCGCGTCGATCATCTCGGGCGCGGACAGCCCCGGCCGATCAGGGACCGGGAATCCCCACAGCTCGGAGAAGCGCAGGGCATTGCCGGTCGACACCGCGAGCCCGCCCGGGAACGCGGTCGCGTAGGCGCCCATCTCGGCGCCGCCCTGCACGCCGGAGTGGCCGCGGATGGGCATCAGCCCGCACTTCTCCCGCCCCACGAATCCCCGGCTGAGCGCCAGGTTCACGATCGCGCGGACGTTGTCCTCACCGGCCTCGTGCTGCGTCACGCCCATCGACCAGACGAACACCGCGGTTTGAGCCTCGCCCACCGCACGGGCGAAGTCCAGCATCTCGCCGCGGGTGGACCCGCTGGCGCGCTCGAGGTCCTCCCACGGCTGCGCGGCCAGGGCCGCGGCGAGCTCATCGAATCCGGTCGTGTGATCGTCGATGAACCGGCGGTCTGTCCATCCGCGTTCCAGCATCCACTTGAGGACGCCGTTGAAGAACGCCACATCCCCCCCGACATTGACCAGGAAGAACCGGTCGACGATGCGTGTGCCGAACAGCGAGCTCTCGGGGATCGAGGGAATCCAGTATCGCTCCATCCCGGGCTCGCGGTAGCTGTTGATCGCCACGACCTTGGTACCCGCCCGCTTCGCGTAGTACAGGTACTTCATTGCCACGGGTTGGTTGTTGGCGACATTTGACCCAATGAAGACGACGAGATCCGCCCCGATCCAGTCGGTGTACGAGCATGTGGATGCGGACACGCCGATCGTCTGCTTGAGCGCATAGGTGCTCGGCGCGTGACACACCCGCGAGGCGTTGTCGATGGAGTTGGTGCCCATCGCGCGCACGGCCTTCTGCGCCGCGTAGTAGGCCTCGTTCGGCATGCCGCGGCTGGTCAGGTAGAAGGCGGCGCGGTCGCCGGATGGGCCGCTGGCATCGAGCGCGGCGCGCAGCCGTCCCGCGACCAGATCGAGCGCTTCATCCCAGGACACCCGCCGGAACCCCTGGTCGCCCCTCCGGCGGATCATTGGCAAGGGCAGCCGGCCCAGGTTCCGCAGCTGATGGGTCCGCAGGCCGCGCAGCGCCGCCGCGTCTTCCAGCAGCGAGACATCGAGCGCGGGCATCGTGTTGAGCCGTAGCAGCCGCAGCCGGACGTTGCAGAGGTGGACGCCGTCCAGCGTCCAGTCGCGCATCCCGGCCGTGCCCAGCGCGCAACCGTCGCAGCAGCCCTGCGTGAGGATGCGCCAGGCGTAGGACCACTGGCCGCGGTTCTCCCAGATGGCCTTCCAGATCTCCAGGTAGTTGTTGGGACGGCCTTCGCCGATGCCGAACGGCCGGCGGCTCGCCCACAGAGAGGCGTCCCAGCCCTTGATGGCGCGCGTGCGGCTCATGCCACCCCCCGGCGGTGTAAGACCGAGTATATCAATGCATGGGATAGACGGTATAGCGGACCGCGACAGAAGCCACCATGAGCACCAGGGCCAGGGCCGCGGCCACCGCCGTCACCTCGGTGGGCCTCGACTCCCAGCCGATCGCCCGCGCGAGGTCCCGGTAGATCTCCCGAAGCCGGCCCGACTCGTCGGCCCTGAAGTACTCCCCTCCCGTGGCCGCGGCGATCGCGCGCAGCGTGGGCTCGTCGAGCATGCCCCAGTAGCCGCTGCGCAGGTACATCGGGTCGGTGTCGGTGCCGACGCCCACAGTGTAGACGCGCACGCCGCGGCGCCTGGCTTCCTCGGCGGCGTCCTTGGGCGCGATGCCGTCGCTGGCCCGGCCGTCCGAGAGCAGGATCGCGATCGCGGTCGGACGGCCTGGCTGGCTGCCGGGTCCGGCGTTGCCGCCCTCGCCCATCACCGCCAGGATGCCTTCGACCAGCCCGTTCCCGAGCTGCGTGCGCAGTTGGGTCGTGATGCCGCGGACCCCCTCGCGCATGCGCGCGTGGTCGGCGGTCAGCGGGACGACGGTCGTCGCATAGTTGCCGAAGGTCACCAGCGCGACCCTGGTCCCTCGCGGAAGTCCGTTGACGAACTCGAGCGCCGCGGTCTTCGTCGCCTCGATGCGGGTGGGCCTGATGTCCTCCTCCTCCATGCTGCGGCTCACGTCGATGATGATCACGACCGGCCAGCCGGTAGGGGACGGCCACGGAATCACCGGGCGCGCGATCCCCAGGACGATGGCCGCGAGCCCGGCCAGGAAGAGCCCTGGGGGCAGGTGGCGGCGCACCGGACGCGCGCTCGCGGCCGCGTCAGCGGCCAGAGCAGAGCTGGCTGCTTGAGCTCCATGGCGACTCTTGCCCGCTACAACGGGCCCTGGGGGTATTTGCTTCCTGAGGCAGGACAGCAATTCGGGCAGGAGGCCGGGACGACGGCTGGTGTCAGGCCCCGGTCTGCCGCCTCGGTCGAGCCTGGGGTCAATCCGCCGAGTGACACCGTAAGGCGGCCGAGATCGCGCAGCTGGAGCCGGTTGTGCGGACGGGGTCCTGATCCGTGCCCGTCACCGCCGCCTGAACGCCTCCAGCCGCGGCATCAAGGCCTTCAACAAGATACTGCTGGCGAACGGCAGCACGTCCGCGGGCAGGTGGCCGGCCCGCAGCGCCAGCGCCTTCCGCACGGCGACGATGAGGTGCGTTCCCCGCACCTGCTCCAGCTTCGCCAGCTTCTCGGCCAGGTACTCCGGCGTCCAGTAGCCGACGATCTCCAGGGCGACCTCGGTGCCGTCCTCGTGCGTGAACACGAAGTCCGGGACGACCAGGGCCTCGCCCGCCTGGAGGACCGCGGCCTCGCGCGCGAGGCGCCATCCGTCGCGCGACGGACCGAACTTGCGCGCGAGCGTCTCCTCGATCTTCGAGTCGAACAGCGCCGGGGCCGGCACGCGCGAGCGCAGTCCGTCGGCGTCAGTCAGCGCAAACGTCACCGGCCGCCACCCCCGGCGGAGCACGACCTCGGCGTCCATGCGCCAGCCCCGGGCCTGCACGAGCGCCGCCAGGAACCGGGCGAAGTCCACGCCGTAGGCGCGCGTGCGCCGCAGGACCGAGTTGGGCCCGTCGAAGGTAAACTGATAGCCCGGACGCCGTCGGATGATCCGATAGAGCAGGCGCGAGAGGCGCGCGTACTGCACGATGTGCCTGAGGTCGCCGGTGGCTTCAATGGTTACGCGGACCGCGTCATAGAGCACCGCCTGGGCCTGCGCGAGATCGTAGTCGGCCCGCAGGGCCTCGGCGCCGTAGCCCGCCGGGAACGCGGCGAGCCGGTGGAACTCGGGGTAGTCGGCGTACAGGAGGGGAACAGGATCGACGGACGCCGCCGGCGCGGCCGCGGTCGCCTGAGACACGAATACCCTGCGCAGGATCGCCGCGGCGCGGTCCGCTTCCAGCACCGGGTGTCCGTCTGCCTCGGCCTCGAAGACCGCAAGCCGCCGTTCCCCCGCGCGCCCGCCGCGCGGCCACTCGTACGTGACCACGTCGTCGAGCAGCTCGACCAACGCTTCGACGCGGTCGGGCCTCAGCGCCGCCAGCGCCGCCCGGGCGGCGTCGCGGACGCGGCCGCGCGACCGGCCGATCATCCGGCGGTAGACGCCGAGGGCCCGCGCCAGGTGCGGCAGGCAGGCGTCCTCCAGCCGGTCAGAAGAGATCGACCTGCCGGGCCTGACCCAGTGATAGACGCGGTGCGCCTTGGAAAGCATCGGTCCGCCCACGCCGGCGCGCCCGGGCGACGTCCGGCGACTCCTGCACGACGACCTCGTACAGTCGGGCGGCGCGGTCGCCTGACCGACGGAGCAGCCGCCCGAGCCGCTGCACCGCCTCACGGAGCCCCTTCTCGCCGCCCAGGACCACGCCTACCTTCACGGCTGGCGCGTCCCAGCCTTCGTTGAGGACCTCGCACGCGGCCAGCGCCCGCAGCCGGCCCGTCCCGAAGAGGTCGAGCACACGGCTGCGCTCGCGCTTGTCTGAGTGGGCCGTGAGCGCGGGAATGAGGAACCGCGCGGAGACTTCGAGGGCCATCCGGTTCGACGCGGTGAAGATTACGACCTGGTCGTCGGGGTGCAGCCGGAAGATGTCCTCGAGCACGCGTAGCTTCTCGGCCGAGCGGTGGACCAGCGCCAGCTTGCGGCGGTAGGCGCGCAGGATCGCCTTCGCCTCTGGATCGTCGCGCGAGCGGACGGCCAGGTCGCGCACCCAGTCGAACGGTCGCGGCTCGGGGGCGCCGGATGGTGCCGGGCCGCCACTCCGCGGCGCGTCAGAGACTCTGCGGCGCTGGCGCGCGATGTAGGCCCGGATGCGCCGCGACAGCGCGTCGAACTCGCGTTGTTCCTCCTCGGAGAGGTAGATCGGCACGCGCACGATGCTGTAGCCGGCCAGCGTCCGGCCCCGGGCTTGCGCGATCTCTTCCTGGTAGACGACCGGTCCGATCAGATCTTCCAGCAGGCGGTCCGCGCCGTCGGCGCGCCACGGCGTGGCGGTGAGGCCCAGGCGCATCGGTGCCAGGCAGTCCAGCGCGCTCTCGCGCAGCGTCGGCGCTGGCAGGTGGTGCGCCTCGTCGTAGACGATCAGGCGGTACCGGTTGCCGATCTCCTTCATGTGGATGTATGCGCTGTCGTAGGTGGTGGCGGTGATCGGCCACACCTCGTGCCGGCCGTCGCCCAGGACGCCGGCCTCGACACCCAGCGCGTGCCGGATCCGCCGCTGCCACTGGTACATGAGATCGCGCAGGGGCACGACGATCAGCGCACTGACACGGTGGCGCGCGATGACCGCCAGGGCGATCTCGGTCTTTCCGGTGCCGGTAGGCTTGACGATGACCCCGCGGCATCCGGCCCGCTCCCACGCGTCGACCGCCGCCCGCTGGTCGGAACGCAGCGGCGGCAGCGCGGGACGCAGCGTCGGGCACTCGAAGAACCGCGGTGCCTGGTCGTCGATGGCCAGGTGGTAGGCCGCGGCGTCCTCGCGCACGCGTAGGTAGCGCAGCGCCTCGGTGCGCCAGGCGCCAACGCGGTCGTCCCAGATGAGGTAGCGCGGCACCCGGGCTGTGCGCGGGGCGTCCAGCCGCAGTGAGCCCCGGTCAAACCGAAGCCGGCCGGGGCGAGGAGGGCCTAAGGCGCGGCCCGGTCGCTCACCATCAACCATCGCGCTATGAGGGTTCAATGGTCTCATGCGGGGGGCCTCCATCTTGCGGCATGAAGATTCCCAGACCGATGACGTATCCCTGGGTCCGATTGCCCGTCCCATAGGCAGCGGCCCCCGTGGTGCCATCCCACGGGGGCCGCCTGTCTTCTACCTCGATGCGTTCCTCGCGCGGCGTCGTCCGCGCGACGCCCGAGCCGCGCTACCCGCCCGGCCCCTCAGGCTCCGATGCCCCGGAAGCCTTCGCCGCCAGCGCGAACGCGATCAGGCGGTACGCGTCGTAGCCGAGCCGCCACCAGCCGTTCGTCGCCTTTCCATACACGCTCAGCGACGCCGCGAAGGCGGCGTTGACGCACGGCCCGACCAGCTCGACCGGCTCGAACGTGCGCTGGTAGTACCCGGCACTCAACGCGTAGCCGGGCCCAGGCGCAAGCGGCGCAAGCGCCGACGCCACCTCGACGTAGTTCGGCGTCGAGCCCGACGGCGGCGTGCTCGCATTGGGGAGCACGTTCGAGCCGCGGACGATCGTGAACCGGAACACCGCGCGGTCGTTGGGATGGTCGGCGTGGAAGCGCACGAGCACGTCGTCGGCCGGATCCGCCGGGTCGTAGAACAGGAACCCGCAGTTCGGGTCGGCACCGACGCCGTCGACGCTGGGCTGCGGGATGTCGGCGGTCACGCCGTTGTTGTCGACGTGTACGAAGAAGTGGAAGGCGTCGTCGAACACCTCCATAGGGTCCGACGCCGAGGCGCCGGTGGTCGCCAACCGTGTCGTGACCATGTCCGGGTTGAGCGCCAGGAACCGGAACGTGGCCGGGCCGGGCGCGACGCGCACACCGGCGGGACTGAAGACCTCGATCTTGATCTCGAACTGGCCGGCCTGGTCCGGGTCGGGATCCGTCGCCGGCGGTGAGGCGGCCAGGGTGTTCCAGACGGCCGCGGCTTCGCTCAGGTTGCCGCTCGTCCACTCGCGGGCGACGACCGTCGGGGGATCCGTAGGTCGCGCCGGCGGCTCCACAGGCTTGAACTCGAACAGGTTGCTCTCGATCCCAACCGTGACCGGCCCGACCGGATAGCTCTCATAGGTCGGCAGCCGGTCGCTGTACTCCATGCGGTAGCCGCGGGCCAGCGGTGTCGCGATCGGCGTCCAGGCACCGCTCGACCCGGCCCGCCGGTAGGAGTACCGGTAGTACTTGATCCCACTCGAGGGGATGAAGTACGAGTCGTCGTGGATGAGGTGCAGCGTGCCGCCGAACGGCGCGTCGTTGAGCAGCCCGAGACTTGACGTCACGTAGTTGGTCTGTCCGTCGGTCCGCACCCAGCCGGTGGGCGCCGGCGGCGAGCCCGGCGGTTTGCCCCAGATCGGCGTGCTCCCGATCGCGTACGGCAGCACGAACAGCGTCACGCCCGGCGGCAGGTCGTACGGCGGGTCGTCGCAGCCGATCGCGCCCGGCACGTTGATCGTAACCTCGTGGCTGCAGTCGAAGTTCCAGTAGGTATGACAGGCGACCGAGGGCTTGTAGACGGTCACCCAGGCGCCGGACTGCTGCTGCTCCACCCAGAAGTAGAGGTCGGGCTGGTCACTACACCGGTGGAAGATCCACTGATCGAAGCGGCCCTGCGCGTCGACCTCTACGGTCCACAGGCAGTCGACCTTGAACCACCACCACAGCCATCGCAGCTCGCAGAGGTAGATCCTGATGAGGTCGGTGAGATCGACAAACTGGCGCCGCAGCTGCGCCGCGGAGGTCGCCGCCGACAGGGTGAGCATCGCGCGCTCGGCAACGGGC
Source organism: Armatimonadota bacterium (assembly GCA_037443565.1). Taxonomy (GTDB): domain Bacteria; phylum Sysuimicrobiota; class Sysuimicrobiia; order Sysuimicrobiales; family Humicultoraceae; genus Fervidifonticultor_A. The sequence continues at coordinate 76,462 of JBBIOB010000001.1, read as the reverse complement.
GTCGCGGCTTCTCCCGTGATCCGTGCCGGCGCGGCCGCCATGCGCATTGCCGGCTGGGCCACAGACCGCATGCTCATCATGAACGGCTGCGGCTCCGGCCCCGGGGGGAACGGACCCGGCGGCACAGGCCCTGGGGGCAAGGGACCGGGCACCGGCGGGAACGGCTCCGGCGGCGGAGGCGGCAGCGGACGCTTCAAGATGTCCAACAGGTCGTCGCGCAGGCGGAAGATGTCCCGGTCGGGGAGCCTGGCGATGATGATCGGAATGCGGTCCACCTCACAGATGTGGACCCGCGCGTTGCACACCGCCTGTTCGCGGATCGTGCCGTCGGGAAGCGTCACGCGCTTGACCAAGCGGCCGCGCACGTGACAGGCGCACAGGGGCGGGATGATGTCGATGGGGATCCGGAGGTCGAGCGTCGCACCATCCGCTATCTGGTGGATGGTGCGCTCCACCGCTCCGAGACGGCGCAGCGAGGCGGCCGCGGGCGCCGCGCCCTCCCCCTCCGGCCGCGGGCTCACGAACAGCGACAGCCGGCGGCCGTCCATTTCCGTCGGCACGGGCAGGCTGGCGCGCCCGTTCTCGACCGGGGCGGCGGCAATCGCCGCACCGCTCGGTGAGAACAGATAGGCGGCGAGCGGCGGCGCCTTGCCTTCGCCGGTCAGCGCGACATTGACCTGCAGCCTGGATAACTTCTTGTCGGACGGCTTCCTGTCGAGCGGCCCCTTGCGGGACGCTCTCCGTGCAGATTCCCGAGCCATTGTGGCACCGTCTCCTCTCTATTGTTCCGCGCGCGGGCGCGCGGGGCAGTCGTCCGGCACCACAGGCAAGGGCGGGGAAGGTCTTCCGCGGGGCGTCGAAGCGCTGGCAGGGGTATTCGGCCCAGGCCGGGCAGACTCCTGCGGGATGATGGGATCTGCCGCCGGCCCTGCCCCGGGACCGGGTCTGTCGCGCCGGCGGCTCAGCTCAGCGCGCGCTCGATGCGGCTGCAGATCTCGGCCAGGATCTCAGGCGTCGTCGCGAAGTTGAGCCGGGCGCACTGCGACCCGCCGGCGAAGTCGGCGCCGTCGTTCAGCGCGACCCGTGCGCGGTCGAGCAGGAACGCGGCCGCAGGCGCCGGGAGGTGGCAGCCGCCGAAGTCGAGCCAGGCCAGGTAGGTGCCATCGGGAGTATGGTGCCTGACGGTGGGCAGCCGATCGGCCACGTACGCGGCCAGGGCTCTGCGATTGGCGTCGAGCTGGCACAGCACGGCGTCCAGCCAGGCGCGGCACTCGGTCCAGGCCGCCACCGACGCGCGGATGCCCATGATGTTGGGGTGTCCCCGGATGCGCGCCGGCAGGGCCTCGAACCGCTCCCTGAGCTCTGCGCTCCCGAAGATCGCCAGCGAGCAGCGCAGGCCGGCGATGTTGAACGTCTTGCCCGCCGACGTCAGCGTCACCGTCCGCCGCGCCACGTCCTCGCCCAGCGTCGCAAACGGGATGTGCCGGTGGCCGGGATACGTCACGTCCATCCACACCTCGTCGGCCACCACGACGAGGTCGTGATCGCACGCGACCGCGGCGATGGCCTCGAGCTCGTCGCGGCGGAACACCCGTCCCGTCGGGTTGTGCGGGTTGCATAGCATGAGGAGCCTGGTCTGCGGGTCGGCGGCGAGCCGTCGAAGAGCCTCGATGTCCACGGACGCGGTTCCGGTCGGATCGACCAGACGATTGTCGACGATCCTGCGCCCCAGCATCGTGATACTGGTGAGGAAGGGGGGATAGATCGGCCCCTGCACGATGACGCCGTCACCGGGCTCGGTGAACGCGTGGATGGCCAGCAGCATCCCCTGCACTAGATCGGCCAGCGCGCCGAACGCCGACGGGTCGGGTTCCCATCCGTGACGGCGGGCGATCCAGCGCGAGGCGGCGCTGAAGAGCGCCTGCACGTCCTCCGGCCGCTCGTACCCGAGGGCGGAGTGCCGCGCCGACCACTCCAAGACGTCGAGGACAGGCTGGGGGGCGGCAAAGTCCATGTCCGCGATCCACGCGCCGAGCACGTCGTCGCCGTGCTTGTTCCACTTGACGCCGCGCCGGGCCCGGACGGACTCGGCCGTCACACCCGCGCAGGGGTCGATGGTCATCACCCAGAACGTTTCGGCAACGCAGGGCCGGCTCCCCGCCGGCCCGAAGTTCTCCTCCGCCGACACCACACGAGGGGGTGATAATCGTGAGAGCGTTCGTGCCGATCCTGGTCGTCGCCGGGCTGCTGTTCGGCCTGACCGTCGGCGGGTCTGCGCAGCAGCAGGTCACGATCACCTACTGGCAGTACTTCTTCGAGAGCAAGGTCAGGCTCGTCGACCAGCTCATCCAGCAGTTCCAGACCCAGAACCCGGGCATCCGGGTCGTGCACGAGAACTTCCCCTACGACACCTACAACCAGAAGGTCGCGAGCGCGGTACCCGCGGGACAGGGACCGGACGTCATCAACTTGTTCTACGGGTGGGTGCCGCTCTACGTCGATTCGGGCTACCTCCAACCGCTGCCGCCCGACGCGTTTCCGCCCCAGGAGATCGAACGCGACTTCGTGCCGATGGTCAAAAACTCGCGCTTCGACGGTCGCTACTGGGCGCTACCCACCGCGGTGCGCAGCCTCTCGATGTTCTACAACGACGACCTGTTTCAGCGCGCCGGCGTGGCCCGCGCCCCGGTGACCTGGGACGAGTTCGTCGCGGCGGCCGAACGGTCCACGGTGCGCGATGCGGCGGGCCGCCTGCAGGTCGTGGGCTTTGGCATCGCACCGGCCGGGCAGGACCATCACCTGATCCGCGAGGTCCTCTTCCGGCAGTGGGGGGCGTCGCCCTACAGTCCCGACAACCGCCGCGTGACCTACGCGACGCCGCAGGGGGTCGAGGCCTTCAAGTGGTACACCGACCTGATCATGCGGCACAAGGTCGGGGTCATCGACTTCTTCCCCGGCGCCAACGGCTACCGCAACGCGTTCATGGCCGGCCGGGCCGCCATGATCTTCGACGGATCATTCGCGATCGCGGCGATCCGAAACGGCACGCGGGCAAACTGGGGCGTAACCACGCTGCCGAAGCGGTCGGTGGGCGGCGAGGCGTCGAACTTCGGCTCGTACTGGGTGCACGGCCTGACGGTCCGCGCGCAGGGCCCGCGCCGCGAGGCGGCGGTGAAGTTTCTCAAGTTCCTGACCTCGGAAGAGGTCCAGCGGGTGTGGCTGGAGCGGGTCGGCGAGCTCCCGGCCAGCCGCCGGCTGATCGGCGACGAGAAGCTGACGGGTGATAGGATCTTCGGCCCGTTCATCGCGGGGTTGTCGTCGGCGCGGGCGACGTTCTTCATCGACGAGACTGCCCAGCGCCAGGTCATCATGGACGCGGTGAATGAGGTCGTCGTGAACAACAAGTCGCCGCAGCAGGCGCTGGCCGAGGCCGCGGCCAAGGAGCAGAAGATTCTCGACGACTTCTGGACGAAGCGGGCCAGGAAGTAGGTCGCGCTCCGCGTTCACTCGGCGAGCGCGAACCGAATTGCCTGCTCCATGGTCATCGTCTGACCGGTCGTCCAGGCCTGTGCAAATGCGCCGTCGCCGAGGCGCGCGCGCGCCTCGGCGACCCGTTGCTCGTACTCCTGGCGGAACAGCGCCGGGATAGAGGCACCGGTCGCCTGGCGCTGCGCGTCGAACGCGCCGAACAGCGTCGCGGCCCGTGGGTCGTCGCCCACTGCGACGGCCGCGCATCCGAGCGCGGCCAGGCAGGTCACGATACCCCGGGTTTCCTGAAGTTCCCGCCGCAGAGCCAGGCACTCCGCGTAGAGCGCCTGGGCTCGCCCGTAGTCCCCGCGCAGGGATGCGAGTGAGCCCAGGTTCAGCAGCGTGTAGGCGATGTACGACTTGTCCCCCAGCTGGCGGAGGATGCCCAGCGCCTCCTCGAGACGCGCCGCCGCCTCATCGGCATTCCCGCGGTCCCTGGCGAGCAGGCCCAAATTGACCAGCACGATCCCGGTCGCCCACAGGTGTCCCAGGGATCGCAGGCGCGCCAGGCTCTCCTCCAGGAGGGCCGCGGATCGTTCAGGTTCGCCCTTGGCGCGCGCGACGAACCCCAGGATCGCCTGTGCCCATGCCGTCGCGAAGGTGTCCCCGGTCTCGCGCGAGAGGCTCAACACTTCGTCGCCGAGGGTCTCGGCCCTGGGATAGTCCTCCATGCGGCAGGAGAGCACGCCCAGGATGACCAGGCACGTCGCGGCGCTGCGCTTGTCGTCCAGTGTGCGTGAGAGCTCAAGGCTCTGGCTGGCGAGCTGCTCCACCCGGGCGAAATCTCCCTGTTTCATCACCAGGCTGGCGGCCGCGTTCAGCGCCTTGACTCGCACGCCCGGCGGCGCCTCGTCCCCCCGCGCGAGCAGATCGTCCAGCCACCGCCGCCCCTCGGCCCAGTACCCCCGGACCTCCCAGAACCAGTACAGGGCTCCGGCGAGACGGAGCGCGGCGTCGAGTCCGCCGGGTGAGGTCTTACCCCAGTCCAGCGCGGCGCGGAGGTTGTCGTGATCCACCTCGAGCCGGTCCAGCCACTCTTTCTGGCTCGGGCCCTGCAGCTCCATCTCGGCCCGCTCAGCCAGCCGGAGGAAGTAGTCCAGGTGGCGTTCGCGAACAGCCAGCCCTTCGCCGGCGTCTGCGAGCCGCTCCAGACCGTACTGCCGGATGGTCTCGAGCAAGCGGTACCGGGCCTCGGCCGCCGCCAGGGTCTCGACGACGACCATGGACTTGTCCACCAGCCGGCTGAGCAGGTCGAGCACATCCTCCGGCGCAAGCCCGTCACGTCCGCAGACATCCTCGGCCGCCTCAAGCGTGAACCCCCCGGCGAAAGCGGCCACGCGGCGGAAGAGCATCCGCTCGGCCTCGGCCAGCAGGTCGTACCCCCAGTCGAGCGCGGCACGGAGTGTCTGGTGGTGTGGCAGGCCGGTCCGCGGCCCTCCGGTGAGCAGCCTGAACCGGTCTTCGAGCCGGGCGGCGATCTGCTCGACCGACAGCACCTTGGTCCGCGCCGCGGCCAGCTCGATCGCCAGCGGGAGGCCATCGAGGCGCCGGCACAACTCGACGATTGCGCCGATGTTGGCGCCGGTGACCGCAAACCCCGGCTGCGCGAGCGCCGCGCGCTCGACGAAGAGCCGTACGGCGGGCGACTGGTTGGCCAGCTCTGGCGAGACGGCGTGCGTCGGGTCCGGCAGCGCGAAGGGCTGCACCTGGAAGACGACCTCACCCGCGACACCCAGCGGCTCCCGGCTCGTCGCCAGGATCCGGAGCGAGGGGGCGTGGCGCAGCAGGAGCGCACTGATCTCGGCCGTTGCCGCGAGCACATGCTCGCAGTTGTCGAGCATCAACAGGAGCGCTCTGGCTCGCAGATAGTCGATCAGGACCTCGGTGGCGGCCCTCGCCGGTTCCCGCAGGCCCAGCACCGAGGCGATGGTCTGCGGGACGATCGCCGCGTCGGCAATCGGCGCCAGTTCCACGAACCAGACCCCATCCGGGAACGCGTCGAGGCGATCCGCGGCGGTCTGGATCGCCAGTCGCGTCTTCCCCGCGCCGCCCGGTCCGCGGAGGGTGACCAGGTGGGCCCCGGCCAGGAAGCGCTGGATCTCTCGCATCTCCGCTTCCCGGCCGACGAAGCTCGTCGCCTGCACCGGAAGGTTGTGCGGTGCCACATCGAGCGTCCGCAGCGGCGGAAAGCCCTCGGCCAGGTCGAGGTGGACGACCTGATGCAGCCGTTCCGGCCGCTGCAGGTCTCTCAGGCGGTGCGGGCCGAGGTCGCGCAGGGTGGCGCCGTCGGGCAGGTTGGCGGCCACAAGAGCGCGGGTAGCCTCTGAGATGAGAATCTGCCCGCCGTGCCCGGCTGATGCGATCCGGGCGGCGCGGTGGACGTCGAGCCCGACGTAGTCGTCACCGGCCAGCATCGCCTCGCCGGTGTGCAGGCCGATCCGAACTCGGACGTCGGCGCCGTCTGGCCAGCGATATGCGCGGATCGCCCGCTGGGCCTCGATGGCGGCGGCAACCGCGCTTCTGGCGCTCGGGAAGACGACAAAGAAGGCATCGCCGTGCGTGCCGACCTCCTGCCCGCCGGCCGCGGTCATGACCGCGCGGAGCAGACGGTGGTGCTCGTTGAGCACCTCGCGGTAGCGGTCGCCGAGCTCCTGGAGGAGGCGCGTGGAGCCCTCGATGTCAGTAAACAGGAATGTGACTGTTCCAGTGAGCAGGGCCGGCGTCGCGCATCACCCCCGGGCATGCCGCCTGAGTTGGCGCGAGTAGGGGTTCGCAGTGATCGTGGCGGCTCCTGCCGGTGTCGCGACATCTGCCCCGGGATGGCGCGGATCCTGCCCTGCGATGATCAGGCGTCCTGGAGGGATTGATCCGGCACGTCCGAAGTCGTTCCCAGGCATGGCGACGCGCACCGCGGAGGTCCAGGTTCCCTGGTCCCGGCTCAGCCTCGGCACCCGTCGGGCGCTGTGGGCCTATGCGTTCCTGCTGGTCCCCCTCCTCTTCTTCCTGGGGATCCGCCTGGCGCCGGCGTTCTCGTCGCTGTACGTCAGCCTGCACGAATGGAACATCATCTCGCCGGTGAAGCCCTTCGTCGGATTGCGCAACTTCGAGACGCTGCTCGCCGATCCGCGCTTTGCCCGGGCCGCGGTCAACACCGTCCGCTACGTGCTCGTCGGAATTCCAGCCCAGGTCGTCCTGGGCCTGGCGATCGCGCTGATGCTGCAGCGCGTCACCCGGTTCCGCGGCCTGTTCCGGGCGCTCTACTTCATGCCCTTCATCACGCCGATCGTGGCCGCCGCCTGGGTCTGGCAGTGGATGTACTCGCAGCAGTTCGGGCCGATCAACTACATCCTCACCGAGCTGGGGCTGGCGGCGCAGCCGTTCCTGCGCAGCCCGTCCCAGGCGCTCTACGCCATCGTAGCGATGATTGTCTGGCAGTACCTGGGGTTTCAGGTCGTGATCTTCCTGGCCGGGCTGGAGGCGATTCCGACTGTCTACTACGAGGCCGCCAAGGTGGACGGCGCCTCGGGCTGGCACCTGTTCCGGCACGTCACCGTCCCGCTGCTGAATCCCACGCTGGTCTTCTCGGTCGTGTACGGCACCATCGTCTACCTCCAGCTGTTCACGCAGGTGCTGAATATGACGTTCCAGGACCAGGGCGGGCCGCTGTCGAGCACGCTCACGCTGGTGCTGTACGTCTACCAGCTGGGCTTCCAGCGGTTCAGGATGGGCGAGGCCGCCGCCGCCACAGCGGTGCTGTTCGCGGTCATCCTGGTCATCACGCTGCTGCAGATGAAGGTCCTGTCGAAGCCGGTGGAGTACTGATGGCGGCGCCCTCGATCGCGGCTCGCACGACCGGCGCCGCGCCGACCCGAGCGCGGCCCGACCCGCGCGTTCTCCTCATCTACCTGGCACTGGCCGCCGGGACCGTGGTCGTGGCGTTCCCCTTCTTCTGGATGATCTCCACGGCCTTGAAGCCCGCCACCGAGATCTTCGACCTGCGCTTCATCCCGGCGCGCCCCACCCTGGAGAACTTCGCCGAGGTGTTGACGCGCACGCAGTTCCCGCGCTGGTTCTGGAACAGCCTGGTCATCGCCACCATCACGACGGTCAGCGTCGCATTCTTCGACTCCCTGGTCGGGTACGCCCTGGCCAAGCTCCGCTTCCCCGGCCGGGACCTCATCTTCGTCCTGATCCTGGCGACGCTGATGATCCCGACCGAGATGCTGGTGATCCCCTGGTACATCATGTCGAGCGCCAACGGGTGGATCAACACCTACTGGGGCATCATGTTTCCCGGCCTGATCACCGCGTTTGGGATCTTCCTGATCCGGCAGTTCATGTCGGGCGTGCCCGACGAACTGCTGGACGCGGGCCGGATCGACGGGGTCAGCGAGTTCGGGCTGTACTGGCGGATCGCGCTGCCCCAGGTCAAGCCGGCGATGGCCGCGCTGTGCATCTTCACGTTCCTGGGCAACTGGAACGCGTTCCTCTGGCCGATGATCGTGATCCAGTCGTCGGCGATGCGCACGCTGCCGGTGGGCATCGCGCTCTTCTCCGGCGAAGCGGGCTCGTTGTGGCACCTGATCATGGCGGCCTCGACGCTGGCGGTGGCGCCGGTGCTCCTGGTGTTCGTGGTGCTGCAGCGGCAGATCATCGAGGGTATCGTGCTGACAGGGCTGAAGAGCTGAAGGGACCAGACCTCATGGCGCCACCGGACATTCCCGTCCTCGACTTCCACGCGCACTTTCCCGTCAGGCGGGCGCACCCCGACGAGGACCCGATCAGGACGGCGTATGTCGGGCGCTTCGGCGAGGTGAAGTGGGCCACGATCCAGCGCCACCTGACCGACGACCAGGAGGCCTGGCGCCGCGCGTGGGGATTCCCGGTGCCCGAGCCTCCGGGCGACGACAGCGAAACGGCCGGGCGGTGGGCGCAGGAGGTCGCCACGCACGGCCTCGTGCGGGTCGTCTTCTTGACGGGCGGGGGCAACGAGCGGCTGGCCGCGGTCGTGCGCACGTATCCCGACCGGTTCGTGGGGTTCGCGCATCACGATCCGTTCGCCCCGGACGCGGCCGCGCAGCTCGAGCGGGCGGTCGCGCAACTCGGGCTGCGGGGCTACAAGGTCATCGCCCCGCGCCTGCGCGAGCCGCTCGATGACGAACGGCTGTATCCCCTCTGGGAGGTGGCCGAGCGGTTGGGCATTCCGGTGGTGATCCACTTCGGGCCACTGCGGTACGAGGGGATCGTCTCGGGCCCGAACATCAGCCCACTGGTGCTGCAGGACGTGGCGCGCGCGTTTCCGGGCGTGCCGTTTGTCATCCCGCACTTCGGCTGCGGCTACCCCCGGGAGCTGCTGCACCTGATGTGGGTGTGCGGCAATGTCTGCGTGGACACGTCGGGCAGCAACGAGTGGATGCGCTGGATGCCCTACGACCTCGACCTGAAGACGCTCTTCCGCCGATTCCTCGAGACCGCCGGTCCGGAGCGCATCCTCTTTGGCACCGATTCATCGTGGTTCCCCCGTGGGTTCGCGCGGAAGTACCTGGATGAGCAGTTCCGGGCATGCTGCGAGATCGGCGCGGGCGAGCACACGCTGCGCCTGATCTTCGCCGAGAACGCGGCGCGGCTGCTGGGGTTGCCGTCCCCGGGCGCGGTCCAAACGTCTTGGGAACCAGATGCGCCGTGACGCCGGCCGACGCGTACCGCCCGCTCCGGGGCAGCGTCCAACCCCCGGCCGGAGGCAGGTCCTGGTCGTCGGCAACCTGTACTGCGACATGATCTTCTACGGCCTGGAGGCCGCGCCGGCCCTCGGCGAGGAGATCCGCACGGAGCGGTTCATGATCACCCCGGGCGGCGGCGCGTTCATTACCTCGGCGGGACTGGCACGGCTCGGAGTGCGGACCGCGGTGCGTGCCTATGTCGGCCGGGACCTGCTGGGCCGGTTCCAGCTCGACGCGCTGCGCCGGGCCGGGCTGGACGTCGCCCAGGTCGCCCGCCACCCGCGGCTGGGCGCGGCGGTCACCGTCGTGTTCTCGACGCGGTCGGACCGGGGGTTCATCACGTACACCGGCTGCGCGGCCGATACCGGGAAGATCGTCAGGGCGAGACATGTCGCGGCCATGCGGGGCGCCCGGCACGTGCACTTCGCCGGCGTGCCGCGGCCGTTCGGGGAGCGCCTGCGGGTGCTCGACCGGCTCCGCGGCGCCGGCGTCTCGATCTCGGTCGACATTGGGTGGAATCCCGCGGCGTACGGCGAGCCCGGGTTCCGCGAGGCGCTGCGCCGGGTGACGGTGTTCCTGCCGTCGTGGAAGGACGCGCGCTGGCTGACCGGGCGGCGCACGCCCGAAGACGCGGTCCGCGCGCTCGGCGAGTTCGTCCCGGTTCCGGTCATCAAGCTCGGGGCGCGCGGTGCGGTGGGGCTTGAGCACGGCCGGCCGGTACGTGTGCGCGCACCCCGGGTCGCCGCGGTCGACACCACGGGTGCCGGCGACGCGTTCAACGCCGGGTTCCTGTGGAGCTATCTGCGCGGCGATCCGCTTCGCCGTTGCCTGCTGGCCGGGAACATCTGCGGCGCCCTGTCGACGCGCGCCCCAGGGGGGACCGCGGCCTTCCCGCGGCGCCGTGAGGTCGCCGCGCTCCTTGAGGAGCTGTCGCCGTGAGATACCCGCCGAGGAGGCACCGGGCTGTGGAGCGGCTGCGATGAAGCTGGCGGTCATCGGCGGCGGCGGCATGCGCACCCCGCTGCTGATCTCGGGGCTGATCGAGCGACACGCGCGCGTGCCTGTCGCCGAGGTCGCGCTCCACGACATCGACCGGGACGCGCTCGAGCTGGTGGAAGCCCTCGCCGACGCGCAGCTGGCGCGACGCGGCCGACCGTTCGTGGTACGCGCAACAACCTCGGTTGACGCGGCGCTCGACGGTGCGGCGTACGTCATCACCAGCATCCGCGTCGGTGGGCTGGCTGGCCGGGCCATCGACGAGCAGGTGCCGCTCGAGGCAGGCATTGTGGGACAGGAGACGACCGGCCCGGGCGGCTGGGCCATGGCGCTGCGGACGATTCCTGTGCTGAGCGATGTCGCCGCGCGCCTGCGCCGCGTATCGCCCGACGCATGGATCATCAACTTCACCAACCCCGCGGGGCTGATCACCCAGGCGCTGACGGCCGCGGGCGAAGAGCGCGTGATCGGCATCTGCGACAGCCCGGTGGCGCTGGCCGGCCGGATCGCGGGAGTGCTGAACGCGCCGCCGGAGGCCCTGGAGATCGACTATCTGGGGCTCAATCATCTCGGCTGGGTGCGCGCGGTCCGCCACGGCGGCCGCGACCGCCTGGATGAGATCCTGGCCAGCGACGACCTGATTCGCGCGGTCTACGGCCGGCCGCTGTTCGAGCCGGCGGAGGTGCGGCGGCTCGGGCTGCTGCCCAACGAGTACCTGCACTACTACTACCACCACGACGAGGTGGTCCGGCGGCTCAGGACGTCGCCGACGACGCGCGCGCAGGCGGTGGCCGAGGTGGCGGCCCGGCTCCGCGAGTCGGTCCGGGACGCTCTGGCGCGCGGTGATGACCCGGTGCCGATCTACGAAGAGGCGATCTTTGCCCGGCGCGCGTCGTACATGGCCACCGAGACCGGCCAGCGCCGCGACCTGGCCCTGATGGGCGGGGACATCGAGGGCGGCTACGCGCGCGCGGCGCTGAGCGTGATCGAGCAGATGCAGGACGGCGCGGCGCGCGAGTTGATCGTCAACACCCAGAACGGGGTCGCGATCGACGACCTCGACCCGGGGGACGTCGTCGAGGTGCCGTGCCGCATTACCCGCAACGGCCCGGCGCCGCGGCCGACGGGCATGCTCCCCGCATCCGTGCGCGACCTCGTCCTCCGCGTAAAGGCGTACGAGCGGGGGACGGTGCGGGCGGCCCTGGAGCGGTCATGGCCGCAGGCGATCGAGGCACTCGCGATGCACCCGCTGGTCCCCGGCCGCGAGGTGGCGGCCGCCATCGCGAAAGAGTTCCGCCGCCGCCACGCCCCGCACGTGGACTATCTTAGGTAGGTAGGATACGGCGCAACACGCGGAGATCCCGTCTTCGGGAGCGTGGGTTGTGTACAGGTGTCAGGTGTAGTACAATTCCTTACAATCGTCATACACCGGTGAGCGAGGAGAAACAGGAGTGCCGACGAGTGTCCGTTTGGATCCAGACCTGGAAGCCAGGCTGCGTGCCGTAGCCGAGGCTGAGGGTGTCCCACTATCCGAGGTCATGCGGCGCGCGGCGCGGCGCTACGTGCGTGAGGCGGGCAGCACGTTGCAGGTGCGATTGGCTGACGCCATCGGCGCCGTCCGATCCACCGGAGGTCGGGCTCGGCGTACCGGCGAGAGCTTCAAGCGCCTCGCCAGGAGGCGACCGTGATCCTGACCGACGCCGGCCCGCTCGTCGCGCTCATCGACGAAGGCGAACCCGACCACGCCACGTGCGTGCAGGCGCTGGCCGCGTTACCCGGGCCTATGCTGACCACCTGGCCCGCATTCACTGAAGCAATGTACCTTCTCGGCGATGCGGCGGGCTGGCCAGCCCAGGAGGTGCTGTGGCGACTTCACCAACGCAGGGACCTGATCGTTGAGATGCCGCAACGCCTCGACCGTGCCGCCGACCTCATGCGGCGGTACCGTGACCTCCCGATGGATCTGGCCGACGCCACACTCGTGGCTCTGGCCGAAGAGCGTGGGTTGGGGACCGTCTTCTCTCTGGACAGAGACTTTCGGGTGTATCGACCAGCACGAGGCAGGTCATTCAGGGTGGTCCCTTGAGCACAGCGGCAATGCGGTGGGGGACTCAGTCGCCGGCGGCAGACCGCGGGTGGGCTCGCCGTACTCGATGTATCCAAAGAAGCACCGCGCCCAGAAGAAGTTCGCGAACTCGACCCCCAACGTCTGCGACAGTCGCGCCATCACAGTCACGAATTCGACGTCGAGCGGCTCCCAGAAGCTGAACGCGTCGCGGGCAAAGAGCGCCGGCGCCGCGGCCACCGGCGCGCCGCCGAGCTCGCCGTCCCGCGCCTTGTAGAGCCACGCCTCGCCCAGGAACAGCCGCTTGTTGGCCCGCTGCGCGATGTCGGAGATGCGGAACGCGCGGTCCGTGACGAAGTCGCGGTTGATGGGGTAGATGTGCATGTCGAGGTAGTCTACCGGGGTACGGGCCAGGTTCTGCATGTACGCCAGGTCGTCCCAGGTGCCAGCGCCGGCGCCGACCAGCGTCCGGCGGCGGTCGAGCCCGGCGAGGACGGCCTGGACGAGATCGGTCATGCTCTGAACGGAGAAGGTCATCCCGGTGTTGGCCTGCTGGGTGTGCGGCTCGTTCTCGATGGTCAGGAAGTCGGGCCGGATCTCGCGGATGATGGTCTCCGCCATCTGGCGCTTCTCCTGCGTGAACCGCGTCCAGGTGAGCCCGGTGTAGTGGTCCTCGACCGGCAGGCTGCCGAACGCCGGCTCGCGGAACGTCGTCGTCATCTGCGCGAGGAACTTCAGGTTGCGCCGGCGCAGCTCGTCACCCAGGCGCCGGTAGTAGGCGAGGTACTCGGATGAGCGCGGAAACCCCGAGACCAGGATCGGGTACTTGATCGCCACCTTCACCGCGCGCACGCCCAGGTGCTGGTAGGCGTCGAGGGTGGCCGTGATTCCTTGCCACGCCTGCGGCCGCAGCAGCGCCTCGCCCCGGTTGCTGTTGGCGACAAGCAGTTCGGTGGCATACAGAGTGGTCCCCTGAGCGCGGCGATCCCGGGTCATCCTCCCTGCAGGGCTGTCCCTGACTGTTGGACGCCGTGGGCGCACTCCACGTTGGGAGGACCGACGTGCGACGCGGCAAGGGTCGGAAGCGCCCGGCGTCTAAGTAATGAGGTGAACCCCCTGATCCGGTTGCCCACATCTTGCTGGAGGGACCGCCACTCATGCTCATCAATCACGTGAAGGCCCGTCTCAAGCAGGGACTGCCCGCCGTCGGCCACTGGGTCAGCATCCCCTCGCCGTCGATCGCCGAACTGCTTGCCACGTTCGAACCCGACTGGCTCGTCATCGATACCGAGCACGGCCCCGCGACATGGGAGCGCGTCGAGGACCTCCTCCGCGCGATGCGCGGCACCCAGGTTGTGCCCATCGTCCGGATCGTCAACAACGACGTCGGGCTCATCAAGCAGGCGTTCGACCGCGGGGCCTACGGCATGATCGTCCCGATGGTCAACACCGCCGAGCAGGCAGAGGCCGCGGTCGCCGCCGCGAAGTACCCGCCCGCAGGGATCCGCGGTGTCGCCGGCACCCGCATCAGCCGCTACGGGATGGACCTGCCCGAGTACTTCGAGAAGTGGAACGAGCAGGTGCTCGTGATCCTGCAGATCGAGACGCTGGAAGCCCTCGAGAACGTCGGGGCGATCGCCGCGGTGCCGGGCGTCGACGTGCTGTTCGTCGGCCCCAACGACCTCTCGGCCAATCTGGGCATTTTCAGACAATTCGACCATCCAGAGTTCAAAGATGCCCTTGACCGCGTCAAAGCCGCGGCAAAGGCAAATGGGATCGCGACAGGATACATGGCCGGCAGCGCCGACGAAGTGCTGCAGCGGATCGATGAAGGCTTCCGGTTCGTCGCCGCCGGCAGCGACGCAAGGCTGCTGGCGGGCGCAGCGAAGTCGACCTACGACAAGATCCGTGAGGGCTTGACCGCGCGGAAGATTCCGGTGGGCACGTAGCGCCTCGGGGCCCGCGCGATCTCGCAGGTGACCGTCAGCCGCTCCACGCCTGGAGGCGGGCCGGGAGCAGGCCGGTGTACTTCATGCCGGCACCGGTGAGCAGGAGCAGCACCTCGTCGTCCGGCCGGATCGCGCCAGCATCGGCGAGCTTCGGCAGCGCCGCGAGCGTGGCGGCCGCCTCCGGAGCGGCGAACACCCCTTCGGTTTCGGCGAGGTCACGCATCGCAGCCAGGAGCTCTTCGTCGGTGACGTCGACCGCGGTCCCACCGCTCTCCCGCACCGCGCGCAGCATCAGGTAGTCGCCGACCGCCACCGGCACGCGAAGCCCTGAAGCGACGGTGTGCGCGTGTTCAAAGGGTTCTGCGTGGTCCTTTCCTTCGTGGTATGCTCGCACGACCGGCGCGCACCCCGAGGCCTGCACCGCGATCATGCGCGGCCGGTGCTCGCCGGTCCAGCCGAGTTCGGCCATCTCGGCGATGGCCTTCCAGATCCCGACCAGTCCGGTGCCGCCGCCGGCGGGATAGACAATGACGTCGGGCAACCGCCAGCCCAGGGCTTCGGCGATCTCGAACCCCATGGTCTTCTTGCCCTCGACGCGGTAGGGCTCGCGCAGCGTCGAGAGATCGAACCATCCGCGGCCCGGTCCGACCTCGCGCAGGACCCGGCCGGCATCGTTGATGAGACCGTCGATACCGTAGGCGCGCGCACCGTAGACGACGCACTCCACCTTATTGATCTCGGGCGTGTCTTCTGGCATCACGATCACCGCGGTCAGGCCGCCGCGCGCGGCATACGCGGCGAGCGCCGCCCCGGCGTTGCCGGCAGTCGGCATCGAGACCGCGCCGATGCCGAGCTCGCGCGCCCTGGAGATCGCGGCGCACAGTCCGCGCGCCTTGAATGTCCCAGTGGGGTTCTTGCCCTCATCCTTCAGGAGTACCCGACGCAGGCCGAACCGCGCGGCCAGGCGCGGCGCCTCCAGCAGCGGGGTCATGCCCTCGCCCAGGCTGAGCACGTGCGCGGGATCGCGGACCGGCAGGAGCTCGTGGTAGCGCCACATGTCCGGCCGGCGGCCGGCCAACGGCTCGCGCGGCAGGATCTCGCGCACAGCGGCGAGATCGTACCGCGCGTAGAGCACCTTGCCGCACGCGGGACAGAGGTTGTGGGGCCGGTCCGCGTCGCACGCAAGACCGCAGGCGGTGCACTCGAGATGGCTGAGGTAGCTGTAGGCGGTCGGGGACACCGTGAACTAGCCTCCAGGGGCAACCCTGTCGATCAGCGCCCTTGGACTCAGTACTGGCGTGGCGCCAAAGGTCTCCAGGCTCAGCAGATGGCCGTCACCTGAGACGATGACATCCGCATCGCCCGCAAGCGCTGCTTCCAGCACACGGTTGTCGTCGGGATCCTCGGTGATGACCGCGATTCCACGGCGAGGCTCCACCACGACGCTGATTCTGCGGAGTAGCGTCTCTGCACCGTACGCTGCCGCATCAGAGAAGCCGAACTTCCGGCGCAGGACCTCCCGGGTCTCGCGGATCAGAGCCGGGGACAGGACAAACTGTACGTGCCCTTGGGCGGCAAGGTCGACCAGCCGACCCGGCAGGCCACCGAAGACGATCGCGGAGATCAGGACGTTCGTGTCCGGTACGACACGCATCAGCGGCGGACCGACCGCTCGGCACGGACCTCCGCGATCAGCCGCTCAACCTCTTGCGGCAGAATTCTCAGCCGCCTGGCCCGCCTGCGACCATAGGCCTGCAACCTGCGCCATTCATCCCACCACCCGAGGTAGGACAACGCGGCCGCGCGGATGACCTCGCTGCGTGAGCGGGCCTCCGCCCGGGCACGGCGGTCGAGCGCCTCGACGAGCCGCTTGGGTAGTGAAATGTTCAGCGTACGCGACCTCATCTTGGATTCACCATACAAGGATTGTATGTCCATCGTCAATCCCCAAGACCGCAGCGATCGGCGCTTCGCGCGCCGGGGCCCTACGCCTCACGGGGCCGGGCGCCTCAGCAAGGAGCCCTGGCGCCGAACACGGCGAATGCCTCATCTGGGAGGGCTGCACTCATGACCATCAAGGACCTGATGCTTACCACGCGGGGCAGATTCAGTACCTGCGGGCGCTCCGGGGAGTTTAGCTGCAGCGAAGCTGGCTTTCGTCATCAGGCGGAAGACCAGGTTCAAACTTAGGGCAGTCACCCCCAGGATGACCAAAGGGGCGGGCGCAACCGTTATCCAAGTAGTAGGTCGAAACACCAAGCATGTCTCCACGGAAGTCTGGTACTTTGCGCCCCTTGCGAAGAACTGGACTAGGTATGCGTACCCCGTGGGCAACGGGTACAAGTACTCTGACTGAGGGTGATGGATTCATGCGCGAGTTCCTGCTCTATGGTATCGAAGCCACCCATATCCGCCTGATGCGGTGCCTGGAGGACCTCAGCGACGACGAGGCGCGGCGGTCGCCCCACGGCCTGAGCCCTGTGATCTGGCAGGCCGGGCACGTGGCGCTGACCGATGTCAACTTCGCCCGGCGCGCCGACGGGACGTCCGAGGCACCGTCGGGCTACACGGAGCTCTTCGCGATGGGCACGGGCGGTGAGGCCGCCTATCCGCCGCTGGCCGGGGTCCGCGAGGCGGTGGTCGCGGCGCAGCGCGCTCTCGAACAGGCCGTCCGGACCGTGCCGTTGGAGGCCGCCGTCGAAGGCCGCGGCTACGCGACCGCCGGCGAGATGTTCGCGTTCGCGCTCTACCACCGCGGCTATCACATCGGGAAGATCACGACGCTGCGGGCGCTGCTGGAGAAACCCAGGCTGTTTGGTTAGCGAAGCGCGTAGACCTTCACCGGCGCCGCCCTCCCGCGCAGCGACACCGGGCCTCTGTCAATAAGCGCGAAGCCGGCCTCGGCCAGCTGAGCCGCAGGGAGACCTCAGGTCGCGGGATCCCGCCATCAGCGATGCTCCTCCGCCGGCGTGGCTCCCACCGCCCCCGCGGCATCGCGCCGCCGGGCCGCGAGCTGCGCCAGCCGGCCGCGTGGCGCCAGCAGGGTCGCGACGAGCCCGGCCGTGGCAGCCACGAAGGCAACCACGAAGACCGACCGCACGGCGGCGGCCAGGGCCGCGCGCAGCGTGACGTCGAGCGCCCCGGGGGCCGCCCTGGCCAGGGGATCGAGCAACCGGCCCAAAGACACCGTCGTGGGCTCCACTCCGGCGGCCCGCAGCGACGCGCCGAGCCGCAGGCTCAATATCGCCCCCATGATGCTCACGCCCACGGCGCCGCCGATGCTGCGGGCGAACTGCAGGGTAGATGTAGCCGCGCCCAGATCTCCCCGCGCGACCGCCGTCTGCACGGCGATCGTCAGCGAGGGGATCGACAGTCCCATCCCGATCCCCATCAGGGCCAGGTCGACGACCAGGATCACATGGGACGTCTGCGCGCCGATCCTCGACATCAGGAACGCCCCGGTCACAAGCGAGATCATCCCCGCAACTGCCAGCGAGCGGTACCCTGTGCGCAAGAGCATGCGGCTGCCGATGATGCTCGCCGTGACCCAGCCCAGCATGAAGGGCATGAGCGTGGCGCCGGCCGCCGTGGCGCTCATCCCCCGCACCGCCTGGACGAACAGCGGCACAAACGCGATACTGCCGAACATCGCGAATCCGACAAACAGCCCGTGGGCGCTGGCTGCGGCGAAGAGCCGTTCACGAAACAGCGGCAGCGGGAGGATCGGCTCGGGCGCCCGGCGCTCCACACGGATCAGCGCCGCGCACAGGACGACCGCCATGCCGAGGAGGGCCCACCCCAGTGGCGTCCTCAGGGTGAACAGTCCGAGTAGAAATGCGACCACGGCACCGGCGAGCAGGACGGCGCCCGGGTAGTCGACCCGGACCGGCCCGCCGGACCGCGGCTCGGCGCCCCACGCAAGCCAGATGATCACGGCGGCGACGAGTCCCGGCGGGACGTTGATGTAGAAGATCCAGGGCCACGAGATCTGGTCGACCAGGAAACCGCCGATCAGCGGTCCCACGATGGACGAGACGCCCCACACGCCGGAGAACAGTCCCTGCATGCGCGCCCGCTGCTCGAACGTGAAGATCGCGCCCACGATGGTGAAAGCGAGCGTCATGATCCCGCCGGCGCCCAGCCCCTGCACGACGCGAAATCCGATCAACTCGGCCATGCTCCCGGCCCGGCCGCACAGCAGCGACCCCACCAGGAAGAACGCCATGGCCACCGCGAACACCGGGCGACGGCCGAACAGGTCGGAGAGCTTCCCGAAGATCGGCACCGTGGTCGTGGACGCGACCAGGTAGGCGGAGAAGACCCAGGAATAGACCGCCAGCCCGCCGAGCTGGCTGACGATGGTCGGCATCGCCGTGGCCACCACCGTCGATTCCATGGACACCAGGAACAGGCTGAGCATCACGCCCAGCGTGACGAGGGCCTTGGACCGGGGCATGCGCGACCGATCCGCCCGGCCTATCCGCAGACCTCGCGGAAGACGCGCAGGAAGTTGGCGCCGAGCAGCTTGCGCAGCTCGTCCTCGTTGAACCCCCACGCGGCCAGCGCGACCGTGAGGTTGGGCCAGTCGCCGAAGTGCTTGTACCCGTTCAGGTGGTAGTCCGGCGTCAGCCGGTGCTCCTCTCTGCGGAACCCGGACCAGTCGAACGCGCCCGGCCGCCGATCGGGCATCGTGGACGGGTACTCGACGAGCGAATCCGTGCCCGGACCGGGTCCGGCCTTGTCCGTGCCGATGCCGACGTGGTCGATCCCGCACACGGTGACCAGATGCTCGACGTGCCGGCAAAAGTCCTCGAGCGTCGGCTCCTTCGCCTCGGAGATGAATCCGGGGATCACCACGACGCCGAAGTAGCCGCCGTGGTCGGCGATCGCCCTGGCCAGCTCATCGGTCTTGCCGCGGTCGTGGTAGCAGACGCTCTTGCTGCTGGAGTGCGACACCACGATCGGCGCGCTCGACACCTTGAGCGCATCCCAGCCCACCTGCTCGCTGCAGTGGCTGACGTCGACTAGGATCCTGGCCGCGTTGAGTTTGCGGACCATCTCGCGGCCGAAGTAGGAGAGCCCGCCCTGGTAGGCCTCGGTGCAGCCATCACCGACCAGGTTGCGCAGGTTGTAGGTGAGCTGCACCATGCGGACGCCGAGGTGCCGGAAGTGGTCCACGCGGTCCAGGTCCTCGCCGAAGGGTGTGGTGTTCTGGAAGTCCAGCACCAGGCCACGGTGGCCCTCCTGGTGGGCGCGCTCGATGTCGGCGGCGCGGCGCACCAGGAGCATCTGACCGTCGAGCGCGTCAACGACCGCCAGCGCGCGGGCCACGCGCAGGGTGGTCAGCTCGAAGGATCGGCCGGGCGGCTCGGTGCCGGAGTAGCTCCCGCAGGCCACGGTGACGCCGGCCTGCTGCCACAGGTCGAGGTAGGCTCTTCGGGCGTCGGACGAGGTGATCAACTCGTCCGCGGCCATCTCGGCCATCAGGGGCCAGACCTCCTCGCGCGTCATACCGCGCAGGACGTACTCGGCCAGCGCCGATCGCATCCGCTCGGTGAAGAGCAGGCCGGTCGTCGCCGGCGGCTGCTGCGAGTCGATCACCAGCGCTTGGGCATGGAGCTGCCGGGCTTCGTCGGGTGTCAGGACGGGTGTCGCGCGTCTCATGCCAGCCTCCATTCGCCGTCGCGGTCATCGCCAACCACCCGGCCTTCGGCCCTCAGCTTGAGCAGGTGGGCGTAGAGCGACTGAGCCGCAAGGGGGTGCTGGGTGGAAGGCACCTCTGCATAGATGCGCGCTACCAGGTCTGAAATCCTCGCCGGACGTTCGCGCAGCCCCTCGAGCACCTGGCGCTCGCGCATGTGGCGGTGCCGGATGTACTCCTCGAGCGCCCGCACCGGGTCGTCGATCACGTCGCCGTGCCCTGGGTAGATGCGCGCGGGTGCCAGCGCCCGTACCCGCTCCAGCGATCGGAGATAGGCCGCCATGTCACCCGCCGGCGGCGCGATAACCACAGTGGAGCCGCTGATGATTAAGTCGCCGGAGAACAGCGCGTTCTCTTCGCACAGCAGCAGACAGAGATGATCGGCGGCGTGCCCGGGGGTGTGCAGGGCTAGGAGCGTGGCGCCGCCGGCTGCGACCGCATCGCCGTCGCGCAGTGCGACGGTGGGAGGCAGGCCGCCCCCGGGGCTGCCGGCTGCTTCGTCGTCGAAGGCATAGACAGGGGCACCGGTCTCGCGGGCCAGACGCGCCGCGCCCAACGCGTGATCGGGATGCCGGTGGGTGATGAGAATCCCCGCAATCCGTCCTCCTGCGGCGGCAAGGATCGCCGCCGTGTGCCCCGCGTCGTCGGGCCCTGGATCGATCACCGCCACCTCGCCGGTACCCGCCAGGTAGGTGTTGGTGCCGAGGCCGGTCATCATCGATGGGTTGGGCGCCCGAAGGCGCCGTACCAGGCGCGAAAGATTCATCCGAAAGAACCCGCAAACACTGATGCCGTAATGTCTAGGCGCTCCTCGTTCTGGGAACGATAGCAGCGAAACCTCCGATAAAGGCAAACCCGCCGTGAGGCGGGGACGCAAAGCCACAGAACCCCTCTGGGGTTGGCTGGGTTGCCGAAGAGGGTTTCGTGCTGTCGGGCGAAATCCTCTCGCATTTCTCTGGCCAAGATACCGGCCGCAGAGGGGGATGCGCAATGACCGTCGAGAGCCTGCTCGCCGAGGTCACAGGGGGAACCAGCGTCATCTGCCCATGGCCGGAGGGGCACCTGCAGCGCGTGGCCGGGTACAGCGCGCACCTGGCCTCGGCAGCGGCTCTCGACGGTGCACTGCCCGTGATCAAGAAGGCCGCGCTGCTGCATGAGATCGGCAAGCTATCCATCCCCGAAGCGATCCTGACCAAGTCCGACCGCCTGACCTATGAGGAGTTCGAGCAGGTCAAACGCCACAGCATCATCGGCGCCGAGATGTGCCAGTCGCTGCCCGACGGCGACAAGATCGCGCCCATCGTCAGGAGCTGTCACGAGAACTGGGACGGGCAGGGATACCCGGATGGCCTGGCCGGAGAGGCCATCCCGATCGGCGCTCGGATCGTGGCGGTGGCCGATGCCTTCGACACCCTGACCATGGACCGGCCGTGGCGGCCGGCCTACTCGGAAGATGAGGCGCTCCAGATCCTCTGGTTCGGCGCAGAGTCCCAGTGGGATCCGCGCCTGGTCGAGTTGTTCGAGCGGGTCGTCCGCCGGGCGCTGGCTCCGAAGAAGACGCGCTGACTACCTCTCTGAAGGCGCGCCATCGCCGATCGCCGATCCTGCCGCATTGAGTAGGCCGGCATCTCTCGGCGTGAAGGGGTGCCGGCTGCAACCGCCAGGCTTCTGCTACGCAGCTCTACGCGCTCTGTAGCCTCACGGCCTCGGCCAGCATTTCGGCCATGCCCATGACAAGGCTGGCGATCAGGCCGGCGACTACCACGCGACGAATATCGACGCACGCCGCCGGCGATGGGGGCCGGGCATAATCGGCCCCGTTTACGCGTTAGGCTGCGCAGACCTCAGTTGGGCGGGTGCCAATGGATACGCCTGTCGTCGTGGGAATCATCCATGTCAGCGGCCTGATTCGGGAAGGCATCAAGGAGATACTCGGCAGGGAGCCCGATGTCCGCGTCTTTGGGACCTTCGAGAGTGCTCGGGAGGCGCTGGGGCGCGCCATGCACGGACAGCACGTTCTCCTCTACGATCTCTCGACCAGCCATCGGGATGGCCCGGCGCTCATGGCGGAGTTGCGGCAGAAGGTTCCGCAGGCGAAGGTCCTGGTGTTCGGTGTAGCCGATGACGACGAGGCCATCCTCGAGTGTGTGCGGGCCGGCGCCTCAGGCTGCCTCCTCCAGAACGCGTCCCGTGAAGACCTGCTTTCGGCGATCCAGTCCGTGGCACGCGGGACGCCACCGATCTCACCTCGGGTCGTCACGACGCTCTTCAGCTACCTGGCCAGCCTCCAGGCGGGCGAGGATCGTCCGCCGGCGGCGCCGCTTACACCGCGTGAGGAGCAGATCCTCCAGCTGATTGCCGAAGGGCTCTCGAACAAGGACATTGCGCAGAAACTCTACCTCCAGCCGCAGACCGTGAAGAACTACGTCCACCTCGTGCTCCAGAAGCTGAACCTGCGCAGCCGCCTCGACCTGATCCGGTCCCTGCGGTCGAAAAAGCACTGACCCCTCCGCCTTCCGGTACCGCGGTCCCGGTACTCGGCCGCGCCCTTTGAGTACGCTCGTTCGCAGGCCCGGCCTGCCCTGAGTCCTAAACCCTCGACTCCCAGAATGACGCACCCCAAGGATCTGGTCGGTATCCGCGTCTACGACGGCCGGCGGATCACGCCCTGGGACCCCAAGGGAATTGTACGGACCGCGCTGTTCTGCGGACTGTGTGCTTGCTTACAGGACGCCCTTTCCCTGCCCTGAGCAACTGGGGGTGTCGCGCTCCGTGGCGCTTGCCTTGGGGAGAACGGGAGGATCGAGGAGACGCCCACCTCCCGATTCCCGTTGGCCCGTCCAACTGATTCGACCTCGCTCGGACGCAGCGGGCTGTAGCGCGGGGTGGCGGTGCGGGCTGGGAAGGACGGGGTTGGCTCGTCCTCCCCAGCACCGTGCGCGTGTGGCCTAGCGATTGATGTGCTCGACCCTCTCGTACTCGGTCGGGGACGACACGATCGCCGTGTCGTTGCGCACGATCGCCGCCGCGGGGAAGATATCCGACACCTCAACCCGGTCGACCAACCGGTCCACGTACGTCGCCCTCGCGCTGCCAAACGGGACCAGGACTAGCGTGAACGGGGCAGGCTGGTCGAAGTTCTGGGGCCCCTCGGTTGCGAACACCGGCGCTGCTACACTGAGCAACGCCACCACTGCCACGAGCATGAACACGTACCGCATTGTCTCCCCCTCCTTGTGCGATGTGGTCACCGCCGCGTGGGCGGTGCGTCTTGCTCGATGTCCTGCTGGTCCGATCGGATGCATGCTCACCATACCGAGGGGCCGCCATGCCGGCCACGTACGGGCGTACTCAATATGCCCGGGCCGGTACCGGTACCATCGCGCGGTCGCAGAGGCCGGGCAGCGTGACCTCCTGCCCACCGGCATGCTCGAAGACGAGACGTTTGAACGACAGCACTCCCTGGACCCCGCTGGCGAGGCCCTTGAGCCAGGCTCGACTCACTCTGATCTCCACGGGGGGGCTGTTCATCGAAGGCCACGACCCTTTGGGGACGAGCGGTCCGACCCAGGAAGAAGCGGTCCCGCGCATTCAAGAGTTCCTCCGCAGCGATCCCGTGCTGGTGACCATCCCCAAGAACACACCGCAGCACCGGCTGCGTGTCCGCCATCCAGGCTACGACATTCGTGGAGCTCAGCGCGACCACAACGTGGTCTTCCCCATTGACCGCCTCAACGCGCTTGAGGCGGAAGGCATCATAGGTCATCTGGCGGAAGAGGCATATTCCTTCGTCGGTGCGACGTCACAGCTCCGGCTACTGAAGGAATACGCTCCGCGGTGGGCGCGGGGTATCAAGGACCAGGGGGTGGACGCCGCGCTCCTGGTCGCGGCCTGACCCGTCTGCCATGTGTCCGTGGGACACACCGCGAGAGTCTTAGAAGAGAGCGGCATTTCAACCGTCGCGATCTACATCCGTGCTTTTCGCCATCATGCGGGCAACCTGAAGGTGCCTCGTACGGTGGTCACCCCGAACCCGCTGGGCCGCACGGTAGGGCGGGTCGGGGACGTTGAGGGCCAGCGCCGTGTGGTGCACAGCGCGGTGAGGCTGCTATCCGAGGCGGCCGCACCCGGCGCGATTCTCGATCTCTAGTCTCACTCTCACGCCTTGCGGGCTTTCTGGTGGACTGATCCCAGCCCAAACTTTTCGCCGGCCAGTTCGGCGATGTGCCCGCCGATTGCGAGCGACGCCGTAGCCGCCGGGGATGGGGCGTTCAGCACGTGAATGGCCCGGTCGCTCTCCGCGATCCGGAAGTCGTCCACGAGCAGCCCATCGGCCGTGAGCGCCTGCGCCCGGACGCCCGCCCCGCCACGCGTCACGTCGTCGGGACGCAGATCCGGGACCAGGCGCCGCAGCGCCCGCACGAACTCGGCCTTCACCAGTGATCGCCAGACCTCGTAGATCCCGGTGCGCCAGTACCGCTTCGCCAGGCGCCACAGCCCCGCGTAGGTCAGCGTGGCCAACAACTCGCCGGGATGGACGCGGCCCCACGAGTAGCCCTCGCGGGCAAAGGCCAGCACCGCGTTGGGACCGGCCTCGACGTCCCCGTGCACCGTGCGGGTGAAATGCACGCCTAGGAACGGGAACTCGGGGTCGGGTACCGGGTAGATCAGGCCGCGCACGAGATCGCGGCGCTCCGGCCGAAGCAGGTAGTATTCGCCGCGGAATGGGATGATGCGCACGTCCGGCGTCGCGCCCGCCAGGCGAGCCACAACATCGGCGTAGAGGCCCGCACAGTTGATCATGTACCTGGCTCGCACCTCGGCGCCGCCGACGCGGATGATCAGTTCGTCACCCCGGCGCGTGACCGCGGTGACCGGCGCCGCGGTCGCGATCGTGACCCCGCCATGTCGCGCCCGGTCCGACATGGCCCGGGCCACGGCTCGGAAATCCACGCTGGCGGTGTGCGGCGAGTGGATCGCCCGCACGCCGGCAGCGTGAGGCTCGATCTCGCGGAGGCGCTCGGGGCCGATCATCGTCAGTCCGGGGACGCCATTGACCGTGCCCCGGTGATACAGCTCGTCAAGCCGGGGGAGCTCGCGCTCGTCGGTCGCGACGATGACCTTGCCGGTATCCAAGACGGGGATGCCGTTCTCCGCGCAGAACTCGCGCATGAGCCGGGCGCCCGCGATGCACAACCGCGCCTTGTGCGACCCCGGCTTGTAGTAGATGCCCGAGTGCAGCACGCCGCTGTTGTGCCCGGTCTGGTGCAGGCCGGGTTCGGCCTCCTTCTCAAGAACGATCAGCGAGCGGTCGGGGTGGCGCGAGGCGAGGGCGAGCGTGGTAGCAAGCCCGACGATTCCGGCGCCGATGATCGCGATGTCGTGGGTCTGATGGTCCATACTGTCGAGTTCGGTCAGAGGATGCCGCCCCCTCTTGCGCAGGGCGGCGCCCGGACGGCCTCGAACCCCTCCCGATCAGGTGGATTCGGCGATGCGCAACCGCTGGACGCTGCTCGCGGCCATTCTGGGATCGGGGATCGTCTTCCTCGACTCGACCGTGGTGAACGTCGCCCTCCCGCGCATCGGCATGGACCTCCCGACCACGCTGTTCGGCGTGCTCGAGGGGCAGTCGTACGTCTACAACGGCTACCTGCTGACGCTGAGCGCGCTGCTGATCCTAGCCGGCGCGCTCAACGACTACTACGGCCGGCGCCGGATGTTCGCGATCGGACTCGCGGGCTTCGGCGCCACCTCGGTCCTGTGCGGTCTGGCGCCGACGATGGAGCTGCTGGTCGTCTTCCGCGTGCTGCAGGGCGCGACCGGCGCGCTGCTCGTGCCCGGGTCGCTGGCTCTCATCACCGCCGCGTTCGAGGGCGAGGCCCAGGGGCGCGCCTTCGGCCTGTGGGCCGGCGCGTCGAGCGCGACTACGATTCTGGGACCGGTGCTCGGTGGTGTGCTCGTCGACACCGTCTCATGGCGGGCGGTGTTCCTGATCAACGCGCCGCTCGTGGCCTTCGGCGTCTGGGCGACGCTGGCCCACGTCGAGGAGAGCCGCGACGAGCAGTCCGTGGGCATGTTCGACTGGACCGGCGCGGCCGTGGTGGCCGTCGCCGTCGGCGGCCTGGCGTTCGGGGCGATCTACGGCCAGCAGCGCAACTGGAGCGATGCGCTGGCCTACGTGGCCCTAGCCGCGGGCGCTGCAGCCGTCGTCGTCTTCCCGTTCCTGATGAAGCGCTCGCGCCATCCCCTGGTGCCGCTGGACCTCTTCCGGTCGCGCAACTTCACCGTCACGAACCTGTCGACATTCGTCATCTACGGCGCGCTGTACGTGTTCCTGTACTATGTGCCGCTGTTCACGCAGGGCACGATCGGATACAACGCCGCGGCCGCAGGCCTGGTCGCGCTGCCGAGCACCCTGCTGCTGGTCTTCTTCTCAGCGCGGTTCGGCGCGCTGGCCGGCCGCCACGGTCCGCGGTGGTTCATGGCCGCCGGGCCGGCGATCATGGCGCTCGGGGTCCTCTGGCTGACCCGCGTGCCCGAGACCAGCGGCGCGTGGGTCTTCCGGCCGGAGGCTTGGGTGAGCCTGGTGCCACCGGTGGGCTATCTGCGCGATTTCCTGCCGGCCTTCGTGATCTTCGGCGTGGGGCTGACCGTGATGGTCGCGCCGCTCACGACCTGTCTGATGACCTCGGTGCCGGTGCGCCACTCGGGCGTGGCGTCGGCGATCAACAACGCCATCTCGCGCATCGGCCCGCAACTGGCGGGCGCGGTCATCTTCGTGGCCGTCACCGCGAGCTTCTACGCGGATCTGGCCGGGCGCGTGCCGGGCATGAACCCGCGCGACGCCGAGGTCCGCGCGCGGATCGCACCCCTCAACCGGCCTGCGTCCGGGGTCCCCGACGCGCAGGTGGCCGCCGCGCGCGGCGCGTCCACCGATGCCTTTCGCCTGGCGATGTGGATCAGCGCGGGCCTGCTGGCGGCGGGCGCGGCGATCAACGCCGTAGGAATCAGGAACCCCCCGGGCTCGCCCCGTCCATGAGCCCCCGCAGGGCGCGCGTACGGGGGCGGTCGATGCCTCAGCGGTCAGCGTGGCTCACGGCATAGCCGGTGGATTCGACGCGTTGTCGAATTTGCGACCGCTTCACGTCATAATGAGAGGTTGGGAGTCTGTCGTGACCTCCCGGGAGTCAAAGAGATGTCCGAACACCCGATCAGGTTGGGCCTGACGTTCGACGATGTCCTGCTCGTCCCGAAGCGATCGGACGTCACGAGCCGCTCGCAGGTGGACACGCGGAGCCGCTTCACCCGGCACATCGAGGTCGCCATCCCCATTGTGAGCGCCAACATGGACGCCGTGACCGAGGGCGAGATGGCGATCGCGATGGCACGCGGTGGCGGGATCGGCATCATCCACCGTTTCCTGACGGTCACGCAGCAGGTGACTGAAGTGCGGCGCGTGAAACGGGCCGAGAGCATCATCATCGAGCACCCCTACATCTTCGCGGCCAACCGCACGGTTCGCGACGCGCTGCAGTTCATGGAAGAGCACGGCTCCGCGGGGATCCTGATCGTCGACGGCGACGAGCGCCTCCTGGGCCTGGTGACGGCCCGCGACCTGCTGTTCGCCGACAACCCGGACAAACCGGTGGCCTCGGTGATGACTCCACGCGAGCGGCTGGTGACGGCGCCTCCGGGGACCGGGCTCGAAGAAGCCCGGCGCGTGCTGCACGAGCACCGCATCGAGAAGCTGCCGCTGGTGGATAGCGCAGGACGGCTGCAGGGACTGATCACGAGCCGCGACATCCAAAGCCGGCTGAAGCACCCGGAGGCTACCAAGGATGCCAAAGGCCGCCTGCGGGTCGGCGCCGCCGTCGGCATTCGAGGCGACTACCTCGAGCGTGCCGAGGCGCTGGTGGCCGAAGAGGTGGACGCCCTGGTCCTCGACGTCGCGCATGGGCACACCGAGCCGGCGTTGCGGGCGCTCGAGCGATTGCGCGAGCGGTTCCCGGACGTGGACCTGGTGGCCGGCAACGTGGCCACGGCCGAGGGAACGCGCGACCTGATCGAGCGTGGAGCCGACGCGGTCAAGGTCGGCGTGGGGCCGGGGTCGACCTGCACGACGCGCATCGTGACCGGCGCCGGCGTGCCGCAGCTCACCGCGATCATGGACGCGGCCGCGGCAGCCGCCGGCAGCGGCGTGCCGCTCATCGGCGACGGCGGCATCCGCAACTCGGGCGACATGACCAAGGCGCTGGCCGCGGGTGCCAGCACGGTGATGCTGGGCAACCTGCTGGCCGGCACCGAGGAGAGCCCGGGCGCGCTCATCATCCGCAACGGCCGGCAGTACAAGAGCTACCGCGGCATGGCGAGCCTGTGGGCCGCGGCCCGGCGGCAGTCGCTGGACGCTCCGGTCGAGGACGAGGACCTCAGCCAGATCGTCGCCGAGGGCGTCGAGGCGTCGGTGCCCTACCGCGGCAGGGCGACCGACGTGCTGGCGCAGCTGGTCGGAGGGCTGCGGTCGGGCATGAGCTATTGTGGAGCCAGGACGGTGGCGGATCTGCAGGAACGCGCGGAGTTCATCCGGATCACGCCGGCCGGAATGAAGGAGAGCCTGCCGCATGACATCGAGCCGGCCTGAACACGGGGGGACGGCCATGGAGTCGTTGGTCCAGATGAAGTGCACCGCGTGTCGCGTCGGTGAGCCCACGGTCACCGACGCCGAGATTGCCGAGCTCCACCCGCACGTGCCCGACTGGCAGATCCTCGAGCGCGACGGCATCAAGCGGCTGGAGCGGACCTTCAAGCTCCGCAACTTCGCAGAGGCGCTGGCGTTCACCCAGGCCGTGGGCACCGCGGCCGAGGAAGAGGGGCACCATCCGGCGATCCTCACGGAGTGGGGCCGGGTGACGGTCACCTGGTGGACGCACAAGATCCGCGGGCTCCACCGCAACGACTTCATCATGGCGGCGAAGACGGACCGGCTCTCCGGTGGATGATCTCATTGCGTGGAAGCACGGAAGGTCATCACCGCGGACGAGCCTCACCTGTAGATCCGCCCTTCTGATCAGTCTCACCGGCATCAGGGTCCTTCCCTGTGTGCGGCAAGATCATGCGCGGCACCACGCCCACCCGGGCGTCCGCCCCTATGGCCAGCGACCCAGGCCAGCACCGCGCCGAGCGCTGCGGGGATGCCCGCCAGCCCGAACATCACGCCCAGGCCGAGCGCCCGACCGACCACCCCGCCGCCTATGGCCCCCAGCCCGATCCCGATCTCCAGGAAGATCCCCGTGGTGGCGAGCGCGCTGCCGCGCTGGTCGACGGGCACCAGGTCCACCGCGCTCGCCAGCAGCGCCGGCTGCGCCAGGCCGAAACCGATGCCGGAGAGGGCACCCGCGAGCACGAGGGCCCATCCTGAGAATGCCGCGGTGGCCCACATGCCGAGCGCGGCGGCGGCCATGCCCGCGATCGTCATGCTGGCGCGACCCACCCGATCTGAGGCGCGTCCCGCGGTCAGGAGCACCGCGATCAACCCGAGGGCCATGGCGGTGAAGACCAGGCCGGGGTTCGACAGGCCCCGGCGCGACGCGTGCACGGCCAGGAGCCCGATGTTCGCGCCAAACGGCACCATCAGCGCCGCCATCCAGAGACCGGGCAGCCACACGCGACGGTTGAAGAGGATGGGACGGCGGCCTCCGACAGCCCCGGGACCGCGGTGGACCGGAACGCCCGGGTGCCGCCACAACCGCGACGCCAGCCCGATGGCCACGAGGCCGGTGGCGATGCAGACCGCGAACAGCGTCCCGTCGGTGAATCGCCGCGCCACCGCGACCCCGGCGGGCGGCGCCAGGATCTGCGCGACCGGCAGCGCGAGCGCATACAGGCTCAGCGCCTCGCCCCGGCGCTCGGGCGGCGACAGTGCGGTCGTCAGGGTCTGGCCGGCCGTGGAGAACAGCGCAATGCCGACGCCTGTGAGGCCGCGGAAGACCAGGATCATGCCGACAGACGCGGTGAGCCAGTAGCCCATCGCCGCCAGGGCGAACATCAGGATGCCGGCCTGCAGGGCCAGCACCGTCCCCCCTGCATCCAGCCACCATCCAACCCACGGCCGCGCCACCAGCGACATGACGGCGATGACCCCGCCCATCAGGC
This sequence comes from Armatimonadota bacterium, assembly GCA_037443565.1. Taxonomy (GTDB): domain Bacteria; phylum Sysuimicrobiota; class Sysuimicrobiia; order Sysuimicrobiales; family Humicultoraceae; genus Fervidifonticultor_A. Next base: position 46,354 of record JBBIOB010000001.1, on the reverse strand, counting down.
CGAGCACCGCGTCGTCGGCTCCTAGTCGGACGGCGTACAGCGGCAGGCTGGCAGTGAGCAGCTGAAAGCTGGAGATGGCGACGAACGAAGCCCCGAGCAGGGTGAGAAACGCGGGCGTGACGACGCCCGGCGGCCGCACCGGTCCGCCAGGCCCCGATCCTACATCTTCCATCCCTGAAGGACGCGGATGTAGTTGGCCCGCTCAAACGCCGCGGGGTCTGGCGAACGCGCGTGGCTCATGCTGCCGCGCATCTGCGCCAACGACTCGTATTCGTGCTCCTGCATCCAGGCCTCGAGCTCCTGCCGGACGGTTCGGAGATAGTGGGGACCGTGGCGCAGTAGCGCGGATACCATCTGGACCACATCCGCGCCGGCCATGATCGCCTTGATCGCGTCTGTGGCCGTGTGCACACCGCCGGTCACCGCCAGCGACGCGCGCACCCGATCGCGCAGCACCGCCAGCCACCGGATGCGCAGCAGCAGCTCGCTGCTCGTCGAGAGCTCCAGGTGCGGGACAACCTCGAGCTGCTCGGTGTCGATCTCGGGCTGATAGAAGCGGTTGAAGAGCACCAGCCCGTCGGCACCGGTCTGATCGAGCTGGCCGGCCAGGTGCGCCAGCGACGAGAAGAACGGTGAGAGTTTCACCGCCACGGGGATTGCGACGGTCTGCTTGACCGCCTGGAGGATGTCGAGCGTCCGGCGTTCAACATCCCCGGACCGCTCCTGGGGATCGGTGGCCAGGTAGTAGATGTTGAGCTCCAGCGCGTCGGCGCCCGCCTCCTGCATCCTGCGGGCATACTCGACCCAGCCGCCGACGGTGGTGCCGTTGAGCGACGCAACCACCGGAATCCGCACGGCCCGTTTGATCCGCGCAAGCTGCATCAGGTACTGCTCGGGCCCCATCGCGAACTCGCCCGGGCGCGGAAAATAGGACACGGCCTCCGCGAACGACTCGGCCGGCGCTTCCATATATTGGATCGTCGCAAGCTGCTCCTGGACGATCTGCTCCTCGAAGAGCGAGTGCATCACGATGGCTGCTGCGCCGGCGTCCTCGAGGCGTCTCACCGTCTCCAGGCTGTCGACCATGGGCGACGCGCCCGGCATGAACGGGCTCGGCAACGTCAGGCCGAGATAGGTGGTTGACAGGTCCACGGCGGTTGCCACCTTCCGTCAGTCTCCCGCCGCATCCGCGGGTACCGCCGAGGCCGGGGTCGGCGGCGGGCCCGCGGCGGGCTTCTGGCCGTTGAGTGGCGCCTGGGCCAGCATCTCATAGGCGGCGTACCGGGCCTTCACATCGCGGCGCGCCGCCTCCAGCAGGTCGAGCGCCCGCTGCCGGTCGATGCTCTCGACCATGCGGAAGCGGGTCTCGTTCTGCACGAACTTCGCGAGATCGACCTTCGGCGGGCCGGAGTCGAGCTGCAGCGGGCTCTTGCCCTCGGCCGCCCTCCGCGGATCGAACCGGAACAACGGCCAGTACCCGGTGTCTACCGCGAGCTTCTGTTGCTCGGCGCCGAAAGCCAGGTCATAGCCATGGGCGATGCACGGCGCGTAGGCGATGATGATCGAGGTCCCCGGATACGCGTCGGCTTCCTCGAACGCCTTAAGCGTCTGCTCGTCGCGTGCGCCAAAGGCGACGCGGGCCACGTAGGCGGTCCCATAGGTCATGGCCAGCATCGCCAGGTCCTTCTTGGCCGCCGGCTTGCCCGCAGAGGCGAACTTCGCCGCCGCGCCCCGCGGGGTCGCCTTGGACTGCTGGCCGCCGGTATTGGAGTAGACCTCGGTGTCCAGCACCAGGATGTTGACGTCCCTGCCCAGGGCCAGCACGTGGTCGAGGCCGCCGTAGCCGATGTCGTACGCCCAGCCGTCGCCGCCGAGGATCCACACGCTCTTGCGGACCAGGTAGTCGGCGCCCCGCAGCAGCCGGCGCGCCTCGGGCAGGTCGAGCTCGGTCAGGCGCGCCCGCAGGATCTCCACGCGGGCCCGCTGGGCTGCGATCCCGGCCTCGTCGTCCTGCCGGGCGGTCAGTAGCCCGTTGGCCAGTTCATCGCCGAGCTGCAGGCGTAGCTGCTCCACCAGGTCGCGGGCCTGCTCGGCGTGCTTGTCCACGGCCAGCCGCATCCCCAGGCCGAACTCCGCGTTGTCCTCAAACAGCGAGTTCGACCACGCCGGGCCGCGGCCGTCGGGGTTGGTCGTATACGGCGTCGTCGGAAGGTTGCCGCCGTAGATCGACGAGCACCCGGTCGCATTGCTGATGAGCAGCCGGTCGCCGTAGAGCTGGGTCATCAGCTTGACGTACGGCGTCTCTCCGCACCCGGCGCAGGCGCCGGAGAACTCGAACAGCGGTTGGAGGAACTGCGACTCCTTGACGTTGTGCCGCAGCCGCGCACGGTCGAACTCGGGCAGCGTGAGGAAGAACTCCCAGTTCTCGCGCTCCTGCTCACGCAGCGGCGCCTGCGGCATCATGTCGATCGCCTTGTGCTTGGGGTTGGACTTGTCCTTGACCGGACAGACCATCACGCACAGGCTGCAGCCCGTGCAGTCCTCGGGCGCCACCTGCAGCGCATAGAGGTGCCCCTTCACCTCCTGGCTGCGGAACGGCGTGGATTTGAACGTGGGCGGCGCGCCGACCAGGTGCTCGGGCTCGACGATCTTGGCCCGGATGACGGCGTGCGGGCAGACAAACACGCACTTGTTGCACTGAATGCAGATCTTGGCGTCCCAGACCGGGATCTCGTTGGCGATGTTGCGCTTCTCCCACTGCGTCGTGCCGGTCGGCCACGTCCCGTCCGGCTGAAACGCGCTCACCGGGAGCAGGTCGCCCTTCTGTCCCATGATCATCGCGGTGATGTTCTGCACAAAGTCCGGGGCCTGGGGCGGCACGGTTGGCGGGAGCGCCCGCTCCGCGGTCGTCTGGGCCGGTACCTTGACCTCGTGCAGGTTGGCCAGCGTTTGATCCACGGCCTCCCAGTTGCGGCGGACGACCTCGTCGCCCTTGCGGCCGTAGGTCTTCTGGATGGCCTCCTTGATCCTCGCGATCGCCTCTTCGCGGGGAAGTACGCCCGAGAGCGCAAAGAAACAGGTCTGCATGACGGAGTTGATGCGGCCGCCCATGCCGGTGCGGTGGGCGACATCGAGCGCGTCGATGACATAGAAGCGCAGCTTCTTCTCGATGACCTGCTGCTGCACCTCACGGGCCAGGTGGTCCCAGACCTCGCTGGGCCCATACGGGGCGTTGAGGAGGAACGTGGCGCCCGGCTGGGCATAGCCCAGCACATCGTACTTCTCCATGAACGGCCACTGGTGGCAGGCCACGAAATTGGCGCGCTTGATCAGGTAGGTCGACCGGATCGGCCGCGGACCAAAGCGCAGATGCGAGATCGTGATCGCGCCCGACTTCTTGGAGTCATAGACGAAGTAGCCCTGCGCGTAGTTCGGCGTCTCCTCGCCGATGATCTTGATCGAGTTCTTGTTGGCGCCCACGGTGCCGTCCGCGCCCAAACCGAAGAAGACCGCCCGGGTCACGTCGTCCGGCTCGATGTCGAGATCGGGGTCGAAATCGAGCGAGGTGCCCGTCACGTCGTCGTTGATCCCAATGGTGAAGTGCCGCCTGGGGGACGACTTTGCCAGCTCGGCAAACACCGCGAAGATCATCGACGGGGTGAACTCCTTCGACGCCAGACCGTAGCGGCCGCCGATGACGATCGGCTCGGCGGCGAACCGGCCCCGCCCTTCCTCGCGCAGGGCGGTGATGACGTCGAGGTAGAGGGGCTCGCCCAGCGCGCCGGGTTCCTTGGTGCGGTCCAGCACCGCGATCGCCCGGACGGTGGCCGGGAGGGCGGCGAGAAACGCCTCCGCCGCAAAGGGCCGGTAGAGCCGGACCTTCAGCACACCCACCTTCTCGCCCGAAGCCAGGAGCCACTCCACCGTCTCGTGCGCGGTCTCGGCCCCAGACCCCATCAGCACGATCACCCGCTCGGCTTCCGGATGACCGACGTAGTCGAAGAGGCGGTAGTGCCGGCCGGTCAGGCGTGCGAACTGATCCATCGTCTCCTGGACGGCCGCCGGGCACTCCAGGTAGAAGGGGTTGCACGCCTCGCGCGCCTGGAAGAAGACATCGGGATTCTGCGCCGTCCCGCGCAGCACCGGGCGGTCGGGTGACAGCGCCCGCTCGCGATGCGCCCGGATGTGCGGCTCGGACAGCATCGCCCGCAGGTCGTCGTCGCCGAGGCGCTCGATCCTGGCGACCTCATGCGATGTGCGGAAGCCGTCGAAGAAATGCAGGAATGGCACGCGGGTGCGCAGGGTCGCAGCGTGGGCGATACAGGCCAGATCGTGCGCTTCCTGCACCGAGCCCGAGGCCAGCAGCGCGAATCCGATCTGCCGGCAGGCCATGACGTCGGAGTGATCCCCGAAGATCGACAGCGCATGGGTCGCAAGGGTGCGGGCCGAGACGTGCATGGCGTACGCCGTCAGCTCTCCCGCGATCTTGTACATGTTGGGGATCATCAGGAGCAGGCCCTGCGACGCGGTGAACGTCGTGGTCAGTGCGCCTGCCTGCAGCGCGCCGTGCACCGCCCCCGCCGCGCCGCCTTCTGATTGCATCTCCACAACCTCGGGGACGACGCCCCAGATGTTGGGCTGCCGCATCGCCGCCCACTCGTCGGCAAACTCGCCCATCGGCGACGACGGCGTGATGGGGTAGATGGCGATGACCTCACTTGCGCGATAGGCCACAGACGCCGCGGCTTCGTTCCCGTCGAGCGTGACCGTCTCACGCAGCGTAGCCTGGCTCATACTGATCCTCCTCGATCCTGGCCAACGTGACACCCGTCCTGCGACAGACCGGCAGGCAAGAGACCCGAAATGTCCCGGGTGTGTCGACCCCCAGGTAAGAGGGTATCGGGGCGCGGCGGGAACAGGTATCCATCCTCGACCTGATGACGTCCGGCGGCGGCAGCCGCCGGGCCCCGGCGTTACCCCTCCCGGGCAGGATTGGACTTCGGTCCCCCCAGGGCCTCCTGTGCCAGGGTGGCAGGCCCGCCGCAGGCCGTCTTCCTGAAGGGCGGACCATGCGATACCCTGGGGGCGTGGAAACCGCCGTCTTCCCCAACGACGCCCTCAGCGCCGACGCGGATCCTCTGCCTCCATCAGAGGGACACTGCCTGGTCTGCGGCCAGGCCAACACCCTGGGGATCCGCCTGCGCTTCCACCGGTTGCGCGACCTCGATGGGCGCCCGGTCGGCGTCCGGTCGGAGACCGCGGTGCCCGCGCACCTCCAGGGCTTCGACGGCCTCCTGCACGGCGGCGTGATCGCCGCGCTGCTGGACGACGCGATGTGGTGGGCGGTGTACGCGCGGCACGGCGTCATCACGGTGACGGCGGACATGCAGCTCCGGTTCCGCCGACCGATCCCGATCACGATGCAACTGCGGCTCGAAGGCATCGCGGCCGAGCGGCGCCGGATCTACGCGGCCGCCGGCCGGATCCTCGACCCCGAGGGCCAGGTCCTGGCCGAAGCGTCGGCCCGGTTCGTCGCGAGCCCCGACCTGACCATCCGGTTCGGCCCGTAGCCGGCCCACCCCACGGCACAGGTCACGGCGCGCGACGCCGCGGGAACCCGCCCCGGGCGTCGGCCTCGGCGAGCGCCCGGAAGACCTCCGCGCTCACGTGGATCCCATCGAAGAACCGCTCCAGGCTCAGGTTCTCGTTGGGACTGTGGTTGTTCTCGTCTGCGTTGGCATACGGCACGCCGATGTGATCGACGCCCAGGACGGTGGGCCACACGGCGTTCGGCAGGCTGCCGCCCGATGACAGCGTGATGTACGGCCGGATGCCACGCACCGCCTCGATCGCGCGCGCGACGACTTCCACGGCCGGGTGGTCGGGAGCGGTCCGGCTGGCCTCCATCGTCCCGAACCCCCGCTCGAGCACCTGCACGCGCGGATCGACCCTGGCGACGTGCCGCCTGACCTTCTCGAGGATGTCCTGAATGCGCTGGTCCACGACCAGCCGGATGTCGATGCGGCACTCGGCCTTTGAGGGGATGATCGTCTTTGACCCAGGGCCCACGTAACCGCTGATGAACCCGTTGATGTTGAAGTACGGCTCCAGCATGATCCGGCGCCAGTAGCTCGGCCCGTCCATCGGGACCCGCTCGAGCCCCATGGTCCTGCCGAACTCCACGGGATCGAAGTCCATCGCCGCCAGCAGCCGCTCCTCGGTCGGACCGACGGACCGGACGTCGTCGTAGAACCCTTCGATCAGGACGCGGCCGGTGGGATCGACCATCGTGGAGAGCAGGTGCACGAGCATCCAGACCGGGTTGGGTGCTACCCCACCCTTGTTGCCGGAGTGGTTGTCCCGGTCGGCGCCCTGCGCGAGCAGCGTGATGCCGAGGATGCCGCGATTGCCGAGCGAGATCACCGGCGCGCCCGAGGGATGCAGCCCGCCGTCCGAGATGTAGACCAGATCGGCGGCAAGCTTCGCCGAGTGCCCGCGCACGAACTCCCCGAGGCCGGGCGAGCCCGACTCCTCCTCGCCTTCGAAGACGAACTTGAGATTCACCGGCGGGCCGCCGGCGGCCTCGAGCCAGGCCTTCGCCGCCAGGACGTGGGTGATCAACTGGCCCTTGTTGTCGCCGGCGCCCCGGGCGTAGAGACGACCGTCGCGGATCGTGGGCTCAAACGGCGCGCTCTCCCACAGCTCGAGCGGCTCGGGCGGCTGGACATCGTAGTGCCCGTAGCACAGCAGCGTGAAGGCGCCCGGATCCCGCACGATCTCGCCGTAGACCACGGGCTGCGTGGGGGTCGGGATCACCTCGGCGGGAATGCCGAGGTCGCGCATCATGCCGGCCAGCAGCGCGGCGCACTCCTTGACGCCCGCGTCCTGGGCGCTGATGCTCGGCTGGCGCAGCAGGGTCGTGAGGAGGTCCAGGGCGGCCTGGCGGTGCTCATCTATATAGCGGTGTGGTCGGTCGTCTGGCATGGCATCCTCCTGAGGCGCGCAATGTATCGTCCCGCAACGGGTCCCGCCGGCTGATGTGCCCTCATGCGTCGTGTTCGCGACTGCAGGAACAGGCGCCTGCGGGGGGCCAGATCGGGGCAGAGCGTGGGCCGGCGCAGGAACACCGTCTGCGAGGGTCGCATTCTCCTGCATGCCCCTGCCCAGCGGCACCGTCACGTTCCTCTTCACCGACATCGAGGGGTCCACGCGCCTGCTCCAGCGGCACGGCGCGCGCTATGACGCGCTCCTGGAAGAGCACCGAAGGCTCCTGCGGGCCGCGGTGGCGGCAGAGGGCGGGCACGAAGTGAACACCGAGGGCGACGCCTTCTTCATCGTCTTCGCCAGCGCCGCCCGCGCGCTCGGTGCAGCCGTGGCCGCGCAGCGTGCCCTGGCTGGGTTCGCCTGGCCGGACGGCGTCGTCCTTCGGGTGCGCATGGGCCTGCACACCGGCGAGGGAACGCCCACCGCCGGGGACTACATCGGGCTCGACGTGCACAAGGCCGCGCGCATCTGCGCGGCCGGCCACGGCGGGCAGATCCTCCTGTCACACGCCACCAAAGCCCTCGTCGAGGGGACCCTCCCGCCGGGCGTCACGCTGCGTGACCTGGGGGCACGCCGGCTGAAGGACCTGATGCGGCCCGAGCACCTCTTCCAGGTGGTGGTTGAGGGCCTCCCGAGCGAGTTCCCGGCCCTGCGCACCCTCGACGCTGCGCCCAACAACCTCCCGACACAGTTGACCAGCTTCGTCGGGCGCCAGCGCGAGCTGGCAGAGGCGCGCCGGCTGCTGGGGACCAACCGGCTGCTGACGTTCACCGGACCGGGCGGCACGGGCAAGACGCGCCTGTCGCTGGAGCTCGCCGTGGACGTCATCGACCGGTTCCCCGACGGCGTGTACTTCGTGCCGCTGGCGGCCATCGCGGACCCGAACCTGGTCCCCTCAACGATCGCGCAAGCGCTCGGCCTCCAGGAAGCACCAGGACGGCCGCCGATGGAGCATCTCATCGAGTACCTGGGCGACCGAAAGCTCCTGCTGATCCTGGACAACTTCGAGCAGATTCTCGACGCAGCGCCGCGCGTCGGCGACCTGCTGCGGGCCTCCCCGCGCATCCAGATCATCGTCACCAGTCGGGCCGCGCTGCACGTCTACGGCGAGCAGGAGTTCCCGGTCCCGCCGCTGTCGCTGCCGGATCTCAAGCACCTGCCGTCGCTGGAGTCGCTCTCGCAGTACGAGGCCGTGGCGCTGTTCATCCAGCGCGCGGCGGCCGCCCGGCCGGATTTCGCCGTCACCAACGAGAACGCGCCGGCGATCGCCGAGATCACCTGGCGGTTGGACGGCCTGCCGCTAGCCATCGAGCTGGCGGCCGCCCGGGTGAAGCTCCTGCCCCCAGCGGCCATGCTCGCCCGCCTGCAGCGCCGGCTCAGCCTGCTCGCCGGGGGCCCGCGCGACCTGCCAACCCGGCAGCAGACGCTGCGCGACGCGATCGCCTGGAGCTGTGACCTGCTCGACGGCAGCGGCCAGCGCCTGCTGGCGCGGGTCTCGGTCTTCGTCGGCGGCTGCGCGCTCCCAGAGGCCGAGGCGGTCTGCGGCCCGGCGGAGGAGCTGGGCCGGGATGTGTTGGAAGGGCTGGCGGGTCTCGTCGACCAGAGCCTGCTGCGCCACGAGGATGTCGGCGGCGAGCCGCGCTTCGTCATGCTGGAGACGATCCGGGAGTTCGCGCTCGAACGGCTGGAAGCCAGCGGCGAAGCCTCGCAGATCCGGCGCCGGCATGCGGCGGCGTTTCTGGCGCTGGCAGAGGACGCCGCGCCCCACCTGCAGGGACCGGAGGGCAAGACCCGGCTGGACCGGCTGGAGCGCGAGCACGACAACCTCCGCGCGGCGCTGGGATGGGCGGTCGAGCGCGGTGAGGTCGAGACGGCGTTGCGGTTCGGCGCCGCGCTGTGGCGGTTCTGGCAGATGCGCGGGCACCTCCACGAGGCCCGGGAGCGGCTGGGCGCTATCCTCGCTCTGCCGGGTGCCGCGTCCCGGCCGGCCTATGCCGCGGCCGTGGAAGCCGCAGGCGGCATCGCCTACTGGCAGGGCGATTTTGATGCCGCGCGGGCCTACTACGAAGCACAACTGGAGGTCGCGCGCGAGCGTGGGACCCCGTTCGACGTCGCGCAGGCGCTGTACAACCTGGCGTTTCCGTACACGGTCCCACGGGCCGATCTGGAGAAGGGACGCGCGCTGCTGCGCGAAGCGCTCGCGATCTACGAACAGGCGCAGGACAGGGCCGGCATCGCCAAGACGCACTGGGGACTGGCCAGCGCCGAGTTTGGGCTGAGCGGCGGACAGGCGGCCCTGCGTCATCTCAGCGTGTGCATCCCGATCTTCCGAGCGCTCAACGATCGCTTCAGCCTGGGCTGGGCGCTGCACAGCTACGGGCTGGCCATGATGGAGACGCGCGACCTGGCCGGCGCGCGGGCCGCGCTCGCCGAGGGACTGACGATCTTTGCCGAGGCGCGCGACGTGTCGGGCATCGCCGGGCTGCTGTCGGACTTCTCGAACCTCGCGCTGCTCGAGAACGACCCACACCGCGCGGGGCGCCTGGCGGGAGGCTGGTCCGCGCTGGCGAGCGCGAGCGACGCCGACCTGGCGAACTTCATCCAGACCCTGGGAGAGCACTGGAACGTGGGAAACGTGACCCTCGACCGTGAAGCGCTCGCCGCGGCCATCGAGGAAGGCCGGGCGATGTCCGTGGAGCAGCTCGTAGCGCACGCGCTGGAGCCGCCGGCCGGACCCGCGTGAACCCAGGTCCGCACGGCTGCGTCTAGTAGGATGCAGGCGTCCGCCGCATGCTGCGGTGCTGGGGGATCGGCATGCCTGACCTGCGGGTCGAGGATCTCAGCGTCGACATCCAACAGCCCACCCGCGCGCTGACCGTGTTGAAGGGGGTCTCGCTCGAGGTCCCGTCCGGCCGGTCGGTGGCCCTGGTCGGCGAATCAGGCGCCGGGAAGTCCATGACGGCGTATGCCATCATCCGGCTGTTCCCCACCGACGCCGCCGTCATCACCGGAGGCCGGATCCTGTTTGGCGACGTCGACCTGACGCACCTCTCAGAGGACGACCTGCGGCCGTATCGGGGCGCCAGGATCGCGATCATCTTCCAGGAGCCCTCGGCCGCCCTCAATCCTCTGATGACGGTCGGCGAGCAGGTCATGGAAGGCGTGGAGGTCCACCATGGGAAGCGGGGTGCGCGGGAGCGGGCGCTCGACGCGCTCCGGCGCGTCGGCCTGGACGCCTCGCTCTTCGGGCGCTATCCGCACCACCTGTCCGGCGGACAGCGCCAGCGCGTCCTCATCGCGTCGGCCGTCGCGCCTTCCCCGAGCCTGTTGATCGCGGATGAGCCCACCTCGGGGCTCGACGTGACGATCCAGGCGCAGATCCTCGACCTGCTCCACCGGATCCAGCAGGAGCTGGGGATGTCGCTGCTGCTGATCACCCATAACCTGGGCCTGGTGGCGCAGCGGACCGAGCATGTCTACGTCATGCGGCGCGGCGAGATCGTCGAGTCAGGCCCCACCGACCGGGTCTTCAGATTCCCCGAGCATCCGTACACGAAGGCGCTGCTGCGGCTGGCGCCGACGCTGTAGGGCCGGCTGATGCCGACCCCGGCCATTGATGTGCAACTACAGCCATGGGCCCTGACAGCGGAGGAGCTCATCGCCGCACAGGCCCACCTGGGCCGCGCGTCTCCGGTCCCCTGGCGGCCCGAGGGTCCGGTACGGTCGGTGGCCGCCTGCATCCTGTGCTTTGCCCGGGGCCGGAACGGCGCGGGCGCCCCAGGCGATCCGGGATGGGCGGCCGCGGTGTGGATGCTGGAGGGCCGGCTGATGACCACGGTCGTCGCGCGGGGCACAGCCCAGGCGGCGTACGCGCCAGGACTGCTGGCGCTGCGCGAGGGCCCGCTGCTCGAAGCGGCCGTGCTGCGCCTGCCGGCGCGTCCGGAGGTCCTGCTCGTCAACGCGACGGGCCGCGATCACCCCAGGCGCGCAGGCCTGGCGCTGCACCTGGGTGCCCGGCTCGACCTTCCGACCATCGGCGTCACCACGCGACCGCTAATCGCTGAAGGCGCATGGCCCTCGGGGGAGCGCGGCGCGCGCAGTGCGTTGAGGATCGGGGACGAAATCGTGGGCTACTGGGTCAGAACGCGCGACGGCGTCCGCCCCCTGGCCGTCCACGCCGCCTGGCGCACCGACGCCGCGACCGCCGTGGAGGTCGTCCTGGAGTCGAGCGGAGCCGTGCGGGCGCCTGATCCTCTGCGCGCCGCCAGACAGGCCGCCCGCGCGGCGCGTTCGCTAGAGCCGCTCGGCAGGTGAATCTCGACCCAGGGCCCGTTCGATCGCGCGTTCGAGCGACACCAGGCGCACGCGGGCGCGGCCTTCACGTATAATGGAAGTCGCAAGAGAAGTTTCGGGTTTACACGTCATCCGCACAGGTGGGAGATGAGCCGGAGCACCAAGATCATCCTTGTTGCGTTGGTCCTGTTCTGGTTCGGTCCGAGGGCGCTCGGGCTGGTGACCGACTGGCTGTGGTTCACGGATCTCGGGTTCCTCGGCGTCTACCGCACGCGCCTGTTCATGCAGATCGGGTTGTTTGCCGTCGGCGCCGTTCTCTCAACGGTGCTCATCCTCGGCAGCGCGCTGCTCGCCAACCGGCTGAGCCGACGGGCGGTGGGGCAGCTCGAGTTCCCCGGCAGCGAGCAGACGCGCGCGATGGAGCCGATCTTCCTGCCGGTCGTGATCGGCGGAAGCGTACTGCTGGCCCTCATGAGCGCCGGCACGCTGGCCGCGCACTGGAGCGAAGTCCTGCGCTATCTGCGCGCCACCCCGTTTGACGCGACGGATCCTCTGTTCGGCCGGGACATTGGGTTCTTTGTCTTCTCGCTGCCGCTGTACCGGTTCGTCCAGAGCTGGTTCGTCTCGATCGTCGTCATGGCCCTGCTCGCCGGAGCCGGCGTGTACGCCTTCCGCATTGCGCTGCCCCAACTACCGGTCTCGCCCGACGGCGAGATCGGCCCGTGGTCGCGCCAGTCGTTTCGCCTGAGCCTGACGCCGGCGATGCGCGCGCACCTGTTCGGGCTGGGCGCGCTGTTCTTCGCCTTCATCGCCTGGGGTCACCGCCTGAGCATCTTCGAGCTGGTCTACTCACCGAGGGGCGCGGCGTTTGGAGCCAGCTACGCCGACGTGAACGCCCGTCTCCACATGCTGTGGCTGCTCGTCGGCCTCGCCCTGATCGCAGCCGTCGCGTGTCTGGCAGGCATCTCGCGCATCTCGCTCCGCGTGCCGCTGGCCGCAGGCGCCGCGTGGGTGGTCACGGCATTCCTGCTGGCGGGCGCGTATCCCTCGGTGGTCCAGCGCCTGATCGTGCAGCCGCAGGAGCTTGAGCGCGAGCGCCCCTATATCGAGCGCAACATCCGGATGACGCGCCAGGCCTTCGCCCTGGACCGCATCCTGGAGACGCCAATCACCGGCGAGGAGATGGTCACGACGGATGAGATCAGGGGGAACCCGGGCACGATCGGCAACATCCGGCTGTGGGACCCCGAGCCGCTGCTGACGACCTACAACCAGATCCAGAGCATCCGGCTGTACTACGACTTCGTCAACGTCGACGTGGACCGCTACATCATCGACGGGCAGTACCGGCAGGTCATGCTGGCCGCCCGCGAGCTCGCGCCCGAGCGATTGCCGCCCCAGGCGCAGACCTGGGTCAACCGGCGGCTGCAGTTCACGCACGGCTACGGCGTGGCGATGAGCGCGGTCAACGAGGTCACGCCCGAGGGGCTGCCCACCCTGTTCATCCAGGACGTCCCCCCGCGCGGTAAGATCCAGATTGACCGGCCCGAGCTCTACTACAGCGAACGGTCGCAGGACTACGTCATCGTGCGCACACGGTTCCCCGAGTTCAGCTACCCCCGGGGCGACGACAACGTATACACCACCTACGAGGGCACGACTGGCGTGAACATCGGCTCGCGGGCCCGTCGCCTGCTGTTCGCGCTGCGCTTCGGCGACCTGAACATCATGCTCTCGGACGCGATCACGCCCGAGAGCACCATCCTGTTCCACCGAAACATCCGCGATCGCGTCAGCCGGGTCGCGCCGTTCCTGCGCCTGGACAGCGATCCGTACGTCGTGGTCGCTGACGGCCGCCTGTTCTGGATCCTGGACGCCTACACGCAGAGCAACCGCTATCCTTACTCCCAGCCGCACCGCGACGGGTTCAACTACATCCGCAACAGCGTGAAGGCCGTGGTAGACGCCTACAACGGCGACGTCACGCTGTACGTCGCCGAGCCCACGGATCCGATCATCCAGACCTTCGCGAAGATCTTCCCGGGGCTGCTGCGGCCGATCAGCGAGCTGCCGCCGTTCCTGCGCCCGCACCTGCGCTACCCGCAGGACCTGTTCGCGGCGCAGGCCGAGATGTACCGCGTCTTCCACATGCAAGACCCGCGGGTCTTCTACAACAAGGAAGACATGTGGGTGCTCCCCGAGGAGATCTACATCGACCGGCCGCGGCAGATGATGCCGTACTACGTCATCATGCGCCTGCCGGACACCCTCCGCGAGGAGTTCGTGCTGATCCTGCCCTACACGCCGCCGGGGAAGCAGAACATGATCACCTGGCTCGCCGCCCGCTCCGACGGCGAGCACTACGGGCAGCTCAAGGCGTTCCGCTATCCCAAGGACAAGCTGGTCTTCGGCCCGATGCAGATCGAGGCGCGGCTCAACCAGGATCCCATGATCTCCCAACAGTTCACCCTGTGGAGCCAGGGCGGCAACCGTGTCATTCGCGGCAACATGATTGTCATCCCCATCGGGGAGTCGAACCTGTATGTCGAGCCCATCTACCTGCAGGCGGAGCAGGGCCGGCTCCCGGAGATGAAGCAGGTGGTGCTGGCCAGCGGGAACCGCCTGGCGATGGAGGCCACCGTGGACTCGGCGCTCAGGGCGCTGTTCGCCGAGCCGACGCCGGCGCGTCCGATCGTCACGCGGATCACCCCGGGTGAACCAGGCGCGGCGGCCCCGCCGCCGGTGGTGCCGGGCCCCGGCACGGACGACCCCGCAGCCCTGCTGCGGGCGGTGCAGGCGAGACAGACCAGGATGATGGAAGAGCTTCGTGCGCTCGATGCCGACCTGCAACGGCTGCGGGAGGCGCTGGAACGCGGGCGGTAGCGAGGCAACGACGAGGGGAGGGATCACCATGCCGGACGTCGTGCGTCTTGTGGACTACTACTACGTCGAAACGAGCGACAAGCCCGGGGAAGGCGCGCGCCTGCTGAATCACCTCAAGGAGGCCGGCGTGAACCTCCTGGCCGTTCACGGGTTCCCCAGGGGCCGCCGCGCCCAGATCAACTTCTTCCCGTCGGATCCGGCGGCGTTCAAGGCCGCAGCCCGCAAGGGCCGGTGGAAGGTCGTGGGACCGAAGCGGGCCTTCCACATCGAGGGCGACGACCGCGTGGGCGCGCTGGTCGAGTACTTCACGAGGCTGGCGAATGCCGGGATCAACATCACCGCGTCCGACGCGGTGAGCGCCGGCGCCGGGCGGTTCGGCGTCATCCTCTGGGTGAAGCCGCCCGATGTGAGAAAGGCGGCGAAGGTTCTGGGCGTGGGCTGACCCGGCGCGCCCCGGGCGCCATCGGCCCGCTCAGCCGGCTGAGGACGCTCTGGCCGTCGGGGCGGGCCCGATCCTTGCGCGGACGTCCACGGCGACGACGCCGGCCCGCTCGGGGAGTACCCGCAGCGGGTTGATCTCGATCTCGGCAATCTCAGGGACGTCGGCTGCGAGTTGCGCCACGCGCAGGATCACCTCGACGACGCCATCGCGGTCGGCCGGCCGCAGACCGCGGTAGCCGCGCAGCCGCCGCCCGGCCCATGTACGCTCGAGCAGGTCGTCGGCGTCCTCGCGCGACATCGGCGCCAGCGAAAACGCCACGTCCCGCAGCCCCTCAACTTCGACCCCGCCCGATCCGAACATGACCAGCGGCCCGAACTGGGGATCCTGCACCGCGCCGACGATGACCTCCTGCCCGGGTGGCACCATCCGCTGCACGTGCACGCCGACGATCTCGGCGTCGGGAGCCGCGGCCCTGACGTTCCTAACGATGTGCGCAAACCCCGCGGCGGCGCCATGGGCGTCGGCGACATCAAGCAACACGCCACCGGCATCGGACTTGTGGACGACATCAGGCGACGCCACCTTGAGCGCCACCGGAAAGCCGATCTGGGAAGCCAGCGCCGCCGCCTCCTCGGCGGAGCGGGCCAGGGCGAGACGCGGGACCGGAATGCCGTAGGCGGACAGGATACCCGCGACGTCCATGTCCGCCATGTGCATGGAGTGCGCGGAGGTACCGGCAGGTCCGGCGAGCACATGGCGGACAGCATCCTCTTGGACGTCGTGAAAGACCACCGGCTGTGACGCGGGCCGCGCGAGCGCTTCCGCGCGCTGGACCAGCGCCGCCAGCGCCGCCGCCGCCCGCTCAGGAAACCGGTAGTCGGGCACGCGCGCTGCGCGCAGGCGCCGGGCCGCTTCGCGGACCGCGTTTTCGCCCATCAGAGCCACCACGACCGGCTTCGCCGCACCCTCAATCACCGGGATGATCGCATCGGCCACGGCCTCAGCCGGATCGCGCGGCGGCGGCGGCAGAATGAGCAGCACACTGCACACACCGGGATCGTCCAGCAGCACCCGCAGGCAGCGCGCGTACAGCTCCGACGAGGCGGACGCCAGGATGTCCACCGGGTTGTGCACGCTCGCCACCGGCGGCAGCAGCGCCCGCAGCGTGGCACGCGTGACCTCGCTCAATTCCGCCAGGCGCAACCCGCAGGCCTCGACCGCGTCGGCCGCCATCACACCCGGCCCGCCGGCGTTGGTGAGCACCGCCACCTCGCGCCCCGCCGGAAGCGGACACCACGCGAGCGCCCGCGCCCAGTCGAACATCTCCTCGCCGGTCTCGGCGCGCAGGACGCCGGCGCGGCGGAACGCGGCGTCGTACGCGGCCTCCTGCCCGGCGAGTGCGCCGGTGTGTGAGGCCACGGCCCGCTGCCCCCCCGCAGACCGCCCCACCTTCAGCGCGACGATCGGCATCCGCCCGGACACGCGCCGGGCTTCCTCCACGAAGCGGCGGCCGTCCTCCACTCCTTCCAGGTACAGGGTCAGCACGCGTGTGTGCGGGTCGCCGGCCACCGGGGCTAGCATGTCGGTCTCGGTCAGGTCGGCCTGGTTGCCGAGGCTGATCAGGTGCGAGAGCCCGAACCCCTGCCCGCTGGCCCAGTCTGTGACCGCGGCGCAGATCGCGCCCGAGTGCGAGATGAAGGCGACATCACCCGGCGTCGGGCCCGGCGGCGGCAGGAATGTTGCATCAAGCGGCAGATGCGTGTCGATGATCCCGACGCAGTTGGGCCCCAGCAGCCGGATGCCGCACTCGCGCGCGACGGCCGCGCACTCGGCCTCCAGCGCGGCGCCCTCGGGCCCGATCTCGCGGAATCCGCCTGAGAGGACGATGGCAGCGCGCACGCCGCGGCGGCCGCAGGCCCGCAGCGTATCGGGGACCGCAGCCGCGGGGATGATCAGGACCGCCAGGTCGACGGGATCCGGCACGACCTCGAGGTCGGCATAGACCGGCCGGTCGAACAGCCGGCCGCCGCGGGGATTGACGAAGTGGACGGCGCCCTCGAAGCCACACCCGGCGAGGTTCTGCGCCACGCCGTAGCCGAGCTTGGACGGGTCGTGCGACGCCCCGACGACGGCAACGCCGCGGGGATGGAAGAACGGCAGCAGTTGTGGATCCACGCCGAGGACGGCCGACCTCCTGCGCCGTGTCCGGATTCCCCCTAGGGAAGGCATTCCCGATGTGCACCCCTGCCGCCTGCGCCATGCAGGGGATTCCGTGCCGGCGCGCGCGGGTGGACTCTCCCTCTGCGGGGGGATAGAATCGAACCACAGTGCGGCGGTGCGAGCCGGGTTCCGCCGGACACGGAAGGGGGGACGAGAGCGATGAAAACACTCAGGCCCGGCGCGACGATCGTCTGGATGGTCTGCGTGAGCCTGTTGGGCATGCTGGCCGGTCCGGGAGCGTCCGAAGCCGCGACGGCCCAGGAGATCGACGCGAGCGTCAACGCGGCCCTGACCCGGTTCTACACCCAGGTCGTCGGCGCCAGAGATCTCGTCCAGCGGTCCCGGGGCGTCCTGGTGTTCGCAAACGTGATCAAGGCCGGGATCGGCATCGGCGGAGAGTACGGCGAGGGTGCGCTGCGCATCGGTGGTAGGACCGTCGCCTACTACAGCATCGCGGCCGCCTCGATCGGGTTCCAGCTCGGCGCCCAGAGGAAGGACGTGATCATCGTCTTCCTGCAGGACTCAGCGCTCGCGAAGTTCCGGGCCAGCGAAGGCTGGCAGGTGGGCGTAGACGGATCGGTGGTGCTTGTCGACGTGGGAGCCGGCACTTCCATTGACACGACGAAGCTCAACCAGCCCATCGTGGGCTTCGTGGTGGGCCAGCGCGGCCTGATGTACAACCTGACGCTCGAAGGGTCGAAGATCTCGAAGCTCAGCAGGTAGCCAGCTCACGAGCACCGCACACCTGAGGGCCCGGGGGTCTCCCGGGCCCTCGGGTCAGTCGGCCGGATGAGAACCCGTCTCGCGTCCCTCGACCCCCGCGTCCTGATCCTCGCCGCCATCTCCTTCATCAGCAGTCTCGGCATCGGGGTCATGCTCCCGCTCATTCCCCTCTACGCGGTCTCCCTCGGCGCCTCGCCGGTTCAGCTCGGCCTGCTGACGAGCGCCTTCGCCCTGTATGGGACCGCGTTCGTCGCCGGCGGCGGCGGGATTACCGCGTTCACCGCAGCCTGGTTCGCGATGGTGCGGGAGGCCTCGCCCGAGGCGAGGCGGGGGAAAATCTTCGGGACGACCAACGCTGTCCCACCACCCGTGTACGCGGTCCTCCGCGGCGAACGCCCTCGCCGGCATCGGGCCGTCAGATGCGACCCGGGCGAGCACCGCATCGATAACCGGGCGCAGCCGGGCGAGCTCCTCCGCCGCGCGCCGCCGGCGCCGGCGCCGGATGCCCTCGAAGATCGGATAGTCGTCGATCGGGATCACGCACGCCGCGTTCGCCCAGTACTCGAAGACCTTCCGCGCGGCCAGCACGAGATGCTGGTTCCGCTCGACCGCGGCGACGGGATCGATCTGCACGCACTCCAGGTGGCGGATCGCGCTCAAGACACGGCCGGGTCGAGGCGACGCTGGGGTGTTGTCGTTTCCGATGCGGCTTTGCGTGACGCGGCGTCGCGCACCGGTCCCCAGGCCCTGGACGTCGAGGAGAAATCGGCGGGCGGCGCCCGCCGGGTCGGGGCTCGACGAAGCGCGTTGCCCAGGAGGGCTGCGGCCACGGCCAGCGTCGTCGTCCGGTCCTGCTGTCCTCGCGCATCGGCACGTCCGCTAGTCCCAGATCACCTCGACGGGGTACTGACGGAAGAGTGGATCGCCGGTCATCAGGGGCAGGTTCTCCACGGTGCTCTGCGCGACCAGCAGCCGGTCAAACGGATCACGGTGCAGATCTGGCAGAGCCCCCACGCGAAGGGCGTGCCGCAGGTGTACCGGCAACGTGAGGAACGCGTTCTCTGCCAGATGCCTGGGAACGAATCGCTCAGGATCTTCCGGAAGCAGGAGCCTCCCGAGGCCGGCCTTTACGACGATCTCCCACGCGCTGACGACGCTAAAGAGGACTTCGGTGGTGGGGTCGGCGATCAGCGCGCGGGCACGGCGCGCCAGCCGGTCATCATCGGTGACCCACCAGAGGAAGGTGTGCGTGTCGAGCAGGACCCTCATCCGAAGTGCTTCTGGAGTTCCTCGGGGAGTGGGGCGTCGAAATCCGGAGAGATCGTGACCTGACCTCTAGCACGACCTGGTGTGCGCGGGGCACGGG
Source organism: Armatimonadota bacterium (assembly GCA_037443565.1). Lineage (GTDB taxonomy): Bacteria > Sysuimicrobiota > Sysuimicrobiia > Sysuimicrobiales > Humicultoraceae > Fervidifonticultor_A. Next base: position 27,383 of record JBBIOB010000001.1, on the reverse strand, counting down.
CCCCGGCCACCGGCACGAGGCGCGCCACTGGACGCCCGCCTTTGGCGATGACGATCTCTTCGCCGCGGAGGACCCGTTCTATGAGGCGCGAGAGGTGCGTCTTTGCCTGGTGGATGTTGATGAGTTCCATCATGACTCGATAGTAGACTTAGTTATGGACTAAGTCAAATCCTTACTGATGGTCGCAGCTGCTCTCCAGGACAAGTCGCGTAGCGGCTATCCTGGCAGGATCTCCAGACCGAGCTGCCTCCCCACGTCTCGTATGCGATCATCCAGGCTGAGCACTGTCAGATCCTTGACGGCAGATCGGGCGACCAATGCACTCGCAAGGTGGATGGCGTCGAGCGTCCGGATCGGCTCCCGGGGAAACGGCCTGCGCGCTCGTGCCACCACATCGTCGTCCACCTTGAGGATGCTCCAGCGCGCCGCTGCGGTGCGCAGTACGGCCGTCAGGTCGGCCTTCGTCACGGCGGTGATCTCGCCAAGGCTCTCGGCGCGGATCAGCGCCCGGTCACATTCGATGAGCGTCAGCTCTGACGTCAGCACCTGCCGGGCGGCTGCCAACACGGTTCGTGCGCCTTCGCCGCGCGGCTCTCCGAACAACCAGGCAAGCACGGCGCTGGATTCGACGTAGAGACTAGCGTTCACCGCGCTCCGCATCCAGCAGCTCGGCCGCGCTGACCGTTCGAAGGACCGGCAGCATGATGGGATAGAGGTCAGGCGCATTGGTCCCGCCGAGGCGTACCAACCCCTGATTGGCAAGCTCCAGCAGTCCGGGTTCGATGTCGACGTCGGGCGGCGACCTCCCCGGCTGCCGTAGCTCTGCCACAACTTCCCCCCGGTCCGTGACGAGGATAGTCTCCCCGGCCCGGACCCACCGGATGTACTCACTCAGCCGGTTCTTCAGCTCTCGGATTCCTACAACCCGCACACTCCGATTGTAGCCTCATGAGGCTACATGATCAATCGCCTACATCTTCATCTGGGAAGATCGGCAGCCGACCCGCGATTATACGGAGGGACGGGAGAGGATCGACATGACGACGCTCTACGTGGCGATGGAAGATGCCCTGCTAATCGCCCACGACAGCGCAGGTGGATGGGTCACCGAGGAGCACCTCCAGGGTCTGTCCCTTCAGTGCGTGGCCACGGATCCCGCTCGCCCTGAGCGGATCTACGTGGGCACTGAGGACCAGGGGCTGTGGCGCACGTCCGACCGCGGGCGGACGTGGGCGGCCGCAGGAGCCGGTATCGGCCCCGCCAACGTCACCGCCGTCGCGGTTGGGCACGCAGAGCCCGGGCGCATCGGCATGGTCTACGCGGGAACCGAACCGAGCATGCTCTCCCGCTCGGCGGACGGCGGGGACACCTGGGAGGAGCTTCGGAATCTGACCAGGCTGCCCTCGGCGCGCACCTGGAGCTTCCCGCCCCGCCCTGAGACGCACCACGTGCGCTGGATCGCGGTCGATCCGCACGACGAGCGCAACGTCTACGCGGCCGTTGAGGCCGGCGCGCTTGTGCGTTCGGAGGACGGTGGCGACACCTGGATCGACCGCACGCCCGACGGTCCCTACGACACGCACACGCTGGCGCTGCACCCGCGCGCGCGGGGGCGGCTCTACTCGGCGGCCGGTGACGGCTACTACGAGAGCCGCGACGGTGGCCTCACCTGGCAGAACCCCGAGTCCGGCCTGCGCCACGGGTACCTGTTCGGCGTGGCCGTTGATCCCGCCGACCCCGAGACGGTCGTCGTCTCCGCGGCCTCTGGACCAGGACGCGCCTACTCGGCGCGGTCCGCCTCCACGTATGTGTATCGGCGGACAGAAGGCGCCGACTGGACACGCATCCGCGACGGCCTCCCCGAGCCGGACGGCACCACCATCAGCGTGTTCGCCACACACCGCAATCAGCCGCACGCGATCTACGCGGCCAACAACCGGGGGCTGCTTTGCTCTCGGGATGGCGGGATGCGCTGGGAACGTCTCGACGTCCCGTGGCCGGAGCGGTTCCTCAAACAGTCTGTCCAGGGATTGACCGTCCTGGCATGAGCACCGGCGGCCCGGTCACGGCACCCTGACTCGCCCAGCGCGCGGGCGACCTCGAGTCCGGCAAACCCCGGAATGGCCACGCAGAGCGCCGACCAGCACCGTCCGACCGCGGCGGCCATCGGCATCCCGCCCAGGAATCCGGTGACCGTGGTCTCGGGCGTGTTGAAATCGCCGTGCGCGTCGAGCCAGATGATCCCACGGCGCACAGTGTTCACCCCCGCAAGCACCCCAAGGAACCACGACGATGCAGATCCGCACGGGGCGGAGAATTCGCGCCCGGCGGGCCGGTCCCTTGAGGGCACTGCGTTGCGGGAATCATGCCGACCGCTGGAGGGACGCCGAGCCGTTGAGGGGAAGAAACCACAATCACGACCCCGAGAGATTCCCCAGCGCCGGCACGACTGGCAGCGTCGCCGGCATCAGGCGCCCTGGCCTGGCTGATGGCCGCGCACTTCACCACCGATGTGTTCAACAACTTCATCCCCGCGCTGCTCCCGCTGCTCGCCGAGATCCACCGTCTGCCGCTCGGCCGGGCCGGGCTGCTGATCTCGATCTCGACGCTTGCCGGATCGATGCTGCAGCCCGCCTTCGGCTACCTCGCCGACAGCACGCGTCTGCGGATCGTGGCCGCGGCCGGGCTGGCGTGTTCGGCGATGGGATCGGCCCTGGTTGGGGTGGCACCCTCGTACGCCTGGCTCGCGTTCCTCGCCGCGCTGCATGGGGTGGGCGTCGCGGCCTTTCACCCGCAGTCGGCCGGCCTGGTGCACCGGCTGTCGGGCACGCGCAAGGGCACCGCGATGGCCAGCTACATCATGGCCGGCCAGATCGGCCAGGCCCTGGGACCGCTGGTGGCGGCCTACGTGGCCGTCCGCGCCGGGGTGCCGTGGGTGGCCCTGACCGCTGTCCCCGCCCTCACCATCGCCGCGATCACCGCGTGGACGGTGCCGTGGCAGTGGGGTGGAACGCCCCGCACCGGACGGCCGGTTGGCCTTGGGGACACGCTGCGCAAAAACATCGGCGGGCTGGCGCGGCTGATGGGCCTGATCATGTCCCGCGCGACCCTGCTGCACTGCATGGTGGCGCTGCTCCCGTTCCTGTACCGCGCCCGGGGCGCGCCCGCCACCGAGGGCGCGGCTGCCATCTCCGCGATGGTCATGGCAGGAGCATTCGGCGGGATGATCGGCGGATTGCTCTCCGACCGGTACGGCCGCCGCCTGGTCCTGTTCGTCTCGTTCGCGCTGGCGAGCCCCCTGTTCCTCGCGGCGCTCATGTCGAGCGGCCCGGCCACAATCGTCCTGCTGGCGCTCGGCGGCGGCGCGTTGCTCGGCTCATCCTCCCTGGTGACCGTCGAGGCGCAGATCCTGCTGCCCGGGCACACGAGCCTGGCCGCGGGGATGATGCTCGGCGTCAGCATGGGTATCGGCGGCCTGCTGGTCGGGCCGGTAAGCGCACTGGCGCAAGCGTTCGGGATCATCCCCGTGCTCGTCGTCGTGAGCCTGCTGCCGTTGCCGGGGAGCCTGTTGACGCTCTCGCTCGCCCGGCCCCCCGCGGAGCCTGCGGAGCACTCGCCTATTGCAGAGAGCCACAACGCGTGAGACAATGGGCGGGCATCGCAGAACTTGCTCGGTCTGTGGTAGCTTGCAGGAAAAGGTGGTCAGCATCATGGCACGTGGTACCGTGAAGTGGTTCAGCAGTGAGAAGGGGTACGGCTTCATCACTCCCGAGGACGGCTCGAAGGACGTCTTCGTGCACTACAGCGGCATCGAGGGTGACGGCTACAAGTCCCTCAGCGAGGGGCAGAAGGTCGAGTACACCCAGACGCAGGGCCAGAAGGGCCCTCAGGCCACGGGGGTCCGACCGATCAGCTAGCGTTCATCTCACACTCTGTCCAATCAGGGTTGTCTGAAGCCAGGCCACAGGCCCGGGCGAATTGCCCGGGCCTGTTCGCATCTCCCGGCGCTTGCGCGCGCTGGCCGCCTGCGGCGCCGGCGCCGCACAGCAGGAAGCGCCCGGGGACTCGCGAACGTCCGCGGAACAGGAGTTCTCGGACGCGCCCTGGAGGAAGCGGGGAGCAGCATGCCCACAAACGCCCAGGTCATCGCGTCGACGCTGGCGCAGGCCGGTACAGAGTTCGTGTTCGGACTCCCCGGCGGCGAGGTCACGGCACTGATCCACGCCTGCCGCAGCGCCGGCATCCGGTTCCTGCTCACCGGCCACGAAGCCAGCGCGGCGTTCATGGCCGACGTCAGCGGGCAGATCACAGGCCGGGCCGGCGTCTGCATCGCCACGCTGGGTCCCGGAGCGATGAATCTCGTGCTCGGGGTGGCCAACGCCGTCCTCGACCGCTCGCCCGTACTGGCCCTGACCGCCCAGGTGCCCGAGTCGATCGCCGACCACTACTCGCACCAGCGGATTCCCCTGACACGCGTCTTCAGTGCCATCTGCAAGGCGAGCGCCGTCGTCGACGGGCGGGGCACCGGCGAGCTGGTTGAAGCCTCCCTGGGCCTCGCCGGCAGCCCGCCCTGGGGACCGGTGCACCTGGCGCTGCCCGGCGACGTCGCGGATCAGGAGGCCGCGCCGGGAAGACCGGACGCGCTCGTACGCGGCCACCCCACCGAACACGCATCGGCCGCGCTGGACGAAATGGCCGCGCTGCTGCAAGAGGCCCGCCGCCCGCTGCTCGTGGTCGGGATCGGCTGGCGGCCGTACGATGTCCCGGCGCTGCTCGGCTTCGTGGAGCACACCCGCATGCCGTTCGTCGTGACCCCCAAGGCGAAGGGCGTGCTGCCCGAGGACGCTCCCGGCTTCCTCGGAGTGATTGGCGGGATGGCGCTCGACCGCACCGTCATGGAGGCGGTAGACCAGGCCGACCTTCTGGTCGGCCTGGGATTCGACCCGGTCGAGTGCGACAGGCCCTGGTACGCCTCGCGCCGCATCGTCAACCTGTCCCGCTATCTGACGCGGGAGGGACGGTATGCGCCCGTGGAGTACGTCGGCGAGATCGACCGAGCACTCGACGCCCTGTCCGGGGTCCCCTGCGCGCCGTGGCCCCCGGACCTGCTGGCTGAGTGCCGCAGCCGTCTTCACCCGGCGCCGATCCATGCGGTCCATGCGGTGAGCCCGCTGGACGCTCTGCACGCGATGCAGGAAGTCCTGCCGATCGAGACGATCCTGACCTCAGACGTGGGATCGCACAAGTACTACGCCGCGCAGTTCTGGCAGAGCCTGCGGCCGCAGGCGTTCTTCGTGTCCAACGGCCTGTCGGCGATGGGATACGGCCTCCCCGCGGCCATCGCCGCGAAGCTGCACTTCCCCACCGCGCCGGTTGTGGCCCTGGTCGGTGACGGCGGCATGCTGATGATGCTGCACAACCTGACTTTCATCCGCCAGCATCAGGTACCTGTGATCGTCGTCTGCTTCGTCGACGAGAGCCTGAGCCTGATCCGCATCGGCCAGCAGCGCCGCGGGATCGAGCCGTACGGGGTGGACTTCCCGGCGCCTGACTTCGCGGCGATCGCGACGGCCTTTGGCGTGTCGGGGACGCGGGTCGATTCTACCGAGGCGCTGAAGCGCGCGCTGGAGGATGCCGTGCGGTCGGGACAGGCCGCGGTGATCAGCGTGCCGGTCAACCTCCATGAGTACGAGGCCTACGTCTGAGCGGTGAAGGGAAAATCCCAGGTTTGACTTGCGTTCTCGAAGTTCGTCTTGTATCGTGCTTGGGGAGGTGACCGATGAAGACCACGGTGAGCGCGAGGGGGCAAACAGTCATCCCTGCCAGGGTGCGCCGCGCGCACAGGATTACCCCCCAGACACGGATCGAGTGGATCGATGATGGACAGACGATCCGAGTGGTTCCGTTGCCTGGGGATCCCATCGCTTCCGCCCGAGGAACTGCGAGAGGCCTCCGGGTCGCATTGCTGAGGGACCGCGGCCGCGAGCGACGGCGTGGCTGATCGCTACGTCCTGGATACATCCGCGATCCTGGCCTTTCTGGGGGGTGAGCCCGGTGCCGACCGGGTGGAGCGCCTGCTGCGAGGAGCGCAGGCGGGCCGGCATGAGGCACTCGCCTGCTCGATCACCCTGATGGAGCTCTTCTACACGGCCCTGCGCACGAAGGGTGAGGATGAGGCTGTCCGGATCCTGGCGCTCGTCAAGGCGTGGCCCGTGGAGTGGGTGTATCCGGAAGAGAAGGCGCTGTTGCAGGCTGGGAGATTGAAGGCCGCCCACCGCCTCTCCATCGCCGATGCGCTGATCGCTGCCGTCGCGAGGCTGCGGGGTGCGACCCTCGTCCATAAGGATCCCGAGCTGGACGCGCTCAGGGGTCAGGTGGACCTGTTGAGTGTGCTCTCGACGAAGAAACGCTGAAGGCTGCCGACGCGGAGGAGCGTATGCGTCTCTCCAAGCACTTCACCCTGGATGAGTTCACGTTCTCGCAGACGGCGATTCGCCAAGGGCTCGACAACACCCCCGACGAGTCGCACATCGAGCACATGCGAGCCCTCTGCCTGAACGTGCTCGAGCCGCTGCGCACGTTGATCGGCAAGCCCATCCAGATCACGTCGGGATATCGATCGCCAAAGGTCAACGCGGCGATCGGGGGATCGAAACACAGCCAGCACATCGTGGGCAAGGCCGCGGACATCGTGTGCCCGGCCATCGGAACTCTCGCCCTGTTCAAAGCCCTGGTGCGCTCCGGGCTTCCCTACGACCAGCTCATCTTCGAGGGGACCTGGGTGCACGTGTCCTATGACAGCAGCCGGACCAGGGACCAGATCCTGCTGGCCAGATTCAAGGCCGGGCGGGCGACCTACACGGCCCTGAGCAAGGAGGCCGCGCTGGCACTGGCCTGACGGTCTTACGCGGGGGCCTCCCCGCGCGCCAGGGTCATCCTCTCGAGCAGCCCGACGACCGCCGCCACCGCCTCGTCGATGGTGAGGGCTGCCAGGCCGGGCAGGCCTCGCGGGGATGCGGACGCCGCTCCGGGCCCACCCCACACGACCGTCACGCCGGCACGCCTCTGGAGGTCCATCACGGTGTCACGGGAGGCGATCCAGGGCTCGAGATGCTCCGGCAGGGTGGCCGCCACGACGGCAACCCGTGCGCCCAGCCGCTCGATTGCAGAGAGGGTCGCGTCGACGGGGGTTGCCTGACCGAGATTCACGATGGGACGACCGCGGCGCCGCAGTTCCATGGCGACCGCGAGCAGCCCCAGTTCGTGCAGCTCTGCGGGCGCGCAGGCGCATAAGACCGGGGGAAGGCCCGGCGGGACCTGATAGAGATCCATCAGCCGCAGCGCAAACCGCCGCGTCAATGCGCTCTGGTCGTGGCTCTTCTTCGGCCTCCAGAATCCCGGCGCGGCGCTCGTCGACATGGGATTGTTGTGGCTGAGCATCCTGCTGACCCTCATCGCATTCTGGCGTATCGCGCCCGCCGCCGGATGGCTTCTGGTGCCCTATCTGGGATGGGTGACGTTTGCGGCCGCGCTGGACGCCGCGATCTGGAGGCTGAACGCGTGAGCGAACGCCTGGTCCTCGTCACCGGGGCGACAGGATATGTCGGCGGGCGCCTCGTGCCGGAGCTTCTGCGCGCCGGGTGTCGTGTCCGGGCCGTGGCCCGCGGGATCGACCGGCTGCGCCTCCGCCCGTGGGCTTCGCACCCGCTGGTCGAACTCACAGAGGCCGATGTGCTGGACGCCGACTCCCTGCGGCGCGCCGCCGATGGGGCACACGCGGCGTACTATAATAGGGGCCTATTCGAAGATCGGTTCCAGGTCGAGCGAGAATCGTGGAAGCACGGGATCGAGCGGGATCCACCGGGCCGGTTCGCTTGCGCGCGACTCCCCATCGGCCGAAGAGATCTCGACCGTGCGCCGCCGCGGATCGATGAGCGCGGCAAGCCGGGCGCCGTTTGCAATATACGCCCGCATCTTTCCCCGGATGTCGGAGGTGACGTCGGTGTGCGATGCGATCTCGAAGACCGCATCGGGGCACAAGGGCACGAAGCCCTCGCGCTGCGGGCCCGTCAGCGCCGTCCAGCGCTCCCGCCTGACCCAGGAGGCGTCGGGAGAGAAGAGCGATCCATCGGGCAGATGAAAGCCAGTCGACGGACCAAACACGATCCCACGGCCGTCTTGCGCGGCCCATCGGTGGAGTTGGGCGACGAGCTCCGCCTCGCGGCGCCCCGCATCGCCGCCGGTGGGAGTCACGATCAGCTCGCCGGTGGCGGCGCGCTCGATCTGGAGACCGGGGTTGCGCCGCGACAGCTCGGCGATCTCCGCGTCATCCAGCGGCGCGACCCACTCGAGACTGATCGCCACGTAACTCCCCCGTGTCCTGAGTGGCACGATTGTACCATGCGCGGTCTCTACGCAGCCGGCGCGGTGGTTTCCACTCATGACGTCGGCTCTCCGGAGCCCTGCGTACGGGGGGACGCCTCGATCGTCGAGCGATCGGGCGATCCGGTACCAGTCAGATCCTGACGTGCAGGAACGCCAGGCCGGGAAAGCGGGAGAAGTCGTCGTCGAAGGCGACCAGGCGGCAGCCGCTCGCCATCGCGAACGCTGCGAGGTAGGCGTCGGTCCACCGTCCCCGGCGGAGGTCGAGTTCCCCGCTCCACTGGCCCAGGAACTCATCCAGGCTGGCCGGCTCGCTCACAAGAACCACACGCGGCGTGGCGAGCCAGGTCTGCAGCGCCCGTCACACGTGGTCTGGGGCGCTCAGGGGCAGCCAGACGCTGACATCAAGCAGATCTGGCATCCCTGGCCTCGTCTTCTCCTCTTCGAGCCGCCGCAGAGTCGCGCGCAGAACCGCGGGGATGGGTACACCGCGAGGAGGGGTGATGACGGGCGGAGGGGCATGGCGACCCGGCGTGGGCGTCTGGGTGCCCGCCGCCGAGCGGAGGCCATGCTCGAGCACCCGCTGAATCAGTTCCCGCATGGTTATACCGCTCAGCGCGGCCCAATCTGTCATACGCCCGTCTGCCCTAGCAAGAAGTACTGCCGTCGCGGATCGTTCGGTCCGCTTCCAACTTCACCCGCAAGGCCGCGGGAGACCAGGGAGGCCAGGCGCGTCCGCGTGGATCGCGGTGACCGGCCGGTTTCATCGGCAATCTGCCGCGTCGTCAGGCCCGGCCTTCGTTGCAGGACGGCCAGGATGCGCCGGTCCATCTCATCCAGGACCGGCGGCTTCCGGCGGGATGCACTGAGTGTCACGAGGAAGTGGGTACCGACTTCCTCCATCTGCGGGGGGTCAAGACCTGCCTGCTCGCAGGCGGCCATCATGCGCTGGATGCCGCTCCCCCACTGCTCGATGAGCCCCAACGCGTGAAACACCCTGCCGATCACGCGGTTCCGCAGCTTCGAAATCCCCCGCCGGATGTCCTCCACGGTCAGGCCGAAAGGCAACAGCCCAGGGTTTTCCACTTCTAGGCGATTGCTGAAGACGGATATCCGAATGGGAGCACCCCGCTGAGAGTAGTCTGTATGCACCACGGCGTTCACCACCGCTTCGCGGACGGCGATCATTGGATACGTCCATCGCTCGGTCCGCCGGACGCCCTGGATGACTACCTCGCGGGCAGTACTGCGCTGGATGAACACCACGGCCTCCTCGACCGCTTGCGGCAGATGCGAACGGATCTCCATGACGTCGAGGATCCTGGTCCGGTCTGCGCCGCCGAACAGCCCGGCCTGGATCCAGGCATCCGGGAAGTACCGGTTCCGCTCCTTGCCGAAGAGCAGCACGCCGCCGGTGGTCGGCACCAGCCGTCCATGGTAGCGCTCCAGGACGCGAAGCGTCTCGAGATCGCCCCGTGTCAGGCGACGACGCTCTGCAAACGACTCTGCAGCTGCTCTGAAGTCGATGGCTTCAGAGTCGAGTTCTGGCATCGTCCGCTCGTCAAACGCCTCATTGCGGGCATGGCGCCGGAGTTCCTCGGCCATCGCGGCGTCCGCCTGCCGGTTGGTGGACCCAACGCGGATGAACATCCCCTTCTGCGGCCCCAGGCGCCGCAGGAAGTGGGGACGGACCGGGCTCGGGGGCACGCGAACTACGACGACGTTTGTCCGCCGCCACGGCAGCACCTCGATGTCCGGCATCAGCATGGGCTCAATGCTGTCCGAGACCAGGCTAGTCACGCGTTCCTCGAGGGCCAGTGGATCACCGGTGCCTACCACGCGCCGCGTCTTGTCCTCGACCCCCAGCACGAGTGTCCCACCAGCCGTGTTCGCAAACGCAACCACGGAGCGGAGCACCCTATCAGGGGAGGAAAGGTCCCTCTTGAACTCGAGAGTCTTTCCCTCGGGCTGGGCGAGAACAGCGGCGAGATCCACCATACTCTGCATTCTACTCGGAAGCCCTTGGCCGTCAAGTGCTTCCGACCTCCCTGCAGAGTACGCTCCTCCCCACAGCCGCAGCCACCCGGCCCCGCGATCCTTCCCTCTTGCTCAAGCACCAGTTGCATGGGTCAGACCGTGGATGATTCGAAGCGACCAGCAGATTCGCGCTTAGCCATCGACGGCGATCTCCGCGAGGCTGCGTCCCGCCAGCGCGCGCCCTTCACTTGCGATCGACCGGACCAGTTGGTCGCCGGCCCGCAGCTTTGCCCGCACCTCTTCGCCGGTCATCACCATCATCGAGATGAACCGGCCGAACCGCTCGCCGAGACGCCCGCGTAGATCATCGGCGCGTCCCTCAACGCTCCGGCGCGCGGTCTCATCTATCACCACGAGAAGGAGGTCTGCGTCGCTCTGCGGCGCTGCCGCCCCGCGAGCCCAACTCCCGTACAGGACGAGAATTGCAAGGGGAATAGGCCTCCACCCGGCCGAATCTCTCCCGCAGGCGGCAACTTGAGATGCCAGCCAACGTTCAAGTCCTGCCCACTGCCCAAGCCACCCGGTCCGCGCTGGACACCCTGCTGAACGGGTCGGACGGCGTCAGGATCGCGGCCGCCTTCGTCCGGCAGAGCGGCGTGGACGAACTGCGCCTGCTCCACCGACCCATCCATCGGCTGCAGGTGATCGCGGGGACCGACTTCGGCCTCACCCAGGTCGAGGCGCTGGAAGCCCTCCATATCCCTCCCGACCGCGAATGCAGGCTGTACTACGCGCGCGAGGACGCGGCAGAGGGCGTCTTCCACCCCAAACTCTACCTGGGCACCGCCGGCTCGGACTTCATCGCCGTCGTCGGCTCCTCGAACTTGACCGGCCCGGCTCTGACCAGCAACGTCGAACTCAACGTCGCCCTCACCGGCAGCCTCGAGGAGCCCCTGGCCCGCGATCTGGACGGATTCTTCCGGAGCCTCTGGCAGTCTCCCGGCGTGCTGCCCCTCACGAAGGACATCGCCGACGCCTACCGCGTCGATCAGCACGCCCGCGAGCACCTGTGGCGCCAGGTGCGTCACTCGCACGAGTTCCGCCGCGCCCGTGACCTCGTCCGCCGCACAATGCTGGAGCACTTCGCCCGCGGCACGGGCCGAAAATGGCTGCTCGTGACCTCGACGGACAATTACTTCAGATGCCTGGGGCGCGGGCGATGGGGCGATGAGAAGTACGAGCGCATCGCCCGGATGAAGCCCGGCGACCTGTTGATCTTCTACATCAAGGGCGAACAGAAGCTCGGCGCGGTGGCCACCGTCACTACACCCGTCTACCGCTCATCCGAAGCCACCTGGGCAGACCGCGAGTACCCATACCGGATCGACTTCGAGGTGATTGCCAGCCCTGCCTCGCCCATCGACTTCAAGCCCTTTATCCCCCGCCTTGCCTTCCTGCGGCGCAAGGACGAGAAGTGGGGGACCGCCCTGCAGACGTCTTCGTTGGAACTCCCGCACGCCGACGCTCAGCTCTTGATCGAGGCGATCGGCGCCGCGGAAGCAGCACCCGATCTGCGCCTGGTAGCGGCGGAAAGCCCGGCAGAGTACGGCGCGGATGTGGAGCGGTCAAGGTGACATGGCAACGGTAGAGGTCGTAGGGGTGAATGGCACGCGCGGCGGCTGGATCGCGGTGCGCCTAATCGATGGCCGGTTCGCGGAGGCGCGCTTCTTCCGTGGTTTCAAAGATCTACTTCAACAATTCCCCACGGCTGCCGTCGTTGCTGTGGACATCCCGATCGGCCTGCCGTCCCGAGGTCGCCGGCGCGCTGACGAAGCGGCCCGGTGTGTCCTGGGGCCACGCTGGAGGAGTGTGTTCTTCGTGCCACCTCGGCCTGCGCTTGAGACATCAGTGTTCGAGGAAGCCGTGAGGATCGCCAAGAGTATGAACAGCTCCTTATCGAAGCAGGGCTACGCCCTTCGCGACAGGATCCTGGAGGTCGACCGCGCAAATGGATACCAGTGCTGAGGCCGGGGCTTCCGCAGGCCGAGAAAGGTCTTCCGCTGCCGGGCAAACCCGACGAATTCCTGCCAGAAAGTGTACTGGAGCAGTCTGGTCTCGGTGGGCTCCCCAATCTTTTGGCTCACAATCGCCCATTCGTTAGAAGGCGTTCCCCGGCTCGCCCCTTTGCGAATGACAGGGGCATCAGGCGACCGCCCAAGCCTCCGACAACACCTCCGCCTGCTCCAGCACCGTCGACGTCGCCTTCTCCTGCTTGTCCGGCGGATACCCGTACTTCCGGAGGATCCGCTTCACCAGCACCCGCAACTGCGCCCGGACATTCTCCCGCACCGTCCAGTCCACCGTCACGTTCGCCCGCACCGTCCGCACGAGTTCCTGCGCGATGGTCCGCAGCGTGGGCTCGCCCAGCACCTTCACCGCGCTGTCGTTGGTCTCCAAAGCGTCGTAGAAGGCCAGCTCCTCTTCCGTGAGGCCCAGGTCCTCGCCGCGGCGGTCGGCCTCGCGCATGTCCTTGGCCAGGGCGATCAGCTCCTCGATGACCTGGGCCGCCTCGACCGCGCGGTTCTGGTAGCGGCGGATGGCCTGCTCGAGCATCTCGGCGAAGGATTTGGCCTGGACCACGTTCTTGCGCCGGCGCGTGCGGATCTCGCCCGAGAGCAGCTTGCGCAGTAGCTCCACGGCCAGGTTGCGCTGCGGCATTCCGCGCACCTCGGCCAGAAACTCTTCAGAGAGGACCGAGATGTCCGGCCTCTTGAGTCCCGCAGCGGCGAAGAGGTCCACCACGCCGTCGGGGACCACAGCCTTGGAGACGATCTGGCGGATGGCGAGGTCGAGCTCCTCCTCGGTCTTCGCCTCACCCGGCGCGCGCTTGACCAGGGCCGCCCGCACGGCCTGGAAGAAGGCCACGTCGTCGCGGATGCGCAGGGCTTCCTCGTGCGGGACGGCCAGGGCGAAGGCGTGCGAGAGATCCCGCACCGCCGCCAAGAGCCGGTCCCTGCCGTCCTTGAGGTCGAGGATGTACTCCTGGGCGGCGGGCAGGAGGCTCAGCCGCTCAGCGGGAGTGCCGGTTGTCCAGCGCGACCAGTCGAAGCCGTGGAACATGTCGCAGCAGACCTCATACTTCTCCAGCATGACGGCGACTGCTTCCTCTTGCGAGATCGCCGTCCGGCCCGTGCCACCGCTCTCGGTATAGGTGGCCAGGGCCGCCTTCAGTTCGTGGGCCAGCCCCAAGTAGTCGACGGCGAGCCCGCCCGGCTTGTCGCTGAAGACGCGGTTCACTCGGGCGATGGCCTGCATGAGCCCGTGCGCCCGCATGGGCTTGTCCAGGTACATGGTGTGGAGGCTCGGGCAGTCGAAGCCCGTGAGCCACATGTCGCGGACGATGACGACCTTGAAGGGATCACCGGCATCACGGAAGCGGTTGGCGAGAAACTCCCGGCGCCGTTTGTCGCGGATGTGCGGTTGCCAATCGAGGGGGTCGGAGGCCGAGCCCGTCATGACCACCTTGACCTGGCCGCTCTCGTCATCGTCGTGGCGCCAGTCCGGGCGAAGCCGGGTGATCTCGCGGTAGAGGTCCACGCAGATGCGGCGGCTCATGCAGACCACCATGGCCTTGCCGTCCATGGCCTCGAGCCGCCGCTCGAAGTGGTCGACAATGTCCTGGGCGACGAGCCGCAGCCGCTTCTCGGCGCCGACGACCGCCTCAAGTTGCGCCCACTTCGTCTTGAGGCGCTCCTTCCGCTCGACCTCCTCGCCCTCGGTGACTTCCTCGAACTCGGGGTCGATCCGTGGCCGCTCACGCTCGTCCAGGTCCAGCCTGGCCAGCCGGCTTTCGTAGTAGATCGGCACCGTGGCTTTGTCCTCGACCGCCCGCTGGACGTCGTAGATGCTGATGTAGTCCCCAAAGACGGCACGGGTGTTGCGGTCGGTCAACTCAAGCGGCGTGCCGGTGAAGGCGATGAAGGAAGCGTTGGGCAGCGCGTCCCTCATGTGCCGGGCGAACCCGTCGATGAAGTCGTACTGGCTCCGGTGGGCCTCGTCTGCGATGACCACGATATTGCGGCGGTCGGACAGCACAGGGTGCCGGTCGCCCTTCTCTTCGGGAAAGAACTTGTGGATCGTGGTGAACACCACGCCCCCCGCAGCCACCGACAGGAGCTCGCGCAGGTGCGCGCGGCTCTCGGCCTGCACCGGCGGCTGGCGCAGCAGGTCCTGGCAGCGTGAGAAGGTGCCGAAGAGCTGGTCGTCGAGGTCGTTACGGTCCGTGAGCACGACGATGGTCGGGTTCTCCATGGCCGGCTCGCGGATGATCCGGCCGGCATAGAACGCCATGGTCAAGCTCTTGCCCGAGCCCTGGGTGTGCCAGACCACGCCCACGCGGCGGTCGCCCGGCTTGCCGCCAGGCCGTCCGCCCGCCGCATACCGAGCGCGCTCCTCTGCCGCACGCTGGGCCACCTCCCGTAGCCGCGCAGCCCGGAGCGTCTCCCCTACCGCCACCTGTACCGCGTGAAACTGATGGTAGCCCGCCATCTTCTTGGCAAGGCGCCCACCGCCCTCGCCCTCGAAGACGATGAAGTCGCGCACAAGATCGAGGAAGCGTCGTGGGGTGAAGATTCCCTCGATCACCACCTGCAGCTCAGGCAGACCGGAATCAGCCAACCCCTCGCCACCGATCGTCCGCCACGGCTTGAACCACTCGCGCCCGGCGGTGAGAGTACCGACCCGCGCCTCGATCCCATCGGAGACGACAAGCACGGCGTTTGGCGCGAAGAGTATCGGGATTTCCGCTTTGTAGGTCTGGATCTGCTGGAAGGCGGTCCAGATCGTCGCATCCTCATCGGCCGCGTTCTTGAGCTCCAGCACGGCCAGCGGCAGGCCGTTCACGAACAGCACCACGTCAGGCCGGCGGCTGTGCTTGTTCTCGATGACGCTGAACTGGTTGACCGCCAACCAGTCGTTGTCCGCGAGGTTTTCGAAGTCAACCACAGCCACCTGCGCGCCCCGAATGTCACCCCCTGCCGACCGGAACTCGACATCCACGCCGTCTACAAGCAGTCGCTGCACCCGGAGGTCTGCTCGATGGCTCCAAGGATCGCCGCCAGGCCGCCGTCCCGCTCCCGGCCGAAGAGCTCCCCCACCTCACCGCGGGCCGCCAGATCCTGACGTAGCCTCTCGGCCGCGGTCCGCGCGTCTTCCAGCGAGAGCGGCGCGATCGGGGCGACCGGCCTCTCCGGCGCCCCGGACAGCCGCTCCTCGTCGTACTCGAAAAGCAGACGCCACGTGCGGGTGTACTTCCGGACCACGTCGAGCACGGCGCGGCCCTCGTCTGTGACCAGGGCGTGGGCCGTCAGCGTGCGGGCGAGCAGCCCGACCGCCTGCTCGATCTCGGCCAGGCCACGCTCCCGAAGCCGCCGCTCGTTCAGGGAGTAGCCCCGTAACAGGTGCTCCCGCAGCGTCCGGGTGGCCCAGATGCGGAACTGGGTACCGCGCTTCGAGTTGACCCGGTACCCTACCGACAGGATGGCGTCGAGGTTGAAGAACTCGATCTCGCGGACGACCTGGCGTCCACCCTCAAATTGAACCGTTGCATTTCTTGCAACGGTTGCCTCCCGCTCCAGCTCTCCGGAGGTGAAGACATTCCTCAAGTGTCTTGATATGACGGACTTGTCCCTACCAAACAGGTCCGCCATCTGGGTCAGCGACAGCCAGACCGTCTCCCGCTCCAGCCGCACATCGACACGGATCTCACCGTCGGGGGTTTCGTAGACGACGATCTCGCCGCCGCTGGGTGACGCCCTCCGCGCGGTCATCGCGGAGTCATGGAATCCGGCCATCATGCACGTACCAAGCGTTACTCACGACGTCACCTCCGCGGCAAATCGCTCAGCATCCCTTACCCGCAGCTCACCGGAGACGAGCTTCTGCAGCAGCGCGTCGCGAAGCGCGGCCAAGGTTCGGGACTCCTGGATGCCGGCGATGATCCGATCGACCGAAGGCTCGACCAGCGCGGTGAACGCTGCCGCGACGGGTTCCGGCGGCAAAGCGAGTTCGTAGCGTGCCATGTCGGCCCAGCTTGTCCGAGGCATCTTCGTTCCGGTCGAGGTGGCATCCGTGTACTCGACGAACTCCATGCTGGACACATGCCCGAGCACGAACCCGAACCACGGCCTGTTCCTCGGAGCGACGACTACGATGTCGGTGGAGCAAACACCGTGGACCGGCGCGACCCCGACCTTGTGGAAATACGGCCGAAGCTTCCCGAAGAGAATCTCGCCCCGTTGGAATTGAAACTTGTCGCTCTCCAAGCCATCCGCAGTCACCGTGACGTAACCGCGGTCGAACAGGATGTGCAGGTCGCTGCGCAGGAGCAGCCCGCTGTCGAGGCGGTGCTCGCCGCCCCTGCCGTAGGGGCGGATGTGGGCGGCCTGGAGCACCGGCAGGGCCTTCTCGCCGGTGACGGCGCACCGGCGGCGGTAGGCGTCGGTGACCATGACCTTGAACGAGCCCTGGCCCAGGCGCGGGCGGACCAGGACCGGCTCTCCGTAGCGCTCGGAAGGCACAGGGGGCTCACCAACGGCTTCCTGCGTGAGTGGTCTGGCCCGCAATCGCGAAGTGACCTCATGCCACAAGGACCTTCCCGGCTCTGTTGTGAGATCGTAGGCCTTGCCCCGGACGATGTTCTGGTGCCACGCGGGCACCTCGAGCCAGTCGTCGCGTGGAAAGAAGAACGGCTGCTGGAGCAGGACGCAGCCGATCTCGTAGTCCTCGTGGGGTGACGGCTTGATGCGCCTGTAGCGCTCGACCCGCTGGCGCATCTCCACCAGGCTCCCGGCCCCGTTCTTGATCTCGAAGGCCTCCCAGGCCAGGCTGATCCTCAAGCGGGTCCAGTGTGAGAAGAAGCCTCCGCCCACGATGTAGTGGTCCGGGCTGTGGAGCTTGAACAGGAACAGTTCGCCGGGTGCCAGAGAACGGAAGACACCGCCAGCGCTGGGCTGCCAGAAGTTCACTTCGTCGAGCGTGCCGGCGAGCCGGAGCTGCTCGAACCACTCCCTGTCGGTCACGGCGACGAAGGCGTTCACGGTCTCCCGTTGAGCGTCGCCAGCAGGCGCTCGACGACGGCGATGGCCTCAAGGATGTCGCGCAAGCGTTCCCTCGGGTCTCTCACACCGGCACTGCCTCTCGCAGGATCAATCCCTGAGCGCTTCCTTGGGCAACACCTTGCGGACCCCACTGCGCGTTCACTCCTTGGGGGCCAGGTAGTACACCGGCTTGAGTGGCAGCATCTGGCGACCTTGCTCAGGGATGCGATCACGGTACTCCACCCACAAGTCGAAAAGCCGCTTGAGGTCGAGGAGGGTGATTTGCCGTCGCTCCTGACGGCGTGCCTCGGCTTCGGCTTCCTTCGTGAATCCTCCCGTCGCGACGAACAGTCCTACGTCTTGATCACCGAGTAGGGCCAAGAAGGAACGGAGACCGTCCACAGCTATCCTGTCCTGCCTGCGCTTCACCTGGACCTTCAAGCGTGGCCGTCCAGTGCCGAGGGGGCCGGGAAAGGCGACAATGTCCATTCCGCCGTCGGGGCCTGGAGGCGCGACCCAGGCAACGTGGTAGCCCATTCCCCGCAGCAGCGCGGTGACGAGGTCCTGGAAGTCCGAAGGAGCGAGGCCCATCAGGTAGTCTTGGATTTCCTGCCACGCCGTCTCCTCGGCTTCCTCCAGGGTTGCCACAGCCGTACAGGGTGCTGAGGCATCTTCTTCCTCTGCCTCAGAGGGTTGCGCCTCTGCCCACTGACGGTACAGGCGCCGTGCCTCGCGTTCGAACTGCTCGGGATCCCGGTAGCGCTCAAAGGCGGCCCGCCCCGCGACACCCGGCCGGTTCGGGTACTCGCTGTCCTCGAACGGCGTTGGAGGGACCACCGGCCGGAGTCGTTCCAGCACGTCTTTCGCGGGAAGACCGTCCGGTCGATCGAGCAGCAGTTGGAACACACCGCGGACCAGCTCACCACGGCGGCGAACCGTTATCTCAGCCATGCCCCCCTCCCAACGCGGTGCTGAGTGAGCAGTCCGCCAGAGGTTCGCCACGTGGACCGGTCAACATCGCGCATCCCGTCAGGACCCTGCGGCCCGATCCATCCGGATGTGCCGCGCCAGGCAGTAGACGGCCAGTTTCACGTCCTCCTCCGGCAGTGTGATCGGCTCGTGCTTCACGTAACCCGGCAGCATCTTGGGGTTGAGGACCCAGGTCCGATGGCGACGCGCGTCGCTTCCTAGCCTGACGAACCAGCCCGGGAGGACGACGACAGGACGGACGGGATAGTGCTTGGCAGTCATCGCTTCCAGGGTCTTCCGCACCCAGTCGGCACACGCCTCCACCTGCAAGATTGGGTCGCGCTGGGGAGTCCGCCCGTTCACCAAGAGGGTCTTGCCGTCGTAGGTGGCCTCGGCGCGCGGCGCCTTGGAAAAGGTCTTGGTTTCGATGGCGAAGATCCCGTGGCGGGAGAGGACGACGTGGTCGATGTTGAAGTTCGGGGCCTGGATGTCATGGAAGACAACGGCGCCGGCCGCCTTCAATTCATCCAGGGACTCCGCGACCGCCCGCTCGCCGTCCCTGCCGAGGCGCAGGGCGCTGAGTTGCTTCCTGAATCGTGCCAGGCGATAGATGGAGTAGCCGAGGATGAGCGCCGCGACCGCCGTCATGACCCAGGGCGCGGGTGGAGTCTTCAGGAACCACCGCGCCCATTCAAGGACCACGAGGGCGAGTGCAAACGTGAACCACGCCATGAACGTAGTGCTCTCGTCCACGAGTAGGCGTTGAATCGCCTCGTCGCCCGACTGGCCGGCGACGCGCAGGGGTTGTTCCCTCAGTGGCGAGCGCGGTCTTGCCAAGCGGTCCCTCCAGGCTCCACTGTCACCTGAGACCTGTGCCGGCCTGTTCGCTTGAGCTTTAGTGTCGGGCAGGGTCAAGAACGTCGGCCGCCACACCTGTGCCCAGGAGTGCCTCGTACGCCAGCCGGCTTCGCCTTCGCTCTGCCGGCGCGTCGTCCGGCACGACGATGAGCAGGTCGTAATCGCTGTCGGGCCCGGCTTCGCCGCGGGCAAGAGAGCCGAACAGGTAGATGCACGCGGGCTGGTACGCGTCCACCAGCCGTCGGACAACCTCGGCGAGTTTGGGATCACGATCGAGCGGCGCTGTGTCCATGTGAAGCCCGTTCACGGTTCACCGCCCTCGGCCGACACGAGACAGCCACGGTCACCGAGACTCATGTCGGCGCGACGGCACCAAGCGAAATTCCGTTCTCGGGAAGGCCTGGGACATCCTCTCCCTATTGCGCCATCCCAAGCCGGGTGGTGCAACTCCCCCCGTACGACGCCCCCTGTTCTGCCGATAAGACGATTGGGTGGAACGGGCAGGGGGCAGGCGCATGGTACAATCTGGGCGCGCGACGCGGGGGGATGAGACGTGGCCATCAGTCTCAGGCTGGCCGCACCGCCGACGGACGAGGAGATCCGCGCGCTGTCGGCCGGCAATCCGGGCTATCAGTTCGAGCGCACGGCCGGCGGCGAACTCGTCGTGACACCGACAGGCGGGCGCTCCGGACGATCCGAGGCCGAACTGATCGCCCAACTGGTCTTCTGGGCCAGGGCCGAGGGGACGGGGATCGCGTTCAGCTCAGCAACCGGCTTTCGGCTGCCTGATGGCGCCCTCCTCGTCCCCGACGCCGCGTGGGTTCGCCGCGAGCGCTGGGAAGCGCTGACGCCTGAGCAGCAGGACGGCTTCGCCCCGCTGTGCCCCGATGCCGTGTTCGAGATCGCCTCGAAGTCCGACGCCCTGACGCGGCTTAGGGACAAGATGCGGGCCTATCTGGCCAACGGCGCGCGGCTGGCCGTGCTGATCGATCCCGAGCGCGGGGCCGTCGAGGTCTCTCGGCCGGATCGCGACGTCGAGGTGTTCGAGTCCTCCACGCCGTTGCCGCTCTCCCCGGTCCTGCCGGGGTTCGTCCTGGATCCGGGGCCGATCGTCGGATAGGCGTAGAGGTGTCCGGTTTCCGGCTTGCCGGATTCCGGCAAGTGTGGTAGCGTGAGGTGTGTGGAGACCGTGCGCCTGGGAAAGAAAGGCCAGCTCTCGATCCCCAGGGCCATCCTGCGGAGGCTTGGGTTGGAGGGCGATACGCTGATGGTGGTCGATACGACGCCGGACGGTGGGATTCTGCTTCGTCCGGCGGGCGTGTATCCGGTCGAGATCTACAGCAACCGGCGCCTCCGTGAATTCCAGAACGAAGACCGCATGACAGCCCGGGAGGCCACCTGGGTCCGCAAACGGACCCGCCGGCCGTCTTGAGGCCGCGGCTGTTTCTCGACGCAAACGTCCTCTTTTCGGCATGCGTCAGTCCGGCAGGACGGGCGGCCGCGCTGATTGAGCTCGCGCGCAGCCAGGTGTGTGTCCTGCTGTCGTCGCCCCACGCGATCGAGGAGGCTCGCCGAAACCTGGCGTTGCGCTACCCGGATCGCGAGGATCGCTTGCCTTCCGTCCTGGACGCCGTGACCCTGGTGACCGAGGCGCCGCCCAAGGTTGCGCAGTGGGCGCGAGACCTGGGTCTTCCTGACCAGGACGCACCGATTCTGGCCGCGGCCGTGCAGGCGGAGGCGGACAGCCTGGTCACCGGCGATCGCACGCACTTCGGTCCCCTGTTTGGCCACACTCTGAGAGGGGTGCGGATCGTGGCCCTCTCGGAGGCTCTCGGTCTCCTGGGGTTTGGGCGGTGAAGGGCGTGCTCGTGCCAGTCCGGGGCGATTCCCCTCACTCCCCTGCCGCCCCCTGCCCTTCCTCGAACAGCCTGAGGTACGGATCGAAGCGGAAGCGGCGGTTGCGGGCGTAGCCGGTGATCTCGCGCAGGACGCCGGCCTGAACGAGGCGGGTCACGAGGTTGTTCGCGCCGGCGGCGGTGATCCCGAGCCAGCCGCGGACGGTCGCGACCGTCACGATGGGGTGGTCGAAGAGGCGGTCCATGATGCGATGGCCGTTGGCGGCGGCGCGGCCGAGCCGTTCGGTAATCCGGTTCCGGAAGTCCTCGCGCATGCGCAGAATGGCGGCGGCGGTCCGCGTGGCTTCGCGGCTGACCTCGACCACGCCGGTCAGGAAGAAGGCGAGCCAGCCCTCCCAGTCGCCGGCGTCGCGCACGGCCTGCAGGCGCTGGTAGTACTCGGCGCGGTGGCGCCTGAAGTAGTGGGACAGGTAGAGCACGGGACGCGCGAGCTTGCCGCGCTCGGTCAATAGCAGCGTGACCAGGAGCCGCCCCACCCGCCCGTTGCCGTCGAGGAACGGGTGGATGGTCTCGAACTGCGCATGGGCCAGGCCGACCTTCACCAGCACGGGAAGGTCGTCGTCCCGGTCCAGGAAGCGCCCCAGGTCGCCGAGCGCCTGGGGCACGACGTCGGGCGGCGGGGGAACGAACGTCGCTTCCCCCAGTGTCGACCCTGCCGGCCCGATCCAGTTCTGGGTGGTGCGCAGCTCGCCGGGCGCCAACGCCCCGCCCCGGACGCCCTCCATCAGCGCGGCGTGAATCTCGCGGATCAACCCCACCGAGACCGCCAGTGTGCCCAGCCGCTGGAAGCCGTGGTTCATGGCCCGCACGTAGTTGACCACCTCGCCCACGTCGGCCGGCGCGTCGGGGTCGTGGAGCCGGGCCTCGGCGGCGAGCAGGTTCTGCAGGGAGCTCTGCGTGCCCTCGATCTGGCTGGAGAGCACGGCTTCCTTGCGCATGGACATGAAGACGAAAAGGTCGGGGTTGGGCAGGGTCAGCACGGCGCCGTCCAGGCGTCCCAGGGCGTAGTCGGCGTCGGACAGGAGCCCGCGGAGGGGGTCACCGAGGTCGAGCGGGGGCTCTGGGGGCAGGGGAGCCGGAAGGAATGCCCGGTACCCGGTGGACTGGTGGACGTAGTGCCCGGCGCGGGTTGGCTTGATGTCGGCTGTGTTCATCATGGCGTGCTGTAGCCCTCGGTGTTCAACGTCGCGTTTACTATAGCCGAGCCCTCCGGCCATGTTCAACGATCTATCCAGACGCGGGGGTGCCCCCCGAACGAAGCCCCTCGCCTGCCCGATAGAAGGGTCGGGCGGGACGAACGGCGGAGATGGACATGCTACAATCGGGGCGCGCGACGCGGGGGGATGAGCCGTGGCCATCAATCTCAGGCTGGCCGCACCGCCAGACGACGACGAGATCCTCGAGTTGTCGAGGCGTAACCCGGGGCTCCAATTCGAGCGCAGCGCCGAGGGTGAGCTGATCGTGACGCCCGCCGGCAGCAGGTCCGGGCGGCGCGGGGCTGCGCTGGCGCTGCAGCTCGGCCGCTGGGCCGAGCGGGCGGGTGGAGTGGTCTTTGACTCGTCGGCGGGCTTCCATCTGCCGGACGGCTCGCTGCTCTCACCCGACGCCTCGTGGATGCCTCAGGAGCGCTGGGAAGCCCTGACGCCAGAGCAGCAGGACAGCTACGCCCCCCTGTGCCCCGATGCGGTGTTCGAGATTGCCTCGAAGTCCGACACCCTGGCGCGACTGCGGGCCAAGATGCGGGCCTACCTGGCCAATGGAGCGCGGCTGGCCGTGTTGATCGATCCGCACGGTCAGGTCGTCGAGGTCTACCGGCCGGGCCGCGACGTGGAGGCGTTCGAGTCGCCCAGACTCGTGCTGCTCGACCCGGTTCTCCCGGGCTTCGTCTTGGATCCGCTACCGCTTGTCGGGTAGCCGTTACGCGTATGCCCAGCCCTTGGACTGGCAGCCGATAGGGCGCAACGCTTGTAGGTCCTACGCGCCGCCACGTCGAGGACTCTGACGCTTCTTGACTTTGGACGTAAAGCTCTTTACCTTCCAAGTATGAAGAGCACCATCTCCTCCAAGGGGCAGGTGACGGTTCCCGTCGAGGTCCGCAGCCGGCTGGGATTGCGGCCGGGCACCGTCGTGACCTTCGAGATCCGCGACAACGGGGTCCTGATGCGGAAGGGCGGCCCCGGCGGGCATCCGGTGGATCGCGTGTACGGGCTGCTCAAGCTGCGCAGGCCCACCGATATCCTGCTGGACGAGATGCGCGGGCCCAGGCCGCGGCGGCCGTGAAGACGGCCGTCGACTCGTCCGTGCTGCTGGACGTGTTGGGCGGTGATCCAACGTTCGGAGAGCCATCCCGCCAGGCGCTCAAGGCCGCCTACGACGCCGGCGCGCTGGCCGCGTGCGAGATCGCGTGGGCGGAAGTCCGGGCCCACTTCCCCACGGATGAATCCTTCCAGGAGGCCCTCGGCCTGCTGGGCGTGCAGTTCGACCCCCTCTCGCCCGAGGCGGCTGTGCAGGCAGGCCGATTGTGGCGCCAGAGCCGGCAGGCGGTGCGTGCAGCACGGGCACGCGTGGTCGCGGACTTCCTGGTCGGGGCCCACGCGTCGCTGCAGGCCGATGCGCTGCTCACGCGCGACCGCGGCTTCTACCGCCGATACTTCGCCACGCTCAAGGTCATCGATCCCTCGGGACGCTGAGACCCGCCGCCGACGCGGCCTTCCACGGGCGCGCGTAGCGCGCGGCCGCGTGGATCGCCTCCACCATGCTGGTCTCCCGCGCCGCCCCAAGATGGCGGTCGTGGCCCCAGGCCGTCCGGAAGAACCAAACTCAGCGGACGATATGGACGATATATTATAGAAGGTGGGGAAGAGACGTAGTCGGTAGTCGCAGCGACTACGATCTACGCGCGACGTAGAGTCTCCCCCGATGGCTCGAACGGGGCTCGTGCGGGGCTCGAACAGGGCGAGATGAACTCGCCTATCGTATGCCCGGAGCTTTCCTGGAGAGATCGACTTCTTCCGGGAGATCGAGCAACTGAAGTCGCAGCCCCGCACGCAGGGGTGACAGTCGCCGGCGTCCAGACCTGCCTAGTTGCCGGCGCGAAGAACCCGCTGACGGCCAACCCGGTCCGGATCTGCGGGAGCGTGATCTTCCAGAACGTGCCCAGCGGCGGCGCGCCCAGGTCGGCCGCCGCCTCCTCCAGCGACCGGTCGGCCGAGACCAGCGAGGCGGTGAGGATCGCGCATTCGTGGGGTCGTGCCAGGGCCGGGAGGCCCGGTAGCCGAAACGGGTGCCCGAGACAGGAGGTGCTGCTTGAGGCTGCGGTCTCGCTCAGCGCGCGAAGGAGCCCGCGCTCAGGTCGCGGTGCTGGGGCCCGCCGGCCCGCTCAATGGCCGCGAAGTGTCGGTCGCCCACATGCCACACATCGTGCCCACCGGAAGCGGCCGCCGCGGCGATCATGAGATCTACGGTCGGAGCGCGCTCCCCCCGCCGCGCAAGCGCCCGGCCGAGGACCCCGGCGCGCTCACAGACGTCCCAGTCGATCGGGACGGCCTCCAGGGCCCGCAGGCGCTGGATGGCCTGCGCATCGAGCGAACGCGCAGGGTTCAATCCAACGAGCAACTCCACGAGCACCGGGGCGATGGTGACCACGACACCTTCCCCGAGCGCCATCCGGAGGGCCTGCTTCACCCCGGAGTCGCCTTTGGGATTGAAGAACTCGATCCATGCGGACGTGTCGACGAGTGCAGCCACGTCAGCGGCCTTCCCGCATGGCCCGCAGCGCGCGCCGCGTCAATCGGATGGGAATCCTGCCGGCGAGGGTCGCGAGCTCGGCCGCCTTGCGCCGTCGGATGAGCTCTACCAGGGCGGTTTCGATGGCGGCCCGCTTCGTGCGCGCGCCTGTCAGCCGCTTGGCCTCCTCGAGGAGACGGTCGTCCAGTTGCACCATCATGCGAGGCATCTACGAATACACCTCACGATACACCGCTAAGTGCATCATAGGACGCGGGGGGTATAGAGTGCAAGCGCCCCGGATCTCCGTGCGTACGGCCGAGCGTCACACAGGGGATGCCGGCGCGGATGGCGTAGTAGTGCCAGAGGATCCCTGAGATGGACGCCGCCGCGCCCGCGCGGATGAAGTGGTGGGGCTGGGGGGACCCCTCGAAGTCGTACCCGCTCGAGCACCGGCCCGGATTCTGGCCGTTCCTCACCGAACGGATCGGTCCCCGCCAGGTCTCTACACCCGTTCCCGGGCTGGACGCGATCCGTCTCCGGCCTTCTCGCCTCACCGCCCGCGCCCTCCAGGTGCTGGCCGAGGCCGTGGGACCGGATTCCGTCTCGACGGCCCATGACGAGCGGATGACCCACGCCTACGGCCTGGGCTATCAGGACCTGGTGCGGCTCCGGCGGGGCGAGGTGCCGAACCCGCCGGACGCGGTGGCGCACCCGGGCTCCGAGGAAGCCCTCGCACGGTTGCTGCGCATCGCTGCCAGCGAGGGGATCGCCGTCATCCCGTTCGGGGGCGGGACCAGCGTGGTGGGCGGCGTTGAGCCGCCCGGCGGCACCGGCTTGGTGTTGGCCATCGATCTACGGCGGATGAATCGGGTCCTCGGCGTCGATCCGGTCAACCTGACGGCGACCGCGGAGGCCGGTATCCTGGGCCCGGACCTCGAAGCCGCGCTCGGCGCGCACGGTCTGACGCTGGGCCATTTCCCTCAGTCGTTTGAGTTCTCCACGCTGGGCGGCTGGATCGCCACCCGGTCCGCGGGATATGCCTCGACCGGGTACGGCAAGATCGAGGCGATGGTCGTGGCCCTGCGCCTGATCACGCCCCGCGGGGTCATCGCGACGCGGATGGTCCCGGCCAGCTCCAGCGGGCCGGATCTGAATGCGCTCCTCATCGGCTCCGAAGGTGCGCTGGGCATCATCACGCAGGCGACGCTGCGCCTGCGGCCGGTCCCCGCGGTGCGAGACTATCGGGCCTGGCTCTTTCGCGCCTTCGAGGACGGCGTGTCCGCGGTGCGCGCGATGATGCAGCACGGGCCGGTTCCCACGATCGTCCGGCTCTCCGATGCGGGCGAGACCGAGGCCTCCCTGGCCATGCGCGAACGCCGGGCCGGCTGGTCGGCCCGGGCGGAGGCGGTCGGGATGCGTGTCGTCCGGGCCCGTGGGTTCGAGGCCGGGCGGAGGTGTCTGGCGATCATCGGCATCGAAGGACAGCCCGAGACCACCGCGCGGGCATCGAAGGACCTGCGTCGGGTGTTGCGGCGGTGGGGCGCCTTTCCGCTGGGACCTGGCCCGGCCCGCGCGTGGTACCGGGAGCGCTTCGAACTGCCTTACCTGCGCGATGAGATGCTCGACGCCGGCATCCTGGTGGACACGCTCGAGACCGCCGCCGTGTGGGATCGCCTGCCCTCGCTGCACCGGGCTGTGTCCGCCGCGCTGCATGCGGCGCTCGCCGTCGACGGACGCCAGGCGCTCGTCCTCTGTCACCTCTCCCACGCGTACGCCACCGGCGCGTCGCTCTATTTCACCTTCCTGGTCCGACAGGTCCCCGGGCGCGAGATCGAGCAGTGGGAGGCGGCCAAGCGCGCGGCCACCGACGCGATCATGGCCGGGGGCGGCACGCTCAGCCACCACCACGGCGTCGGCACCGTGCACCGGGCCTGGATGCGCCGGGAGCACGGCGAGTATGGGGTGCAGACGGTCCGGGCGATGAAGGCCGTGCTCGATCCCGACGGCATCATGAATCCGGGCAAGCTCGTACCCTGAGATCATGGCCGGAGACGAGTTCTCAATCGCGACCCGCCGCGACAACCTCGATCGCCTCGGCCGCACCACCTGGGACGTGCTGGTAATCGGCGGCGGCGTCACCGGCGTCGGCGCGGCCCGGGACGCCGCGCTGCGCGGGTGGAAGACCGCGCTCGTCGAGCGCGAGGACTTCGCGAGCGGCACCAGCAGCCGCACCGGCCGGATGGTCCACGGGGGCCTGCGCTACCTGGCGGAGGGGCACCTCCGGCTGGTCGCCGAGGGGCTGGCGGAGCGCGCGGTGCTGCGGCGGGTAGCTCCACACCTGGTGGCACCGCAGCAGTTCATGATCCCCATCTACGGGTCTCCCCTGCGCATAGCAAAGATGGGGGTGGGGGTGGCGCTCTATCAGGGGCTGGCGCTGGTGAAGGAGGTGCTGATG